>NZ_LZRW01000042.1:0-406584 GCF_001974945.1 Bacillus sp. I-2 | reverse complement strand
CCATGCGGTTCAAGGAACTATCCGGTATTAGCTCCGGTTTCCCGGAGTTATCCCAGTCTTACAGGCAGGTTACCCACGTGTTACTCACCCGTCCGCCGCTAACATCCAGGAGCAAGCTCCCTTCTGTCCGCTCGACTTGCATGTATTAGGCACGCCGCCAGCGTTCGTCCTGAGCCAGGATCAAACTCTCCGAAAAAGTACAAAACCGAAGTTTTGCTTTTCGCCAGTTTGACTGACTACCTATGAAGTATCATAGGATTTTTTTATAAAAACTCGAATTAACAGGTACGTTTTGTCTTGTTTAGTTTTCAAAGAACTTGTGTGTCACTCTCTCAAAGCGACCACTTAAATATATCATATATCTCTATCAACAGTCAACATTTTTCTTGAAAAACATTTTATTTTTTTAAGAAGTTTCCACTGTAAAAGAGATAAAAAATAGAGCCTCTTTTTGCTCCTTTGAAAGATTAACACATATCTATGAAAAAAGCATTATAAATTTCAAAAAAACTCATGTTTTTTTAGAAAAAAATAAAGCCGGTAAAGAACCGGCTTTATTTTTACTCAGATTGCTCTTGATCTGACTCTATAGTTTCTACGTTTTCTTCACTATTCTCTTCATCATCTTCTTGTGATTGTTCAACTAATGCCACTGTAGCGACATGCTCATCATCACCTAGACGAATCAGGCGGACACCTTGAGTGACTCGACCTGTTGTTGAAATATCTGAAACGGCCATACGAATGATCACGCCGCTTCCTGTAATAATCATCAAGTCCTCTTCAGCTTCAGCATTCGTCGCCTTCACTGCGACAAGCGGACCATTGTTATCAGTGATTTTACATGTTTTAAGACCTTTACCGCCCCGACTTTGAACACGGTATTCTTTTTCAGGTGTTAACTTACCATACCCTTTTTCGGTGACGATCAATACGTTTGCATCTGGCTCAAGGATTTCCATCCCAACGACGATGTCATCTTCAGAAAGCGTAATTCCTTTCACGCCAGCTGCTGTACGCCCCATTTCACGAACATCTGTCTCGTCGAAACGAATCAGCATACCTTTTTTCGTTCCAATGATGATTTGTTTTTCTCCATTGGTTAAACGGACAGCCATCAGTTCATCTTCGTCACGAAGACTTAATGCGATAAGTCCATTGTTTCGAATGTTGGCAAACTGAGACAATGAGGTTCGTTTTGATACACCGTGTCTTGTTGTAAAGAAGAGATACGAATCTTCATCAAATTCGCTTACCGGAATAATGGCATTAATCCACTCTCCCTTTTCTACTTCAAGCAGGTTAATAATCGGAATCCCTTTCGCTGTCCGTCCGAATTCAGGAATCTCATATCCCTTCGCACGATAGACCTTCCCTTTATTAGAGAAGAAGAGGATCGTATCATGGGTAGATGTTGAAATCAGCTGTTCTACGAAATCATCCTCATTGGTTCCCATTCCCTGAACACCTTTACCGCCTCTTTTTTGACTGCGGTATGTTGATGCAGGCAGACGCTTGATATAACCATTATGAGTCAGCGTAATCACGATGTTCTCAACAGGAATCAAATCTTCGTCTTCAATTGTTTCAATACCTGCTGTTACAATTTCAGTTCGGCGCGTATCATTGAAACGTTCTTTGATTTCTGTTAATTCTTCTCTAATGATTTCAAGAACTTTTTCATTGTCTGCTAAAATGGCTTTCAACTCAGCAATCAAATCAACAAGTCCTTTGTATTCTTCTTCTATCTTTTCTCTTTCCAAACCAGTTAAGCGCTGAAGACGCATATCAAGAATGGCCTGTGCTTGTTTTTCGGACAAACTATAGTTCTCCATTAAGCCATTTCTCGCGATTTCAGCAGTTTGAGAGCTTCTAATTAATGCAATGACTTCATCTAAGTGGTCAAGAGCGATTCTTAAACCTTCTAGAATATGAGCTCTTGCTTCAGCTTTACGAAGTTCATATGCTGTTCTTCTGCGAATAATCACTTTTTGATGCTCTAAATAATATTCAAGACATTCTTTGAGGGACAAGACTTTCGGCTGTCCATCAACTAGTGCCAATAAGTTGATCCCAAATGACGTTTGCAGTGTCGTTTGTTTATAAAGATTGTTTAATAGAACGTGGACGTTCGCGTCTCTTCGCAGTTCAATTACAATCCGCATTCCATTACGATCAGACTCGTCACGGAGATCTGTAATGCCATCGATCTTTTTATCGCGCACAAGATCAGCGATTTTTTCGATCAAACGTGCTTTATTGACCTGATATGGAATTTCATTGATAACAATCCGCTGTTTACCGCTGGATGTTTCTTCAATAATAGAATTTGCACGTAATGTAATAGAGCCCCGGCCTGTTTCATATGCTTTGCGGATTCCGCTTCGGCCGATGATTTGTCCCGCAGTCGGGAAGTCTGGTCCTGGAATGATCTCCATTAGTTCCTGTGTTGTCATTTCTGGGTTTTGACTTATCGCTAGTACCCCATCAATCACTTCACCTAGCTGGTGAGGCGGAATGTTGGTTGCCATCCCTACAGCGATACCTGTTGCCCCGTTGACTAATAAGTTCGGGAAACGAGCAGGCATGACGATTGGTTCTCTTTCACTGCCATCGTAGTTATCTTGATAATCAATCGTATCCTTGGTGATATCACGAAGGATTTCCATTGAAATTTTAGATAGACGCGCCTCAGTATAACGCATTGCTGCTGCACCGTCTCCATCGACAGAACCAAAGTTCCCGTGTCCTTCAACTAGCATATTTCGATAGTTGAAGTCTTGTGCCATACGAACCATCGCTTCGTATACAGCGCTGTCACCGTGAGGGTGGTACTTACCGATAACTTCCCCAACGATACGTGCAGATTTCTTAAATGGTTTATCACTTGTCATACCTAGGTCATTCATCGCATACAAAATTCTTCGATGCACGGGCTTCAAGCCATCTCGCACATCTGGTAATGCACGCGAAACAATAACACTCATTGCATAATCTAAAAAGGACGTACGCATTTCTTGACTAATATTCACTTCGCGTACATTTGGTGTATGTTGTTCACTCACTATAAGAACCTCCCTTTACGTATCACATGAAATAAATTATGTGGGAGTAAAATATGTATTTATCTTCACAAGACTATTCTCCATTATATCAATAATCTCGGCTTTATACACATTAATTTACTAGAAAATCAACGAAAACACGGAAAACCAGGACATTTATTACGCACCCCTGTTTCTTGAAAAACAACCTTATTCCAAACAAGAAATAAGGTTGTTCTCAGGAGGGATTCATCTAAATATCAAGGTTTTTCACGTATTGCGCATTTTCTTCGATAAAGTTTCGTCTCGGCTCTACTTTATCTCCCATCAGCATTTCAAATGTCTCATCAGCATCGATCGCATCCTCAAGTGTGACTTGAAGAAGTGTTCTCGCATCAGGGTCCATTGTTGTTTCCCAAAGCTGAGCAGCATTCATTTCTCCAAGACCTTTATAACGCTGAAGTCCAGGCTTTGGTGTTTGAGGAAGTGATTTTAACAGCTCATCCAGCTGTTTATCGTTATACACGTACTCCACACGTTTTCCTTGCTGCACTTTATATAAAGGCGGCTGCGCAATATACACATAACCGTTTTCAATGATTTCACGCATGTAGCGATAGAAGAATGTTAAGAGCAGCGTTCGAATGTGTGCTCCATCCACATCGGCATCTGTCATGATCACAATTTTGTGATAGCGTGCTTTCTCTAAAGTAAAGTCTTCTCCGATTCCAGTTCCTAACGCTGTAATCATTGAACGAACCTCGTTGTTCGATAAAATTTTATCTAAACGAGCTTTTTCTACGTTTAGGATCTTCCCTCTTAACGGTAAGATCGCTTGGAAGTGACGATCACGGCCTTGTTTAGCAGATCCGCCCGCAGAATCTCCCTCTACAATATAGAGTTCAGAGATGGAAGGATCTTTAGAAGAACAGTCCGCTAGTTTCCCAGGTAAGCTGGAGACTTCCAGTGCACTTTTACGTCTTGTCAGCTCACGAGCTTTTTTGGCAGCCATTCTTGCACGAGCCGCCATCAGTCCTTTTTCCACAATTTTTTTCGCAGAATCAGGATTTTCAAGCAAGAATTTCTCAAGTGCTTCAGAGAAAAGGGAGTCTGTGATGGTTCTCGCTTCTGAGTTCCCAAGCTTTGTCTTCGTTTGGCCTTCGAATTGAGGGTCTGGATGTTTGATGGAGATAATGGCTGTTAAGCCTTCTCGCACATCTTCACCACTTAAATTCGCATCCCCATCTTTGAATACGCCATTTTTACGAGCATAGTCATTGATGACACGCGTTAGACCGGTTTTAAAGCCAGCTTCGTGTGTTCCGCCTTCATACGTGTTGATGTTGTTGGCGAAGGAATAGATATTGCTTGTATAGGAATCGTTGTATTGTAAAGCCACTTCAACCGTAATTCCGTCTTTCTCACCTTCGATGTAAACAGGTTCTTCATGAACGACTTCTTTTGAGCGGTTTAAATGTTCTACATAGCTCTTAATACCGCCTTCGTAGCAGTATTCATTTCTCCGCTCTTTGCCTTCACGCAAGTCTTCAATGATGATGTTTACACCTTTTGTTAAGAAGGCTAACTCACGAACACGGTTGGCAAGTGTATCGTAATCAAATTCAATGGTTTCCGTGAAAATTTCTGGATCTGGCACAAAGTGAGTGGTTGTCCCGGTTACATCTGTTTCACCAATAACCTCTAAATCTCCCACTGGAACACCGCGTTTGAACTGCTGATAATGAATTTTTCCGTCACGGTATACGGTCACGTCTAAGGTAGTAGATAATGCATTTACAACAGATGCCCCTACACCATGCAGACCGCCAGATACTTTATAACCGCTGCCGTCAAATTTACCGCCAGCGTGAAGAACAGTCATAATGACCTCTACGGCAGGACGCCCCATTTTCTCATGAATTCCAACAGGAATCCCGCGGCCATTATCTTTTACTGTAATACTGTTATCTTTTTCAATTTGCACTGTAATGTCTGTACAATAACCAGCTAATGCCTCATCAATACTGTTGTCGACAATTTCCCATACAAGATGGTGAAGCCCTTTTGCATTGGTTGACCCAATGTACATTCCTGGACGTTTTCTAACAGCTTCTAGTCCTTCAAGCACCTGTATCTGATTTTCATCATAACTATTATGTTGCTGTTCCATTGCCACGTACATTCACCTACACTTTTCTTAAACGATATATTTATATGAATTGAGCTTTTAGACTTCAATTTCAATCACAAACGAAGCACGTTTTTTGAGCGTGCTTGAGGAAAGAGGAGAGTAATAAACAGATTCAGTTGTGACGACAATGGATTTGGGTGTCCCTTGTGATAACGAAATGATATGTTTCTCCTGTTTTTGTAGAAATTCTTCTACAACAGAAGACGACCTCATTTTGTAATCAACAATTGCGACAATCTCTCGTGTAGAAACAACACAATCATCACCTAAATGAATATACAAGACTCACACCTCATTTATCAGTCAATTACTTTTCCACTGGCTACTCTGAAAATTTCCGCTTCTTTCAGGGTGGCGTGATCGATGCCTTCAACACTTGTTGTGGTGACGAAGGTCTGTACTCGCCCCTGAATGGTATGGAGCAAATGAGACTGTCTGTAATCATCAAGTTCAGATAACACATCATCAAGTAGAAGAATAGGATATTCTCCGATTTCTTCATGTATCAGATCAATTTCTGCCAGCTTTAGTGAAAGAGCTGTTGTTCTTTGCTGCCCTTGAGAGCCATATGTCTGAACATCCCGACCATTCACAAAGAAAAGCAGGTCATCTCTGTGAGGTCCCCACAGTGTCACTCCTCGGTCAATTTCTCTCTCTCTTAGTTTCTGAAACGATTCTTCATAGCTATTCTTTATTTTCGACAAGTCTGACGCTTCTGATACCTCTATTGCCGTCTGGTATTGGAGCGTAAGTGTTTCTAGCTCTCTAGAAATCCCAAAATGCAGCGGCTGCGCCCATTTTTCGAGCTGTTTCGTAAAAGTCAGTCGTCTTTTGACCACTTTCGCTGCCGCATCAATCAACTGCTCTGTTAAAATCTCCAGCATCGCTTGATCCGATTGCTTTCTTGTCTGCAATTGTTTCAAGTAATGATTCCGCTGAGAAAGAATTTTTTGATAGAGCGATAAATCATGCAAGTAGACAGCAGAAACTTGTCCAATCTCCATGTCGAGGAATCTTCTGCGGATTTGCGGGCTGCCCTTCACAAGACTTAAGTCCTCTGGCGCAAACATGATGGTGTTTAATGCACCAACATAATGACTGAGCTTCTGTTGTTCAATGTGATTGACCTTGCCCTTTTTCCCTTTTTTTGAGATCACGAGCTGCATTGGGAGTGGACCATTTTTTTTAATGACTCTACCTTCTATTTTAGCATAGTCTTGGTCCCATCGGATAAGTTCTTTATCATTTGACGTACGATGAGACTTTGCCATCGACAATACATAGATCGCTTCCATCAAGTTCGTTTTACCTTGGGCATTCTCACCGATCATGACATTCACCTTATTGTCGAATTGAAGCTCGGTGTGTTCATAGTTTCGGTATGAAGTTAACGCCAGACTTTGAATGTACATGTATTGTCACCCGTTTCTAATTCACAACTTGAAATGTGCCGTAACCTTCAATCTCGACAACATCTCCTGGGTATAGTTTGCGTCCCCGTCTATTATCTGGCTCTTGATTAATGAACACCTCATGTTCACTTAAAAACCATTTCGCCATTCCGCCAGATTGGATGACTTCGGCTAATTTCAAAAACTGCCCTAATGTAATCATTTCTGTTTCAATGGTTATAAGATTAGGCATTGTATCGACCTCTTTCAATATCACTAATATCTAATTGTACTAAAAAACAAGACAAGAAGGAAAGGGGGAAAGCGAACTGGGATGAAAGAAAGCATGGAAAACGAGAAGAAAAGCTGCTGTGCACTCACACAGCAGCCATTTTAGATTGAATTAATACGTTCTTACCGGAAGAATCAATTGCAAGATAGAATCATCATTCGGCGTACGTAGCAGGAACGGTCTCATTGCACCAGTGAAGCTTACATGAATATCTGTTCCCTCTAATACTTTTAACGCATCCAGCATATATTTTGGACTGAAGGAGATTTTAAGATCTTCCCCTTTAATGTCATCTGCTTGAACCGTCTCCACCACTTTACCGATCTCAGGCGAATTAGAAGAGATTTCAAGGCTTTGTTCAGGATCAGCTGACAGTTTCACGACATTATTACGTCCTTCTCTTGCCAAAAGTGATGCACGATCAATGGCTTGAAGGAACTCTTTCGTGTTGACCACGACATCCGTTTTACTTTCTTGCGGGATCAGACGGGCTGTATCTGGATAATTTCCATCCAGCAACCTTGAGAAGAACAGCACGTTTTGTGCTTTAAAAAGAACTTGGGTTTCTGTAATGACGATGCTCACAAGATCTTGTCCATCATCAAGAATTTTACTTAGCTCAGTTAAACTCTTCCCTGGAATCACGACATTATACGAACTTTCCTCGTTAATATCTAACTTCGCTTTTCTTAAAGCAAGACGGTGGCTATCCGTTGCTGTGCATATTAATTCACCTTTTTCGACCTTCCAGTTTACACCTGTCAAGATAGGTCGTGTTTCTGAGGTGGACACTGCAAAAACAGTTTGACGAATTAAGTTTTTAAGCAAATCTGTCGGAATTTGAAATGCATGATGTTCTTCAATTTGTGGAAGATGCGGATATTCTTCAGCATCTAAGCCGTTTAAGTTAAATTCTGCTGAACCAGAACGGATGATAGTCAGGTGATTTTGTTCTACTTCAATTTCGACAGTGGACATAGGCAGTTTCTTTACAATTTCACTAAAGAAGCGGGCTTGAAGCACAATACTTCCCGGACGATCAATGGTGATAACCTCTAAATCTCCATCTCTTTGAGGAATGAAAGATTCAATTGAGATATCAGAATCGCTTCCTGTTAGAGAAACCCCTTCATCAGACGCAACAATTTTAATCCCTGTCAAAATAGGAATCGTTGTTCTAGAGGATACGGCCTTTAATACATCTTGGACACTTTGGACAAGACGATCTTTTTGAATCGTGAATTTCATAGTGGTCCTCCTAAATTTTCTTAATGACATGTATATATATTTTATTAATAAAAATCGTAGAAGTAATAGTAGGGCTTGTGAATATGTGGATAAGTCGACAAAAAGAAAGGAAAGACAGCCTATCCACATGTGGACAGACTGTGTATGACTATGCTCTAGTTATTCACATTTTCCCGTACTCATTATATCAGCTTGGTTATTTTAATTGTTCTTTGATCTCTTTGACATGCTGCTGAAGCTGTTCATCTTCAACAATTAATTTCGAAATCTTCTCATGAGCATGAATGACAGTCGTATGATCACGACCGCCAAATTCTTCTCCGATTTTAGGCAGAGAGGAATCGGTCATTTCTCTAGAGAGGTACATGGCAATTTGTCTTGGATAAGCAACTGACTTTGTACGTTTCTTTGCTTTGAAATCCTCTAATCGAATATTAAATTGCTGCCCTACAATTCTTTGAATATCTTTAATTGTAATGACCTTAGGCTTTGATGAAGGAATGATGTCCTTTAGCGCCTCAGCTGCTAGATCTGCATTAATGTCTTTATTAATTAAAGATGAGTAAGCAACGACACGAATCAAAGCACCCTCCAGCTCACGAATGTTGCTGTCGATTTGATTGGCAATGTACAGCATGACTTCATTTGGAATGTCTAAGCCTTCTGCCTTTGCTTTTTTTCGCAGGATCGCGATACGCGTTTCTAGATCTGGCGGGGTAATGTCTGTAATTAAGCCCCATTCAAATCGAGAGCGTAATCTGTCTTCAAGTGTCGGAATTTCCTTCGGAGGCCGGTCACTAGAAATGACGATTTGCTTACTTTCTTCGTGAAGTGTGTTGAATGTATGGAAAAACTCTTCTTGTGTTTGTTCTTTTCCTGCTAAAAATTGAATATCATCTATCAAAAGCACATCTACATTCCGATAGCGGTTACGGAAGTCGACAGCTTTGTTATCTCGGATTGAGTTGATAAATTCATTAGTAAATTTTTCAGATGATAGATAGACCACTTTGGCTGATGGATTATGGTCGATCACGTAATGACCAATCGCATGCATCAAGTGAGTCTTTCCTAAACCAACGCCCCCATAAATAAAAAGCGGGTTATATGCTTTTGCTGGTGCTTCCGCGACTGCAAGTGAAGCGGCATGAGCAAAACGGTTGCCTGAACCAATAACAAAAGTATCAAATGTATATTTTGGATTCAGCATATTTTGTGGAATGTCAACGGGCTCTTCTTTAGACATTTTTTTGATAGGAGACTTTGGCATGGCTTCCTCTTCATCCTGATTTTGAGGAATAATAAATTTAATGCTGAGCTCTTCACCTGTTAGTTCATAGATGGTATCAGCAATTAAGTGAAGATATCTTGACTCGAGCCAATCTCTAGCAAATTCATTAGGTGCCGTAATTGTAAGCGTATCTCCCTGAAGAGAATGGGCTTTTGTCGATTTCATCCATGTCTCAAAACTGGGTTTGCTCAATTTTGTCTCTATTTTTTGAAGTGCTTTATTCCACAGATCCAAAATATTTTCCATAAGGCTTCTCCCCCCTCCTTTTCTTTTTAAAATGACCAATATCAAACTGTTATAGAACACGAAAAAGAGCAAATGGTCATCACCATTCGTGCACATACATTGTTGAAAACAATTAATATAGTAGAAAAACGTCTTTTCGACAAATTACACAAGCTGTGGATAAACAATTCAACAGGCTGTGTAATAACTTTCCACAGGTTATCCACAAATTGTGGATAATATAAATGGGCCAGATAAGTAATTAAGAGTTAAAACACAAATATAATATCAAAATAAACAAGATGGTGCAATGGGTGTCACAAACTTATCCACACACTTTACATCCTGTTGAAAAATAATTATCCACATCGGTTATTTGTGTGAAAAAAATGTCGATAATGGGTGTGGATAGTCTAAATATGCCGGAAAAATATCCACATTCTTGTTTTGAAGGTCTTTTAGGAGGAAAAAGAGAATAAAATGCTGGAAACTAAAAAAGAAGGTTTCTTCGTTTGATAACTTATGTTATGCTTATAAGGTTGATAATAAGAGTTTTATCATTGATATTGACAATCGATGGGTTACACAAATATAATGAGTTAGACTGTCTTAAACAGCTATTCCTCAGGGAGGTGTCATAAATGAAAAGAACGTTTCAACCAAATAACCGTAAGCGTAGTAAAGTTCATGGCTTCCGCAGCCGTATGAGTACTAAAAACGGACGTCTAGTTTTAAAGCGACGCCGCAGCAAAGGTAGAAAAAAATTATCAGCTTAGGCCACTGAATAATGTCAGTGGTCTTTTTTACATAAAATCGTAAATGAACTGTCAGTTTTTATCGGAGTGGAAGAAAACATGAAGAAGCGAAACAGGCTAAAAAAAAATGAAGAGTTTCAAAAGGTGTTCAAAAAAGGTCAATCAATGGCAAATCGCCAATTCGTTATTTACCAGCTTGATCAGCCAAATCAAGTTGAACTGCGTCTAGGATTGTCTGTCAGTAAGAAGATTGGTAATGCAGTGATTAGAAACCGAATAAAACGTCTGATCCGTCAGGTGTTTTTAGAGGAAGGCCATAAGTTAAAGCAAGAAAAAGACTACATTGTCATTGCACGAAAACCAGCGAGTGAATTGACCTTTGAAGAAACAAAGAAGTCTCTCCAACATTTATTTAGAAAATCCGCTGTTTATCAACAACAACCGAAAAAGTCTTCGTAATAGAAACTTTCGTTGAATCAATTTTTAAAAGCGCTTCCTTCATCTAGTGAATTAAAATGAAACCACCACTTTGCAAAGAAAAAATGTTACCATACTGATTAGGTGAGTCACTTTCTTAATCAATTCCAACTTAAATAAAGTTTGAAGTAATGGGAGGAATCTTGTTGAAAAGGCGATTATTACTAATATTTAGCTTGATTGGCGTATTGGTTTTATTGGCAGGATGTACACAGATCAATGAACCAATTACATCAGATAGTAAGGGATTCTGGAATTCTTATATTGTTTACCCGCTATCTCAATTAATCACGTACATGGCAAACTTAACTGGTGAAAACTATGGTGTAGCGATTATTATTGTGACACTATTAATTCGCTTGCTTATTTTACCATTAATGATTAAACAGTTAAGAAGTACAAAAGCGATGCAAGCATTACAGCCTGAATTGAAAAAGCTTCGTGAAAAATATAGCTCTAAAGATCAAAAAACACAGCAGCAGCTTCAGCAGGAAACAATGGCCCTTTTTCAAAAAAATGGCGTCAATCCATTAGCAGGCTGTTTCCCAATTTTAATTCAAATGCCAATCCTTATTGGTTTCTATCATGCAATTATGAGGACAGCAGAAATTAAAAAGCATACATTCTTATGGTTTGACTTAGGCAGCCCAGATCCATTGTTTCTATTACCGATTATTGCGGGTGTAGCTACTTTCATTCAGCAAAAGCTGATGATGGCTGGAAATCCTTCGGACAACCCTCAAATGGCTATCATGCTATGGGTGATGCCGATTATGATCGTTGTGTTTGCAATTAGTTTCCCAGCAGCACTTTCATTGTACTGGGTTGTAGGTAACATTTTCATGATCATTCAAACATTGGTGATAAAAACACCTCAAGTAAAAGTTGATACAAAAGAAAAAGCTGGCGGGAATAAAAAATGAAGGAAATAACTGCTGTCGGTCGCACAATCGAAGAAGCAGTAGATTCCGGACTTAAACAAATTCAGCTACTACAAGAAGAAGTAGAAATCACAATAGTAGATGAAGGAAATAAAGGGTTTTTAGGATTATTTGGTAAAAGACAAGCTGTGGTCAAGTTAGTAGAAAAGATAAATGCATTTAAATTAGCTACACAGTATTTAGATAAAATTGTTAAGTCTATTGATCCTAAAGCAAAGATTATTTCCAAACAGGAACCGAAAAAGATTTCTTACCACATTGATGGAGATAAAACGTCATTAATGATTGGAAAAAGAGGCCAAACATTGTACTCTTTAGAAACGTTGGTACAGCTAGTGTTTAATCGTTATTCTGATCAGTATCATCATATAACAATTGATATTGGCGATTATAGGAAGAAACGACAAGAAGCACTTGAACAATATGCAGTCAAAACAGCAAATCGGGTTTTAAAAACGAAGAGAAAGGTTCATTTAGAACCAATGCCTTCGAATGAACGAAAAATTGTTCATGATGCGATTGCTGCATTCTCTAAAGAACTTGCAACGGCATCTGAAGATACAGGCAGCAAACGTCATGTTGTGGTGCTGTATAAAAAATAGCAGAAAGGCTAAGATTCAGCAAAGCTGGATTTTAGTCTTTTTTTATTGAAAAATTGCTTTTTATAGAGGATTCATCCTTTATTTCTAAAAAATGAGTGTGTGATATGGGTGCAAAACGCCAATTTAACAAGTAAGCATAGGGATCAGGGCGTTTAAATTTATTGGATTTAGGTGTAAGATGTGAAGACAAGTTTCAAACGTCGTTATTCACATGTGGATAAGTTAAGTGTTAAAATAGATAAGATGCAAAGCTGTGGATAATTAGATATGAGATACTTTCACTTCGCTTTCATTTATGGTATCTTTAAATTTTGGATTAAGCGTTTTTGATATAGAGATGGACAATGTCCATTTAATAGATAACAGACTGTTTATTAAGTAGAGAAAGAGGTGAATGAGTGATGGATACAATTGCAGCAATTTCTACACCGATGGGTGAAGGAGCAATTGCGATCATCCGTTTAAGCGGGCCTGATGCGGTACAGATTGCTGATCGGATGTATAAAGGTCCTAAGGAGAAAAAACTTGTATCGGTGGATTCACATACAATTCATTATGGTCATATTGTGGACTCTAGCACTGAGCAAGTCATAGAAGAGGTCATGGTGTCAGTATTACGAGCGCCAAAAACATTTACGAGAGAAGACGTTATTGAGATTAACTGCCATGGCGGAATTGTAACGGTCAATAAAGTACTGCAGCTTGCTTTAAGAGAAGGAGCAAGATTAGCGGAGCCAGGTGAGTTTACAAAACGAGCTTTCTTAAATGGAAGAATTGATCTTTCACAGGCTGAAGCGGTAATGGATTTGATTCGCGCAAAGACAGATCGTGCGATGAATGTAGCGATTACTCAAATGGAGGGAAGACTCTCCGGTTTGATTAAACGACTTCGCGGTGAGATATTGGAAACTCTGGCCCATGTTGAAGTCAATATTGACTATCCTGAGTATGACGATGTTGAAGAAATGACGCATCGGGTTTTAGTTGAAAAGGCAACATCAGTGAAAAAGGAAATTGAGTCACTGCTAACGACTTCTCAGCAGGGGAAAATACTTCGCGAGGGCTTATCCACTGTCATTATTGGAAGACCGAATGTTGGGAAGTCTTCCTTGTTGAATAGTCTTGTACAGGAAACAAAAGCGATTGTAACGGATATTCCTGGAACAACGAGAGATGTCATTGAGGAATATGTAAATGTTAGAGGTGTACCGCTTCGATTAGTCGATACTGCGGGTATACGTGAGACGGAGGACATTGTTGAGCGTATAGGGGTTGAACGATCTAGACAGGTCTTAAAAGAAGCTGACCTGATTTTACTTGTGCTCAATTATAGCGAGGAATTGTCAGAAGAGGATATCAAACTTTTTGAGGCCGTCTCAGGCATGGATATCATCGTAATCGTGAATAAGACAGATCTTGAGCCTAAGCTTGATATCGAAAAGGTCAAGCAGTTAGCGAAGGATCGTCCGGTGGTTACTACATCATTATTACAAGAAAAGGGGATTGATGAGCTCGAAATTGCGATTCAATCACTCTTTTTCACGGGTTCAATTGAAAGTGGAGATTTAACGTATGTAAGTAACACAAGGCATATTGCTCTTCTTCAGGCAGCAAAACAATCCATTGAGGATGCTCTTGAAGGAATTGAAATGGACGTACCGATCGACATAGTTCAAATAGATTTAACACGCTGCTGGGAACAGCTGGGTGAAATTATTGGGGATGCTGTTCATGAAAGCTTGATTGATCAGTTATTCTCTCAATTCTGTTTAGGAAAGTAAAGGGAGGAACATAAGAAATGGGTTATGAAGCTGGCAATTATGACGTAATCGTCGTGGGTGCCGGTCATGCTGGAGTTGAGGCTGCTCTTGCTTCTGCAAGACAGGGCGCCAAAACACTTGTATTGACTATCAACCTCGATATGGTTGCTTTTATGCCATGTAATCCGTCCGTAGGCGGCCCCGCAAAAGGGATTGTCGTCAGAGAAATTGATGCTCTAGGCGGAGAAATGGCACGAAATATAGATAAGACGCATATTCAAATGCGCATGCTGAATACGGGGAAAGGACCTGCTGTCCGTGCGTTAAGAGCGCAAGCAGATAAGTTCCAATATCAGCATGAAATGAAAAAAACAATGGAAAATGAACCAAACCTGACAATGCTGCAGGGTATGGTAGATCATTTAATTGTAGAAGATGATGAATGTAAAGGTGTTGTTACTCAAACGGGGGCGAACTATCGTGCGAAGTCTGTTGTATTAACGACAGGGACTTTCTTAAAAGGCCGTATTATTTTAGGAGACTTATCGTATTCAAGTGGTCCAAATAACCAGCAGCCTTCCATTAAATTATCGGATCATTTAGCAGAACTAGGATTCGATTTGGTTCGCTTTAAAACAGGAACACCTCCTCGAGTGAATAGCCACTCGATTGACTATAGTAAAACAGAAATTCAACCAGGTGATGAAGTCCCGCGGGCATTCTCCTATGAAACGGTTGAATATATTACCGACCAGCTGCCATGCTGGTTAACGTACACGAGTTTAGAGACTCATCAAATTATTGATGAGAATCTTCACCGTTCTCCAATGTATTCAGGTATGATTAAAGGAACTGGTCCTAGATACTGCCCGTCCATTGAAGATAAAGTGGTGCGTTTCAATGATAAACCGAGACATCAAATTTTCTTAGAGCCAGAAGGTCGTAATACGCAGGAAGTTTATGTTCAAGGATTGTCTACAAGTCTTCCTGAGGATGTACAGCAGCGAATGCTTTCAACCATCCCAGGACTCGAGAATGTTCAAATGATGAGAGCGGGTTATGCCATCGAGTATGATGCGATTGTGCCTACTCAGTTGTGGCCTACACTTGAGACGAAGAAAATTTCTGGATTATATACAGCCGGCCAAATTAATGGTACGTCTGGTTATGAGGAAGCAGCAGGTCAAGGGATTATGGCAGGTATTAATGCAGGAAGAAAAGCATTAGGTAAAGAAGAAGTCATTTTAAGCCGATCTGATGCATATATCGGTGTCCTCATCGATGACCTTGTCACAAAAGGAACAAATGAACCATACCGTCTCTTGACATCACGTGCTGAGTATCGTCTACTTCTACGTCATGACAATGCTGATTTAAGATTAACTGAACTTGGCTATCAAATTGGATTAATTTCTGAAGAAAGATTCCAAGCATTCCAGCAGAAAAAAGAAGCCATTGAAGCAGAGAAAAAACGCTTATATTCTGTGATCATTAAACCTACAGCAGAGACTCAAGAATTTATTCGTTCACTCGGTGGAAGTGAGTTGAAGGACGGCATTCGTGCAAGTGATTTGATGAAGCGTCCAGAAATGAATTATGAAACTGTTGTGAAATTAGCTCCTGCGGAAACACCGCTTCCTTCTGATGTGTGTGAGCAGGTAGAGATTCAAATTAAATACGAAGGTTATATTGAAAAGTCACTCCAGCAAGTTGAAAAACTGAAAAAGATGGAGAACAAAAAGATTCCTGATCGTATTGATTATGATGCCATCAAAGGGATTGCAACTGAAGCGAAACAAAAGCTGAAAGAAGTCCGACCGCTTTCTGTTGCACAGGCTTCTCGTATTTCAGGCGTTAACCCTGCTGATATTTCTATCCTTTTAGTATATTTAGAGCAGGGGCGTATTGCGAAGATAGCAGAATAGAAAGGATGTCGGCATGAACATTGAACAATTTACAGCAGCACTAGAGGAGAAAGGGATCACTCTTTCTCCTGTGCAGCTTGAACAATTTGAAACCTACTTCCGCATGCTTGTAGAATGGAACGAGAAAATGAATTTAACGTCCATTACTGAAAAGGAAGAAGTGTATTTAAAGCATTTTTATGATTCAATATCAGCAGCATTTTTTATTGATTTTCACAAAGTGACGACGATTTGTGATATTGGAGCTGGTGCTGGTTTTCCAAGCATTCCTCTTAAAATTTGTTTCCCTCATCTACATGTGACCATTGTTGATTCTCTTCAGAAACGAATTACGTTTCTCAATGAGTTAGCAAAAGGATTAAACTTACAAGATACTACTTTTTATCATGATCGTGCGGAAACGTTTGGACAACGTAAGGAAAAGCGTGAAAGCTATGATCTTGTCACTGCTAGAGCAGTTGCACGTTTATCCGTCTTGAGCGAACTATGTCTGCCTCTAGTGAAAAAGGAAGGATTGTTTGTTGCCTTAAAAGCATCTGCCGCTGATGAAGAAATGCAAGCAGGGAAAAAAGCTGTCACAGTCCTCGGAGGAGAGGTTGTTGAAAAGCATTCCTTTGTTCTTCCTTTAGAAGAAAGCGAACGGAACATCATTGTCATTGAAAAGAAAAAGCAAACACCAAAAAAATATCCTAGAAAACCAGGAACACCTAATAAATCACCAATAGAAGGTTGATCATGTAAAAGGTCGGTTTTTCTTCAATATTTATGATTTTACAGAAGGAAAAAACATGAGAAAATAGAATTATAAAAAGGTAGTTTTTAAAGGTGGTGTAGGTTCATGAAGCATTCACTCTCACGCTTCTTCGGGCTTGGAGACAAAGAACATCCTGAGCGTGAAACCGAAATAGAGGCAGAGATTGCTGAGCATGATACATTAAAGGAAGAGATACAGGAGCTCCCGGTCGACACAATTATGCCAAACCGTTTTCAGCCACGCACCATTTTTTCAGAAGAAAAGATACAAGAGCTGGCCACGACGATTCATACCCATGGCATTATCCAACCAATTGTTGTTAGACCAACAGAAGAAGAAGGAAAATATGAACTGATCGCCGGCGAAAGACGTTGGAGGGCGGTACAGACTCTTCAATGGGAGAAAATCCCCGCTATTATAAAAGATTTTACTGATACGGAAACGGCATCTGTGGCATTGATTGAAAATTTGCAAAGAGAAGAGCTGTCTTCTATTGAAGAGGCTCATGCTTATGCACGTCTTTTAGAGCTTCATGATTTAACACAAGAGGCGCTTGCTCAGCGTTTAGGCAAGGGACAATCAACTGTTGCAAACAAATTAAGACTTTTAAAGTTGCCTGAAGAGGTACAACAGGCCATTTTAGAGAAAAAAATCTCTGAAAGGCATGCACGTTCACTTGTGCCCCTAAAGCTTCCAGAATTACAAATCGCGCTATTGCAGGAAATCATCGAAAAGCAGTTGAATGTGAAACAGACTGAAGAGCGTGTAGTGAAGATGCTTGAACAAAAAACAGATCGCAAACCGAAGCCAAAGCGTAAGGCGTTTAGTCGTGATACACGAATTGCAATGAATACCATTCGTCAGTCTCTCCACATGGTAGAAGACAGCGGACTTAAAATAAATACCGAGGAAGAAGAGTTTGAGGAATATATCCAATTAACGATTCGAATTCCTAAATAGAAAAAAGCTGATGAGCGCCACTCGTCAGCTTTTTTTGTTTGTCTTATTTTCTGCACACACCATATTTACATAATATTTATAAATTGGTAAAATATGATTTTCGTAGTATGAAGGAGGTGACAACTACTGATGAAAATGAAGAAGACTATTTTCGCCATTATTTGCTATTTACTAATTTCTTTTTCTCTTTTTCCAAATGAAGCGACAATATACGCTGTGAAATCGCCAACGGCTCATGCGGATGAAGGCCTGATGACCAACGAAGAATTGAACGTTCTGAAGAAGCAAGGTGTTGTTTCTAAAGATGTGACTGTACAGCAATTTAATCAAGAGTATGCGTCTTCCGACGATTCGATCGACTTGATTACAGCTGACGATGATTTGAAGAACTATGGTTTAAGACAAAATAAGCATGATGAGCTGGTGACGGATGAAAAGCCGCACACCCTCAAGCAACTTTTAGGAAAGCCGTATCCTGGTACCGATATTATCCCTAAAAAAGGAGATATCTTGGTGACAACCACTGATGCTGTGAAGGGTTTGGTTGGACATGCAGGTATCGTCATTAATGAGAAAAGCTATGCTTCTATTCCAGGGTTTCGGCAGCATCCTCAACTTGATTCCATTCATAACTGGTTTCGCTATAGTGCCAATACAAAGGTAATTCGGATTAATCAAGAGGAGAAGGCACATTTAGCAGGGGAATGGGCACACGATTATGTGAAAGGTCATCCGAAGGCTCGCTATTCCATCACCATGTCTATTCAATCATTGGACCCGACTTATTGTTCAAAGATCGTGTGGCAGGCCTATGGCAAAACAGGGGACGCTTTGGGACATGCGACATTTATCATTAAGACACCCTATGGATTTTTAAAAAAGAAAAGCTATAAAACAGTAACTCCTAAGGTCATTGTAAGTGAAGGCCGCAAAATAGGTGAATTATACTTTTGATATGTGACCCTCACTTTTGATAGAAGTGAGGGTTTTGATGTATGTCTATTTCTTAAAAAAGATATATCAATATACTTTTCAGGTGTGTTTTCATTCGTTCTTTAATGTACGAAAAGGCACATTCAACGACGAATTTATAATAGGGAAACAAAAAAAGCAAACGTTTCATACTTTTTTTGATAGAATAGAAAGTATGAATGAATGAGAAACTTGTTAAGTTGAAAGTGGGTGACATCGTGGGAAAAATCATAGCGATTACCAACCAGAAGGGCGGCGTCGGGAAGACGACAACTTCTGTTAATTTGGGTGCGTGTTTAGCATACATAGGCAAACGAGTGTTGTTAGTTGATATTGATCCGCAGGGCAATGCCACGAGTGGTATTGGGATTGAGAAGGCCGACGTAGAGAAGTGTGTGTACGATATTTTAGTTGATGATGCAGATGTTCTTGATGTGATTAAGACGACAGAGGTCGAAAATCTTGATGTCATTCCTGCGACAATACAGCTTGCAGGGGCTGAAATAGAGCTTGTGCCTACAATCTCACGTGAAGTGAGGCTGAAGAGAGCACTTGAATCTGTTAAGCAGAATTATGATTATATGATTATTGACTGCCCGCCATCACTTGGACTGCTGACGATTAATGCGTTAACTGCATCCGATTCCGTTTTAATACCAGTTCAGTGCGAATATTATGCGCTGGAAGGATTGAGCCAATTGTTAAACACAGTTCGTCTCGTGCAGAAACATTTAAATACCGATCTTGCCATTGAAGGTGTCTTGCTGACAATGCTTGATGCCCGAACAAATCTTGGGATTCAGGTTATCGAAGAAGTGAAGAAATACTTTAGAGATAAAGTCTATCAAACCGTCATTCCGAGAAATGTGAGGCTGAGTGAAGCGCCAAGTCATGGAAAGCCTATTATCTTGTATGATCCACGTTCAAGAGGTGCAGATGTCTATTTAGACTTAGCAAAGGAAGTGGATGCGAATGGCTAAAGGTCTTGGAAAGGGTATTAATGCACTATTTAACAACGTAGACTCAAATGAAGAAACGGTTGAAGAAATTAAATTAAAGGATTTGCGTCCGAATCCTTATCAGCCAAGGAAAACGTTTGATGATGATGCGTTGTCTGATCTGAAAGAATCGATTCAGCAGCACGGTGTTTTACAGCCGATCATTGTTCGTAAATCGATTAAAGGATATGACATAGTAGCAGGAGAACGCCGTTTTCGCGCAGCACAACAAGCTGGTCTGACAACAATTCCTGCGATCGTTCGAGAGTTTTCAGAAACGCTGATGAGAGAAATTGCCCTTTTAGAAAACCTGCAGCGTGAGGATCTCTCTCCACTAGAGGAAGCGGAAGCGTATGCTTCCTTGCTGGATCATCTAAGTGTGACGCAAGAGGAATTAGCGAAGCGATTAGGGAAAAGCAGACCGCATATTGCGAACCATCTCCGTCTGTTGACTTTACCGGATGACATCCAAAAGCTGATTGCAAATGGAACGTTATCAATGGGACATGGCCGGACATTGCTTAGCTTAAAGAACAAAAAGAAGCTGGCGCCTTTGGTAAAGAAAATCGTGGATGAGGGGTTAAACGTACGACAGGTTGAAAAACTTGTTCAGCAGTTAAACGAAAATGTTCCACGTGAAACAAAGAAAAAAGAAGCACCAAAGGATCGAGTGTTGAAAGAAAGAGAGTCTTTCTTACAAAACTACTTTGGTACTTCCGTGACGATCAAGAAACAGAAGAAAAAAGGGAAAATTGAGATTGAATTCCTCTCGAATGAAGATTTAGAAAGAATCCTTGAATTGCTTTCTACGAGGGAATCATCAGAGTGACCATCTTGATATGAGATGGTCTTTTTTATATTCTCCCAGTGATATTTTGAATAGGGGTGAAGAGAGACCGGTTTTTTTCTCTTGTCCAATCCATTTGGTCAATGTGAGATAGACTTTCAGAAAGTGTATTGGCCATAGACATGACAAGATGAAGACGTGTGTTTTGGAGGACGAAATATTCCATGAAACCACTCACATTGACGATCCCATTAATATGAATATCTCCTACCTCTGGCAGCTCCTTTTGGACACCAGCTCCAGGCTTTAACGGACCATCTCCAATTTGGAAGGAACCGACACTTTTCACTCTTCCTAAACAGGCATCAACCGCTACAATAAACGGGTGTTTATGAGCTTGTTCAATTTCAGCGAGTTTTTCTTTTAAATTGACCGCATGCACTGGGTCAGAGAGTGTTCCATATACATGAAGCTTTTTCAAATCCAGACCTGAAAGCTTTGTACCAACAAGTGGACCTAGAGAGTCGCCAGTTGAGCGGTCTGTTCCAATACAAACGATGGCAACGGGTCTTTTTCCTGCTTTCTGAATATGCGAGAATAAAATACTTTTAAGCTGTTGAATGGCGTTTGTATCCGTATGGGACACGTATTCTTTTACCCTATTTCTAAAAAAAAGACCGTTCTTGCTATTCATAGGTCTCACTTCCTTGTCATAGTAGTTAGTAACAGTATACGGAAACAAGCTTAATTCTATACCTATGAGGTGATGATTGTGTGGAAGGCTGGTTCAAGGTGGACGCTTTTAATTTTAGGAAGCTTAATAGGTGCGGGATATGCTTCCGGCCAGGAAATTTGGCAGTTTTTTGGCATTGATAGCGGACTAGCCATTCTACTGTTTACATTGATGTTTATGCTGTCTACCTATGTGGTGTTAAAAATCAGTTATGAGGTGCGTGCCGATCACTTTGTGCCAGTGCTGGAACGGCTTGTCGGTCCATGGCTGGCTAAGGTGTATGACGTGTTAATTGTCCTTTATTTATTCACGACAACGACGGTCATGATTGCTGGCGGCGGGGTGACGCTTGAGATGTATCATGTGCCTTTTTGGGTTGGCATCGGCGCGTTTTGTTTGTTTTCATTTATGATTTTTTTCTGGGATGTGAAAGGGCTCTTATCTGTGAATGCTTTCATTATACCAATTTTGGTGGCGGGGCTCATCTATGCGTTTGTTTTTTATTATATGAACCATGATCATATGTGGCGGATTGATTTTGGGCAGCAGTACAATTGGCCTGCCAGCATTGTCTTTGCTTCTTTGAACATATTATCTGTTGTGGCAGTGCTGTCTTCGGTTGGGAAAGAAATGAAGGGGCTTGGGGAAGCCAAAGTGGCGAGTATCTTAAGCGGTCTTATTTTTGGTGTCATCTCGTATGTGTATAACGAAATACTGGTTGATATTTCGGGAAGTCTTTCATCAGAGGGAATTCCTTTGTTTACAGTATTAGAAGGGGCGCCGACTTCTTTGTTTGTGTTTATGACCGTTGTCCTTTGTCTAGCAATTTATACGACGACGGCAGCAGGTTTATTTGGATTATCCAGCCGGATGCTTTCTTTTGTACGAATGCCCCGCTGGCTGGTTGTATTGGTGATGCTTCTTTTGATGGCACCTTTAACATCTCTTGGATTTGCTGATTTGATTGCTTTCTTGTATCCAATTTATAGTTTGTTGAATCTGTATTTGCTCGTCTGTTTAATGCTGTATCCGATTTTAAGTAAAAAGATATTTTCTCGTTCTAAAAATTATATTGATAAAACAAAATAAGCACCTCTCTTTTTTAGAGCTGTGCTTATTTGATCTGAATTGAATCAATAGCTTCTTTGATATCATCATAGACAGGCATTTGCTTGAGACGCTGGAGGCGATCCTCTAATTCTGAAATGGCCTGTCCCTTTAAATGCTGGGAAATGTGTTGTTTGACAATGGTCGTCTGGTTTATCATGTCTTCTGTTTTAGCCAATTGATACTCCAAGTGCACGCGAGTATTTGCTAATTCGTCGTGCAGCCGCATTTTGAGCAGCCGTTTTAGATCCTTTCGCTGTCCTTCTCTGCGCATGGCCTGAATGGCGGCGATTTCTTCAGGAGAATGTGTTTGTGTATTTGGTGCCGATTGATTTTCGAATACAGACATGGAGCGGCGGGCACTCACATTTTGCAAGAAACGCTGGGCGTCACTAGGAGGCTTATTTTGATTGATCATGCGATGACTCCTTTCTTAATGAATACCCATTTGCATCGCAAGGCGTCTATCTGCCTTGGCGTAGTCATCACCCATTGTGTACATATGTCTTGAAAGGGCAGAAAGCTCTTGTTCGTAATCCCTCAGGGTGTACAAGGCATTCAGTTGTTTTTCGTGTGAATAAAAGGAGGAATGTGTCTGTTCCATTCTGACTTCCTCTACCAGTGCTTCCACATCACTATGACTTAATAAATCATAGTGGCCAAAGCCGACGAGTCCTTTGAGCTCTTGTTTCACATGATGGACGGCGTCTTTTACGCTTTCATCAATTCCATCGATTTTTTCAAATACAGTGTGCACTTCATGTTCAATAATACTTTGTAGATCATAGGATGAATTTTTCAGTAAATGGGATTTTATGATAATTTCAAGTCCGCTTTGTGCATATGCACGTCCAGAATGAATTTCTTGCAGCAGCATGGCTGTAAAACTTGTATTATGATCAAGCTGTTCATCTAAAATACGGGCGGATCCATTCGGATGGAATGAATATCCATTTGCTTTGAATTCTCCTGAAACGAGAGCTAAAAAAGCATTTGTATCAAAGGATTCGTTCCATTCTATATTCATAGATGCAAAAGCTGATTTTAAAAAGGTGTCAATTTCCCTTTTTTTGTATTTAACGGATTCTTGGACTGAGTCTTGCTGCCGTGGCGGTACGGTGTACTTGACTTGCCCAACTCCTTGATCATGGCGATTGAGTAAACCGACGTAATGACTAGGCTGAATATATTCAATCAACATGCGTGTATATTGACCTTGCTGCGCCTTTTGCTGAATCGAAGGCGACAGGCTGCTCCATATATTTGGGCTGTCAAAGGTGACGGCTTTTTTGACAGCTGGCTGTTCTGTTGCAACATAAGCACAAACAGCACCGGCAAGTGCTTGTCCAGTGAGATGGATACCTGCATTCGGATGCTTCTGACAGACTTTCTCTATGTATTCCTTCCCTTTAAAAAAGACATGGTCTTGATTGCCATCAAGGGACTTTCTTTCAATTGGATAGGCATAGTCTGTTTTGAGTAATGACTGTGCCGCGTTGTGTACATCTTGCTTAGATGTCACCGTCATTTGGTTTGGCAGTGGACAGTGAAAAGCGACGATGAATTCATCTGATTGTTCTGGCTGCATTGTTAAACCATATATTTTATGGTCGATCTTTAGAAAATCGTGGACAGTGAGTGTTTGCTGACCTATTTCTATCGTATGGTGCTGCTGGTAATTGTCTATATTTCCAGCATGATCGGATATGATTTTATATTCTTTATCAGTTAATCTATCCTTTCGATTGACCATCGTACCTGCTCCCTCACATAACATTTATGCAGATATCATAAATCAAAAAATATGGAAAAACCACCGCGTTCTACCAATAAAAACCTTTTGACCTACAGTGTTTGTGACAATATTGAAAAAAAACGGAGTTTAAGTAACTATTGGTCACAAATAAAATGATCTAAAAGAAGGGTTTTTTCTCTAAAAAAGAATAGGATGAACGATTGAAAGAGGCTCTTGGTTTTGTGCATTGCCCTTCATCACCGTTTTTTTGTACAATAGATTCAATGAAGTGAGCAAGGAGAGGTGAAGGCTGATGGCAGACAAAGCGTTTGGGTTACATGATGTTGTAGAAATGAAAAAGCCCCATCCATGTGGTGCCAATCGGTGGAAGGTCATTCGTTTGGGCATGGATATCCGTATTAAATGTGAAGGCTGCGGACACAGCGTGATGATCCCAAGAAGAGATTTTGAACGAAAAATGAAGAAAATTCTCGTCAAGCATGAGGAGCCAACTGCTTAAGTAGGCCTCATGCTTTTTTTATTAAATTTGTCTTTTCTACAGCAAAACCAGGTGCATCTTCTCGTTTTGAAGCATTGATTTATTCTTTTTGACGATGTTTCTTCTATTGAAAATGCATGATGGTTAGCTTGTCTTTTCATGTAAACCTACTTATAATTGCTCTAGGTTCATATTACGCAGTATAACGAGCACGTTTGATATAGAGGAGATGAAAGAATGGCTTTAACAGCTGGTATTGTTGGCTTACCTAACGTCGGGAAGTCAACGCTATTTAATGCAATTACACAGGCTGGAGCGGAGTCTGCTAACTATCCGTTTTGTACCATTGATCCAAACGTCGGAATTGTAGAAGTTCCTGACGAGCGTTTACAAAAGCTAACAGAATTGGTGCAGCCGAAAAAGACAGTTCCCACTGCTTTCGAATTCACTGATATTGCGGGTATTGTCAAGGGTGCATCTAAAGGTGAAGGTTTAGGGAATAAATTCCTTTCTCATATTCGACAAGTAGATGCGATTTGTCACGTGGTCAGAGCTTTTGCAGATGATAACATTACACACGTAGCTGGTAAGGTTGATCCTGTGGCAGATATTGAAACGATTAATCTCGAATTGATTTTGGCTGATTTAGAAACAGTTGAAAAGCGTTTAGCTCGTGTGAGTAAGCTTGCAAAACAAAAGGACAAGGAAGCAGTAGCTGAATTTGAGATTTTGTCGAAGCTAATGAACGCATTTGAAGCTGGGAAATCGGCAAGATCTGTAGAATTTACTGATGAGCAGCAAAAGCTTGTGAAACAGCTTCATTTACTCACATCTAAACCAGTTCTCTATGTAGCAAATGTGAGTGAGGATGAAGTAGCAGATCATGAGGGCAACGAATATGTGCAGCAAATCCGTGAGTTTGCTTCTGGTGAAAACGCTGAAGTGATCGTCGTTTGTGCGAAGATCGAGTCTGAAATTGCAGAGCTTGAAGGAGAAGAGAAGCAAATGTTCCTTGAAGAGCTTGGTATTAATGAGTCAGGGCTTGATCAGCTAATTAGAGCATCTTATTCACTTCTAGGATTAGCTACGTATTTCACAGCAGGTGAGCAAGAGGTACGTGCTTGGACATTTAAAAAAGGAATGAAAGCGCCAGAATGTGCTGGAATCATTCACACAGACTTCGAGCGTGGATTTATTCGTGCTGAAACGGTTGCGTATGAGGATTTACTAGCTGGCGGAAGCATGTCTGCTGCTAAAGAAGCAGGAAAAGTTCGTCTAGAAGGTAAAGAATATGTAGTGAAAGATGGAGACGTCATTCATTTCCGTTTTAATGTATAGGTTCTTGTCATAGGCCAAGTGATTTGTTATAATATACAATTGTGAGTAATATAATTTATTGCTCCTTGCCCGTTTAGGGCCGCTTAGACCAAAAGGAGGTGCAATCAGATGAGAAAGTACGAAGTTATGTACATCATCCGCCCAACAGTTGACGATGAGGCTAAAAAAGCAGTTATCGAGCGTTTCAATAACGTGTTAACTTCTAACGGTGCGGAGATCACTGGAACAAAGGATTGGGGTAAACGTCGTCTTGCATACGAAATCAACGATTTCCGTGACGGTTTCTACCAAATCGTAAACGTTCAATCTGACGCTGCAGCAGTTCAAGAATTTGACCGCTTAGCTAAGATCAGTGACGATATCATTCGCCACATTGTTGTTAAAGAAGAAGTATAAATCATTGAAATATATATTTAAAGGTGGTCTTTCAATATGCTAAACCGTGTTGTATTGGTCGGAAGACTAACAAAAGACCCTGAGCTTCGCTACACGCCTAATGGTGCGGCTGTAGCCACGTTTACTCTAGCTGTGAATCGTACGTTTACGAATCAATCTGGAGAGCGTGAAGCCGATTTCATTAACTGTGTTACTTGGAGAAGACAAGCCGAGAACGTGGCTAATTTCTTGAAAAAAGGAAGTCTTGCCGGTGTAGACGGTCGTTTGCAGACAAGAAACTATGAAAATCAGCAAGGACAGCGTGTCTTCGTGACAGAGGTTCAAGCTGAAAGTGTTCAATTTCTTGAGCCTAAGAGCGGCGGTGCTGGTTCAGGTGGATACAGCGGCGGTGGCAATAGCGGAGGCCAGTATTATGGCGGTAGCCAAAACGATCAGAATCCATTTGGAAATGAACCAAGTCAAAATCCATATGGCAATCAAAACAACCAAAATCGTAATCAGGGAAATAGCTTTAATGATGACCCATTTGCGAACGATGGTAAACCGATTGACATCTCCGATGATGATTTGCCATTCTAATTGATCTGAAAAAATGACTAAAGGAAAGGTGTGAAAACAAATGGCAGGTGGACGCAGAGGCGGTCGTGCGAAACGTCGTAAAGTATGTTTCTTTACTTCTAACGGTATCACGCACATCGATTACAAAGATGTTGATCTTCTTAGAAAGTTTGTTTCTGAGCGTGGTAAAATTTTACCTCGTCGTGTAACAGGAACTAGCGCTAAGTATCAACGTAAATTGACTTTAGCGATCAAAAGATCACGTCAAATGGCATTACTTCCATACGTTACTGGTGAGTAAGTCGTTGACTTAAAAAGCGGAGAGCCCCGGGCTCTTCGCTTTTTTTATTTTCCTCACTGTGAATCTCATCTATTTTTGCTAGAGTTGTTTCTGACAGTCAACCGAGGGGAAGTATGTAAAAGTGACAGTTTATTCTATACAAATATGAGGTTGATCTGTCATATTGGTAGTCTAGAAAATAATTGCAGTCAGGGCGTGGGAAGATGATTGAATTTAAAAAGGTATCGATGCAATTTTCTGATGAGCGCTATGCCGTTCAATCCGTTGATTTGGAGATTCAGAAAGGTGAGTTTTTTGTATTGATTGGACCTAGTGGCAGCGGGAAAACGACAACATTGAAAATGATCAATCGTCTCATTTCTTCTACAGAAGGTGAGATTTACATAAAGGGTCAAAAAATAAGTGATTATGATATGTATGAGCTGCGCTGGGATATCGGTTATGTTTTGCAGCAAATTGCGCTTTTTCCTCATATGACCATAGAAGAAAATATTGCTGTGGTGCCAGAGCTTAAACAGTGGAGCCGGAATGAGACCAATCAGCGTGTCGATGAACTCATGTTGATGGTCGGGCTTGATCCTGCTATGTATCGACATCGAAAGCCAGCAGAGCTCTCTGGTGGACAGCAGCAGCGTGTCGGTGTGGCACGTGCACTTGCAGCTGATCCTGAGATTGTCCTGATGGATGAACCTTTCAGTGCGTTAGATCCACTAACGAGGGAGAAATTGCAGGATGATCTGCTTGATTTGCAGCGCCGTATACAAAAAACCATTGTTTTTGTGACGCATGATATGCAGGAAGCTATGAAGCTTGGTGATCGGATTTGTGTGATGAATGAAGGAAAAGTAGTGCAGATCGGACGTCCTGAGGAATTGGTTCAACATCCAGCCAATGCCTTTGTACAGGAGTTTGTTTCAGGGGCTGCCCGCCATGTGGGACATCGAGCTTTTGAGCTGGAAACCTTGGCACAACCGATAGCCCACGAAGCTCTTTTACCCTATGAGGCGGTCTCATCAGATGCCGAACTGGATGAAGTCTTGTCTCAATTGGCAAAGCACGAGGAATTGGCTGTTGAAAAGAATGGAGAGCGGATTGGACTAGTGAATCGTCAAGCAGTGATTCAGTTTTTAGCTGATTCTCCTAAAGAGAGGGGCGAGTCACATGAATGATTGGACCCGTGTGTTATGGGAACGCAAAGAACAATTGGGACATGCCTTACTTGAGCATATTCAAATTTCTTTTATTGCTTTATTTTTAGCGATTTTGATTGCTATTCCATTAGGTATCTATTTAACGAGGGTTCCAAAGCTAGCGGAGTGGGTCATCGGGGTGACGGCCGTCTTACAAACGATTCCGTCGCTCGCACTTCTTGGCTTGTTGATTCCTCTCGTGGGGATTGGGCAAGTACCTGCGATTATTGCGCTTGTGGTCTATGCCCTACTCCCTATTTTAAGAAATACATATACAGGCATTCAGGAGGTTGATCCTTCTCTGAGAGAAGCGGCGCTTGCTATGGGGATGAATCATCGCAAACGGTTATTAAAGGTGGAGCTTCCTCTTGCTATGCCAGTCATCATGGCTGGTATTCGAACTGGGATGGTACTCATTGTGGGGACCGCCACTCTGGCAGCACTGATCGGGGCTGGGGGATTAGGAAGCTTAATCTTGCTGGGAATTGATCGAAATGATATGTCGCTCATTGTCATTGGCGCGATACCAGCTGCCTTACTCGCTCTATTATTTGATGTGGTGCTGCGTACCTTTGAGAAAATTTCCTTTAAAAAGACTGTGATCTCTGTGACTGTTTTTGCTCTGATTGCAGGAGCAGTTGTCGCTGCCCCCGTGCTGTTTCAGCAAGAAAAGAAAGAAATCACCATTGGCGGGAAGTTAGGATCAGAGCCTGAGATTTTGATCTCGATGTATAAGCTTTTAATTGAACAGGATACAGATATTCAAGTGAACCTGAAGCCCGGTCTTGGTAAAACGTCCTTTGTTTTCCAGGCTTTACGCTCTGGTGATATTGATATTTATCCTGAGTTTACGGGTACAGCGATTTCTGAATTCCTCAAAGAAACAGCAAAAAGCACAGATAAAAGAAAAGTGTATGAGCAAGCGCGGCGTGGATTGGAATCGTCCTTTCAGCTCCGCCTTCTTGAGCCCATGGCATACAACAATACGTATGCTTTAGCCGTGCCGCAGTCACTGGCTGATCAATATGAAGTGTCCAACATTTCAGATCTAGGTAAGATCAAAAACCGTATAAAAGCTGGATTTACCTTAGAGTTTTCTGATCGTCAGGATGGGTATCGAGGTATTCAAAAAGCTTATCAATTTTCCTTTGACGATGTTGTGACGATGGAGCCGAAGCTTCGGTATCGAGCGATTCAAAAAGGAGATATCAATTTAGTCGATGCGTATTCGACAGACAGTGAATTGAGACAATACAAATTAAAGGTGCTTAATGATGATCAGCATGTTTTCCCGCCATATCAAGGAGCACCGCTGCTCAGGCAGGAGACATTAACTGAATTCCCTGAGATTGAGACCTCTCTCAATAAGCTTGCGGGTCAAATCACAGACGATGAGATGAGAGAAATGAATTATGAAGTCAATGTGAAGGGAAAGGATGCATTTCAGGTAGCGAAGGCCTATTTAAAAAAGAAAAAGTTGCTGCAATAAACAAGGGAAAGCAGGGCTGTTTACGCAAAACAGCTCTGCCTTTTTAAAAGAAAAACAAAAATCATTGACATTTACTTAAAAACATCATATCCTTAATTCGAGATAAATATATTTTTTTGATCTAATATCTCGAATTCGAGATAATATAAAGATGTCAGTAAAGACATAATGAATAGAGGCTTATTACTTCATGATTAGGAGGTCATTAGAAGTGAAAAAAACAGAAGGAATTCACCATATTACAGCTATTGTCGGTCATCCTCAGGAGAACGTTGATTTTTATGCAGGTGTTTTAGGACTTCGTCTCGTGAAGAAGACCGTGAATTTTGATGATCCGGGCACATACCATTTATATTTTGGAAATGAAGGCGGCTCTCCAGGGACAATTATTACGTTTTTCCCTTGGCCAGGTGCACAAAAAGGTCAAATTGGTGCAGGTCAAGTGGGCGTGACGACATATGTCGTACCGACAGGCGCTTTCTCTTTCTGGAAGGATCGTCTTGAGCAGTTTAATGTCTCTTATGAAATGGTTGAACGTTTTGGGGAAGCTTTTCTCTCATTTGAAGATCCACACGGCTTATTGATTGAGCTGGTAGAGCGTGCGGAAGGAAAGCAAAACGAGTGGACATTTAATGGTGTCACACCAGATGTAGCCATTAAAGGATTTGGCGGAGCTGTTTTATTAACATCACAGCCGGAGCAAACGATGCAGCTGCTAGAGCAAACGATGGGACTTGAACGAGTGGGAGCCGAAGGAGACTATGTGAGATTCCGTTCGTTTGGTGAAATAGGCAATGTGATTGATGTGAACATTACGCCTGTTCCACGAGGACGTATGGGTGTTGGGGTTGTGCACCATATTGCATGGAGAGCAACAGATGATCAGGATCAATTAGATTGGCAAAGACATATTGCACAAAGCGGGTATCAAGTGACACCTGTGCAAGATCGAAATTATTTTAATGCTATTTATTTTAGAGAGCTTGGCGGCATATTATTTGAGATCGCTACTGATCCTCCAGGGTTTGCACACGATGAATCAGTGGAAACAATGGGTGAAGCATTGAAACTGCCACCGCAATATGAGGCGCAGCGCCGTCAGATTGAACAAATTGTACTGCCAATTGAAGTGAGAGAAGTTAAAGGGAAAGGAGATTCATGATGAAGCATCTTTTTCGAAAAGGAAAGAATGAACAAAGACCTGTCCTGTTATTACTGCATGGAACTGGCGGGACGGAAGAAGATTTATTGCCGCTTGCACATATAGTAGATCCTGATGCATCTGTTCTTAGTGTGAGAGGGAATGTATTAGAAAACGGCATGCCGCGTTTTTTCAGACGTTTGGCAGAGGGTGTATTTGATGAACAGGATTTGATTGAACGTACTGAGGAACTATATACATTTATCGGCGAAGCAGCTGATGAATATGGATTTGATCGTCACAATGTGGTAGCTATCGGATATTCCAATGGGGCAAACATTGCTGGAAGCTTGTTATTCCATTATGGGGATGCCCTAAAAGGCGCCATCCTGCATCATCCAATGGTTCCAAGACGCGGAGTTTCATTGCCTTCATTAGCGGGGAAACAAGTCTTTATAGCAGCTGGTGAAAATGACCCAATGTGCCGTCCAGAGGAATCACAGGAGCTGGAGCAATTGCTGCAGGGTGCAGGTGCATCGGTTACACTTCATTGGGAAAATCGCGGACATCAGCTAACGAGAGAAGAAGTCGATGCTGCGGCTTTATGGTATCGTCGTCAATTTTAAATAAGGTGGGGAATACAGGTGGGATTTTTACAGAAGCTTTTTGGGCAAAACAAACAAAAGGAGCTGGAACAAATGGAAAACGTAAAATTAGCGATTATTTATTATAGTTCAACAGGTACAAACTATCAGATGGCGAAATGGGCTGAAGCGGGAGCAAAAGAAGCTGGCGCAGAGGTCAAAGTATTAAAGGTTGCTGAATTGGCACCAGAAGCAGTTGTCGCTTCAAATCCAGCATGGAAAGCACATTTAGACGAAACAAAGGATGTGCCAGAGGTTCAATTAAGTGATTTAGAGTGGGCAGATGCCATCATCTTTAGCATGCCGACACGTTTCGGTAACCTGCCAGCTCAAATGAAGCAGTTCTTAGATACAACAGGCGGCTTGTGGTTCCAAGGTAAATTGGCAAACAAAGCAGTCAGCGCGATGACTTCAGCTCAAAACGCAAATGGCGGACAGGAGCAGACGGTTCTCAGCCTATATACGACGATGTTCCACTGGGGAGCCATTATTGCCGCTCCTGGATACACAGATGATTCCTTATACGGTGCAGGGGGCAACCCTTATGGCGTAAGTGTCACTGTTGACCAAAATGGAAAAATCCAAGAGGATGCAGAAGCAGCTGTGAAACATCAGGCAAAACGTACAGTCAATGTGGCAGAATGGATCAAAAAAGGTCAAAACGCTTAATAGATGTATACAAAAAGAATGCAGCCTCGCCCTGCATTCTTTTTTTCATTAATAAGGATCTGATGGTGTGCTGTTGTTGATGGCTTCGTCCACGGCTTCGGCAGCGCCTGTAGAGCCAATAGGTCCGCTTGGCTGCTCTTGTTTAAAGGCTTTTAAGCCGTCAGCGACACGCTTTCCGTAATCAGGGTCTGCTTTTGTAAAGTTTTCAATCATTTGGTCTTGAATGTCCTTTTGACATGTCGCAAGGGTATTGACTAAGTTCTTAATCAGTTCCTCACGCTCCCAATCATTAAAACGGCGATACGTTTCTCCCGCTTGTCCAAAGTTGTTTGGGCGGTCAATGGCTTCCCGTTTGACTTCACCTTCTACAAAAGGCGTATGATCCTTTCCATCCTGTTTGGCTTCTTTTAATCCTCCGAGGATCGATGGCTCATAATTCACATGGGGATTTTGGCCTTTGCCTTGATCGACATGGTATTCCATTTGTCCGTCTCTCTGATTGGTGGCGACATGCTTTTTCGGTGCATTGATCGGCAGCTGTAAATAGTTTGGCCCTACACGATATCGCTGCGTGTCAGAGTAGGAGAAGGTGCGGCCTTGTAGCAATTTATCATCTGAGAAGTCCAAACCGTCTACGAGTACACCAGTCCCAAAGGCAACCTGCTCTACTTCTGCGAAATAGTTTTCTGGATTTTTGTTTAATACCATCCGTCCGATTGGTTTCCATGGATAGTCATCTTTGTACCAAAGCTTTGTCGGGTCTAGCGGGTCAAAATCGAGGTGAGGGTGGGCATCATCTTCCATGATCTGTGCATATACCTCCCATTCAGGATAATCACCTTGCTCAATGGCTTCATATAAATCCTGTGTGGCATGGTTAAAATTTTCTCCCTGAATCGCTTGCGCCTGTTCTTGGGTCAGGTTGCGAATGCCTTGTTTCGGTTCAAAATGATATTTAACCAGCACCGCTTTTCCGTCATGGTTGACCCATTTGTACGCATGGACACCTGAGCCTTGCATGTGCCTGTATGTTGCAGGGATGCCCCACGGTGAAAAGAGAAATGTCACCATATGCGTCGCCTCAGGTGATTGTGAGACAAAATCAAAAATACGCTCGCCGTCCTGACGATTGGTGACAGGATCTGGCTTAAAGGCATGAACCAAATCAGGGAACTTTAAAGCATCTCGGATGAAGAAAATTTTCAGGTTGTTCCCCACGAGATCCCAGTTGCCTTCCTCTGTATAAAATTTAATCGCAAACCCTCTCGGATCGCGTAATGTTTCTGGCGAATGACCGCCGTGGATCACTGAAGAAAAACGAACGAAAACAGGCGTCTTTTTCCCTTTTTCCTGAAACAATTTCGCTCTCGTATAGGTAGAGATGGGTTCATCCCCGAATGTGCCGTAGGCTTCAAAATAACCGTGAGCTCCAGCACCGCGTGCATGAACGACACGTTCAGGGATGCGTTCACGATCAAAATGACTGATTTTCTCTAGGAAATCGTAGTTTTCAAGCGTAGTGGGTCCTCTATTCCCAACAGTTCTCATATTTTGATTGTCTGTTACGGGATGACCTTGCCGATTCGTTAAGGTTTCTTCTGACTCTGAAGATGGTTTAGGCTGTTGATCTTCTTTCAATTCGAATCCCTCCTTCAATATCTCCCTAACAATATGGTCATGTTGTTCCCTATTTCATACAAGGATTGATATAATGATTGAAAACTTTCACGAGGAGCAAACCAGATGATTCGATTACACTGCCTTCACGCCCATCCATCCAATCAGTCTTATATAGAAGATGTTTTTGGTGATACAGATGTTGATTTGCATCACACGGTCGATTCATCATTTATAGAACGCGCGACACAAGATCCTGCATTTGATCAACACAAGCAGCAAACGTATGCTATCAACAGATTAAAGCAAGAAAGTAAAGCCGATCTCATTCTGCTCACGTGTACACAATACATTGCCGCTTTGGGTGATCAGCAGCACCTCTTTAAACAACCGATTGTTCCGATCGATGAACCGTTATTTGAGCTGATTTGTGAGAAACAAGGGCCTCTTCAACTGGTGTTTTCCAACCCAGATACAGTGGAAGGGACGATGCATCGGCTTGAATCATATGCCACAGAGCGGGGCAAACAGCTTGAAGTAGACATGGTTGTGATGGAGGATGTCTTTCATCTCTGCCTAAACGGTGATATACAAGCCTATGATGAACAAATCAAGGAGCAGCTGAGAACATGTATGATGCAAAAAGGGAGAGACATTTGTGTGATGCAGCTTTCGATGGTTCGTGCGGCAAAGCAGATGGAGCGGGAGACAGGCGTTCCTATCATTCATCCGCTTTCTCCACTAAAACAGTTTGTCCATCAAACACTATCCGCTTGGAAAGAGTGAACCCATCAGGTTCGCTCTTTTTGTATAGGAACGTAAATGCGATGACATGTTAAAAAAATAACCGAGCGCAAACTATTTTCAAAAGGCGCGCGTCTATCCAATGTAAGAAATAACAGATGCGCATTTAAGATAAAGGAGCTCTTTGTAAAATGAAGAAACGAAAAATAGATGATCAATTTGCGGATTACGTCATGGAGCATAAACACAGTTTTTATCGGTTGTCCTATAGTTATGTCAAAAACCCAGAAGATGCTATGGATGTTGTTCAGGAGGCCATTCATAAAGCACTCAAATCTGTTCACCGATTAGAGGATGCGAGCAAGATGCATAGCTGGTTTTATAAGATCGTGGTGAACACTGCCCTAGACTTTTTACGAAAGAAGAAGCGGGTGCAGGTGACAGATGATGATACGCTTGAATTCTTATCACAGGGAGAATCAGATGTATACGAGGATCAAGACGTCAAACGGGCTATAGAGGATTTGCCTGAGATGTATCGAGTCATCATTATTTTGAGATTCTTTGAAGATTTAAAATTAGAGGACATCGCCCAGATTCTCGATGAAAATGAAAATACCATTAAAACAAGATTATATAAGGCGCTGCGGCTTTTAAAAGTAGAATTATCACAGGAGGAAATATAAATGGATAAGTATTTGGAACATTTAAAAGATGAATATTTAGAAATTCCTATTCCACCGGAATATGATGCAATGGTTGAACGAACGTTGAAACGAAAAAATAAAAAACCTCATTTTCAGCAATGGACCATCGGACTTGTTGCGGCTGCTGCTCTTTTTGTTACAACGGTTAATGTCAGTCCACAGGCAGCAAGAGCGATTTCAGAGGTGCCTGTCATTGGCGAGCTGGTGAAAGTCGTAACGTTTACAGAATTTAAAAAGAGCGATCAAGGAACGAATATTGATCTTAAAACACCACACGTTTCAGGACTTGGGGACGGAACATTACAAGACAGCCTGAATCAAAAATATTTAGCTGAAAACAAAAAGCTGTATCAAGATTTTGAAAAGGAAACAAAGGGTTATAAAAATGGTCATTTAAGTGTTGAGAGCGGTTATGAAGTGAGAACGAACAATGATCAAATCCTTTCACTAGGCCGATACAAGGTGACGACTCAGGCTTCTGCGGCAGAGGAAATGACATATGATACGGTTGATAAGAAAAACCATGTCCTTATTACATTACCAAGCCTGTTTAAAGATGATCGTTATATTGATGTGATTAGTGAAAATATTAAAGAACAAATGAAGAAACAGATGAAAGAGGATTCAAACAAAATGTATTGGATTGGCAAGCAAGATATGGCGGATCCATTTAAGAAAATTAAGCCGGATCAAAACTTCTATATCAATTCAAAAGGGAAGCTTGTGATTTCCTTTAATGAATATGATGTGGCGCCTGGTTACATGGGTGTTGTTGAATTCACGATCCCAACAAGCGTGCTAAAGGATGTTCTCGTTAGTGATATGTATATTCATTAAAAAGAATATAGACAAAAAAGACTGCTGAACAATTCAGCAGTCTTGTCGTGTTTTATTAAGAAAGTGCGTCTGTCAGTGCAGGTACGACTTGTTTCTTTCTTGATACAACACCTTTTAGTAAAGCTGTGTTGTTTTCAAGTGTGACGTTAAATGCTTTTTCTACTTTTGCTGCTTCTGCACCGAGTGCAAGAGCAAGGGAGTCATTTTCTAAAATATCTGTGATGACTAGAACAAATAGGTCAAGACCTTTTGCTGAAATGACTTCATTGATTTTCGCTTCAATGTCAGCCTGTCTTGCTGTCACTTCCGCGATATCTACTGTATTGACTTGCGCAATTTCCACTTTGCTTTTGCCTAGTGCGAATTCTTTTGCATCAAGCGTAATTAATTCTTGAACCGTTTTTTGGCTTAGATCAGCGCCTGCTTTCAGCATGTCTAGGCCGTAAACTTCTGGATCTACCCCTGCGATTTTTGCAAGCTCATGCGCAGCATCAATATCTTGCTGTGTGCATGTTGGGGATTTGAATAGTAAGGAATCAGAAATGATCGCAGATAAAAGCAAACCAGCGATTTCTTTTTCAATCGTCACTTGGTTTTCTTTATACATTTTGTTTAAGATCGTTGCTGTACAGCCTACAGGCTCAGCACGATAGTAAAGAGGTTCACTTGTTTCAAAGTTGGCAATACGGTGGTGGTCAATGACCTCAGTAACTTGTACTTGATCAATGTCGCTTACACTTTGCTGGAATTCGTTATGATCGACAAGAATGACTTGCTTTGTTTCGTTTGCAGCCGTTTCAATGAAACGTGGTGCTTCTTGTTTAAAGAAATCTAATGCGTATTGTGTTTCTCCATTGATTTCTCCAAGTCTGACGGCTTCTGCCTGAACGCCGATTTTGTTTTTCAGATCAGCGTAAGCAATAGCAGAGCAAATCGTGTCTGTGTCAGGATTTTTGTGTCCGAATACGAGTGTTTTTCCCATGTGAATTCTCCTTCTTACATTTATTGATGATGTTTCTATTCTAACAGCTTTTGACCTTGAATTCAGGGTTTATAGCTAAGAATAATTTAAAAAATTGTAACATGCTGTTTGAAAACTTGCATGTGCGATTCCATATCGGCGTTCCACGTGAAACGCTCCCAGGACAGCCTGCATTTTACTTGAGATTTACCGCTATGGTAAAATAAAGGTTGGGGCAAGACATGATGGAGCTTACATCATACGTATACATAGAAGGACACATTGAGCAAGATATAGACAAAAGGATTGGATAGAGGTGAAGGTGTGAAACAAACAAAAGCGTTAGTAGAGGGCGCAATCATGATGAGTATTTTTGCGGTCATGATGCTGTTTTATTTGTATGTGCCGCTATTATCTATTATTTTCTTTCTAGCTGCTCCGATTCCGATCATCCTCTATACAATCAGACACGGCTTGAAAAAAGGAATTGCTGCTGGCGCTATTGGCATAGTGATCAGCTTTTTAATTGGGTCTATGGCTGGGCTCATGAGTGCACCTATCTTAATTGCCGTCGGATTAGGCATGGGTATTTTCTACAGCAGAAGGCAGCCTGGGAATGCCATCATTACAGGTGCGCTGATTTATTTGTTCAGTATTCTCATCTCTTTTGTTATCAGTGTTCAGCTCTTTCAAATCGATATCATGAATATTGCGAAAGAGTCGATTGAGCAAATGATGCCGATGGTAGAGAGTGTTTTAAAGCAATCCGGGGCTTCTGAAAAGGACATAGCCAAACAGCTCAAACAGTTTAAAGAGATGCAGGATACGGCATTAAGTGCTTTACCTGTAGCGTTATTGATATTGGTCACCCTGATGGCTTTCGTGAATCACTGGTTCGTGCAGCCTCTGATCAAACGGTTTGTCAAAGACATGCCGTCCTTGAAGAAATTTAAGGATATGCGGCTGCCAAAAAGCATGGTATGGTATTATTTACTCACATTGCTTTTGATGCTGATTCAGACGGAAAAAGGCAGCTTTTTATGGCTCGTTCAATCGAGTGCGTTTCAAATTTTATTTATACTGGTGCTTATTCAGGGATTTTCTTTTCTCTTCTATTATTGCCACGAAAAAAACATCTCAAAAGCGGTACCCATTTTCGCTGTTGTGCTAACGGTTTTCTTTCCGCCGATCGGTGTGATTGTGCGAATTATAGGGATTGCTGACATAGGCTTTGATTTAAGAGAAAAAGTAAAAAACAAATAATTCACTCTGAATGTTGAGGAGTTGATATCAGTGCCAAGCTTCTATAGAAAACCTGTCATCAAGTATCCGATCTTCGCGTTAATTGTTCTTGCGGTGGTCACAGTCCTCCTCAACCTTTATTTTAATTGGATCATAGGAGCAGTTGGTCTTTTCGTCCTTGCAGGTGTGCTCTACTTCTTAAAGTGGGCAGATACGCAAGTGCAGAAAGAGATTGATTCATATATTTCAACATTATCCTATCGAGTCAAAAAGGTTGGAGAAGAAGCATTAATGGAGATGCCTATTGGTATTATGCTGTTTAATGACCAGTATTATATCGAATGGACGAATCCGTTTCTCGCTTCATGCTTTCATGAAAGCACACTTGTCGGCAGATCCTTGTACGATACATTCGAGTCCATTGTGCCTCTTATTAAACAAGAGGTCGAGACCGAAAATGTGACGCTGAATGACCGGAAATTCAAAGTCATTATTAAACGGTCAGAGCGCCTTTTATATTTCTTTGATGTCACGGAACAGGTGCAGATTGAACGACAGTACGAAAATGAACGAACGGTGTTATCTTATATCTTTTTAGACAACTACGACGATGTCACGCAGGGCCTTGATGATCAAGTGCGCAGCGCGATTAATAGTGAAGTGACGTCTCTGCTCAACAATTGGGCACAAGAATACGGTATTTTCCTGAAGAGAATTTCGTCTGAACGATTTATGGCGGTTCTAAATGAGAGTATTTTAGCTGAGCTTGAAGCGTCGAAATTCTCTATTTTAGACGAGGTCCGTGAGAAAACAGGGGCACATAGTGCGACGCTTACTCTGAGTATCGGGATCGGTGCGTCCGTTCCTTCTTTGAAAGAGCTTGGAGCACTTGCGCAGTCGAGTCTTGACCTTGCCCTCGGACGAGGCGGGGATCAGGTCGCCATTAAACAGCCGAATGGAAAAGTGAAATTCTACGGTGGAAAAACGAATCCAATGGAGAAACGGACACGCGTACGCGCACGGGTCATTTCTCATGCTTTAAAAGAAATTGTATCTGAAAGCGGTAATGTCATGATCATGGGGCATAAGTTCCCAGACATGGACTCAATCGGTGCATCCATTGGGATTTTAAAGGTTGCCCAGGCCAATGGAAAAGAAGGTTATATTGTCATTGATGCCAACCAGATTGGCGACAGTGTTCAACGCTTAATTAGTGAAATTAAGAATTATGAAGAGCTTTGGTCACGTTTTATCACACCAGAGGAAGCAATGGAGCTTGCAAAGGATGACACATTGCTTGTGGTCGTGGATACGCATAAACCTTCTCTCGTCATGGAGGAACGACTGCTGAATAAGATTGAAAATGTCGTGGTCATTGACCATCATAGACGCGGCGAGGAATTTATCCGTGATCCTTTACTTGTTTATATGGAGCCGTATGCTTCATCTACAGCAGAGCTTGTGACAGAGCTTTTAGAGTATCAGCCGAAGAAATTGCGGATTAACATGATTGAGGCGACTGCGCTTCTGGCTGGGATCATCGTGGATACGAAGAGTTTCTCTCTGAGAACGGGATCAAGAACGTTCGATGCAGCATCCTATCTTCGTGCAAAGGGAGCAGATCCTGTCCTTGTGCAAAAGTTCTTAAAAGAAACAGTCGATCATTACATCAAACGAGCAAAACTCATTCAGCATACAGAGCTGTATCAAAATCAGGTGGCTATCGCTTCATTGCCATCTGACAGGTCGGAGTATTATGATCAAATTACAATTGCCCAGACGGCTGATTCCCTGTTGTCAATGAGTGAGGTAGAAGCGTCATTTGCTGTCGCTAGACGAGATGACGACACAGTATGCATTAGTGCCAGATCATTAGGGGATATCAACGTTCAAATTATTATGGAAGCATTAGACGGCGGCGGTCATTTGACTAACGCTGCTACCCAGATTTATGGTATAACCATTGAAGAAGCGGTAGGGAAGTTAAAGGCTGCCATAGACGAATATTTCGAAGGAGGGGTTCAAAGATGAAAGTCATCTTTCTAAAAGACGTAAAAGGCAAAGGGAAAAAAGGCGAAGTCAAGAATGTAGCTGACGGATACGCTCACAACTTTCTCATCAAACAAGGGTTAGCTGTTGAAGCAACTCCAACGAACCTAAGCGCATTGGAAGGGCAGAAAAACAAAGAGAAAAAGAATGCCATCCAAGAGCTTGAACAAGCAAAACAATTAAAAGAAACACTTGAGGCGTTAACAGTGGAACTCACTGCAAAATCAGGTGAAGGCGGCCGTTTGTTTGGCTCAATTACAAGCAAACAAATCGCTGATAAATTGCAAAAAGATCATCAAATTAAACTCGATAAGCGCAAAATCGAGCTGAATGACGCCATCCGTGCGTTAGGTTATACAAATGTACCGGTAAAGCTTCATCCAGAGGTACAAGCAACGTTAAAGGTACATGTGACAGAGCAGGCATAAGCAGAAAAGAACCCGTCTCACGAGGAGGCGGGTTCTTTTTTTATGAAGGATCTGAAATATAGACACTGCGTCCGGCACGCATACCAGATAAAAACATGAAAAATAGGATGATGATAAAGATGATAATCGCTGGTGTCCATGTATGTGTGGAATCAAAAAGGATACCAATCATGAACGGCCCAACAGCAGCTAGTAAATAACCGAGAGACTGCGCCATGCCAGAGAGGGCAGCTGCTTGTTCCATATTGGTTGTTCGTAATCCGATGAATGTGAGGGCAAGACTGATACTGGCCCCTTGTCCAATGCCGATCAAAAGAACAGAGATGACAAGGATAGGCGTCGATCCTCCGAGAAGAAGTCCAATCATGCCAAGTAAATACACAAGGACAAGGCCGGCGACAAGCGGTCTTTGCGTTTTTAATTTTTCTGCAAAAACGGGCGTTAAGAAGGTGGATGGCAGCCCAACAAACTGCATAATGGACAGCATCCAGCCAGCTGTCGACAGGTTCATTCCATGTGATGTTAAGATATCAGGAAACCATGCGATGCTGCTATAGAAAAGGAATGACTGCAACCCCATAAAAAAGGTCACCTGCCATGCAACACGTGAACGCCATATTGGCTGCTCTGTAAGAGAAATACTTTTGACGGCCGCTGTATTCTGATGAAGAAGCTGCGGCGCCCAAACCATCATGGCGAGAAGGGCAAGTCCAGCCCATACAAGGAATGATGTATTCCAGCCGCCAGGCATCGTATGACTGAGCGGAACACTGACACCTGATGCAAGTGCAGCGAAAACGGACATTGAAGTCGTATATACACTTGTCATCAAACCTGCATGTGCAGGAAATTTATGCTTCACAAGCCCCGGTAAGAGCACATTACAAATCGCAATTCCGACGCCGACTAGCGCGGTTCCAATCATTAAGAAGGTGATGGTGCCAAACGAGCGAATCACAATCCCAAAGAGAAGGACGGCAAGTCCAAGCCAGAGGGTTCGTTCATTGCCCAGTCGTTTTCCGATTTTAGGTGCAATTGGAGAAAGCAATGCGAATGAGAGCAGTGGTAATGTCGTGAGAAAACCCGCCAGTCCATTTGAAAGCTGTAAATCGGAACGAATCGCGCCGATCACAGGGCCAACGGATGTAATGGCAGGCCGAAGATTAAATGCAATGAGCAAAATCCCAGCAATCAGCAGGATGGTTTGTCCTGTACTGCGAGGATGTAATGTTGATTTTTCTAGTTGTTGTTCCATGAATGTAAACTCCTTTATTTCTTTAAGAAGAACGATCTTTCTTCTGTTCAAGCTCCGCTAATTTAGCTAATAAGATATGCTGCGGCATATGCATGATTTGTTCTAACGGTACATTGAGTGATGCAGCTAGCTTTTGTGCGGTATCGGCTGAGATTTGTAAAGGTCTCAAGCGCAAATCCCTCCTCTTTCAATCTATACGTTCCAATATATCATATCGGCTTTGTGCCATGCTGATAAAAAATTAGCGTTCTCCTTTATAAAACCACTTTAGGGCCGATAAGAAATTTTTTTGAAATTGTTTCTGGTGATGGCCCTCCCCTTGTTCGATGTGATATTGCAGCTGCCTTTGTTGCATCCCTTTCTGTAATAAAAGATCATGTAGTTGTTTGTTGAATAAAGGCATGTGCTGTTGAGCAGATGTTTTTCCTTTCCCTTCTTCACTGCCTACAGACAAATAGACAAGGTGATCCACACACTGAATGCTTTGTTGTTTAGCAAACGATAGAAAATCTTGATACCAAAATGACCCGGAGATCGATGCGATGTTTTTAAAAAGATCAGGGTGCATGAATAAAGTATAAATAGCAAACAGCCCGCCTAATGAAGCACCTACGTGGCTATGTTCATGACAGGTTTCTTGAACTGGATATTCTCTTTTGATATATGGGAGCAAGTCATTCGCTAAAAATGACACATACGTCTGTGCCTCGCCTTTAAAGTCAGGGAACCCAGATCGCAGTGATGACGCCTTCCATGGCGTATATTCGTCAAGTCGATTGAAGGGGTGTATGCCGACGATGATGATTGGCGCGATGGTTTTGGTTTCGATCATTCTTTCGATCTCTAGCAGGCGAGTTCTAAACAAAGAAGAGCCATCTTGTACAAAGACAGCTGGAACATCAATAGAGGTGTCCTGCGGAAGGTAAATATCAAGCTGGCGCCCATTAAACTCGTCATATAGAAACGTTCCGTTCATGTGTATCCTCTCCTAAAGGTTTTCAACTACGTTGAAAAGAAGACAAAGGGCTAAACAATTTAGCCCTTTGTCAAAAATCTGATCACGCATCTTTTTAGTTGTTTTGATCTAACCATTTGACGGCCTTATCAAGGAAGGTTGTTTTGCTTAGTGCTGTTCCTCCTTGAAGCATAGGATCAACGACATTTTCATTGATGTGCCCATTTTTCACAGCTTTTAGGCTTGTCCAAATTTTATTTTTCTCTAAGTCTTTCAATGCATTTGGATTCGATGAGTTTTCCTCTTTAGAGAACTGAACAAAAATATAGTCAGGATTGAGTTCGCCTAGGCGCTCCAATGAAATCAATGCTTGTGCTTTGGCTTTTTTGATATCACTTGGTACTGTAAATCCTAAATCCCCATATAAGGTAGAGTTGAAGTATACGTCTTCTGGATATACGTACAGGTCGCCCTGTCTAATGCGCAAAATGACAGCTGTTTTGTTGCTGCTTTTGTCTTTCAGGGTTTCTTTCGCTTGTTTGAGATCTTTCTGATAATCAGAAATGATGTTTTTCGCTTCTTTATTTTTTCCAGTCAGTTCACCGAGTAATAATAGATTGCTTTCCCAGTCAGAAGAGACATGGGATACTGGGATTGTTGTTTGGACTTTATCTAGTTTTTTAATTGTTGCAGGCGGGAACTTGGTTGATCCGAGTATCACATCTGGCTTTAGTTTTAAGATTTTCTCTAGGTTCGGTTCTGTTTTTTCACCGATGCCTTCTGTTTTCGCTGTAATGTCTTTAAATAATTCAGGGAATGTGCCGCCTACAGTAGAAGCACCAATAGGCTCGATACCAAGTAATTTTGCATCTTCCATTGATTCAAGGCTTCCAGCAATGACAATTCGTTTCACTGGTGTTTTGAGTTTGTACGTTTGATCTAAGTAGTTGATATTTGTTTCTGCTGTTTCAGCTGACTTGCTTTTGGCTGTGTTTGAAGCAGGTTTATTTTCTGCAGCACCACAGGCTGCTGCGGTGATCGTCATGATACAAAGGATAAGCAATGCGAACCATTTTTTCATTTGTTTTCTCCTTTAACTGATAATTGTTCTCAATTAAAGATTGTATTAGGCTTTCGTCCTTTTATCCATAGACAAATCTCTGTCAAAGGATGGACTTTTTACGGAAAAAAAGATAAAAGGTCCTGAATGACTCGTTGATGACTGGCTGCTGTGTATTCACGCCAAGGGTCAGAAGTGAGCGGATAGACGGCTTGCTGCGTCACAGCTTTGAGATTTTGCCAAGCCTCCTGCTGCTTTAACTTTTGATAAAAAGCAATGGTTTTTGGCTCCTTATGCAGGAAGAGGAAGATGGCGTCTGGATCTAGCTGTTGTATAGAGCGAATGCTGATTTTTTTTTCTATTAGCTGACCGTCATTCTGAAAAGCTGGCAGAAGGCCAATGTCTTGAAAAATCACTTCGGACATGGTGCGATTTACAGACAAGTAGAGCTGATCTTGAAAAATACGAAGAGGCAGGACGGTTTTTGGATCAAAAAGGCATGCCTTTTTCGCTTGATTGACGAGTTCCTCGTAATGAATTAGCCATTCTTCTGCTTCCTTCGCTTCGTTTAGGAACATAGCTGTTTGTCTGAATTGAGTGCGCCAATCCAATTGTGTGAATGGAACAAAGTGAACAGGACAGATGGTTTTTAACACTTGTTTTTCTTCCTCTGTCACATGATCATTGGCAATGATCAGCTCAGGTTTTGTTTCCTTTAATAGCTGTAAATTGGCTTCAGCGTGCTCGTTGATCCGATGTGCACTCAGGTGAATCGGAATTTCTTCTGCATGATGCTCAAAATCATGTGCTGTCCATTTAGGGTGAAGAGGGGCAGCATATGGGATGATATGAATGGGTGTGAGCTGGCCGAGTATGGAATGGCCATAGGCTGCAATTTTCCGCTGACGGCTTTTCATATAAGTAGAAGGGGTCATGCCCGTTTTTTTCTTAAAGATGCGGCTGAAGTAATACGGATCTTGATAGCCGATTTCAAGTGCAATGTCTTTGAGCTTTGCGTTGCCTTTTGCCATTAATTGTTTGGCTCTAGCCATCCTTTTCTTGGTGATATAATCAGTGACACTCACATCAAAATGCTTTTTAAATAGCTCACTGTAATGATTGGCGCTGATGCCAGCCATATGAGATAGACTTGTCAGGCTGAGGGGTTCTTCGGAATGTTGATCGATATATTGTTTTGTTTTGAAAAGGGCATGTGCCGTGTCACAAATATCTTCTTTATGCAGTGTGAAAAGCTGCATAATAAGCTGCTGGAAAAGAGTTTGGCTTCTAAAAAAGCTAATGGATTCAGGTTTTTGCCATTCCTCTGTCATATCGGACAATAAAGAATGAATATGTTCAATCGAGCTAATATCGATAAATTGCCATTTATTCAGTAAAGAACGGGCATGTGCCGTTGATACTTCTCCTATGTTTTGATTTTGCAGCGTGTAGAGCTGAAAGCGAAACAGATAGAGCTCGTGTTTTTGATAAGGCTCTGTTTTCAACATAAATGTTTCCCCAGGCATGATCGTATAGAGTGTCAGATGTTTCAATCGCCATTTTTGATCGTTCAATGTGAGTAAACCGCTGCCGCTTATGCTGAAGAGGAGGCAGAATGTATCTGATAGCTGCTGCTCCGTATGTGGAAGCTCTGCATTATTTATTTTTTCAGTATATGTTAATCGGTAGATGAATTGTTCGGCATTTGCCAATGTACGTAATTGATTGTTGTTTCCCATAAAACCACCTGATCTCTTATTGATTGATAAACATTCTCAATTAAATTGTAGCAGAAAGAGCTGAAAGATGGTGATGTTTATTCTGCAAAAAAGCACCCTGATGGAGATCAGGGTGCGGTGATTTATTCCGTTTTTCCATGTGCTAGCGCAGGTTCTTTTGTTAAGCTTAATGGCCGCAAGTCCTGCCAGTGTGTCTGGATATAATCGATGCAGGCATTTCTAGTGTCTTCACCAAAGACCTTTTCCCATCCATCTGGCACTGGTGCAAATGATGGCCAAAGTGAATGCTGTCCTTGTTCATTGACAAGCACAAGAAATACACCGTCTTCACGATCAAAGGGATTTGTCATTTGTCATCTCTCCTTTATTCTTAGTGCTTTTGTTTGACCCGATGCAGTGCGTTGTCTAAGATGACACCAATTTCTGCTAGGGGTTTAGGCTGGCACATGTCTTTGTGCCGGCAATGAATGTCGTGCTGTTCAATAGTTCCGTTGATATAAGGTGCCCATGCTTCGGGATCAATTGGTGTAAACCAATCTGGGATAATGGTAGATCTAAAGAATAATATGTCCCCCTGATAAGTTTTTGGCTGATATTCTCCGAGCAATCGAACTGAATTCACATAGGTTTCTTTTAGATTTCTAATGGCATCTTCATTTAAGCTAGCTAGTGCACTGCCATCTTTTTTCAAGATGTCGATGGCACTTTTCATTGTGAGCGGTTCACCTGTTAAGGTATCTGGATCATAACCGCCGAGCGCAAGAAGAGCGATTAGAGCTTCTTCTTCATCAGGTGCTGCTTTAATCGGTAAGAAATGGTTTGGATAGGCATCCAGCATCGCAACGAGTGCGATTTCTTCACCTTGCTGCTGGAGCTGTGTAGCCATTGCCTGTACAACGTTTCCGCCTAGTGACCAGCCAAGAAGATGATAAGGACCTTTTGGCTGAATCGTTTGGATGTGCTTGATGTAATCCGCAGCCATATCATCTAGTGTGTGCGGGTAGTCATCTTTTCTTGCGATTCCTCGAGCCTGTAATCCATAAATAGGGATGTCTTTTTCTAATGTATTCAAGAGACCTGCATAGCACCAGCTCAAACCACCTGCTGGATGAACACAGAAGAGAGGATATCTTTCTCCATTTGTTCGAAGCGGCAGCAAGATGTCTAGTGCGTTTTCATCGCTTCCTGTTTCTAGTTTTTCTGCCAAACTTGCTACATTTGGTGCTTCAAACAATGTTCCAATGCTTAGTTTGACACCAAGTGCATCACGAATGCGGCTGATTAAACGAACCGCAAGTAAGGAATGCCCGCCAATGTCAAAAAAGCGATCGTCTATGCTGATTTTAGGCAAATCAAGCACCTCTTCAAAGAGATGACATAGGATTTCCTCTTTCGGGTTTCTAGGGCCGCGGCCATCCGTTTGCTGTACATGCAATTGAGGGGCCGGCAGTGATTTTTGATCAAGCTTCCCGTTTGCTGTAAGCGGCATGGTGTCAATTTGTACATATGCCGCGGGCACCATGTAATCAGGAAGACTGGCTGCTGCAAACTGACGAAGGGTCTCTGTATCGAAACGGTTTTCTTCAGTTGGGACGATATATGCGACTAAGCGTTTGTCGCCAGGCTGATCCTCTCGCATCATGACGGCAACTTGTGCAACTGTATCGTGGCGTGCCAGAACGGCTTCGATTTCTCCAAGTTCAATGCGGAAGCCGCGTATTTTAATTTGTTGATCAGCTCTGCCAATGTAATCAAGAGCCCCTTCTTCTGTCCAGCGCGCAAGGTCGCCTGTGCGATACATCCTTGTGCCAGGTGCGCCATAAGGATCGGCAGGGAATCGATCTGATGTCAGGTCAGGTCTGCCTAGATAACCTCTTGCAAGGCCAGCTCCAGCTACATACATTTCACCTGTCGTCCCAGGGGGAACAGGCTGCAGGTATTCATCTAGAACGTAAACGTGTAAATCAGGAATCGGTTCGCCTATTAAACTGCTGGAGTTCTTTGTGATCATGTCTCGATTGAGTTCATTGTACGTAACGTGTACGGTAGTTTCTGTGATGCCGTACATGTTAATGAGCTTTGGCTTACAGTCTGAGTGACGGCTGTACCAATCTTCTAATCTGCTAAGCTCTAATGCTTCACCGCCAAAGATGACATAGCGGAGTGATAATGCTTGACCAAGTGTTTGTTGTTCCTTGTCTATCTGCATAAGCTGATAGAAGGCAGAAGGTGTTTGATTAAGTACAGTCACGCCTTCCTCAACTAGAAGCTGCAGCATCTCTTCTGGAGAGCGAGAGATGGTATGAGGTACAATGACAAGTCGGCCGCCATATAAAAGTGGTCCCCAAATTTCCCATACTGAAAAGTCAAAGGCATATGAATGGAACATTGTCCAAACATCTTCTTCATCAAATTGGAACCAATGTTCAGTAGATGTTAGAAGACGGATGACATTTTGATGTGGGATGACCACTCCTTTTGGTTTCCCTGTAGAACCGGATGTATAAATAATATAGGCCGGATGCAGAGAAGATAGCGGCTCAATTCTGTCTATATCAGCCGGATTGTGATTTGGCATAGTCAGCAATTGATCGCTCGTTTCCATTTCGTCTAACAAAATCAAATCGCAATCAGCAGGGAGGTGCACTGCATCTGCTTTTGTTGTGATGCTGCAAACTGGTTTGGCATCTTGTATCATGTATGCCAGCCTGTCTGCTGGATAATCAGGATCAAGCGGAACATAGGCTGCGCCTGCTTTATGAACGGCTAATAAACTTACGAGCATATCGATTGATCTAGGCAGGGCAAGTGCAACGAACTGTTCTGGTCCAACGCCTTTTTCTATTAATAAATGAGCAAGACGATTGGCTTTGTTGTTTAACTCTTCATAGGTCAGCTGCCTCTTGCCATCCGTTACTGCGACCCGATCATGGTATTGCTCCGCCGTTTTTTCAAATAAGGCCGGGAGACTATGTGCTTGGTCTAACTGAGCAAAAGTCTTTTTGTCAGGGAGAAATGTTTGCCGCTCTTTATCTGATAAAATGTTCACTTGACCAATTGGCACGTGTGGGCGCTCAGTCACTTCAGTTAAAAAGCGCTTCATTCTGTCAGCGATTGCTCGAATGGTGCTTTGTTTAAATACATCTGTACTGAATTCAAACAAACCTGTTAATCCTGCTGCTGATCCAGTTTCCGTTCTTTGTTCTGTCAATTCGATGGTCAAATCAAATTTAGCTGACCCTACTGGTTTCACGTAAAGATCTGAGTCAAGTTGTGTCAGCTTCATTTCTGCCTTCGGTGTATTTTGGAAGGCAAGCATGACTTGGAACAATGGATTTCGTGATCTGGACCGGGTTGGATTTAGGATTTCGACTAGACGTTCAAATGGCAGATCCTGATGCTCATACGCTGCTAAGTCAACGTCTCGCACTCGCTTCAATAGCTCACTAAAGGTTGGATTACCAGCTGTATTTGTACGTAATACTAGTGTGTTCACAAACAATCCCACAATGTCGTCAAGTGCATCGTCATTCCGTCCAGCAATCGGACTGCCGATTGGGATATCTGTACCGGCCCCAAGGCGTGTCAGTAATGCTGCAAGTGATGCTTGAAGCACCATGAACAAACTCACCTGATACTGCTTTGCAAGCTCAAGGAGGTTCTGATGTAAAGCGGGTTCAATCGTAAAATCTATCGTAGCACCGTTGAAGCTTCCTTCCTGTGGACGCGGGAAGTCATAGGGAAGCTCAAGTTCTTCAGGCAGGTCATGTAAGGCGCCTTTCCAATAGCTGAGCTGCTTGGCAAATAGACTATCCGTCTCTTCTTCACTGCCCAACAGCTTCTGCTGCCAAATAGCATAGTCAGCATATTGAACAGGTTCCGCTGGCAAGGAGATGGATTTTCCTTGTATACGGGCTTCGTAAGCAGCAGCTAAGTCTCGCGTCAGTGGTGCAAGTGACCAGCCGTCACCAGCAATGTGATGCAGCAATAGAAGCAGTACGGATCGCTTTGCATCAAGCGTGAATAATTCAGCTCGAAGTGCAGGTTCTTCTTCAATCTGAAAGCTATAGCGAATGGCTTCGTTTAACTGATTCTCAATTTGTTGATCGCTTGAAGCTGTGACATGGAGTTCAGGCTGAACACTTTTGGGGTGTAAAATGACCTGTCTTGGCATGCCGTTCTTATTTGGAAAAATGGTTCTAAGGGTTTCATGTTTTTCAGTGATATCTGCTAAAGCACCAATGAGAGCTGTTTGATCTAGTGTACCTGTCAGTTGAATGACAAGTGGAATATTGTAAGTTGGACTTGGCCCTTCAAGGCAATGAAGGAACCAGAGCCGTTTCTGGGCAAAGGATAACGGAATCTCATCTGGCTTGTCTTCTACCTGAAGCGGCGGCCGAATGTCCTTCGCTTTGTCAATGTGCTGCGCAAGCTCAGCAACCCGAGGAGATTCAAAAATGATACTCATGCTTAGGTCTGCACCAAGTGTATCGCGTATACGTCTAAGCAGACGAGCGGCGAGTAAGGAATGTCCTCCTAAGTCAAAGAAACTATCATCTATGCCGATTTGAGATAGACCCAGGGTTTCTGCAAATAAACTACATAACATGTCTTCTTGTGGTGTTCTTGGTGTACGCTCAGAACTGACTAAAGACATATTTGGTGCTGGTAATGCTTTGCGGTCGATTTTGCCGTTTGGCGTAAGTGGAAGTTCTGGCAAAACGACAACAGCAGAAGGCACCATGTAATCAGGAAGTAATGCAGCCGCGAACTGCCTGAGTTCTGAAGGGTGCAGAGAAGAGCCATCTGTCAGCACTACATATGCACAAAGCAGCTGCTGCCCAGGTTGATCCTCACGAACGATAACAGATGTATGCTTTATGGCTTGATGCTGCATCATCACTGTTTCAATTTCACCTAGTTCAATACGGAAGCCGCGGATTTTAATTTGATGATCAGCACGGCTGATATAATCAATTGAACCATCTTCACGCCATCTGGCTAAATCACCAGTACGATACATTCGCGTGCCTTTTGTGCCGAATGGATCAGCGACAAAACGTTCAGCCGTTAAATCATATCGTCCAAGATATCCTCTGGATACTCCTTCACCTGCAATATAAAGCTCACCGATTGATCCTGCTGGGACTGGGTTTAGTCCTTCATCTAAAATGTAAATGCTCGTATTCCAAATGGGTTTACCAATTGCCGGCCCGCTATTCTCCCGGTGTGCTGTGACATTTTCCATCGTAGACCAGATCGCCGTTTCTGTAGGTCCGTACAAATTAGTAATGTCACATTGAAGAGATTGCAATGTGTGCAAAAGGGAGGCAGGGAGTGCTTCACCTCCAACAAGAACACGCATACCTGTGATCACATCAGGGTACTCATCTGCTAGCGCATGCCACAACGTTGGCGTTGCCTGCATGATTGTGACATGATGAGAACGAATCATGTCTGAAAGCTTTGCTGGTTCTTGTATGGTTTCTTTTTTTGCCAATAAAATAGCAGCACCATGTAAAAGCGGTAGGAACATTTCCAGCCCAGAAATATCAAAGGCAATGGTCGTTACCGCTAAAAGCTGGTCTTCTTGATCTAATAAAAATGAATCTTGCATAGACAATATAAAGTTGATCACATTTCGTTTTGTTACAACAACACCCTTTGGTTTGCCTGTCGATCCTGATGTGTAGAGGATGTAAGCCGGGTGATGTGGAGAGCCCTCGCTCCAAGTCGGATTGAGGTGCGGACTGTCTGCTATCTCCTGATGAACAGTTGCATCATCCAGCTGAACGATGTGCGGATGGTCCAAACCGTCTGCTGTCTCTTTGACTGTGAGCAAGCACGCTGGTTTGGCATCTTCTAGCATATAGGCGACACGATCGTTAGGATAATCAGGGTCTAGTGGCAGATATGCGGCTCCCGTTTTGACGACGGCTAATAGACTTACGACCATATTGATGGACCGAGGCAGAGCAATTGCGACAAATTGTTCTGGTCCAATGTCATGTTTTTTCAAATAATGAGCTAATTGATTAGCCCGCTTATTCAACTCCTCATAGGTCAAAGTAATTCCTTCAAACTGTAATGCTTTTGCTTGTGGTGTTTTGCTTACCTGTTTTTCAAATAGTTCCCGTAAAGATTCCTCTGGTAATTCTCGTTTTGTATCATTCCAGTGCTTGAGGATGTTCTCTTTCTCTTCAGACAAAAGAAGGTTGAATTGACTGATCGTCTGATCTTGCTCTAGTCCGGTTATTTCCTCCAGCAATTGAAGAAAACGCTGCTGATGAGCGTCAACTGCTTGCTCTTTGTAAACGGCAGGGTTTGCATCAAAGTCAATTTGAAATCCGTTCCCATCCGCGCGGTCGTATATGTTAATCGATATATCATCCACGGGTCCTGCTGAAAGGTTATGTGCTTGACCAACGCTCTGATCGAACATGAGATTATAATCAAATGGCATGATATTGATCTGTGGGCCAAATAATCGCTGATTTCTTCCGATGAGTTTAAAGTCTCTCCGCATGTCCTCGTGACGATATCTTTGATGAGGGCGAATGGCTTTTAGTTCATCAGATACTTGGCGAACAAGTGCTGAGAGTGTCATTTCTGGTTTGCATGTTAAACGAAGCGGTACCAGATTCATGACCATTCCAGGTGTTTGTAAGGCGCACGATCCAAGGCGCATCATAACTGGTAATCCTAAAACAATATCATGTGCACCAGTCATACGATGCATATATAAAGCAGATGCTGCAAGGATCATTTCATGCCACGTACCACCGAAGGCTTGAGCATTTTTTTTCATTTTGCTTACCTTTTCTGCATCGTAGCCAGCCGTTTTTCGGATAAAATGATCCGACGTTCTTGGGGCAAGCTCAGCAAGGCTGACAATTTCAGGTTGATCAGCAAAGCGATTCTTCCAAAACGTTCGATCAGCTTCATATCGATTGGACTGTCGATAAGTGGACTCCTCTTCGACTACGTCATGTAAGGCTCCAAATGTTTGAGGAGGCACAGGTGTCCCTTGCGATAAGGCTGAATAGACCTCAGCAACACGACGTGCAATGAGCGAAAAGGCGAATCCATCAATGGCAATGTGATGAATGCGCTGATACCAGATAAATCGGTCGTCAGCAAGCTGAAAAAGTACTTCACGGAATAATACATCTTTCTCTAAAGAGACTGGTGTTGAAAGATCTGCCTTCATCCATGCTTTAGCCGCATCAAGCGGCTGTTTTTCATTTTGTAAATGAATCAATTGAAATGGAATCTCTTTCTTAGATGTCATCCATTGTTTTGGACCGTCAGTATCCTCAACGAAGCGCATATACAAGGAATCTGCTTCTAAGACAGTCTTTCTAATGGCGGCTTCAAAATGTATGGGATCAATAGGACCTTTAATCTCTATATACTCAGCTGTATTGAAAATAGGATTAGCTGGATCAAGCTGCTGCGCGTACCAAATGCCTGATTGGGCACCGGTTAGTGGGAATGAATCGACTGACTGGATCGACAAGGGTCTATACCTCCTTTACAAGTAATCGATATTTGGGATAGATGGCTGTTTTTCTGGGAAAAGAAGAGTCCGCCAATGAGCGAGCGTTGGATTTGCTGCAAGCTCAACGAAATTGACTGTCGCTCCTTGCTGCCTCCACTTTTCCGCTAGGCTCATCATTCTAATAGAATCAAGCCCAAGGTAGACGAGATTCTCATCAAGTGGTATTTCATTTGGCTCGATTTGGAGATACTCAGCTACTTGGTGAACGATGGCCTCAAAGGATAAATCATCACTGTTTGTTTCTTGTCCTGTTAAACGACTGATGATTTGGTTTGTCGTTGTGGTGACTGCACAGCGTTCAGCTGCATAGGTCATGGCCATTTTGTGATGTTTCAGTGAAAAGTCAGCGACGGCATCGGCGACAAAAAAGGTTTCAATATCGAGCATGAATGCTTCTGCGGCTGTCAGCATACAGCCAATATGTGCATATACGCCAGTAATGATCAGTTGATCACGCCCGCCTTCTTGAAGGATATCCAAAAAATTAGATTTCTTGAATGCGCTATAACGCCATTTTGTCAGCATTGTATCTGCTTCAGATGGAGCAAGCTGATCAATGATTTTTGTCAATGCTTCATCATCACCAAGTCCAGGTCCCCAAAAATCTGTTAATAAGGCACGATCCTTCGGGTCTTGGTCACCAGGCTGAGCCGTGTAGACGACTGGAATGCCAAGTTCATTGCATGTATCACGTAATTGTTGAATATGCTGAACTAACTCTGTGACCGGTGATGTATCTTGTTGAAATGCATTTAAAAAATATTGCTGCATGTCATGTATCAGCAGAACAGCACGTTTCGGATCAGGTATCCAGTTCACTTTATTTTCGGGTAAATCTTGTGTGCTTGGCATTGGATATGCAGGAATAGTAGGGATTGCCATGATTTTCACTCCTCATTTTTATACGTTGGCAGTATGGATTGCAGCTAATTCTCTTAATGCTTTTTTACTGACTTTGCCTACACCTGTTTGTGGGAATGCATCGATCCATTCAATGCGGTCAGGAATTTTATAGGCTGCAAGTCCGCGTTCTCTTAGAAATGATTTTAAGACGTGCGGTGCTGGTTTGTTGTTTCCTTTCGCAATGACAAAGGCACATGAGCGTTCGCCAAGAAATGGATCTGGCATAGACACCATGGCGGCATCATGAATGTCAGGATGGGCAAGTAAATGGTTCTCAACTTCTTCAGCGGCAACCTTTTCGCCGCCACGATTGATTTGATCCTTGTCTCTGCCTTCTACAACAACATTTCCTTCTTTGGTTAATCGCACGATGTCACCTGTTCTGTAAAAACCATCGGATGTAAATGCTTTTTTGTTTTGTTCATCGGCTTTATAGTAGCCGCGAATCGTATAAGGTCCTCTTGTTAAAAGATGTCCAGCCACTTCATGCGGGACGGGCTTGTCCTCATCATCTACCACTAGTACCTCATCATATTCAGACATTGGGCGTCCTTGTGTATGAATTATGATATGTTCAGGATCATCTAATCTGGTATAGTTGACCAGACCTTCTGCCATGCCAAAAACTTGCTGTAACTTACATCCAAGGGCAGGCTTCACTCGTTTTGCTGCCTCAGCACTGAATTTAGCACCACCGACTTGTAAGACTCCAAGACTCGATAAGTCATCTGATCGATGAGGAGCAGCCTCTAGCCAAATCAATGCGATAGGTGGAACGACAGCGGTAATGGTCGCCCGTTCTTTTTCAATGAGTGGAAAGACGACATCAGGGCTTGATCCAGGTGCAAGAACGACTCTACCGCCTGCGTATAACGTCCCAAGGACGCCAGGTGAGCTTAATGGATAGTTGTGCGCAACTGGAAGTGCAGCTAGATACACACTATCTTGTGTGAGCTCGCACACCTCATTGCTTTTCCAAAGACTATAAATATAGTCATCATGTGTACGAGGAATGAGCTTTGAAAGGCCTGTGCTGCCTCCAGATAACTGAAGAAACGCTATATCGCTTGCCTCTACATGAATTTGAGGATCGAGTGCTGGGTCCTTGCGCAGATCATCCAAGCCAAGGAATTCCTCAGCTTCCCCTGCAACAATGACATGAGGTAATGAGGGAAGCTTTTCTTTCACTTGACGTGCGAGTGATCGATAATCAAAGCCGCCATCAATATCTGGTATGACATATGCATCTGCTTCGGCAAACTCAATAAAATAAGTGATTTCACTGCTTCTATGAGATGGCAGAGAGAAGACGGGTAAAGCACCGATTCGAAATAAAGCGAAAATGACTTCAAGAAAAGCAGGAATGTTAGGAAGCTGTACGACAACTCGACTTCCCTTTTGAATTCCAAGCTGATGAAAACCGGCGGCAAGACTGCTGACACGCTGATCAAGTTCTTGGTAGCTTATGTGCGTATCAGCGTATGTAATGGCTGTTTTATTTCCTAGCGATGCGGCTCGTTCACGAAGCATACCGCCAAAGGTTTCCCCACGCCAACAGCCGTTTTCACGGTAGCGTTTTGCAAAATCTTCTGGCCATGTAGGTGGTTGAACAAACATGTTTTTGTCATCTCCTATTTATTTTTATCACTGATGGATGCCCATCGCATGAAGCATCGTGTTGAATTTTGCAGATGTTTCAGCTAGCTCTTCTTCTGCCTTTGATCCTTTGACCACTCCTGCACCAGCAAAGAGACGCAGGGAGTGACCCTCAGCTTCTGCACAACGAATGGTGACAATCCAATCACCATCACCATTTGTATCTGCCCAACCGATCATTCCTGTGAAAAATCCTCGATCGAAGGGTTCAATCGCTTGAATGGCTTCACGTGCATCTGCTGTAGGTGTTCCGCATACTGCGGGTGTTGGATGAAGGCTAAGAGCCAAATCAATTGAGGACACATTGGAATCTATTAAGTCACCTTTGACCACAGTAGATAAATGCCACATCGTTTCTGTTTGTATGACGGATGGTGATGCAGGCACATCTAGTGTATGACAGTATGGAGTAAGCGCTTTAGTGACAGCTTCGACAACCACTGCGTGCTCGTGTAAATCCTTCGCTGAAGCAAGGAGTTCATCACGGCGGCGCTGGTCTTCTATTGGATCTGAACTGCGCGGCCGAGAACCAGCGAGTGGATTAGAAATCACAGATGAACCAGTTTTTGAAAGAAGCAGTTCAGGGCTTGCCCCAAGAAGTGTGCGCTTTTGGGAAGCCTTCGGGTCAGCTATATTTGCAGCAAACGTATAGCCAGTCGTATTATGACGAGCCAGTCGTTCGAGTATTGTTTTCGTATGAATATCTCGATTTGCTTTAAGATGGAGAGATCGAGAGAGTACGATTTTGCTAAGCTCTCCGTTCTCAATTTTAGCTAATCCTTCGTTCACACCATTCATGTAGACTTCAGGAGAAGGGACAGGTGTCACCTCATAGGATTGTGAGTTCACTTCTGATTCCTCATCACCTTGTTGAAATTCGAGTGGATCACTAAACTGTACATGGACTGGTACATTTAAACGAACGGGCTGCGCCGGATCAAACGGGACAGCACCAGCCACAATCGGTGTTTGAATTCCAGCTTGTTTGGCATCGTCAAATACGTGCGCTACCCTTGTGGATAGTTCATTTAGTTGATTGGTTTCAATATGCTGGAAAATCCCTTCGGCAAGTATCGTGCGTTTAGGTGAAGCAAGAAAAAAAGCGCCTGGCTGATAGTCTTGAAGCAACTGTATTTTTTCTTCTGACGACAATAATGAATGTTTCATGAAAAGGCCTCCTTTTAAATGAAATGCTAGATTCCGAGTGTGGCGCCGCCATCAATCGTGAGGTTCTGCATCGTAATATGACTGGATTGCTCAGATGCAAAGAAAATGACTGCATCAGCAATGTTTTGAGGATCAGCGATTTTTTGTAAAGGAATACCGGTTTTATACGTCTCTAATGAGCCTTTAATTACCTGATTTTCTCCTTGTTCATCAGACCATAAAGCCCATTGCATGGGTGTTGCGGTAGAGCCGGGAGAGACGACGTTGCATCTAATGCCATAAGCAGCCAGCTCTAAACCAAGCGTTTTTGTAAAGGAAGTAGCTGCTGCTTTTGAAGCAGCATAGGCAGCCATATTCATTCTAGGAATGGCACCAGCGTTAGAGCTGACGGTCACAATGACCCCATCTGATCTTTTCATCATGTATTTGGAGACAGCTTGAGATACGTAAAAGACACCATGTGTGTTGACTGCGAAAGTTTGTTGCCAGTCATCTGCACTAAGCTGGTCAATAGAACTGATTCGAAGAATGCCTGCTACATTGACCAGTAAATAAATAGGGCCAAGCTGCTTTTCAATTTGATCAACAATGTGCTGAACAGAAGTTTGATCGGTGATGTCACCTGGATAGGCAAAGGCACGTATCCCTTCATCCTTCATTTGCTGGACGGTGCTTTGCAGCTGCTCTTCATTTGCGTCAACTGCTGCAATAATCGCACCTTCCTCGGCTAGTCTTTTTGCGACTGCTTGTCCAATACCTTGTCCTGCGCCTGTGATCAGGGCAATTTTTTGAGATAGACCATTGTGTTTCATGTGTTCACTGCCTTTCCTTCATGTCTGTGGTTGTGAAAGGATCATTATGATAGAGTGCAAAACGAAAAGCGTAATTCATCAGCACCGGTAAAACGGACGTATGTCCTTCTTCAGGGAATTCATGATAGGACGTATGCAAACCATATGCGGATAAAGGCAGCATACGATTTGCTAGTGAATTTGCATGATCATTCATTTGACATGGATGATGTTTTTCTAACTCACCTACACCTACAAGCAGCCTGACATCCATAGGCACCTGACGTATATGATTGGTGAATTGGTGTTCTTTTTCTAGAAATAATTCTTTGTTCCAGTGGATAGAAGGACTGCCCGCAATATATGTCTGATAAGCATCAGGGTGCTCAAATAGTGTGTGTAATACAAAAAGACCGCCAAGAGAGTGTCCAAACAGTGTTTGACGACTCTGGTTGATCGGAAAGCGCTGCTCGATATAAGGCTTTACAATCTTTTCTAAAAAAGAAAAGAACGCAGAGGCCCCGCCATATGTATGGTTGGAGAAGTCCTTTCTTTTGCCACCAATGGAAGCGTCAGGGCCGGTAAGAGTGAGATCATAATGCCTGAGCGAATGATAGGGAGCTTCTGTCTGATAGCCAATTCCAACAATGATGGCAGGTACGACACCTGTTTTTTCAGGCCTTCTTGACTGTAAACGAAGTGCTTCGACCATTGTGCCAAAAAGTGAATTTCCATCAAGCACGTATATGACTGGAAAACCAGCCGCTGGAGGAGTTGTATTCGGTTTAAATATAAAAAGTCTGTAAGGGTGTGCTGTGATATCCAGCTGCTCCGTCCCAGGTATAAAAAAAGGACGGCTTTCTCTGAAAAGAGAATCCTCAGTACCTATTCCTTCAGGGCGTTTGGACATGTGTAAAATATCCCCTTCCTCAAATTGACTCTCATACGATGATAAAAGCAGGCTTGCGGATATAGGATGAGTGTAGAGATTGAAGAATGGTCTCTTCAAATGAAAATGATTCTCAATTATCACGCAAGCAAATCAAATGATAATGGTTATCAATTATGAAGTCAAATGTTCATTAAGTTGTGTAATTGACAATTGAATTAAAATATTCAGAAAATAAAGGACTAAATAACTACCAAATGATTGGAAATAGGGAGTGCCGGACCGTGCAAGTAAAAAGAAGAGAAATGCCAAAAAGCCTTGACCTTCTCGGGATATTTACCATTTTCTTCTGTTTGATTCAGGAATATATATAGGTTTTTCTTCTTGAAATCATTTTGAGGAAACATAAGTCTATAGACCTTCTTGTATTTTTAGGAAAAAAGAGGAGGATTTTTCGAAAAGCTGGTGATCATATCTTACAACTTATTCAATATTATACGTAAATTCATATACAATTTTCTAAGGGAGACAAGAGCGAAGGGAATGTAGGCAGAATGAAAAACCCATTAGGAAAGCTGAGGCTGAAATTGCTTGAACATCAGCTCAAACTGAAAAATTCGTTTACAGTGGAAGAATATCATGAAATGAGGCAATCATTACATGAAATACGGATGACATTTGCGACCTATGAACAATGGGATTTATACCAGCGGGCCACCGATATGATCACCATCCTCCTCTTTCAACACGCCTTCAAGCAAAACCACCATTAACACTTTCACTTTTTATGAGCAGTTTATTTCTTATGGAAGGATGGTGCTGTTTGAAGAGTGGCAAAAGATCATATAGCATCAAAAATGCGGCAATGAAAAAAGTAAGGGATGTTCCCTTACTTTTTGATCAATCGGTGTACATGTCTGTAAACACCATTCAATTAGAATCCATCTGTAACATCATATTCGTAACGAATATCGGCTTTGACATTGCTCATAGTAGATCTCGCAGTAGCCTTTGCGTTGTACTTAAAGCTCCATTTTTGAGCCACTCTTAATTGATCTTCCAGAGAAATACGGTAAGACCCACTTGTTGCAGATGAAAAAACGGATTCGTTCCAAATCTTGTTTTCATCAGCCATCAGTTTGTGTGTGACATTTCCTTGGTTAGGCGATTGGGTACTAGTTGTTGAAATCGATTTAACGATTGCATTTTTAGGGATAGAAGAATTGTTCGTTAAATCCATTGTAATGATAGAAGAATCAACTCCTAAAAAATTCAAAGAAGTATTCCCCAGGTTGGTAGCGGTCCCCGTAAAGTTGAATGTACTATTTCCAGATTTAATTCGATCTTGAATGGATACAGTAAAATACATATTTCCTGTATATGTGCCACGAGTTACTTTCACAAAATAAGTTTCTGAAGTTGAAGTAACTTCATCAGTATTGGCAAAAATAAACGGCGTAATTGAATCAGGGTTAATCACCCTACTTCTTTCATCTGAACTTTTCGAATTATACACCTCGATTTTCATACCTGTATATTGCTTATTATACGAACTTCTGACATAAACTCTTTCACCTTTATTGATCGTAAACTGATAATACGCTTCATTTTCACCTTCAGGTAAGATTGTCGTATCTGGGCGACTATTTTTCCAATATCCCATTAAGCTGGCTGTGTTAGGACTGTTATTCCCCGTAATAGCCGCCTCCGCTGAATGAGGTGCAAAAAAACTAGTAACAAGCACCAAAAACAATGCTGGTAATAAAAAATGTTTAAAGATAGTATTTGTCATATTTTAACCCTCCTTGTAATAATTACTATATCGGATCAAAACTAACAAATTTTAACTTAAATGCCGATATATTTAATAATCACTATTTTTTTAAAAAAGGAGAATCAAAATGAATATAAATTCGTCATACACGGCAGTTGCTTCAAACAATCAGAACCGAATAGACTCTAAAGATCAATCAGCTATTAAAAGTACAAACGAGGTGATGACCGAAGCTGATAGAAGAATGAAAATTTTAGATGAAAAATACGAAAAAATAAATGAACAAAATAAACGATTCAAAGATCCTCATGGTCATATATTTGATAAGTATCGAAATCCAAACTCCCCTTATTTCAGAAACGATTTAACTAAACCGGAAAGAGAGGCGGCTTACTCTATTGAAATTGGATGGGCTAATAGTGGAACAGGAGGACAATTTAATTCTAATGATGCCGCCTTTCGTAATGAAAAACGGTATGACCCTACCCAAGAAAGTGTAGAAAAGAAAATACTCAATCGCCAAAAAGTGAACGAACAATTACAAGATTTATTCTCTAAAAATGGTATAACCATTCCTAAAAACACAAATTTAACTTTTACCATTGACCCGAACAATTTTAAATTAGTGGTAAGTGGTTCAAAAGACGAATCGCTGATGAAACAAATAGAAGACCTATTAAATACAACCAACAATACAAGAGAATTATTTTTCCATATTATGAAAAGCAGAAATGATGATTCTACTCAATTCACACCGGATTCTCTAGCAAAGTTCCATCTTGTCAATCAAATCAAAACGGTGACAGGCTACAATTTAAAAGATTTAAGCATTGTAAATGGTCAATTTGTAACGGATAAAGGAATCAATATTTTTGATATATACAAAGAAGATCTCATGAAAAACCCATACACAGCAGAAAATGCACGAATTGCCGCTTCACATTACGGTGCACAGCTATTTGATCTAGCGAAAAATGGGTTTGATTCCATTCCCGATTTGGTGTTATCTATTGGTTATCAAAACGGTTCTTTACAAGACATTGGACAAAAGGTGAATTACGGAGTTATCAAAGTGATAGATAAACAAAACAAACTTGAACGATGACAGATACAAAATCATTAGCGATAACGAAGGACTCTATAACAGTTGGTGTTACAGAGTCTTTTCTATTGAAATGCGCTGGTTTGCACAAAATATCAACATGGTAATTTTGACTATAGTCGATGTTTTTCACTTTTTTATTGATGAAAATGTTAAAATGATGAGTAGCGTATTTTTTTATGAAAGGACGGTGCTTGGCATGACGGAACTTCTCGATGACCGGCTGCCGCCGCAAAATATAGAAGCCGAGCAGGCCGTATTAGGTGCTGTTTTTTTAGAACCATCCGCGCTAACGCTCGCTTCTGAGGTATTAATTCCAGAAGATTTTTATAGAATGTCGCATCAAAAGATTTACAATGCGATGCTTATACTTGGCGATAGAGGAGAACCGGTCGATCTTGTCACGGTGACATCTGAGCTTGCCAATACAGATTTACTAGAAGAGGTAGGCGGGATTTCGTATTTAACCGATATTGCGAACTCTGTCCCAACTGCTGCAAACATAGAATACTATGCAAAAATTGTAGAAGAGAAATCCATTTTAAGACGTCTGATCCGTACGGCGACAACCATTGCACAGGATGGGTATACGCGTGAGGATGAAGTAGAGGACCTGTTGAGCGATGCTGAAAAGACCATTATGGAAGTGGCGCAGCGTAAAAACTCAGGAGCCTTTCAAAACATTAAGGACGTTCTTGTTCAAACATACGATAATATTGAACAGCTTCATAACCGTAAAGGCGATATTACAGGGATTCCAACAGGTTTCTCTGAGCTTGACCGGATGACAGCTGGATTCCAGCGAAATGATTTAATCATTGTAGCGGCTCGTCCATCAGTAGGGAAAACCGCATTCGCATTGAACATTGCCCAAAATGTCGCAACCAAAACGGACGAAAGTGTTGCTATCTTTAGTTTAGAGATGGGTGCGGAGCAGCTCGTTATGCGTATGCTTTGTGCAGAGGGAAATATCAATGCACAGAACCTAAGAACCGGTAATCTGACAGAAGAAGACTGGGGCAAGCTGACAATGGCGATGGGCTCGCTGTCAAACAGTGGGATTTTCATTGACGATACACCTGGAATTAGAGTAAGTGAAATTCGCTCGAAATGCCGCCGATTGAAGCAAGAAAATGGTCTTGGCATGATCCTGATTGACTACTTGCAGCTCATTCAAGGGAGCGGGCGATCAAGCGATAACCGTCAGCAGGAGGTTTCTGAAATCTCTAGGGCATTAAAATCGCTGGCAAGGGAGCTTGAAGTTCCGGTTATTGCCTTGTCTCAGCTTTCCCGTGGGGTAGAGCAGCGTCAGGACAAACGTCCGATGATGTCTGATATTCGTGAATCAGGAAGTATCGAGCAGGATGCCGATATCGTGGCATTCCTTTATCGTGATGATTACTATGACAAAGAATCAGAGAATAAGAACATTATCGAAATCATTATTGCCAAACAGCGTAACGGTCCAGTTGGTACAGTATCACTGGCGTTCGTCAAAGAATATAACAAATTCGTCAATCTGGAAAGAAGATTTGATGATGCGGGTGTTCCGCCCGGTGCGTAAAGCCCAGCTCAAGAAGCTGGGCTTTTTTGATTGATCTACATCGAAAGAATGATTGAAAAAACAATCAAAATGAGGAGGAGAGAGAAAAAGAGAGAGCGTATACTAAAAGGAGAAAAGGAGTGAAGACTGATGAAATTTCAACAGTTTGAAGCCGCTCAATTACGTATCGCACGCCCAACCGTCAACATGAAAGAGGTTGTTTCCTTTTATGAAGAAGGCTTAGGGCTCAAACGAATAGGCTCATTTGATCAGCATGAAGGGTACGATGGTGTGATGCTCGGGCTGCCTCACCAGCATGTTCATTTAGAAATCACCAAACATGAAGAAGAAGAAAGCCTGCCCGTCCCGCATCCAGAACAGCTGCTTGTTTTCTATATTCCAGATGAAGAGGAATTTCAGCAAATGAAAAAGAGATTGCTCTCATTTGGCGGACGGCATGTCACCTCAACGAATCCATACTGGGACCGGGGAGGAGCAACCATTGAAGACCCAGATGGGTATCGAGTTGTGCTGATGAACACAGATGGTATTACACCTGTTTAAAAAAGACTCCCATGCCCGGGAGTCTTTTCTGTTATGAACGAGGCGTGACACACAGTTTTAGCTCTTTCAGCCCATACATACTGCTGCTTGTCATTGGAACGTACGAGAGGAGCTCTAGTGCCTCATATCGTTCTATTAAAATCTTTGTAGCTGTACATGCTTCAAGACGTGCCAGTGGTGCACCAAGACAGAAATGGATACCGTGCCCGAAACCAATATGAGGGTTAGGGTGGCGGTGTATATCGAATTCATGTGCATTTGAAAATTGACGCTCATCCCGGTTGGCAGAAGCAAGAAACACAATCACATTGTCACCCTTTTTCAGCACTTTCCCTCCAAGCTCTGTATCTTTTGTGACATAGCGGACGATTGTAGGAGCTGGTGCACGAAAACGGACGGCCTCTTCCACCGCACGTGGGATGAGTTCAGGTGATTGCGCGAGCGCTTCATACGCACCCGGCTGTTCTAACAAGCTGAAAATCATATTGGAGATCAAGTTGGTTGTTGTTTCGTTGCCGGCTAAAAGAAGAAGATTACAGAATGGAATTAATTCATCCGCTGCCAGCTTGTCTCCATTCTCCTCCGCTTGAATGATGAGGGAAATCAAATCATCACCAAGATTGTGACGCTTCTTTTCAATGGTGTCTGCAAAAAACGCCATCATGTCAGCTTCCCCTTTGTCACGTGTTTTCTGCCATTCAGCTACATCCTCCTCATTTTCACTTTTAGGCATGCTGACGAGAATATCTGACCATTCTTTAAAGGATTGTTTATGCTCTGACGGCACACCTAAAAGCTCTGCAATGACAATGACAGGAAGCGGATAGGAGATGTCCTGCACTAGGTCAATCTCTTTTTTTCCTTCAAGTTGTGCCATGAGTTCATCCATTAATTCATAAATACGAGGCTCCCACAATTTCATGACTCGAGGAGTAAAGGCTTTGCTGACAATGGAGCGGATGCGAGTGTGATTGGGCGGGTCCATCATCACCATTGTTTTCATCAGGGAATGCTTCCGCTGGTTTTTAGGGGGCTGACTCGAAAAGGTATCTTTATCGATTGTCACACGCTTGGCTTCCTCGTAGGTGAATACACTCCACGTTCGGCTGGCTTCATCAAAATGAACAGGTGATGTCTGACGCATGTTGGCATACCAATCAAATGGGTGATACGGGTCCTGCTTGTTTTTTCCTCTTAATAACGTTTTTTGCACGGCACTTGGGGACATTGTTTCCATGATCATCACTCCTTATAGGTTGTCAGATGCTTCCTTTTTTTCATTGTGTTAGATTAAAGTTAATTCATCAGCCTGGAGGATTCAACCAACAGAAAAGCGAAATCTGTTGAAGAAAATAGGAAGGGGAGAGCGGCTTGTGGCGGACTGCTACAGAGGGGATAAGCGCGCAACGGAATCAAAGCAGCAATTAAGAAAAGCATTATTTCAGTTATTAAGCGAGAAAGAATGGGGGAAGATTTCTGTACAGGATTTGACGAAAGTGGCAGGCATCCACCGCACGACCTTTTATCAGCATTATGAGGATAAATTTGATCTTGCCCAGCAGGTGATGGATGAGATGTTTGATGTGATGAAATGTGCCATTTTTGCGCCTGTACAAGAAGATGATTTGGAAAAAGAGCATCCGGCATATGTATATATTTTTCGATTTTATCAGCATTTGCAAGAACATGAAAAGGAGTATCAAATTCTCTTGAAACGAGGGCGAGAGCTCAATATTCATGAAACGGTTCGTGCTTTTTTTGAAGAAAGCTTTTCTTTGGGGAGGATAGAGGGGGTTGCAGGCTCAAAGCCTGATCCGCATCTCGTTCCTATCGACATGCAGAAGCAATTCGTTATTTCTGCTTACGTTGGAACGGCTGAATGGTGGCTGAGGACAGGTAGACCGTACTCACCAGACTTTATGGCAAATTCGATGATTCATTTAATTGAAAATCAATAGAAAGTAAGAACAATCAAAAACGTTGTTTTTATTCAAAACCTCCCTTTTTAAGCGCTGAAGAAGTGAGTAAAGCGCTTTTTCTCATATTTAAAACGAACAAAATTCGATTTCGAGATATTAATGTTCGGATTTTGCGTTGACTTTTTCGTTGTGCATTGATAAAATAAATGTGTTTGAAAGAGATAACGTTTTGAAAGGTTAACGGAGGTGCACGATATGTCTTCAGTAGTCGTAGTAGGTACGCAGTGGGGTGACGAAGGGAAAGGGAAAATTACCGATTTCCTTTCAGAAAATGCAGAGGTGATTGCCCGTTATCAAGGGGGAAACAATGCAGGTCACACGATCAAATTTGATGGAGTGACTTATAAGCTACACCTCATTCCATCCGGTATTTTTTATAAAGAGAAAACTTGTGTCATCGGTAATGGAATGGTGGTTGATCCTAAAGCGTTGGTCACTGAGCTTGCGTATCTTCACGAACGGAATGTGAGTACAGATAACCTCAGAATCAGCAATAGAGCCCATGTTATTCTGCCTTACCATTTAAAATTGGACGAGGTAGAAGAGGAGCGGAAAGGGGCTAACAAGATCGGTACGACGAAAAAAGGAATCGGACCAGCTTATATGGATAAAGCTGCCCGCGTCGGTATCCGCGTCGCAGATCTATTAGATCGTGAAGTATTTGAAGAGAAGCTTGCACGTAATCTAGAAGAGAAAAATCGTCTTTTAGAGAAAATGTACGACACAGAAGGCTTCAAGATTGAAGATATTTTAGACGAGTATTATGAATATGGCCAGCAAGTGAAAAAATATGTCGTAGACACATCTGTTGTCCTGAATAATGCACTAGATGAAGGCCGCCGCGTGCTATTTGAAGGAGCACAAGGGGTCATGCTTGATATCGATCAAGGGACATACCCATTTGTGACGTCATCTAACCCAGTAGCTGGAGGCGTGACGATTGGTTCTGGTGTAGGACCAACAAAAATTCAACATGTGGTCGGCGTGTCAAAAGCGTACACAACACGTGTTGGAGATGGCCCATTCCCAACAGAACTCCATGATGAAATTGGCGATCAAATTCGTGAGGTTGGCCGTGAATACGGTACGACAACTGGACGCCCGCGCCGTGTCGGCTGGTTTGACAGCGTTGTTGTCCGTCATGCACGCCGTGTGAGTGGAATTACAGATTTATCTCTTAACTCAATTGATGTACTAACAGGGATTGAAAAATTGAAAATCTGTGTCGCTTATAAATTGAATGGAGAAATCACAGAGGAATTCCCAGCAAGCCTAAATGAATTAGCGAAATGTGAGCCTGTCTACGAAGAAATGCCAGGATGGACAGAGGATATTACAGGCGTAAAGAACTTAAGTGAACTGCCTGCAAATGCCCGCCATTATTTAGAGCGCATTTCACAATTAACAGGTATTCCACTTTCCATTTTCTCAGTCGGACCAGATCGTTCACAAACGAACGTTGTCCGCAGCGTGTACCGTCCATAAGAATAGATTGATGAAGCACCAGTAAAATCTCGCATTTTACTGGTGTTTTTTTGTTTAAATATTCCTTAATTTCAGCAGAACGGACTTCCGGTCATTACCAAATTATGATAACTGTATAGGAGGGAAGGAGCGTTCTAGTGAAAGAAAGAATACGATTATTAGATATTTTACGAGGTTTTGCCATACTAGGCACCTTGGGAACGAACGTCTGGTTTTTTGCGTATGCAGGGGATACCTTTGCCACAGATCAGATTGCGGATGAATATGAAAATGGCAGTTTTCTAGAAAGTCTTGTCTCCATGTTCGTTTATGGAAAAATGCTCTCGCTGCTCACGATCATGTTTGGTGTTGGATTGGAGCTGAAATACCAGCAGGCAAAAAGGAAAAACACGCCTTGGCCGGGTACTTATTTATGGATTCTTTTATTTTTATTCATCGAAGGCTTTGTCCATTTTGCGCTTGTGATGGAATATGATGTGCTTATGAGCTATGCCGTTACTGGGCTGCTTGTGGCTTACATTGTACGGGGAGGAAGCAGGCGCATCAAAAAGGGCATGATGTTCTCAGGTGTGATTCATCTGCTCGTTATGTCATGTCTGATGCTGTACTCCCTCTCTGAAATGGAGTCAGCGACCGATGATCAAAGCGGTGAACCGGCGCTGGAAGAGCAGCTGCCAGAGACATGGATCTCGCAGATTCAAGAACGGTTACAATACTTCTTCATGTACCGAGAAGAAGCGATCTTTATTATTCCAATGAACACATTTCTGTTTTTATTGGGTGTGCGGATGATGAGAGCCGGTGTATTTTATGCAAATGAACGCGGACAATCTCTCCGGAAAATATTGTTCCGAATCGGGCTGTGGGTTGGTCTGCCGCTGAATGCACTAGTCTTCGTTCCGAACGATCTAGTGGAATTTGTGGTTCGCTACGTCTTTTCACCATTCCTCTCTATTTTCTATATAGCTGTTATTGCGAAGCTCCTCGCACGCACGGAGTCATGGTTCATGTGGACTTGGTTTGAATATGTAGGGAAAATGGCGCTTAGCTGTTACATCCTGCAAAATGTCATCTGCTCCATTCTCTTTTATAGCTGGGGATTGGGTCTTGGCGGTCAAATCAATGCGCCCCTTATTGTATTGGCATGGCTGTTGATTTCACTTCTGCAAATCGCGATTTCAGCATGCTGCTTAAACGTCTGGGGAATCGGGCCAATGGAATATATCCGTTCACGGGCTCTTCGCAGGGTGACGATGAAAAAAGCATCATAAAGGGGAGAGCACAATGTTTTTTAAAAAAATGACGAAAAGAGAACAAACGAATGCACATAAAGCAGCTGTGCCGGCATTTGTCTTTTATCTTCTGGCATTAGGAGGGCATGCGCTGTACATGTATTTCCAGGGGAATAAACCACCCGTCACCTTTGTCATTCTCGTGGCGGGTCTCTTTGTTTTTTTCACCACAGATTGGCTATATAATAAAAAGCATTCATAAAAAAAGCCCTCATCACGAGGGCTTTTTCCTTACTTCAGGCTTTTATATTGGCCTTTTAAATTTTTGCGGATGTACTGAATGATTTTGCGTAGTTCGTTGGCATGCGGTCTGCCAAACGGACTTGTTTGTCTTTGCTGATAGAGCACTTGACCTTTTTCATTTAATAAGAAATAGGCGGGTTCACCGTGCACCCCGTGGTCTTCATATGGGGCATCTTCCCCGTGATAGTGGACTTCATATGCTTTTAATGACGTAAGGTCATGGTCATACATGATCGGGAAGGATAGTCCCTCTTTATCCGCAAATGCCTTCAAGTCATCAGGGTTATCCGTGGAAATCGCCATCAAGTGAATATCCTTGTCCTGAAAATATGATTGCTGCTGTTCGAGTTCTTTTAACTCTTCTACACATACCGGACACCAAGATCCTCTAAAGAAAACGATCAGGTGCCAGCTTTGATGCTCCTCTAAATGTTTGTCGAAATCAATGTGATCGCCCTGTATTGTTGGAAGTGAAAAGTTGGGCATTTTATCTCCTAATTTGAATGAACTCATACTGCTTCCTCCTTTTTCAATGACAATGTCACTTGTTACATGTATAGCCATTTTTGAGCGGCCTGAAACGTGTCTATGTGTTTGATTAGGCAGAAGACATCCGAAAAGGCGTATCTAATGAAGGCGGTTGCAGAAGTGGGAGCTTTGATAGGAGATATTTAAATCCGACACTTTTTTTAAAAAAATGTCGAAAAACGTATTGCCATATGTAATTACTCTATGATATTATAAATCTCGTTGTTGCAAAGGTCTCTGAAACTTGTTAGGATGCGATGTTCCAGCTTTTTTAAAGCGATTGGTTTGGCGCAATACAGCTTCTTCAGATTCACTTTTCACAAACCGAGAGCCATTAGCTCAGTTGGTAGAGCATCTGACTTTTAATCAGAGGGTCGAAGGTTCGAGTCCTTCATGGCTCACCATGTATTGGCCCGTTGGTCAAGCGGTTAAGACACCGCCCTTTCACGGCGGTAACACGGGTTCGAATCCCGTACGGGTCATTGATTTACTTTAGCGTTAAGCTAATTTTTTCCTCACTTGCTTGAAGGAGCACCACGATTGCTTTTTCGGGCAAGTTACTGAGGTCCGGTAGTTCAGTTGGTTAGAATGCCTGCCTGTCACGCAGGAGGTCGCGGGTTCGAGTCCCGTCCGGACCGCCATTTATACATATTCATCTTTTTGATGATGGCTCGGTAGCTCAGTTGGTAGAGCAACGGACTGAAAATCCGTGTGTCGGCGGTTCGATTCCGTCCCGAGCCACTTCCAAACGCATCTGCAATCGCAGGTGCGTTTTTATTATGAAAAGAAGGCATAAAAAGGGAGAAGCCGGACCTAGGTAGGGCCCGGCTCCATAAGAAGAAGACGTTACATCTATATAGACGGCTGGTGATTGGAAAAGTTTCAATAAAAAAGGAAAAAGTCATCAATTTTTTCGGGCGGCGCCTTCCTATCCAACGTTTACTAGAAAAGAAAGCCGTTATTATTTTTATCTTTGCCCCGTAAAACGTTATAATAGACAGTGAGCCTTTTTTTCATAAACGGAAAAGGCGTAATGATACATGCAAAATGGAATGACATAGATGCTAAAAATGCAGGAGGAAATCACAATGGAAAAAAAGATTCTTGTCGTAGATGATGAAAAACCGATTGCTGATATATTGGAATTTAATTTAAGGAAAGAGGGCTATGAGGTTCATTGTGCATATGATGGAAACGAAGCCCTTGAAATGGTAGAAGAAATCAAGCCGGACATTATTCTGCTCGACATTATGCTGCCGAATAAAGATGGTGTTGAAGTATGCCGTGAAGTGAGAAAGAAATATGACATGCCGATTATCATGCTGACAGCAAAAGACTCTGAAATTGATAAAGTCATCGGCCTTGAGCTTGGCGCAGATGATTATGTGACGAAGCCTTTCAGCACACGTGAGCTGCTTGCCCGCGTGAAAGCGAATTTGAGAAGACAAACCGCTGCTCCGCAGACGGAGGAAGAATCTGAATCAAATGATATTGAAGTTGGATCACTTGTTATTTATCCAGATGCGTATGTGGTGTCTAAGCGCGAGGAAACGATAGAATTAACGCACCGTGAGTTCGAACTGCTTCATTACTTAGCGAAACATATCGGACAAGTCATGACACGTGAGCACTTACTGCAAACGGTATGGGGCTACGATTACTTCGGGGATGTCCGTACAGTAGACGTCACAGTCCGCCGTCTTCGTGAAAAGATTGAAGACAACCCTAGCCACCCGAGCTGGATCGTGACAAGACGAGGCGTCGGCTACTATTTAAGAAACCCAGAACAGGACTAAGATTCTTATGAGTAAAGTAGGTTTTTTTCGCTCGATTCACTTCAAATTGACCTTGATTTACGTGCTGCTGATCATCGTTGCCATGCAGATCATTGGCGTGTACTTTGTGAAGCAGCTGGAGCAGTCCTTAATTAATTCATATGATAATTCCTTGAATCAGCGAATCTACTCGTTATCGTATTACCTAGAACAAGATTCATCGAAAAGCAAGGCAGAATTAAAAGAGGATGCTCAAAAGATATTAAACGATTTTAACAACAAAGATGAGTCTAATGAAATCTCTGAAGTCAGCTATATTGATGAAAGCAGAGAGGTCATTGCCTCTGTCAATAACGGCAGCCAAGAGATTGCCGGAAAGAAAATCACTGATCAAATCATTAGCCGTATTTTTGCGGTTGGCAAAGACTATGAGAAAAAATTCTATGACCCTGAGTCAAATAAAAGGGTGCGTATTTCTGCGACAGCCGTAAAAAATGAGAACCAAGAGACCGTTGGTGTGATTTATGTTGTGTCTTCAATGGAAAGTGTGTTTAACCAAATGCGAACCATTAACACCATTTTAGCGACTGGGACACTGATTGCACTTGGGACGACTGCTCTACTTGGTATCTTCATCTTTAGAACGATCACTCATCCTATTTCAGATATGAGAAAGCAGGCGATCGAGCTTGCCAAAGGGAACTTCTCCAGAAAGGTCCGGAAGTATGGACATGACGAGATTGGCCAGCTTGCGACAACCTTTAACCATCTGACGAGAGAGCTGGAGGAAGCTCAGCTGATGACGGAGGGGGAGCGGAAAAAGCTTTCTTCTGTCATTGCCTATATGACGGACGGTGTCATCGCAACGAACCAAAACGGTGCGATTATTCTATTAAACAGCCCCGCATTAGAGCTGTTAAATGTTTCACGTGAAACAGCTTTAGAAATGCCGATCACGTCTTTGCTTGGCTTAGAAGAAACTCATACATTTGAAGATTTAGTCGAAAATCAAGATTCCATGCTGATCGAAATTGAACGCGAAGACCAGCTGTCTGTATTGCGTGTTAATTTCTCCGTCATTCAGAAAGAGCATGGGAAAATTGATGGCTTAATTGCGGTCATTTATGACGTCACAGAGCAGGAGAAAATTGATGCGGAACGCCGTGAATTCGTCGCGAACGTATCGCATGAGCTACGCACACCGCTGACGACGATGCGAAGCTACCTTGAGGCGCTGGCTGAAGGTGCGATTGGTGATAAAGAGCTTGCGCCAAGATTCCTCAGTGTCACGCAAAATGAAACTGAGCGCATGATCCGGCTTGTCAATGACCTGCTGCAGCTGTCTAAGTTCGACAGCAAGGATTATCAATTCAACCGTGAGTGGACGAACTTTATCAGGTTTATCTCGCTCGTCATTGATCGTTTTGAAATGACGAAGGAGCAGCATGTTGATTTTATCCGCAACCTGCCGCAGCGTGAAGTATATGTAGAAATCGATCAAGATAAAATTACACAGGTGCTCGATAATATCATTTCCAATGCCATGAAATACTCACCAGAGGGTGGACACATTACGTTTACCGTCGATTTGGATGAGGAGAAAGGCCTTGTGTTATTCAGCGTGAAAGATGAAGGAATCGGTATTCCGAAGAAGGATATGGATAAAATCTTTGAACGTTTTTATCGGGTAGATAAAGCAAGAACAAGAAAGCTCGGCGGAACCGGCCTCGGTCTTGCGATTGCAAAAGAAATGGTTCAAGCTCATGGCGGAGATATTTGGGCTGACAGCATTGAAGGAAAAGGGACAACGGTGACCTTTACCCTTCCGTACAATGAAGAACAAGAGGATGATTGGGATGAAGCGTGAGACCTTTAAAACCATAATATTGACAATCCTAATTGCGATCAGTCTTGTATTTACGTGGAATATCTGGATGTTCCAGCCCGTCATGCAGGATCAGGCAGATACCGGCACACAGGTCGTGGAAACGAAGAAGATTTCAAGCGACGAGCCTAGAAGTCTCATTGATGTCGTGAAGCCGCGCGAGATGTTCATCCATTCAAATGGAGAGCATTTTAAAGTGGATCAAAAGGAACTCTTTCAAAACTTTTGGAATGATGTGAGCCTTTGGGATGTCAAAGAGATTAATGATGTGTCAGATCAATATTCCGAGCAGAAATTTAAGAATTTCTTCTATGGACGCGAAGGACAAGGGAAGACATTGGATCTTGTGTTCAATGATCCGATTCCAATTGATATTTTCCAAGCGCTCTTTAAATGGCCGAACAAGTCCATTGAATACAACTCGTTTGATCGGATGATCGTACCGTTCGCCCAGCAGGATAAGGCGAATAAAAAAGTGTATTTGGTCTCATACAGCAAGGAGACGGTGCTTGAGCTGACAATTGAGTCCGCCAATTACCGTAATCTAATGAACAGTATCGCAGCCGCTCAAAACGAGATGCCGCGCTATGATCTTTATACATTCTCGACGAATTCTAAACGAGATTTCCTTCTTCCGAGAAAGCAAAAGCAGCTTGAATCGAAAATGTTCTTTATCGAAACGATTAAGACAAACAAATTCAAAGACGCTTTGTTTACGGACCCGAGCCTTGTCGGTGAGGAATCTAATTTAAACCGGACGGTGTACACAGATGGCACAAGCCGCCTTGAAGCCAATCAAAAAGACCACCGCATTCAATATCAGCACCGCAATATCAATTCCAGCACTGTTTTCCAAACGGGGGATTTGATTAAGCGAAGCGTGAAATATTTCAATGATACGGGAAGCTTTACTGATGACTATCAATATTTTGGCATCAACAGCAACCAGCAGCTGTCCTTTAATATGTTTATGGACGGTCTGCCGATCGTTAACAGTACAAAGCATCCATTTGGGATGACCTCCCTTGAAGTCCAATGGGCGAATGATGACATTTTGAATTACAAGCGTCCAAACTATATTCTTGGCAATAAAGCGAGTCAAAGTGAACAGGTCAAGCTGATGAATGGGACAGAGCTGAAGGACTTGATCATCAAGCAGACGAAATATGATGACCTGGAGAAAATTGAACAGATTTTCCCTGCATATCAAGCTGCTTCAACTGCATCAGATCAAGATCAAGCAATGTTTGTCTGGCTGGAGCCTGTATGGTGTATGAAATATAACGGCAAAACCGTGATTCTATCGAATGATCTTTTGACAGAGGGGAGCGAGAATCATGGAGTGGAATAAGACCAAAACGATCTTTATCCTAGCCTTTCTCGTTCTCGATATCTTTCTAGGTTTTCAATACTTTGAAAAACGGTCAACCGATCATTTTGCGATTATCGAAAAAACGGATACGCTGGAAGAAATGAAGGCAGACGGGATCAAATATGGCAATCTATCAGATGAAGCGAAGATTGGATACCGCATTACAGCTGAAAAGAAGCAATATACGAAAAAGGATGTCGACGGATTAGCTGATCAAAAGGCGAAAAGCACATTCCCGAAAACAGACAAAGATGATCCTGTCACGCTGCTTGAAATGACCTTCAACAAGCCAGTTGCCTTGCCGAAAAAGGATATCAAAACAGCGGCGACGAACCTTGTGAACCAGCGTTTGCTGGACGGGAAGAATTATAAGCTGTGGAGTATAGATGAGGAGACAGGGAAAATCGTCTTTTTCCAAACGTATAAAGGGAAATACATCTTCCAAGAAGGCCTTGATGACACCGAAACCATTGGGCAAATCACCTTAAATCTCAACGATCAAAACGAAGTCGTCTCATATCAGCAATCGATGGTGACATCGATTAATGAAGTGAGAAAAGAAACCCTTGTCCCAGCACTTGAAACAGTGAAGGACTTATATACGCAAAATATGCTGAGTCAAAATACGACCGTGAAAAAGGTAGAGCTTGGCTACTATACGCAATACCCTGGGGCAAGCACGCAAGTCATGGTTCCTGTATGGCGGGTGGAGCTTGAAGGCGTATCAGCAGGTTCAAAGAAAAAGACAGAGGAAGAATATTTGATCAATGCCATTGATGGCTCAACACTTGATCATATAGAGAAAGATGACAAATCTTCAATGGAGTGAGAGAACATGAGCTTGCAGTTCAGTGTACTAGCGAGCGGAAGTACGGGGAACGCTTTTTATTTAGAAACAGACGAGCATGCCTTTTTGGTAGATGCTGGTTTAAGCGGGAAACAGATGGTCGAGCTGCTTGGTCAAATCGACCGCAAGCCTGAAGACTTGGACGGCATTTTTGTGACACACGAGCACTCTGACCATATTAAAGGGCTTGGTGTCATGGCAAGAAAGTACAAGCTTCCTGTCTATGCAAATGCGAAAACATGGAAGGCAATGGAGTCTCATATCGGAAAGATTGACACAGAGCAGAAATTCCATTTTGATATGGAGACCGTTCAATCCTTTGGCGGTCTTGATGTCGAGTCATTTGGCGTCTCTCATGATGCGGCAGAGCCTATGTTTTACGTGTTCCATTATGGAGGGCGCAAACTTGCCCTCATGACAGATACAGGCTATGTGAGTGACCGTATGAAAGGCATTATTAAGTCAGCCAATACGTTTGTGTTTGAGAGCAATCATGATGTCGGGATGCTGCAAATGGGCCGATACCCATGGAGCATTAAGCGCAGAATTCTGAGTGATGTCGGACACGTATCAAATGAAGATGCTGCTCTTGCGATGACAGATGTCATTGGAGATGCCACCTCACGCATTTACTTGGCTCACTTGAGTCAAGACAACAACATGAAGGATTTAGCCCGTATGGCGGTCCAACAGACGCTTGAAATGAAGGGCTTTGTTGTGGGGGACGGCTTTGATTTATTTGATACGGACCCGAAAAAAGCAACCCCGCTTTGCGCCGTATGATTTTTATAATCGTATGATTAAGATAAGAGCTTCTTACCAACACTATATACATCATCTATTCACTGAAAGGAAGGAAACATAGTGGATTATCGCGATGTAGAGTGGAAGCCGAGACGAAACAGAAAAGGATATTTTCTTTCTGGTTTGATCGGTGTATTGGTAGGAGCTTTTTTAATGGGATTCTTTTTTCCCTATGTATCTGGACAGAGCGGCAGTCCCTTTGGATGGCAGCAGAACGGTGATGGACAAGCATCACAGGGTCCTTTAAAGACGGTGAATGTGAACGTCAATGATGCTGTCACAAAAGTGGTGTCTAATATGTCAGATACGGTGGTCGGCGTCATTAATATCCAAAAGTCGAGCTTTTGGGAGGAAGGCGGAGAAGCAGGCAGCGGGTCAGGTGTGATCTATAAAAAAAAGGGTGACACATTTTATATTGTCACAAACCATCACGTCATCAAAGGCGCCAACCAGCTTGAAGTGAGCCTCCATGACGGGACAAGAATTAGTGCCAATCTTATCGGCAGCGATCAGCTCATGGATTTAGCTGTTCTCACTGTCAAAAGTGATAAAATCAAGAAAACCGCAGCCTTCGGTAACTCAGATCATGTGAAGCCGGGTGAGCCAGTCATCGCCATTGGAAATCCATTAGGGCTTGAATTCGCAGGCTCTGTCACACAAGGAGTCATTTCAGGCACAGAGCGTGCGATCCCTGTTGACTCAAATGGAGACGGACAGACGGATTGGAATGCAGAGGTACTGCAAACAGATGCCGCCATCAATCCTGGAAACAGCGGTGGTGCCTTGATCAATATGGACGGAAAGGTGATCGGCATCAACTCAATGAAGATTGCTGAATCAGAGGTAGAAGGAATCGGGCTGTCTATTCCAGCGAATCTGGTCATCCCTGTCATAGAGGATTTAGAGCGCTACGGAGAGGTAAAGCGTCCGTATCTTGGCGTCGGCATGAAATCATTAGCGGATATTGCGAGCTACCACTGGCAAGAAACGTTGAAGCTGCCCTCCAAGGTCACATCTGGGGTTGTTGTCATGAGTGTTGAGCCGTTATCTCCAGCAGGAAAAGCGGGACTAAAAGAGCTGGATGTCGTGACCTCCTTTGATGGCAAGAGTGTACAGAATATCGTGGATCTTCGTAAGTACTTATATCAAAGGAAGGTCGGCGACAAGGTAAAGGTCCAATTTTACCGAAGCGGGAAGAAAAAATCAGCAGAAATCAAACTTTCTCAAACCGACCGATATGGCGGCTAACCAGTTCCAATAAGGGACTGGTTTTTTTTGCATGCTCATCATATGATAATGGAAAGGGGGCGGTACGATTGGTTACACTACAACGGATGTCACAAACCGATTACGATGTATTGATAAAGAAGGCCATTCAGCGGTACGCGGAAGAAAAGGTACTCGCAGGAACATGGAAGAAGGACGAATCACTTGCGAACGCAGAAGAACAATTTGACAGACTCCTTCCAGAAGGACTTCAGACGGAGCATCATGAGCTGTGGAATTTCTTAAATGGGGAAGAAGCGATTGGCTGGGTTTGGCTTTGCTATGATCCGAATCACCCGCAACACGAAGGATTTATTTATAACTTTATTTTGTTTGAAGCTTATCGAGGAAAAGGCTTTGCAAAGCAGGCCATTGCTGCATTAGAGGAGCAGGCAAAGTCATTAGGTGTGCAAAAACTCTCGCTCCATGTCTTTGCTCACAATCAAATCGCCCGTTCGCTGTACGAGAAAACGGGATTTGCAGAAACCGGTATTTATATGAGTAAACCTTTATAAAAAAGAAGAAGTACCGTGCAGAAAGCGTACGGTACTTTTTTATGAGGACATCATGGCATCCTGAGCCGTGACTCTGTATAAATCGACTTTGCACTTCACGAAAGCGCGAATGATCGCTGGAACTTGAGCTTCTGAACGAATTAACAATGAGGTCTCGTCATCACTGATCACAAGATCTGTTCCGACAGTTTGTAGGTACTGCATGAGAACAGGTTTCACCTCATCATCAATCCATGCATGCTTGAAGGTTGCACGTATGTTTGAGGATGTGATGGTTTTCTCTTGAGGATGAGTATGTGGGGACACTAATTTTCCTTCAGAAATGAATGCAGTTTTGGTACAAATACTATTGGTGAACCTTGGGCGGTCAGCTGTTAAAAATACGGTTTTTCCTTCATCCTTTAATGCTTCAATGACCCGCTGAATGTGGAAAATCGAATCGGCATCAATATCGGCAAAAGGCTCGTCGAGTAAAATAAATTCCGGCTGATGGGCGATGGCCTGCGCCATTCCAAGCCGCTTTTTCATACCAGGTGTGAAGGCACCGACCTTCTCCTGATGATCGTGATGTAAGCCGACAAATTCGAGCAGTTCTTCATAATCACTCGTTTTCTGGCGTGTTCCGGTGATTTTTGATAAATAGGCAATATGCTCAAGAGCCGTAAGACCTTCATATAAATCCGTATATTCTGGCAGAACACCGATATGCTGTCTCACTTTTTTTAGCGAAGGCATATTCATCACTGTAAACGTACCAGAGGTAGGGCGGGAGATGCCGGTAATGATATTGAAAAACGTCGTCTTACCAGATCCCTTTGGTCCAATGAGTCCGAAGATATCGCCCTGATTGACATCAAGATTAATATGATCTATCGCGACTTTTGTACGATATTTTTTTGTGAGCCCTTTTGTATGAAGCATCTACACATCCCTCCTTTGAAACAGCAGTGCAGTTCCAATGAGTAAGATAACGGTCAATGCCGTGTTCATTAGGACGTAGGTCAGCGGTTCACTCCAACGCGCATAATAATAAGGCGTCATATATTGGAACCAATGAATCATTCGTTCTGAAGAAAGAACAGAAATCATACTGACGATTGGGAAAAGAAAGGAAAATAACATGCCGACAAACATTGATTTCTGCGGTGTTGGAAAGAGCATAGACAAAAATAAAGCACATGAGATACCGACACTGATAAAGGTTAAGATTTTTAAGGCATCTGAGAACAGAAAACGGTGTGAAATCACCATATTCAGCACATATGTCGTCATAATACAGCTAAGCCAAAACAGCATCAGTCCTAGATATTTCCCGATGATAATGTTCAAACGGGTTGTTTTACTGACGAGAAAACGAATGGTTTTCAAATGAATTTCGCGGCTTAAAATATCATGAGACAACAAAAAAATAAGGAAGAAACCAAATAAAGACATCACCAGTTCATTCCCAATAGAATAAGGATCCTTTGCCAGTTCCCATTTTTCCTGATGAGCAGCGATAAACGGAAGACTTGAAACAAAAGTAGATAAAATGAAAATAATAACAATTGTTAAAATAGATTTTGTGCTTTTGAAGAGCTGCTTAAACTCATTCATACAGATGGTCCACACACGCTGTACCTCCCTTCACCTTTATTATACCCCTAGAAAAGAAAGACACCATATCTCGCTCTTTAACATTTGTTTAAATTTCATAAAAAGAAGACTCTTCCAGCACCAGTTGACTCATTTTTAAAAATGTTCAGAAAAATATCTTGATTTATCAAAAAACATCATGTATGATAGCTTTAATTCAAGATAGTTATACAGGCAATGACGAGAGAAAGTACAATCATCAATTTTTTCACAGAGAGCTTCGGCAGCTGAAAAGAAGCAAAAATAATGATTCGAAAAATGGTCTCTGAGCCTCGTGCTGAACATATCTATGATATTAGTAGGTGACGACGAGAGTTGGTACTCGTTATCAAAACCACAGTATATGAGCCAGATTGGAGCTTTGTACTTGTAGAGGCTGTTTAGCGCGAGCAAACAGTAAATAAAGGTGGTACCACGAGACAAATACCTCGTCCTTATGATTCAAAGATAAGGATGGGGTATTTTTTATTGTCCACTTTTTTTCATACAATTGTTCAAATGTTCCACGTGAAACACCACATCCATTTTTTCAAATGAAAGGGAGATTGACATGAGTGAACATGCATTGGTTTTACAATCAGATTTCGGCATTGATGATGGAGCTGTCAGTGCAATGTACGGAGTGGCAAATACGGTCAGCAGCAGCATCCGCATTTTTGATTTAACACACAATATTCCGCAGTATGACATTTGGGAGGCATCTTATCGCCTGCTTCAAACCGTCACATACTGGCCGGAAGAGACGGTATTTGTTTCCGTCGTTGACCCGGGCGTTGGATCAGAGAGAAAAAGTCTTGTCGTCAAAACAACAAGCTCACACTATATCATTACCCCAGATAACGGGACACTCACGCACGTTGCCCAGGATATTGGCATTGTGGAAGCCCGTTATTTAGATGAAACCATTAACCGGCTGCCAAAGTCGGGAAAATCACATACATTCCATGGGAGAGATATTTACGCTTATACAGGGGCGAGAATTGCATCAGGTGTGATTTCTTTTGAAGAGGTTGGGCCAAAGGCGAATATTGATCATATTATCCATCTTCCAGTCGTACAGGCTTATGCGGAAGAAGATGTGATCACAGGGACGATTGATATTTTAGATGTGAGATTCGGAAACCTATGGACAAACATTCATCACACGTTATTTGAGCAGCTTTCAATTAATTACGGCGATGCAATAGAAGTTACCATTGCCAACGGGCCAAAAAATGTGTATAAAAATATCATGACCTATGGACGATCTTTTGCCGACTTAAAGGTAGGCGAACCACTCGTATATGTCAATTCACTCGACCATTTAGGCGTGGCGATCAATCAAGGGTCATTTGCAAAGGCTTATAACATCGGTACAGGCACAGGCTGGCGCCTTTCGATTCGCAAAGCTCCGCGCATTATATACGAATAAGAGGAGGATACATCATGGCAGGAAAACAACTTTCAACGAAAACTGTCGTTGCCATTGGAATTGGCGCAGCCGTCTTTGTGATTCTAGGACGATTCGTCTCCATTCCAACTGGTATTCCGAATACACAAATTGAAACCTCATACGCATTTCTAGCATTAATGGCCGTGCTATTTGGTCCTGTTGCGGGCGCACTGATTGGTTTTATTGGCCATCTCATTAAAGATGCGACCACATTTGGCCCTTGGTGGAGCTGGATTATTGTATCGGGTGTGGTTGGTTTATTGATCGGCTTTATTTCTAACCGTTTAAAAGTAGAAGAGGGAGACTTCGGCTGGAAGAAAATCACGCTCTTTAATGCCGTACAAGCAGGCGCACAGGCATTAGGCTGGTTTATCATTGCTCCTGTACTTGACATTGTGATCTATGCAGAACCTGCGAACAAAGTGTTTGTTCAAGGCATCGTGGCAGGGATTTCAAACATCATCACAGTTGGTGTACTAGGAACCATTATCATTGCAGCTTATGCGAAAACGAGAAGCAAAAGCGGCAGCCTATCGAAAGAAACATCATGAAGCAAGGTGGAACACATAAATGAAGAAACCGATGATTCAATTCGAACATTTCGGATTCAAGTATCGCAGTCAGGCAGAACCAACATTAAAGGATATCAACCTGACCATCTATGAAGGTGAAAAAGTTCTCATCGCAGGCCCGTCTGGATCGGGAAAAAGCACACTAGCCCATTGTATCAATGGGCTAGTTCCTGCGTCTTATAAAGGTTCTATGGAAGGAAGTCTTCACATCGGCGGAAAAAATGCAGAGAAAGAGAACATTTTCTCCCTCTCACAGCTTGTCGGAACGGTGCTTCAGGACCCCGATGGACAATTCATCGGGCTGACCGTTGGAGAGGACATCGCATTTACACTTGAAAATGATCAAGTCACACGCGAAGAAATGAACACACGTGTTAAGGAAGCAGCTAGATTAACAGAGATAGACGGCAAGCTGGCATCGTCCGTGCATGAGCTGTCAGGCGGGCAAAAACAACGTGTCGCCATTGCGGGTGTACTTGTCAATGATGTCGACATTCTGCTGTTTGATGAACCACTTGCAAGCCTAGACCCCGCAACAGGTAAAGAAGTCATCGACCTCATTGACCGGCTGCAAAAACAAACGAAAAAAACCATTGTGATGGTTGAGCACCGATTAGAAGACGCCCTCTTCCGTCATGTGGACCGTATTATCGTTGTCAATGAAGGAAAGATTGTAGCGGATATGACACCAGATGAATTGCTCGCCTCAAACGTATTAGAAGCGGCGTATTTGCGTGAGCCTTTATATGTGAAAGCGATGAAATATGCAGGTATTCCGGTTGAAACAGGAGATCAGATCGCTGATTTACAGCGTCTCACCTTAGATGATGAGGCAAAAGAGAAAATCGAACAGTGGATGGAAGCATCTGAGCCATCAGTAGAACAGATTGCAGCACAGGATTTACTAGAAGTGCGCGAGCTGAGTTTTGATTATCCAACAAGACCAAACACGCTGAGCAACATCTCTTTTACCGTCAAAAAAGGAGAAATGATCAGCATCGCAGGAGCCAATGGCGCAGGCAAGACGACATTATCTAAGGTGCTCTGTGCATTTGAAAAACCAACGAAAGGGTCCATTCTTTTAAATGGTGATGACATCACAGAAGATACGATCAAACAGCGCTCCGAACGAATCGGTATTGTTATGCAAAACCCAAATCAAATGATTTCAAAACAAATGATTTTTGATGAGGTGGCACTCGGTCTCGTTTTAAGAGGCGTAAAGGAAGACGAGATCAAGGAGCGTGTGGAGCGGGTTCTGAAAGTGTGTGGACTGTATCCATTTCGGAACTGGCCGGTCTCAGCCCTTAGCTTTGGACAGAAAAAACGCGTCACCATCGCATCAATTCTTGTATTAGAACCAGAAATCCTCATCCTAGACGAACCAACCGCAGGACAGGACTTTAAACATTACACAGAGATGATGACGTTTTTAGAGCAATTAAATCAACAGGGAGTCACGATCTTCATGATCACCCATGATATGCACTTGATGCTCGAATACACAACAAGAACCATTGTCATTTCAGATGGAGAAAAAATCGCAGATGATACACCAGCCAAAGTACTGACAAATCAACTGCTTGTCCAAAAGGCGAGTTTAAAGGAAACGTCGTTGTATGAACTGGCGCTGAAAGCAGATTGGCCGAATCCAAATGAACTCGTGGAACGCTTCATTGAGGTTGACAGAAAGGAACGAATGACATGGCTGTAGACATGCTGTCCTATATCGATCGCCCGTCACCGATTCACCGGCTGACAGGTGCAACCAAACTCATTTGCTTTATCCTCTGGTCATCCGCAGCGATGCTCACGTATGATACAGGCGTTTTAGTCTTTATGTTAGCCGCCAGTATCGTATTCTTTCAGATGTCGAACGTACGATTTCGTGATATTTCCTTCGTGGTGATCGTCCTGGCGATTTTCCTAGTGATCAATAACATCGCCATTTATATCTTTGCGCCCCAGCAAGGTGTCGCCATCTACGGAGCAAAGCACGAGCTATTTCATATTGCCGGCTGGTACAATGTCACACTTGAACAGCTTTTCTATCAATTGAACATTACGCTAAAATATGTGACCGTGATGCCAGCAGCGCTTTTATTTATTGTGACAACAAATCCAAGTGAATTCGCCTCATCTCTCAGCCGAATCGGTGTCAGCTACCGGATTTCGTATGCTGTAGCGATTGCTCTGCGCTATATTCCGGACATTCAGCGGGATTTTCGAACGATCGCCATTTCTCAGCAAGCAAGAGGGATTGATTTATCGAAGAATGAAAAGCTGGGAAAACGAATCAAAAATGCGCTGTCGATTGTGATGCCGCTGATTTTTTCCAGCCTAGAGCGGATTGAAACGATCAGCAATGCGATGGAGCTGCGCGGGTTTGGGAAGCATAAAAAACGCACATGGTTTACGGCGAAAGACTTTCAAAAAGCAGATTATGCTGCATTATTGTTTGTTGGTGTGGTGCTGATCGTGTCGCTAGTGATTACATTTGTTAGAGGAACGAGATTTTATAATCCGTTTTGATAGAAGGAAGCCTTCACAGGAGTGGAGGCTTTCTTTGTTTGGTTTGTGGATAAAAGGAGGAGGGAATGGTAAAAGACTATTAACATGTGAATAAATCGGTTATATTGAACAATGAGCGAAACACTTGTGAATAACCAGAGAACATATTGGAGGAATAAGAAACTTATGAACAAAACATTTTATGCGTGTGCAGAACACATAGAAACCGTATTAGACATGTACATAGATGATCACGAAACGCCGCCGGAATTCAGAAAAATCGAACATACACACAGTTTATCCACAACCTGTGAATTGTGCGATGAACCTGCAATATATATAGTGGGGAACGAATGATCGGACACAAAATACACAAATTTTATCCACAATTGTTGATAACTTATATGAATAACTTGTTCTTAAGGTGGGGATGACCTGTGAATATATCAATTATCACAGTAGGAAAATTAAAAGAGAAATATTTAAAGCAAGGCATAGCCGAATACACAAAACGATTACAAGCCTATGCGAAAATCGAGATCATTGAACTCGCGGACGAAAAAGCACCCGAGAATCTCAGTGATCAAGACATGAAAATCATCAAAGACAAAGAAGGCGAACGCATCCTAAGCAAAATCAACCCAGACGCCCACGTCATCGCCCTCGCCATTGAAGGAAAGATGAAAAGTTCCGAAGAATTAGCCGATACAATAGATAAGCTGGCAACATACGGAAAAAGCAAAGTATGTTTCGTCATAGGCGGATCCCTTGGCTTAAGCGACGCCGTCATGCAGCGTGCGAATGAGAAGTTATCGTTTTCGAGGATGACGTTCCCGCATCAGTTGATGAGGCTGGTGTTGGTGGAGCAGATTTATCGGGCGTTTCGGATTGTGCGGGGGGAGCCTTATCATAAGTAGAGAGGTATTTACCATTTAATAAAACCTAATAAGAAACCTTTGTTTTATCTATCTGTAAACTTAAGTACAAACTATTATCTACACTTTATTCTACTAATTATTTGCTATAATTATGATGAATATTGTTTTGAAACGAGGTTTTATAGATGAATACAGTTCTGACAAGACCATCAGCAGCGCCTGTGATTCAGGCGCTTCGTTCTATTGGATATAACGCTAGCACAGCTATTGCTGATCTTGTAGATAACAGTCTCGATGCTAAGGCATCAACTATTAAAATTAATTTTACTTATAACGATACAGATGGAATGATTACCATAAAAGATAATGGTTTCGGTATGACTGAAGATATGCTTCAAATTGCCATGAGTATTGGTTCTAAAGACCCAAGAGAGCATAGAAGAGCAAACGAACTCGGTCGTTTTGGAATGGGGTTAAAAACGGCTTCTTTTTCACTTGGGAAGCGGTTGAGTGTTTTGACAAAAAAAGATGGAGTATATTATGAGAGATGCTGGGATCTTGATCATGTATCGGAATGTAATGAATGGCAGCTTTTTACCAGAATTCCTGAAGAAATCAAATTGAAAATGGGTGAAATAAAGGAAGAAAACGGCACAGTCGTCTGTATAGATAAACTTGACCGTTTTATGGGAGTCGGACGAAAGCGCAGATTAAAGGAAACAAGCTTCTACAATAAAGTTTCCCGTATTAATAGACACCTGGAATTTGTCTTTCACTCTATACTAGAGGAAAAAGAAGTAAGCCTCTTTATTAACGGTAAAGTGATAGATCCGTGGGATCCCTTTATGAGGAGTCATTCAAATACACTGGAAGGAGAAATGCAGATTCTTAAAATTAATGATAATAGAATTAAAGTACAGTATTTTATTTTGCCTCATGCATCCAATCTAACAGAATCTGAATATAAGAAGGCTGGCGGTTATAAAGGCTGGCGTGATCACCAGGGGTTATATATCTATAGAGAAAATCGTCTTCTATATTTTGGTGATTGGATGGGGTTGTTTCCAAAGGATGCAGCTTCACAGCTGGCCAGGGTTCGCATCGATCTTCCGAATTCAGCTGATTCAGAATGGCAGGTTGATATAAAAAAATCGGGCATTAATTTGCCTGAAGACGCTAAAAGAAGACTTGAATCCATTTCATCCATTGCACGAAAAGTTTCAAGGGATATGTTTTATTTCCGGACACAGTCTGGTCCTAGAAATCCTTCTGTTAAGGGAAGTCTAAATACATGGGAGCAGTCAGGAAAAGATGATGGTCCTCAATTTATTTTAAATCGGAATCATCCGATTCTTTCTGAGTTGCTTAAAAATTTGGATGATGAACATGTAAAACTCTTAAACTTATACTTGAAATTTGTACAGCTTGGCTCGCCAAGCAATATTATTGATGCTCCTAAGGTTCCAGAAGAAGAAGTGCAAAAGGTTTCAGACAGCAAGAAAGAATTGGTAGTCCAATTTGCTTCTTCTATGATGCAGTTGAATGTTGCTGAAAACGAAGAACAGCTTTTGAATATTTTGTTAACGCAGCCTGCATTTGATGAATTAAACCGTGCAACTTTAAAAGTAATTTTATTGGAGGCGAATTTGAATGTCAGCAATTGATTTGAAAGATTTTTTTGAACAGAACTTTTCAAATACATATTATTACCTAAAAACAGTTTATAAAAATCAGGAAGAGGCAGCTGAAAAAGCCTTGGAATCAGCAAGAGGATTAGCGTCGGCGGAGAGCCATATTGACGAGCCAACATTTCAAAGGTGGTCACTTGAAATGTACATAAAGTACAAAATTGGTTTGGAAGTTCCAAAGGATTATGTAATGAGAGAATCCAAAGAAAAAAGCTGGTTTGAGCCTAAGATGGTAGCTAGCGGATTTTTCTGGTCCAGGTACCGTAGATATCTCTCCAGTTCGAAAAACTGGCCTTTTGAGGCAGTTACTGCAATAGATGAAACAACGAATCAGATAATGGCATCTATAGGAAATCCAAGCTCGATGGACCCATTCGATAAACGTGGGCTTGTATTAGGTTACGTTCAGTCAGGTAAAACAGCTAATTTCACTGGCTTAATCAATAAAGCTTTTGATGTCGGCTATATGCTAATAATTGTGCTGTCAGGTATTCATAATGATTTAAGAACTCAGACACAGATCCGTCTGAATGAAGAGGTGATCGGAAATCGAACAGACAAAGATGGAAATCCAATAGGGGTTGCCCAAATAAGCGCAAACACGGCTGATCATATCATTTCTTCTTGGACAACAGAAGACCATGATATCAAATCAAGCCAAAGGGGTACTAGTAACCTAAATTCACCAACATTAATGGTTGTTAAGAAAAATAAAACTGTACTAGAGTCGCTTCGAGACCAGTTAATTTATCATCGGGATATATATAATTTGGATATTCCCGTCTTAATTGTTGATGACGAAGCAGATCAGGCATCCGTTGACACTTCCAACCCTGATAAAAATGAAGATCCGAAAACGATCAATCGTTTGATCAGGCAAATTCTTGAAATTTTTAGTCGGAAGGCTTTTGTCGGATATACTGCAACACCTTTTGCAAATCTTCTAATCAGCAATGAAGGAAGTACAAATGAAGAAGGCGATGACCTGTATCCAAAAGATTTCCTTGTCGGCCTACCAAAGCCGAAGGAATATTGCGGACCTGAGGAATATTTTAATGTGGAAGAGGACGCTGAAGATACTCGCCCAAGTCTGATCCGCCATTTGCGTCAAGAAGACCTTGATGTATTTACAAAAATTAAAAAGAAATCTGACGCAAATAAATTCGAAGAAGTTCCTCCTCAAATGCGTGAAGCAATACTTGAATTCCTCCTTGTGATTGCTATCCGCAATCTGAGAGGACAAAGAAATAAGCATAATTCAATGCTCATACATACTTCTCGCTTTAAAGATGTCCAGTCAAGTGTAAAAGACGCAGTGGCGCGGGCATTTGATGCTATATCAAAGCAACTACAGTATAATCCAGAAAGCACTGTGATTGCAGAGCTACAAGACCTTTATGAAAATGATATTCTCCCAACAAGTAAAGATTGGCCTAATGAAAATCATCCAGAATTCAGCTGGAATGAAGTATATAAAGAATTGATGAATTGCTGTGAAAGTATCCAAGTTTTTGAGATAAATGGTAACAGTCGGGATGCATTAGACTACCATCAATATAAAGAAGAAGGGTTAAATGTCATTGCTGTTGGTGGAGACAAATTATCCAGAGGATTAACACTAGAAGGCTTAAGTATCACCTATTATTTCCGTAATACGCTTATGTACGACACTCTCATGCAGATGGGGCGCTGGTTTGGCTATAGAAGGGGTTATATGGATATCTGCCGCATTTATACTTCTAATGAGATTGCTTCAAATTTTGAACATCTGTCTATTGCGATGATTCAACTTCGACAGGAATTTGACCGTCTGGCTGCAATGAAGAAGACACCTTCTGAATATGCAATAAAAATGCTCAGCCATCCAACAATGAAGCTTACAAGTCCTTTGAAAATGAGAAATGCAGTTTCTTCAAATGTCATTTATGCTGGTACCCTACAACAGACAAGACTATTTGATCCAAGTGAAGATGTAATGAAAGGAAACATGGATGCGACTGTTAAGCTCGTTAATATACTTCCTTTAACAAAGACAACATACAAAAAGACCAACTTCTACTCGGCATCTGGTGTGAACGCAGAACACATAAAGGGATTTCTGTCAGAATATCGAACGGCTGACAGTAATATTGTAAATTCTGCACTAATTGCTGACTATATTGATAGAGTGAACAAAGAGGGCGAGTTATTAAATTGGACAGTTTCAATTGTAGAAGGTCAGTTTAAATCTGCTAATGGTCTATCAGAATACCCGGTTGAATTAGGGAAAATCAGTTTGAAATCTGCTTCTGCACTTGGGAATAAAGTCAAAGCGCCTGATAGCAAGTATCAAATTAGAGACATTGGGGCTATTGTGTCTCCAAATCATGAGGACATGGATTTGGACTTCGATAAAATTAAAGAACTTAAAGAGCGTAAAGATAAACGAGGAGTGCGTTCAAAGAAAAATGGCCTAATGTTAATATATCCTTTGCATCCAGAAGTTCCTATCTTTAAGAGTTTAGATGTGAAATTCTCCTCGAAACTAGTGCCAATTGGAATTGCGTTTTCTTTCCCTGCGACGGAAATCGAAGAGAAAGGCATCTACCAGACAAATAAAACGATATAATTTTTAAGGAGAGTATTTGTGTTGAACCTAAAATTAGAATTTGAGGAATTGATACAAGAACTTAGGGGCAAGGATGATAGTGAAGTTTACAAATTAAATGTCTTGACTTATGAGAATCCAATTATGTTTGCAGGAATTGATCCTGCTAATCATCATAGGCAGCTGTACATTGATTTGGGGCCAGGAGGATGGGACGAAGACCAGGAAAAAGCATTGCCTAAATGGAGGGGAATGTCCGTTAAGGTGGAATACTTTGAAAAACTATCCCTCTTAAAGGAACATTATTTTCTTGTTATCCGACAAGAGGATGAACAAAGCCCAGAAATCTTTGAACTTGTTCTGCAGAATCTCGCTGATCATCTGGCAGTAGCTGAAGAAGAAGGCTCTCTCTTTTCAACAGTCTATAAAGTACTTGATCGATGGAGGACTTTCTTTCAGCGCGGAGGATTTAAGCGGCTTTCAGAAGAGCAACAGCGTGGGTTGTTTGGGGAATTATGGTTTATTAATGAATGGCTGGAAAAGCATCCTGGCCAGCCGCCTCTTATAATCGAGCATTGGGAAGGACCAACGAAAGGTCGCATTGATTTTAAGGGGACTAGATGCGGAATTGAGATCAAGACAATTATTGAAAAATTATCAAAAACGATTAAAATATCAAATGAAAACCAGCTAAAGCTGAATGAAGCCGTATCTTCAATTTATCTCTATGTATGTTTTCTAGAGCAAAGCCGAACACATGGACTTTCTCTTCAAGAGCTGGCAGGACAGGTTCGTGTCAAGCTTGCAGAAAGATCTGAAAGAATTGCACTCATTTTTAGCGATTTATTGACTGATCTGGGGTTTAGAGAAGAAGAATATGAAGATGTACTGTATTTTATGGAAAAGACAGAGGTGTATGAGGCTGGTGAAAATTTTCCCCGCTTAATAAAGGAGCATCTGCCAAAAGGAATTTCACATGTAAGCTATAATATTGATTTGACTCATTGTTCAGCACATGAGAAGCAGCTGGAAACCATATATCAATTGTTTAGAGTGGAAGGATAAAAGATGATAGAAACAAGACAAAGAAAAGAATTCCTGCTCGATTTTACAGAAGAGTTAGAAGAAAAAGCAATAAAATCTGGTAGTTACCAGGTTCCTTTCCTGGAAAAAATGATTTCTTTTATGGATAGACCAGATGAACCTGAAATTCTGTTACCTCCTTTTAAGGATTCTGGAAAAAACATTGCCGTAAATGCCTATTCTTATGATGATGAGAATCAAGTATTAGATGTTTACGTTGTTGATTATAACTTTGAGCAGAATGAAGAAGATTTGCTTTCTATCAACATGACTGCTGTTACTGAAATAGCCAATAGGGCAAAACGCTTTATTACAAATTCAAAGAATCTCCTTCAGACGATTGATCATTCTTTGGAAGCTCATGATCTTGCTAAAATCATTGATGAAGTATTGAATAGTTTAAATGAGATTAATATTTTTGTTATCACAAACATGTATTATACTTCCAATAAGCCTGTAGAAATAACCATCCCTGGAATTGAGACGGTTAATGTTCAAGTATGGGATATCGATCGAGTTCAGCAACTGATCACTTCTGAGCAAGCTATTGAAACAGACTACATTAATTTTGAACAGGACTACGGTGAAACATTTGAAATGATGTTTGTCCCTGGCCCTTCAAGTGGTGTGAAGGATTTTGAATGTTATATAGGTTATATTTCAGCTGAGTTACTAGCTAAAGCTTATGATGAATGGGGGCAAAAGCTTGTTGAGCGAAATGTACGTTCATTCCTTCAAGCGAGGGGCGGAACCAACAAAGGCATTCGCGATACATTAAAGGACCCTTTTCAGCGTAAAATGTTTGTTGCATATAACAATGGTATATCAACAGTTGCTCGTACTGGTGACTTTGAACCAGTAAAAGACGGGGTAAACCAATTTAAGATTAAGGGATTAAGTGGCTGGCAGATTGTCAACGGAGGTCAAACGACAGCTTCTATTCATAAAGCCTACAAGGATGGTATCAGTCTGAAGGATGTCTATGTTCAGGCAAAACTTACAATCCTACAGGTGAATGAATTTGTTGAAAGGGATCAGCACCAGATCGAAGATGAGATGATTTCACGCATATCACAGTATGCTAATACACAAAACAAGATTAATAAATCAGATTTATTAGCCAATACACGTTTCATGTCTGACCTCGAAAAATTTTCAAGAAATATCTGGATTCCTGGAATAGAGGGCAGAAGATCCGAAAGCAAATGGTACTTTGAACGTGCCAGAGGGCAGTATATGGTTGATATAAACAGACGCAATAGAGGCAAAGAACAGACCGACTTTAAGAAGCAATATCCGAAAAATAAAGTCCTCACAAAAGTTGATTTGGCTAAATATTTCATGTCATGGGAAGGCTATCCTCACGTTTCTAGTAAAGGAGGGGAAGAAGCTTTTAAAAAATTCATGGAGTTGAATAAGAGCTTCTGGAGCGGTAATACCCTAGATAAGATAACATTATCTGTCTATCAAAAACTAATTGCCCGAGCTATAATTAATCTTAGGGTAAAGAAAATTGTTGATGAAATGAAGCTAAGAGGTTACAAAGCAAACGTCCTTTATTATACAACTGCAATGCTTCATCAAATATATAGTGAACAGATAGATTTAGTTGAAGTATGGGAAAAACAATCCCTTTCCGAAAAATGGGATGATATTATTCGAATAATCGCAGAAAAGACATTGTCCTACCTTAGGGAATCTGCGGGAGAGCGAAACGTTACACAATGGGCGAAGCAAGAAGCATGCTGGATTCAGTACAAAGAAACCTGCGCACAGGAATTAAAAAACTTAATTTAATCTTATCACCCTAATCCTTTGACAGAGATTCAGGGTGTTTTTAATTTAAGGGCATATAGTGTTTTATATACGATGCAATATGATTAACGGAGTGTTGAAGTCCTGCATGAGTTCATGCTCCCAAATGCATATTAACTTCATTATATAGCAGTCTTTTTGATTCACTTCCTGATATCTGAAGACATTGCCAGAGAACTTTAGAGAGCATTTTCTGACATGGATAGGAGCGCTGTGGTTTTGTTATTCTTTGTGAGAAAAAATTGTCTAGTGTATATTCAGGAATCTTACTCGAGTACCCAACATTAAACCACTTGATATAAATATAATTATGATATAATTGAAAAGTTAATTAAAAAACAAATTTAGGAACTTATGTTCTTATCGAAAATATAGTATGAAAGACTACTTCTTAATGAAGTGAGGTTTTATAATGAAAAAATTTAAAGTAATGGATCTTTTTGCAGGGGCAGGCGGTCTCAGCAACGGCTTTGAACAGACAGGCAGGTTCGAAGTGAAAGTCGCTGTCGAAATTAATGAGAACGCACGTAAAACCTTCAAAATAAACCACCATAATGATGTCATTTTACATGAGGATATTACAAAACTTCAATATGCAGACGAAAATGGAAAAAAGATTGGTGAATTCTGTGATATTGATGTTGTGATCGGAGGACCGCCATGTCAAGGATTTTCCAATGCGAATCGGCAGCAGAATACCTTAATTTCTTCGAATAATAATCTTGTTAAGGAGTATTTGCGGGCGATTGAAGAAATTCGTCCTTTAGCTTTTGTGATGGAAAACGTGAAAAGTATGGAGTCAGAAAAGCATAAGTTTTTTTTGAGTGAAGGTGACGAAGTCGAACTTGTTAAGCTGGAAATCGAGCCTGTGGAAGAACATATTAAGATCGGCAGAAGGACATCTTATTCTGTTAACTTGAGAAATTTTCTTATGAATGCGTACGAACAGAGGACAGATTTAACACCTTTTATGATAAGTAATGAACTCTTTTCTAAATTAAATACACTTTTAAAACATGCTAAAAAGAAATCGCCCATTGATTTATTGCGTTTTATAGAAAAAGAGGCAAACTATAAATTTTTTATGAAGGTAATAAACAAGCAATGGCTTAGTCAGCATTGTGAATACTGGAATAGCCTATACCAATTAGATTGGACTGACCTGGGAGAAAAGCTGAAGAATCTTTTAGACAAAACAACTGAAGATTTCGCTTCATATACAGATAGTCTTGAAAACATCATTGAGGCTCAGAAGATAATACGCAAGATATCAGAAGTAATTGAAAATAAAGTTTTGTTATTCGATATAGAAGAAAATCATGACGATATTGAGATTATCATTAAATCATTTAATGTGTTTAATTATATTAAAAGAAAGTTTACCAGCTTGGGTTATGTATTAAATGAAAATAAGTATATTTTTAATGCTGCTCATTATGGAGTAGCGCAAGAAAGAAGCCGATTAGTTTTAATGGGAATCAAAGGTACTTGTTTAAAAACGGAAACAGTTAAAACGCCTGAGCCATTATTTCATAAAAAGAAAGAGTATAATAAAATCTATGATGCTATAGGTGATTTAGAAAACATTTCACCAGGTGTAAATGTTAAAGATGATGAACTAGATAAGTCGTCCCATCAACCGCTACTTAATAGTCCTCTTAATAATTATCTTAATAATATAGATAAGATTTACAACCATGTTAGAACTGAAACTGGTGAAGTAGCTCTAAAAAGGTTTAAGGCCCTTAAAGAAGGTCAGAATTTCCACAATCTGGATGATTCATTAAAGACAACCTACACAGATCATAGCAGAACACAAAATACGATTTACAGAAGACTTGCATATAATGAGCCTTCAGATACTGTACTTAATGCCAGAAAATCGATGTGGGTTCATCCTGTTATAGACAGAGCTATCAGTATTAGAGAAGCGGCTAGGCTACAATCATTCCAGGATTCATATAAATTCTGTGGATCAAAGGACTCACAGTATCAACAAATTGGAAATGCGGTTCCCCCATTGCTTGCTAGGGCTATTGCAGAGGGAATTTTGCAATCTTTAGGTGAGGAGGTTGAGGAGAATATTAGAGAAATACTTTTGTCTAATCGTGTTGTTGAAAATTCGTTAAAAGAATGTGCATTTTCTGAAGCGAAAAACTTGCGGGTAAAGGTCTGATAAATACTATAGCCTGTAAGCTTTATATAACCTATTTAATTTTAAAGTAAAAGCATAATTTAGAATTTAAATTAACTCTTTTGAAATAGCTTTGGAAAAAAATAAGATAAATCATAAGGTAGGTAGCACACCATGCACTCAATTAAAAAAATAGGTCAGAGTTTTTGGTACATCACACCATTATCACTCACCGACCGTCCCATCCTAGGCATGGTCGTGGGCAATAACAAAACCTTAATGATCGATGCTGGTAACTCGGAAGATCATGCCAAATACTTTAACAAAGAAACCTTAAAACACGAGAACGCCATGCCCGATCTAGTTCTCCTCACGCATTGGCATCATATTTTTGGTCTGCCGGCGCTGCCTGATACGGTTTCGATTGCTTCTGCAAAGACAAGAAAGGAGATGGAGAAGCTTGTTCCGTTTTCGTGGTCAGATGAGGCGATTGATGAGCGGGTGAGGGAAGGAACGGAGATTGAGTTTTGCGCGAAGGCGATAAAAGAAGAATATAAGAATCATCGAGATATTCAGGTGGTTTTACCGGATGTGACGTTTGACCGTCGGATAGAGATTGATCTTGGCGGGGTCACTTGTGTCGTGCAACATGTTGGAGGCGATCATGCGGCAGATTCAGTGGTCGTGTATGTGAAAGAAGAGAAAATCCTTTTTCTTGGTGATTGCATTTATCCGAAAATGTATGCCGAAAAAGTTCATTATACGGTGAAAGTAATATTGCGTCTTTTAGATGAGTTAGATGCTTTTGATGCCGAGAAAGAATATCAAAATGACGTGAACAGAGAACTGAAAGAAGATGAATTAGAAACCATTGATTACTTTGTAAATGGTTATTAAATAATCACTAAAAAAGTCTCATTTGAGTGATTTCTCTCAAACGGGACTTTTTTTGCATCACGGATGGTGAAACACTTATTTTTGGCATTGATAATAGAAACAATCCCAAGTAGGCTTAGTTTTCAGGACGTGTTTTCGTCCAAAAAAATCAAATCGCTTCATGCAATTGATGGTTCTAAAATGACAATTTTTCATTGTTTCTCCTTTCATTTTCACTTATATTGCCATTATAACTTGAGTGTTTGATGAGCTAATTTAAATGTAGTTCTAGAGATCTGCCAACATAAAATAATATTTTAAGAACCTTGGTAGATAATAGCCTCATTTAAGGGCATCACGGTGAGCCTTATCATAAGTTAGTGAGGGGTGAGAAGGCTAAATTTAGCTGTACAAGCAGCAAAAAAGTACTCAAATCCTTTTCCATCAAACATCTCCATTGCACCAGAATAGAAGATATAACCATCCCGCAAAAACCACGATTAAGCCTAAAGCGGCGAGAATAACCTAGGAAAATAGAAAGTTGTAAGGGATCTCAAACAAATCATGTTGACATATCGTTATTTATCGATATAATGGGGTGTATGGAGCCAATAGAAGTTTTCAAAGCCTTATCCAATGAATCCAGATTGCAAATTTTACAATGGTTAAAGGAACCTGATCGTCATTTTACACCCCATGAAGGGATTGATATGAATACTACAGGGGTATGTGTTAGTCAAATAACAGATAAATTGAAAATGACGCAATCAACAGCATCTCAATACCTTTCAATTTTATTACGAGCTGGATTAATTACGACAGAGCGTATAGGTAAATACACGTATTATAAAAGAGATGAAAATGCCATAAAAAAAATTGCTGAGATTCTAGAAAAAAATATTTAATAAATGAACTGAATTCATACATTAGAATTCAGTTTCATTTATTAAATACAAATCGACTTATCGTAATATGTTTTTTTGTCCATACATATTAACAATTCTAGATATGTAAATGTATTATATATAAGGAGTGATCTACATTGTCAAACACTGTAAAGATTTACATTTTAGCTATTGTAAGTTTTTTAGTTGGTACATCAGAGTATATCATCTCTGGTATTTTGGATAATATTTCTGAATCATTAGGGATTACGATAGCTGCAGCTGGCCAGTTAATTACGATTTTTTCTCTTGTGTATGCCATCTTCACCCCAGTATTAATGGCTTTAACATCGGGAATGAATAAACGCAAGTTAATGTTATTTTCACTTAGCGTTTTTATTCTAGGTAATATTCTGGCATTCGTCCTCCCTGGGTATCAATTATTTATTGTGTCAAGAATTATTATGGCTCTTGGAGCGGGGATGGTCGTAGTTACTGCATTAACAATTGCTGAAAAAATTGCACCAAAAGGTAAGCAAGGTACCGCTATTGCTACAGTAGTAATGGGATTTACAGCATCATTGATCATTGGAGTCCCACTGGGCAGAATGACTAGTGATTTCTTCGGTTGGAAAGCTGTATTTGGAGGAATAGCCTTACTTGGATTATTAGCCATGGTGATAATTTCTCTTACGATTCCAAAAATCCAAGGGGATAAACCTGTACCTTTAATTCAGCAACTTGCTCTTTTTAAAAAACCAAAAGTAGTGTTAGGATTAGCCATCACCTTTTTCTGGCTTGGTGGTTATTCAATTGCCTATACCTATCTATCCCCTTACCTTTTAAATATATCAGGTGTAAGCAGCAACTTGCTGAGTGGAGTTCTCCTCGTATTCGGAATTGCTAGTCTAGTTGGGTCAAAGTTTGGTGGATTTAGTACTGATCGATGGGGTGTGAATTTTACTCTGATTAGTGGAATGACATTACATGTCATCATGCTCATATTGCTCTCACTAGTTACGCATTCTTATGTTGGAGTATTGCTCATTTTAATATTATGGTCATTTGCTGCATGGTCTTCTGGCCCGACTCAACAATATCACTTAGCTACAATGGAGCCAGAGTCATCAGGTATACTATTAGGTCTCAATCAGTCAATGATGCAATTGGCGATGGCTACAGGTGCAGCTATTGGAGGTATCTTTGTAGAGAGGGTTTCTCTATCTTCCGTTACTTGGGTAGGGGCTTTAGGCGTTGCAATCGCGATCATTGTAACAATATTGGCTTCACGTGCTACTTCGAGTAATGAAATTCGATATACTTAATCATAAACAGTAGAACGATGGGAAAAAACGTGTTTCAATTTAAATATAATGACAGAAGGTAGGAAGCACCAATGCACTCAATTAAAAAAATAGGTCAGAGTTTTTGGTACATCACACCAGTATCACTTACCGACCGCCCCATCCTAGGCATGGTCGCAGGCAATAACAAAACCTTAATGATCGATGCTGGTAACTCGGAAGATCATGCCAAATACTTTATCAAAGAAACCTTAAAACACGAGAACGCCATGCCCGATCTAGTTCTCCTCACGCATTGGCATTGGGATCATATTTTTGGTCTGCCAGCGCTGTCTGATTCGGTTTCAATTGCTTCTGCACAGACAAGAAAGGAAATGGAGAAGCTTCTTCCATTTTCGTGGTCAGATGAGGCGATTGATGAGCGGGTGAGGGAAGGAACGGAGATTGAGTTTTGCGCGAAGGCCATCAAAGAAGAATATAAGAATCATCGAGATATTCAGGTGGTTTTACCGGATGTCACGTTTGACCGTCGGATGGAGATTGATCTTGGCGGGGTTACTTGTGTCGTGCAGCATGTTGGAGGCGATCATGCTGCTGATTCAGTGATCGTGTATGTGAAAGAAGAGAAAATCCTGTTTCTTGGTGATTGCATTTATCCGAAAATGTATGCCGAAAAAGTACATTACACGGTGAAAGAAATATTGCGTCTTTTAGATGAGTTAGATGCTTTTGATGCCGATACGTATATTCCTTCACACCAAAGACCGTGGACAAAAGAGGAGTTTCGTCAGGAAAGAGATAAGCTTCGAATGATTGCGAAACTCACTGATCAATGTGGTGGAGATCAGCAGAAAATCACGAAAGAATATCAAAATGACGTGAACAGAGAACTGAAAGAAGATGAATTAGAAACCATTGCTTACTTTGTAAATGGCTATTAAATAAACACTATAAAAAGTCTCATTTGAGTGATTTCCCTCAAACGAGACTTTTTTTGCATCACTTATTGTGACAGACTTATTTTTAGCATGAATCATAAAAAAATCCCAAGTAGGCTTGAGTGTTTTCTGATACAATTTTTTATCAAGTCTTCCTTTACTAGAGAGGTACTTACAGCTGGACAAAATAACTGACCCATACGACACTTTCAAAACCAAAATATCCAAGTATCCAATCGAACAAAATCATTGGCAAGCCTTCAAAGATGGAACAACGATTAAACAATTAAAAGCAGGTACATGCATAATCAAAGCTGGCGATCCGGTGAAGCATGCTTATTTCTGCATAACGGGGCTCTTCCGTCTCTTCTATTTGTTACCGGATGGAAGGGAGTACAACGTGGCTTTTACGTTGGAAGATGATTTTGCTACTTCTTATGCAAGTATGATCAACGGGCAGCCTTCTCCTTATTCGATTGAAGCGATGGAGGATTCTATCGTGATTGAAATTCCGTCTGATCTGCTTCAAATGTTGATGGACAGAAGTCATATGTGGGAGCGGTTTGTTCGGGTTAGTGTGGAAAGGCTGTATACGAGAAAGGAAGAGCGTGAGAGGGAACTGCTATATTTGCCAGCCATTGAGCGATATCAGGCGTTTTTATTGAAATATCCCGGGTTACATCAACGTATCGCTCAATATCATATTGCCTCATATATCGGTATTTCTCCGGTTTCGCTGAGCAGGCTGCTCCATCCTGCTGAACATTAACCTATGTTAATGCACATCCTCTAGAACTGACGTACAATCATCACATCATAGAAGAATCGGGGGTATGATGATGAAATATATGATGGTTGTTTTATTAGAGTTCTATCCATCTTGGCTTGCTTTACCACGAGAGGAGCGAAGAACCTATGCGGCATCGCTGCAAGAGTTGATGCAGAAATATAAAGAACATGTGACGGTGCGCTTTTTTGATGCTGAAGCTCTTCCAGGTAAAGATTACACAGATTTTGTGATGTGTGAAACGGATGACCTTAAGTTCTATCATTTTATGTGGGAAGAGATTAGAGATTCTATTCCTTACACAAGTGGTTATGTCAAAATTAAAGAGGTCATCATGGGAATGGAAAATGCTTTTCAAACATATGAAAAAGAATCTCTGAATATGGATCAGTAATCGAAAACCACCTGATAGCAGGTGGTTTTTTGTACATTCTATTTTTTGGTATAATCAGAGGTAATGTAAGAACGGATAAATTTTTGAACTGAATCGGAGGTACATATGAAACAGCTTTACATGAAGCAAAAAGTATTTAGTCTAAGCGGCAGGTTTACGGTAAAGGATCAGCAGGAGAACGATGTGTATGTGGTCGAAGGCAGCTTTATGAAGATGCCGAAGACGTTTACCATTTTGAATACAGAACGAGATGAAATCGCTGTGATTACGAAGAAAATGTTTAGCTTTCTACCGAAGTTTTTAGTAGAAGTTGATGGTCAAGAGGTATTGACGATTAAAAAAGAGTTTACGTTCTTTAAAGCCAAATATTCAATTGATGCTGCTGGGATTGAAGTGCAAGGTAACTGGTGGGATATGAATTTCCAAGTGCTGCAGAACGGCGAAGTGATCGGTCAGGTGAAGAAGGAATGGTTTACTTGGGGTGATAGCTATAAGGTTGATATTTTGAAAGAAGAAATGGAGCCTGTGATGATTGCGCTCGTTGTTGCGATTGATTGTGTGAAGGCTGATGAAGCAGCGTCTAGGTCTTCGTCGTCGGCAACGACGAATTAATTGGAGGTTTAAAAATTGGACAACCTCACTCGCATTATAAGATTAAGAGATGCAGAATTATGGGAGTATGAATTTCTCGATAAAAAAGAAATCATTATTTATTTCTCCATTACAGATTTAAATAGAAAAGCAACGACCCATGATAACCCGCTAGCTATCCGAGAAGAATTAGATGAAAGAGATAATTATATTTCAATTGATGTCCATAGTAATCTGGATCTCAAAAAAACGCTTGAAGAAGATACATTTGATGATTTTATCACCACGATCTCATCTTTAGTAGAGCATATGCACGATTTTCACAATGCTCATGTTTATACTAATATGCACGTTCATGAAAAAATGAACTTAACAGATTTTCAGTTGGAGAAAGATGAAGATTTGCATGGTGATGAAAAAGAACAGCTCTATACATTTAAACGTTTATGGATTCAGCAGGTATGCTTTCAAATGATAGAACAACATTTAAATCGAAAAATCAAAGAAATATCTAAAAGTAGATTTTGCCAAGATCTAATATGAGCTTGTGAGGTGAGCACACTGATCACATTCCAATACAAAGTATTTCTAACAGTCGTCGAATGCGGCAGTTTTACAAAAGCCGGGGAGAAGCTTGGGCTGACGCAGTCTGGGGTAAGTCATAATATTGCGAAGCTTGAGTCGGAATTAGGGATTGTGCTGCTTCGGCGGAATCGAAACGGGCTTTCGTTAACGGACGCAGGTGAGCGGGTGATGCCGCATATCCGGCAAATCATGCATCATGCGGCATTGCTTGAGCAGGAGGCGGCGCTGATTCAAGGGATGGAAGTAGGGAGCATCAAGATTGGGACATTCCCCAGTTTTTCTTCAAATGTCCTTCCACGCCTTATTCATCGCTTTACGCAAAGCTATCCGCATATCAAGCTGGAGTTATATGAAGGCGGTTATGAGGAGATTGAGGAATGGATCGCTTCAGATACGGTTGATGTTGGTTTTTTAACGCAGTCATCGAGGGAATTTGAGACCGTTCCACTTTTTCAGGATGAATTGGTGGTGCTGATACAAGAGAATCATCGCTTACATACGGAAAAAGTGATTGAAGTGGACTCGCTACATGATGAAGCCTTTATCATGCCGAAAGCGGGCTGTGACATACTCGTTAAGAAGCTGTTAAAACAAAGAGGCGGGGTGAAGCCTCATGTTTTGTTTGAAATTGAAGACAACAATACGCTCATTTCTATGGTTCAAGAAGGGCTTGGGGTCACGATCATTCCAAAATTGGTTTTGCCACCGCACATACCTCATACGAAAGTTATTCCACTGGAGACGAGCGTCTTTCGTGAGGTCAATCTGGCGCTCAAATCATTCAAAGCAGCTTCCCCATCGGCCAAAAGATGGATCGAAACGGTCAAAACTCATTTTAAATAGAATCAGCTTGAACAGGATGTCTCCCATTCAAGCTGATGTGTTATAAAGTTAACACGCCGCGGATAGTGATGACAGCTGCGCCTGCCACTTTGATCACCGGCTTTGATTCATTCGGAATGACTGTGATACGAAGCAAGCCAGGTCTGCCGATGGCATCCCCTTGGGCAATGTTCAGGTGAGTGATTTCTTGCTGAGAAATGATACCCTCCAAATAAAGATATCCAGACAACGCCCCATTTGCTGCCCCCGTCACAGGATCTTCGGGTATACCAATCCCAGGTGCAAAATCCCTCGTATAAAGATCGCATTCTTTTGAGGGGTGGAACGTATAAAGGTGGGTTGTCGAGATGCCATGCTCTTTATTCATTCTAGCTAAAGCCGCTAAGTTTGGTGCCGCTTGATCAATGTCCTGTTGGTCCTTCATCGGAACAAGAAGATGCCAGTTACCGGTGTTTGCTAATTTGATAGGATAGGATGAATCAATGCGGTCACTGCTCACACCAAGCATGTCACTAAGCTCTTCTAAATCGATGACAAAATCTCGTGTCTTCGGTGTCACCTGCGTCATTTCCACATCAACGACCTTGCCATTTTCTTCATGCCATACAACAGGAACATTGCCGATCTTTGTTTCTAACACAACCCCTGATCTCTCTTTAGCCAGCCCTAGCTCCGTCGCCAGAAGCCAAGTCAATCCAACAGTCGCATGCCCGCAGAAATTGACCTCTTCCGTCGGGGTGAAGTATTTGACACGATAATCGGCTTCCTGATCATGGGCGGGCAGTAAGAAGACGGATTCCGGTAAATTCAACTCCTTGGCGATGCTCTGCATGTCATCTTCTGTTAAAAATTCACCATCCAACACCACCCCAGCGGCATTTCCTCCAAATTTCTCAGTTGTAAACGCATCGACGTGGTACACCCTAATGTCTCTCATCTGACGAACCCTCCTATACACTCTTGTTACGTTAATCATAAGTTTGTTTGATGCATTCGTAAAATGAATCTTTTTGATGGTTTAAATCGGAAGTGTTCATGTAAGAGAGGAGGGTTCACTGTACCTATTAAATTGGTATTTTGATAAGTCTTTAGTCATGTTAATAACTCTTGTATCTACATTAGATGAAATGTATAATATTTGTATATAAAAACATTAATAGGAAAAGTGAGGATATATTTATGAAAATGGTCCTGAAATTAGTAGCTTCTATTCTATGTGTGATGATGTTGAGTTTTCATATACAAGAAAGTGTGAGTGCCACAGAGGGTGGAACGAAAACAACGGTTGATCGTTACCAATATGGTGATAATTATCTGACAGGTAAAACAGCGCCAAACGCAATCGTTGCATTCGCAGATTGGGGTGTTCCGAGTAACTGGAAATCTAAATATATGCACTACGCAAAAGCAGATAGTGATGGAAACTTTAAGTTGTTTTCTTGGAACTTTAGTTCAGGCCAAACGTTTGAGTTAGATACATATGACCAAAATGGAACAATGCTTTCTTCAAACAAAGTGTATGTTTTCAAGGAATCTTTCAGCTCATTAGATCCGATATATGATACTTCTCAGGAGTTAACTGGGAAAACTGTGAAGAACACAAAAGTAGAGGTCATGAAAGATGGCAAAGTGATTGCCACAGGCACATTCAATGATGCCATTCATTTAAAGCTGCCTGCCCTAAATGCAGGTACATTCCTAACAGTGAAAATGACGACTGGTAGCAATATCGACATTTACAAAAAAATTGTAAATCCTAAGAAAATCTCACTTATTCCTACGACAAAATGGTCTAAATCAGTGAAAGGCCAAACGGGAATTCCTTATGCAAAGATCGTCTTTAAAAATCAAAAATCAAGTGACATCATTCAATCAATTACTGCAGATGGTGATGGCAACTTTGAATTGAGTTTGGACAAAAACACAATAAAATCATTAAATCAAAGTAAATTTCAAGTATTGGAACCCTCTTATGATAATGCTTTGTATGAGACCACTTTCCAACTGAGATCAACCACTCCAACTATTGATCCATTTACTCAGCTTTCAACTTCAGTGGGCGGAACTGCAACTCCTAAAAGTATGATCAATATTTTAGATGGAGAGGGAAGAGTCATTGGGGAAGGTCAGACAGACTCTAATGGCGTCTATGATGTTCCTGTTACAAAGTTAATCGGTGGTGACTTAATTACAGTCAAGTCGTTCATGGCTGATAATCCGAGTGAAACGGATCAATCTCAGGAAGATGTACAGAAAGTTTTTGTGGAAGAAATCGATGATTCAAGTGATACCATTAATGGCATGAGTACGTTTGGCGATCAAGCTATTGTAGAAGTGCAATCTGATTCAGCGAATAACACAATAAAAGCAATGTCGAAACTCAGCGCTAGCACAACGAAAAAGAAATTTGGACCATTCAATATTACGCCGGGCAAAGATTTTAAATTGAAAACGGGAAAATTACAACAAGGGTCTAAAGTAACAATCACGTTGCAAAGTGGAAAGAGAAAGGTTTCCCTCCCAGCTTTCACCGTCAAAAAAGTCGTCACATCTCCACTTGCAGCATCCCAAGTGAAGGTGACGAACAACAAAGGGAAAAATGATACGGTGACGATAAAAGGAATCAAAAAGAAATCAGTCATCAAAATATTTAAACAAGCCTCTGGCGGTAAAGCGATTGCCCAGCAGACTGCTTCAAGTTCGAACATGGCAATTTCCCTCAAACAATTGGGCCAAACTAGTGGAATGCTTTATATCAGTATAAAAGAGCCTGGTTTAAAAGAGGGAAATCGAGTACCAATTCGTTATCAGGGTGAAAAGTCAGACGTTTTAAAAGCCAGCCAAGTCAAAATCAATAATCTTAAAAATAAAAATGACATCATTACAGTCAGTAAATTGAAGAAAAAAGATGTGATTAAAGTCTACTCAGCAGGCGGGAAATTACTAACCACATCAAAACCAGCTAACAGTTCATCCATCAAATTGTACGTCAAACAAGTAGGAACTAAGAGCGGTAAAGTGTTTGTCACGCGCAAGAGCGATAAGATGCTGGAAAGCGGAAAGCAAGCTATTTCTTTTAAAGGTGAGCCGTCTGCTTCGTTAAAAAGCAACCAAATCAACATCGTGAACAATAAAAAGAAAAAAGACGTGGTCACGGTCAGTAAACTAACAAATCAAGATGTTGTTAAAATCTATCATTCTTCAGGAAAGCTTATTGGGAAGTCAACAGCTACTAAAGGCAAAGTTGTAAAAGTCACTTTCAAACAACTAGGCGCTAAGGGAGGAAAACTATACTTCACCGTGACTGGGAAAGGCATGTCTGAAAGCAGTAAAACGGTAAAGGCGTTTAAAGCTGAAAAGTAGAGTTTAATCTTACAATTTTAAAAAAATCGTCATTCATTCTAGGATGACGATTTTATTTTTAATAGCCAAACGATTTAAATTTCAATGATAGGAGAGTGTTTATATTGAAAAAAGTACAGTGTTTTATCCTAATGGCTGTCATCCTTTGCAGCAGTATGTGGTCCGCGACTGTTAAGGCACAATCCGGATATTTCAACACGTATACAACGTATTCTGCAATGTCAGGTTCTGGGTTCTACACTTCTATGCAAGGGATGGCTGTAGATCGTAATAATAATATGATTTATGCTGCAAAAATAAATACGTCAAATCACTTAACGCAATTGTACGCTATTAAAATGAATGGCTCGTCAAGTAATAGAACTGTGAAGCTCCTTAAAAACTCTGACACCAACAGTACTAGCAATGACTTAGGACATGCCAATGACTTAGCTGTGAAAGCTCAAAAAGGTGATGATCAAGTTAGCTTATATGTAGCGCCTATGTCTGATGGTGTAAAGTATGTAAAAAAGATAGTGAAGTTAAGTGTGAACACGAAGAAAAATACGTACAAAGTGGCTAAATCTTATGTCCTTCCATACCAAGGGGCGAATTTATCAATTAGCGGTATCACATATTCTGTTGGAGCGGACAAGTTTATTGTAAGGTCTGGCAATCGCTTTTTTATTGGGAATTTTAATGACCAAAAAGGACAATTTGAATATGAGGCAACGTTTACATTAAATGATTCGAAAGCGATTGTAAATCAATCAGTGGTGGATGTTTCTAAGTACATTCTTCAAGGTATTTCTTTCTACCAAGGAACATTATATGTACCATTATCTAAGCCAGACTCCAATGGCGGAGCTTCTAATGTGAGTGTCATTCTCACATACCCGTTAAATATCAATCAAATGCTGAAAGAGCAAAAGGAAACACCTGCAAAAGATTTTTCAAAAGAGTTGTTTACTAGAAAAGACCTTTCATTCCGAATTACGAGCAGTGCATTTACTCTTTTTGAAATAGAAGCTGTTGATTTCGATGACGGAACGTTATATTTTAATACAAATCGCGGGAAGAACGCCACACAAGAAGATATGATCGCAACGTTCAATGATTATAACTATTACAAGTGATAGGATATTTTCAAAAGCCCCTCAGCTTATGAGGGGCTTTTTCCGTCCATCATCCATAATAATTATTCGCTTGAATAAAAAATTGGGATTGCATGTAGTTATAGGTGATTTTCGAGAAGTCGAAGGGCTGGCCGTTTGTGAGATGAAAGACCGTCTCGACGCGGAGGGCGGGATCGTCTTGTTTGAGGCCGAGGTGCGTCGCTTCGGTTTCATTCAATTTGCCTACTTGTAAGTACATATCGGAAAAACCGACTTTGAGTCCAAGACCTTCACTGACGAATTTAAAAACGGAATCGGCGGCAATTTCTGTGTTGAGATAAGGAATGATCGTTTTTCGGTAATAGGATTCTTCTAAACATAAGGTTTGTCCGTTGATGTAACGAATTCGTTTTAGATAAAAAACATCCTCTTCTCGTTCAATGTTCAAATTAAGTGCAGCTTCTTCGGTAGGTGTGATGGTGTCTAGCATTAAAACCTCTGAAGTCAGTTGAAATTCCTCTAAATCTTTTTTAAACCCTTGGTTGGATAAAAGGCTGATGTAGCCCTTGCGCCGATGTCTTCGAACAAAGATGCCGCTGCCCCTCACTTGATAGATAATTCCTTTTTTTTCGAGTAATTCTAACGATTTGATAATGGTACTTTTGCTCACAGCAAATTGGCTCATGAGTGTTTCGAGTACAGGGAGCTTATCCCCTTGCTGCATCTCATGGGTGACAATATATTTTTCAATATCGCTCGCAATTTGTTGATACTTTAACATGGCTATTCCTCTTTGTTTTCACGATTTATTGTCTTTGTATTATAGCACATACCAAATTTCCTTTGATATGCTAATTGAGATTATATATGTATTGATAAATTGTACCGGTATAATTATAATGTACATATATTAGCAGAAAATGTCCCAACTTTAGCAGGCCATATTGATTGGTGGCGCAATTGCGCTGATCTTACCAGTTGTGCTCATTCAAATGTTTGGTTATGGGGAAGATACAGTGGAACAGACAGCCGGTGCAACGTCTGATAAAGATCAAGTTGGAGAAAAAATGAATGCTTCGATGAATAATGAAAAAACCATTCCTGCACCGCTTGCAGGGAAAGTACTCCCGTTATCTGAAGTGCCGGATGCCGTATTTAGCTCTGGGGCAATGGGCAAAGGATTTGCGATTGAACCGACAGACAACAAGCTGTATGCACCGTTTGATGGCAGTGTCGTCATGCTTGCGCCGACAAAGCATGCGATTGGACTGCGCTCAGAATTCGGGGTGGAGTTACTAGTTCATGTAGGAATTGATACGGTTTCCCTAGATGGCTCAGCATTTACTCTTCATATCAAAGAAGGCAGCAAAGTGAAGAAGGGTGACTTGTTGATGACATTTGATCAAGTAGCCATTGAAAGCAAGGGATTAAAAACAATCACACCAGTCATCATCACCAATACACAAGCGTACGAAGATGTGATTGTAGAAGAACAATCGACATGCCAGTCAACAGACGTCATGATCACAATTGTGAAATAGGAGGAATGAATAATGACATTACCAAAAGATTTTCTATGGGGCGGAGCATTAGCTGCACATCAATTTGAAGGTGGATGGAACGAAGCAGGAAAAGGCCCAAGTGTTGTAGATGTGATGACAGCCGGTGCTCACGGAGTACCGAGACAAATAACTGAAACGGTAGAAGAAGATAAATTTTATCCGAATCATGAAGCGATCGATTTCTATCATCGTTATAAGGAAGATATCGCAATGTTTGCCGAAATGGGTCTAAAATGTTTACGTACATCAATTGGCTGGAGCCGGATTTTCCCTAAGGGAGATGAAGCAGAACCGAATGAAGCAGGGTTACAATTCTATGATGATGTATTTGATGAACTGCTCAAGCATGGCATCGAGCCTGTGATTACGCTGTCTCACTTTGAGATGCCGCTTCATTTGGCAAGAGAGTACGGAGGGTTCCGCAGCCGAAAAGTCGCTGAGTATTTCGCGAAATTCGCAGAAGTATGCTTCAATCGATACAAAGACAAGGTCACATACTGGATGACATTTAATGAAATCAACAACAAAATGGATGTCAACAACCCACTATTCCTTTGGACAAATTCAGGGGTATCAGTCAAAGAAGGCGAAAATGCCAAAGAAGTCATGTATCAAGCAGGACATCATGAATTACTTGCAAGTGCATGGGCAGTAGCCAAAGGAAAAGAAATCAATCCTGCTTTCCAAATTGGAGCGATGGTGTCTCACGTGCCAATCTATCCGTATTCCTCAAATCCAGAGGATGTCATGCTTGCAGAGGAGTATATGAGACAGCGCTATTTCTTCCCAGATGTACAGGTTCGCGGCTACTATCCGAGCTATGCGCTAAAAGAATTCGAACGCGAAGGCTATCATATTCCATTTGAAGAAGGCGATGAAGAAAGCTTAAGAAAAGGGAAAGTGGATTATCTAGGCTTTAGCTACTACATGTCGACAACGGTTAAAAGTGATACGGTGTCTGATCACAACGGAGACATTGTCAATGGAGCCCTGCCGCATGGTGTAGATAACCCTTATATCAAATCAAGTGACTGGGGCTGGTCCATTGACCCGACAGGCTTAAGATATACATTGAATCGTTTTTACGATCGCTATCAAATCCCGCTATTTATCGTAGAGAATGGATTTGGTGCAATAGATCAAGTGGAAGAAGACGGTTCTATTCACGATCCAGAAAGAATTCAATATCTCGCTTCTCATATCGAAGCACTGAAAAAAGCGATTGAATACGACGGTGTGGACCTTATTGGCTACACACCTTGGGGCATCATTGATATTGTGTCATTCACAACAGGTGAAATGAAAAAACGCTACGGCATGATCTACGTTGACCGCGACAACGAAGGAAACGGCTCAATGAAGCGCCTTAAAAAAGATTCGTTTACTTGGTATCAAAACGTCATCGCAACGAACGGTGAAGAAGTGTAATAAAGGAAAATAGAAGCCCGGATGAGCGTGGTAAATGCTTGTTCGGGTTTTTCATTGTTTAAGTTTTATTAATGCCTGAATACAAAGAAAAAAGAGAGTAATAGCGACAAAATAGTTCATTGGATTGTGAAATATCTTAATGTTCAAGGATATTTGAAGAAGGATCCAAAAGCCGAATATCACCATAACAGCAGGAATGATTTTTTTATACATAATGATTCTCCTTTTGAGAGTAGTTTGTTTTTAATTGGCATTGTCTCATATCATTGCAGAGATTGAAATGAGATAAAGATATTCATAGGTTCTATTATATAATTTGGTATAATTGATCTATAAAAGCGATAAATGGTAGATAAAGAATAGGAGTGTTGAAATGAATCAAACTCTGCAAATGGGAACCGTACTAAACTCTCCAAAGGGACAAGTATCCATCAGTTATGAAGTATCATCTGCAATTGATATTTCTTTAACAGCGTTTCTCTTAACAGATTCAGATATAGTTCAAGGAGATAATGGCATTATTTTTTACAATCAGCCGGAGAGTGCCACGGGTGTCGCGACACTTTTACCAGCAGAGATATCAGGTCAGTTGAAAAGGCATCAATTGAATTTTGATATGAGCAAAGTGCCTGCTGGAATCACAAAGGTGGCGATTACACTAACAGAGGATCAAGGCATTGGTTTTTCTCAAGTGAAGAATCTGCAAGCAGAAATTCAAACAGGCGATGAGGTACTATACCTTACACCAGTAAGCTTTACAAATGAAAAGGGTATTGTCGTAGTAGAGCTATATATCAGAAATGGTGAAACGAAAGCACGATCCATCTGGCGTGGCTTCGATTCTGGATTAGAAGGGCTATGCAAGCTTTTTGGGGTAGAGGTTGAACCTGATGAACAGGATGTTTCTACACCTCCTCAAATGACTTCTGAAAAATTAATTGATGAGCCTGCTCCAATGAAGCCAGCTGCTAAAGAGAAAGTCGCTGCACCAATTAGCTTAGAGAAAGTTCAAGGTAAAATTAGTCTAGACAAAGGTCATAAACCGATCATCATTGAAAAAACGCCTGAGATTACAGCTACAGTATCCTGGGCGTCTGGAACTGATTATGATATTTATGCATTGGTCTATACGAAGTCAGGAAAACAAATAGATGTGGCCATGTTTGGCGCAAAAGGTGTTCCTGCTCTCAAAAGTTACGGTAACGGAGCTGTAGAGCATATGGGAGATGTCGGTAGAGACCGTGAATTGATGAAAACAGAAGTCATTAAATTACGGTTAAATGACGATATCCTTGCTATCGTTCCGGTTGTTTATTCTGCTCAATCAAACGGAACAGGTTCCTTTTATAGATATAGGGTATCTATGAGTATCGATAATCACCAAGGAACATCTGTGACAATTCATGCCAAACATGCGAATGATAATGATCGGATTTATTCTTGTGTGCCGGGTATGCTTCAAAATACAAATGATGGTGTGATCATCCGTCCGCTAGAGCTTTACAGCAAACCAAATTCCGAGCGCAGACCTAAATTAAAAATGAAGTCTTCTAATGAAATTGATGTTTTGATGGATAAAGGACCAATCAATGATTATAAATAAAACGAATGTATGGCTAGACAGAGCAAAGTCCATTGTCTAGCTTATTTTATTTAACTTTTAAATAGAGAGCCTATTCCATTATTTATGTTATTTAGCCTATTTTTCCGTTTTGAGGGGCACGGTAAAATAGACTTTATGATCAATAATGGAGGGAGTGACTTCTTCTGGGCAAGATACTTGATGCAAAAGCACTAACAAGTGCCATGGACACAAGGGCAAAACACTATCAGGAACTCCGCGAACAAATGGTAGATTTAAAAAAGGCATTACAAGGTGTGGCCAACCTCGGTGATGATTTTACTGGGAAAGGTGCCGATAACATTAAAAGCTTTTATAAAGAGCTCGCCGGAAATGTAGACATGTTTATCAGCTTCATCGATAAGCAAAAAGCCTTTCATGAAGGTGTTTCTGGGGCACTTGATGATACGAGCTTTGGTGGCGATACCTTTGTAGAAGAACACTTTTTAGACAACGCAGTACATATGGGCATTAAAAATGCCAAAAGCATTGTAAAGGATCAAAAAAAGGCACTCAAAACGATTTTTCAAGACATTGATGATCTCATTTCACTAGAGGTATTTGATAGCCAAAACTTTGACGAAAAAATAGAAGATGCGGAAGATGAACGAAAAAAGACAGTCAAAGATCTAAGAGAGCTTGATCAAAATTTAAAAGATGAATATGCTTTGTCAGAGACGGAGCAGCAAGCTACAATGGCATTGTACGCTGAAATGATGAATGCGACAAATGACGGAAAAGCGATTTCGCCTATGAATTTTGACAAAAAAGCGTATCAAAATAGCGAAATCTACAAGGCAAAAAGTGATATTGAAAAGCAAACTTCTGAATATCTGAAAATCAAAAAAGAACAAGAAGAAGCCCGCGAGATCGCAAAGGAACAAGAAGCCCTCGCCAACCGTCCTTGGTATGAAAAAGCGCTCGATTACGGTGGAAATATCGTCAATGAACTGACTGGTGTGAACGATGCAAAACGTGCCGCAACAGGTGTTGATCCAATCACAGGTGAGGAACTCACCGCAGGCCAGCGAGTCGCGGCAGGAGGCATGGCAGCAGCAGGCTACATCCCAATCGTCGGCTGGGCAGGCCGCATTTTCAAAGGCGGAAAAGCTGTCTATAAAACCACCCAAGCCACATCAGCCGCAGTCAGGGCAGTTGACATCTACAAGACATCACAAAAATCCTTTGACGCCTTGAAAACATCTCAAAAAGGCTTATATGGCCTCACCGCCACCAACGGCTTCAGCGAAGCGATCACTGGCCGAGATATGTTTGGAAATAAAATTTCTAAAGAACAGCAGGAAGCGAGTATGAACACGGCTCTGGGGATGCTTTTGCCGTTTGGTAAAAAGAGCTTCAATGGTAGTCTGAGGATCGGTGAACAAAAAGTTGCTGAGAATATTATAGCAGAAAGAACCAAGGGATTAGATTTAAAGAAGCACCCTATACAAAGAAAGCAGTTAAGCGCTAAGAAGATGAAAGAGTTGAAAGACAAATTTGAGAATAGGACGATTACGAAATTAGAATACGAAAATTATAGATGGAATAAAAAGTTTGCCAAACATAGAAACACTGGTGTGAATGAGTTTTGGTATCAGGAACGTCAAAGGATTTTGAATAAAGAGGGTCCAACCAGAAACTGGGATAAGCAGCAATTAAGTGATATTCTAAATGGTAAGAAGCCTAAAGTAGATGGAAAAACTATGCAAGGTCACCATTCTTACAGTGCATCACAATATCCACATTTAGCGAACAAAGGTGAAATTATATATCCAGCCACACCAAATGAACATTTTAATGGTTGGCATGGAGGTAATTGGAAGAACAGTCTGCCTGGAGAAAGAATTAAACCTATTGACGATTTCTAAACTATGGAGGAGAAAATAAATGCCTAAAATAAAAATGCGAATAGAGAAAGATGATAATCAAATCAAATATATCTCGATTCTAAGAAAACTTACAGATAAAAGTATTTCTGAAATAAAAGAAGCAATAAATAAAAATGATTTTATTTTATCTTATAATTTATTAGATATTGATGAATTGAAAGAGATGAAAAAAATTATCAGTTTACTAGAAAAAGCCGGAGCTAAAATGCATATTTATGAAGATAGTCGAGAGGTTAGTGTTGAATTTTTAGATAATCTTATTGAATCTTATTTGGATACAGAAAAGTATCTAGAAGAAGTTGACGAGCAAATAAATGATGATTAAATTTTGTGGCTTTGAAACAGATGATGAGTTGGACTGTATAAATTAGTCACTATAAACCTTAAGTATGAAGGTGATTAACTTATATGGAGTATTCATATGAATTTAAGGAAGATCAATTTGGTAACTTAGCAATAATACTCCCAGAAGAAATAAGTATTTTCGCAGATTTTATACAAGATATTTCAACAACAGAAGAAGTTGATGAGTATTTAGGATATATTCAAAATGTTATAGATGGAGAATACGTAAACTTTGAAATTACATTGAATGCTACAAGTGTAATTATCAAAAAAATGAAACAACAGTTGAACATCATTATAGGATTGAAGAACCAGGAATTCATAGAGCTGTTGTTGATTTGGAAAGAAAAAATACCAGAAATATTTGAAGATTAAATATTATTATTGACGAGTAGAAAAATAATGATTCAGGCACTTGATTAGTCCTTCAGGCTACAAGTGCTTTTGTTTAATTAGAAATCTGAAGATGTTTGAATACAAAAAGTACGGTAACTCTAAAATGGTGATTTCTATGAATAACAACAGAAACCCAAAAATCAAAACCTTAAAAAGAAAAAGCAGAAGAAAACACTTAATGAACGAATTAAGCTATATGACACTTCCAGAAAACCCCTTTTTAGATATCGAGGAAAATCAATTGTTTTGTCAGAAGGTGTTTGCTTTCCTTCAATCGAGAGAACATAAAATTGCAATACATGGAGAACACTATCGAGAGCATATTGAAAAGTCTGTACAATGTTAAAGGAATGGATCAGCTAGGTGAAAGTAACTCCTGCACAAGCGCGATTAATGTTTTTTCGAGAGCATGAAATTGAAGCACTTAAAGTGAATGTGAATGAAGTCTTTATTCATTTAAATCACCTTCTTGAGCAAACAAAATTTTCAAGTGGGTATGGGGATTTTATTTTTGGCAGAATATTTCCGTTTTGGATTATGCATCGAGAGAACGGAATATTTTTATGAGCTAAGTATTTGGGGGCTGCGATGAACAGAATTGAGACATCACTTAAGGAGTGGAATGAACCACTCCTTTTTTCTATCGATGGTGTCATACGCTTGATCGATGAATTCCCCTCAAATTTAAGCAATTCACTATCTTTACCTTTCGCATTCGTATAAAATAAGAGCAGTGAAAAATTGAAGAAATGCTTGATACATGAAGGGCGTGTAAGCTGTGAGCTGCATGACATGATGAGATGTATGAACGTGAAGGCTGCAAAGCTGTTCTTCCTCACATATGAGATCTTGTAAGCGTAACCATTATTTGTCACTTCATTGCGATGGTGTTGAGGGGTGTGTCAGGATGAGGAATCCGTATGTGAGAACGGCTTCTAGTCTGTATATTAATTACTTTTTATTAGGTATGGTCAATATTATTTTGGCTTCAAATATGCCATTTTTAATCGAACAATTAGATACCAATAGTGCGGGAATTAGTTATATGATTTCGGCGCTTGGCATTGGCAGGGTGCTCACGTATGGTTTATCAGGCGTACTGTCAGATCGTTTTGGGCGGAAGCCGGTCATTTTGGTTTCTGGTGTGCTGATGGCGGTGTTCCTCATCGGAATCCCATTGTCTCCGAATTATCAAATCGCGTTTGCGTTTGCGATTTTGGCAGGGGTCGCGAATTCGGCAATGGATGCAGGAACATATCCTGCGTTAATGGAGGCTTTTCCGCAAAACTCGGGATCTGCGAATGTGATGGTGAAGGCCTTTATCTCCATTGGGGCCACCATTTTGCCACTGGCGATTTTCTTTTTAGCAGAGCATGATTTGTTTTATGGAATAGCATTTTTTGTTCCTGCTCTGATCTATCTTGTGAATGTCGTGATGCTGTGGACCTTGCCATTTCCGAATCATCGCAAGGTGGAGCAAGTCCAGGTAACGGAGCATGATGGACTTCCGCGCTTCTCGACAGAGCCTACATTTTGGAGGGAAGGGATCGCACTCATATTGATCAGCTTTACGTCAAATGGGCTGTATGCACTGCCGCAAATTTGGCTTCCTACATACGGTGAGGCCATCTTGGGGATGGCATCGGGCAGTGCTGTGAAACTACTCAGTTACTATAGCATGGGCGGGCTGCTGTCTGTTGTGATGCTCGCATTTCTGCTGCGCCGCTTTGTCCGTCCGGTCACTGTGCTGCTGATCTATCCAATCATTACACTTGTTTCTATTTGTGTGCTCTTGGTCGTGAAATCGCCAGTCATAGGAACCGTCAATGCGTTTGTATTGGGATTTTCAACAGCAGGAGTTTTTCAGCTGACGTTAACTGTGATGGCTGAATTCTTCTGGAAAAACAAAGGGACGATGACTGGGATTATCTCTACAGCGGGCGGCGTGTCGGCTATCGTCATCCCGGTCGTAACAGGTTTAATTCAGAGTCACGCGTCCATTTTACAAATCTTTATGTTCGATGCAGTGGTGGCTGTTGCGGCCATTATCGGCGCACTGTATATCCTGTATCGCTACCGCCAAGTTATGGTACATGATTAAAAAAAAGACGACCTCCGCTTAGGAAGTCGTCTTTCTTTTGTTTTAGAAACGGTCATTTTCAAAAAGAATTTGTTTTACTTGATCAACTGGCATATCTTCACCAGTAAAGAGTTTGTAAGCAAGTGCTCCTTGCCATAGCATCATTCCAAGACCGTTAATCGTTTTGGCACCAGCTTCTTGTGCTTGTGCAAGAAGCTTTGTTTTTTGCGGGTTGTATACGACATCTGTCACGATCAAATCTTTACGAAGTACATCAAGTGTATCATCGATAATACTGAGCTGATCTAGTGGTTTCATGCCAAGGCTTGTCCCGTTTGCTAGGATCGCACTTTCTGCTACTTCACGGCGGAATGCGTCTTTGTCTTCAAGTGGGAAAATGTTTGCTTTGACACCGAAGGATTTCATTTCGTTATTGATGTAATTTACATTTTCTTCTGCTTGAACAAAGTATTGATCATTACGAGCAAAAATGCTAATTTCACGAATGCCGGACTGTGCAAGCTGAATCGCAATCGGAGTCGCAGCGCCGCCAGAGCCAACAAGTGTAACTTTCTTGCCGGCTAATTCAACGCCATGTTCAATCAAGTTTCTTACATATCCAAGACCATCTGTGTTGTAGCCGATGAGCTTACCATCCTTGTTCACTACAGTGTTACTAGCACGTGTATATCTTGCAGAATCATCTAGTTCGTCTAAGTAATCCAGTACTTTCATTTTGTTCGGCATAGAGACGTTAAATCCAGCTGCACCCATTGCTTTCATACCATTTACGGCTGCTTCTAGTTCATCATTCCCTACTTCAAATGCAAGGTAAGCATAGTTGATACCTGTTAGTGTATAGCCAAGGTTATGCATACGTGGTGAAAGGCTGTGCCCGATTGGTGTAGCAAGAAGGCCGACTAATTTTGTTTTCCCATCAATATTTCGTTCATGTATGTTTGTCATGATTTCATCTCCTTTAATTATCTAAATAATTTTTTCATGCGTCCAAGAACAAAGACCGCTAGTAATACGCTAATAACTGCGATGATCATATCGAAAAATAACGTCATTTTAATATCGTACGAGCTGACCAATCCACTTGTAATGAGCGGCACGAGAATAAACGCTGAGCTTGCCGCAATGTTGACGTAGGATGAAGCCGTTGCTTTGTTTGTCGGGAACAATTTCATCATAATACTCATCGCCAGCTGGAAGATTCCCGCTGTAAATAGTCCTAAGAAGAAGGTGCTGACAATGACAATGCTATACGTTTCGATTTGGAAAAGTGAAAGCATTGCAAGGAACGCCCCAATTGGATAAATGATCGCGACCATAATCGGTGAAATGAATTTATCTAAGACGATCGAAAGCAATAGAACAGATACCAGTGCACCAATACTAAAATAAGATAGAAGCTGTGTGGCTTGTTCTGTGCCAAGTCCGATTAATTTCAACCCGAGCTGCGGAAGCCATGTCTGCCATACGACAAACAATGCAGTCGATGTGAATCCCATCAGTACAACAGCTAAACCTTCGCCAAGCATTTTTGGTTCTTCCTTAAGCTGATCCTGTACTGGAAGAGCGTCTTGTGAAGAAACTTGCTTATGGTTCGGGAATGGCATAAAGATTAAGTAAATTCCTACAAGTAAATAAAGAAGCCCTAGTCCAAAGAACGCCCAGCCCCAGAAGATGTCATGTGCCACTAGGAACGCCAAGATAAATGGAAGAACAGTCGCCCCAATGGATACAGACGCTTTTACTAAAACAGAAGCCGAACTTGCTTTTTTAGGAAATGACTCTGACAAAGCAGGATAGGTTCCTGAATCAAGCAGTGAGTTGGCAATACCTGCTGAAATCGCAAAGATAAATGCCAGTGTATAACTTGTTGTCGTTGGAATACCGATTAAGAATAATAAGTAAAGAAAATTTCCTGTAATAATGACAGGCTTACGTCCCCAGCTGTCGGCTAACCGGCCTGAGAAAAAGAGCGCAATGAGTTTACCAATTCCGATCGCCGATACAAGCAAGCTGATTTTCGGAATATCTACCTGGTAGCGTTCAGATAAGCTGTCCATGTTGGAAGCTACAATAATATTGATCATGCCAAGCATGAAGTAATTTAAATACATGCCAAGTGACGATTTTATATAAGGATTTTTCATGTTCCCACTCCTATATTTGAAACCCCTTTAAGGTCAAATTCTTTGTATACCCTTTGTTATTGTTTCCTTCAAAATTAAGAATACGAAGCCCATCACAACACCCCTTATTGATGAAAAAATAATGAATATTCATCTGTTCTCCAATTAAGTATATCGTTCTACTAAAATGTAAAAAATAATAACAGCCTTGATTAGGAAGTGAAACTTCATGATTTGATCAGAATCATGAAAAATCACTTTTAACTGTTTTTTGATAGAAATAACGATATGACGAAATAGGTATAACGATATACTAAAAGAAGCAACGAGATAAATATACTCCTGCATTTTAAATGTGTCAAGTTTATGACTTTGTGATTTAAAAAAAGAAAAATGAAACAAAGAAATTGTTGACTTGACCAATAAAAAAAGAGAATTGCTGCACACAATTCTCTTTTTCATCATGATGGAGAGGTTTCTCTAATATGAAGTTGAGGCTTTAAAATCAACCGCTGCAGCTCTTCATCCTGTTCGTTCATTTTATGATATAAAAGGTTCGCTGCTTTTACCCCGATGGATCGGGGGAAGGAGGAAACAGTGGTGAGCGGAGGATGGTACATCTCCGCTTCAGGAACATTATCGAATCCAACCACATCAATATCTTCACCAGGCTGGATGCCCCGTGCTGACAGTGCTTGAATGACCCCAAATGCGACTAAGTCACTGAAACAAAAAATGGCAGTAGGGGGTTCGGGCTGATTCATCACTCGGGCGAGTGCTTCTTTACCGCCTTCACGAGTAGGTTCTATATCAATAATAAGAGAATCATCAATCGTCACATTTTCTTCGTCATGAGCTCTTTTGAAACCTTTCATTCGTTCAATCCAAGTCGAAGAGGTCTTGATGCCGCCTAAAAAGGCAATGCGCCGATGTCCCTTTTGAAGAAGATGATGAACCGCCATCCAAGTACCTTGTTCATAATCAACACCGACATAATCACATTGCACATCTGATAGTTCGCGATTTGCCAGTACTTTTGGGGTGCGAATTTGATTTAATTGTTTGGCCGTTCGAGCCGAGCTTTTCGAAGCTAGGTTCAAAATGATTCCGCCAACTCGGTGCTCTACCATAGTGGAAATGAGGCGCTCCTGTTTATCGACACTGTCAAAGGTCGTACCAAGTAAAACGGTATAGCCCAGAGATTCAAGCGTGGTTTGTACGCCAATTAAAAACTCCGAAATAAAGGTGTTAGAAATATCCGTAACAATCACACCCACGATATTTGAGCTTTTTGACCGCATGTTGGCAGCAACGCGGTCGTATACGTATCCTAAGTCCTCCATGGCTTGCAGTACTTTGTTTCGAGTGGCTTCAGAGATTCTAGGATTATTTCGAACAACGAGTGATGCCGTTGAAGTCGAGACACCGGCATGCTTGGCGACTTCCTGTAATGTGACACGCTGTTTGTTCATTTTTTTCATTTGTCTTCACCAACTTCAATGGATTGCCTAACTTTGTTCATGATCAAGAGGGATTTCTCCATCAGACGAGCCGAACATCTTTTGATTTATTATACATGAATCAGGGGGGATTGATGAAGTGAAGACATATGAGTAACGCCGTAAATCATAAAAGATTACCATTGACAGCTTTCTGATTGAGGCGTAAAATATAAAATTATTCAGAAATAGCAACATTTTAATTAAATAACGAAGGCTATGATTGCTGTGGGTCACACTATAGCAGGAGCAGCTTCTGGAGAGACCGCATGTATGTGCGGCGCCGAAGGGTTCACAATCTCAGGCAAAAGGACAGAAGAGTACGAAATATTGTATTTGTGGTGCATGGATGATGCCGTGTATTACTTTTCTCTATTTTGCTATTCTTTTATGACCATGAGATTGGAGCGCATCCAATCTCTTTTTTTATGGACTTTTTGAGGGGTTCATTATTTCAGTATAAGATCGTGTCGTAGGAGGTCGTTAGCATTGGCTCAACAAGAATTAAAACGAGATTTATCAAATCGTCATGTGCAATTGATTGCCATTGGCGGAACCATCGGAACAGGCCTGTTTCTAGGCTCTGGAAAAGCCATTCAATTGGCAGGTCCATCAATTATTTTTGCTTATTTAATTGTCGGAATGGCCATCTTTTTTGTCATGAGGGCACTTGGAGAATTGCTTTTATCGAAGGCGGGTTATCAGTCATTAACCGATATTGCGGAGGACTATCTCGGCCCGTGGGCATCCTTTGTGACAGGGTGGACATATTGGTTTTGCTGGATTATGACAGCGATGGCGGATGTCATTGCGGTCGGGGTGTATGTGCAGTATTGGTTTGACATCCCGCAGTGGATTCCTGCCATCATTTGTTTGTTGATTTTACTAGGGTTGAATTTGTTAACGGTAAAGCTTTTCGGAGAAATGGAATTTTGGTTTGCACTCATTAAAGTAATTACGATTCTATTATTGATCGGGGTTGGAATGGTTCTTTTAATCATTGGTTTTCAAACAGATGCTGGACCGGTGACAGTAACGAATTTATGGTCTCATGGCGGGTTATTCCCGAATGGTGTCACAGGTTTCTTATTGTCATTCCAGATGGTGATTTTTGCGTATGTGGGAGTTGAACTGGTCGGTGTGTCCGCAGCTGAAACAGCCAATCCGCAAAAAAACATCCCTTCTGCGATTAATAAGATTCCATTAAGAATTCTATTTTTCTATGTGGGTGCGATCTTTGTTTTACTATGTATCAACCCATGGACTGAGCTCAGTGCATCAGAAAGTCCTTTTGTGAAAACCTTTGGACTCATTGGGATACCAGTAGCAGCAGGGCTCATCAACTTTGTCGTCCTGACATCTGCGGCATCAGCTTGTAATAGCGGCATGTTCTCGACAAGCCGCATTCTGTATAATCTAAGTCATCAAAAGCAGGGTCCAGCTTCCTTCGGACGTTTGAACAAGCATGCTGTCCCAAGCAATGCCCTGTTTGTTTCGACGATTGTGGTATCGGTTGGAGCTCTTTTAAGCAAGCTGATTCCCGAACAAGCCTTTGGTATTGTGACAACGATCAGTGCCATTTGTTTCATTTGGGTATGGAGTATTATTTTAATTAGCCATTTGAAATATAAAAAAACACGGCCTGAATTGCATGAAGCATCTACCTTTAAAGCACCGTTCACCCCCTTTGTGAATATATGTGTTTTGGTTCTCTTCGCTGCGATTCTAGTGATCATGCTGTTTGCAGATGCAACACGCCCCGCGCTCTTATTAACGCCGGTCTGGTTTGGTTTCTTACTATTGATTTATGCACGAAAGAAACGCCGCGCGTCATAATGAACGGAAAAAGCACAGCCTTTGCATGAGGCTGTGCTTTTGTTTATTTAACGATTTCTAATCTTTAGCACATAATTTGCATTCAAAATGATTAAAACAAGTCCAATCACCATGATTGAGAACAGCTGAGAGTGATTGGCTCCAAGGGAATACACAATCAAAATAAACATGGCGCCGGTTAATAGAATATTCATCATTTGATACGTATGAAACAGTCCGCCAAGCATCACATGCTTTTCGCCTTCGTCCGAAATGGCGAGCAGCTTTTTACTGTAGTCTTTGTCAGATAGACTTGGCAGGTTCCGATTAGGGTAGACAAGCTTTAGAACAGATATTGATATATACGAACTGATAACGGTGACGATAAATAAAGCAGCATTGACGAGAATCAGCCAAAGTGGCTGCTCGGTGACGATCGCTATACCCATGGCAACAATGGAAAAAATGGTACTTACCGTATTGGCTAAAGTCAAATCAGTAAAAGTCCGATATTGCTTTGCTTCCAGTTCATCCTCCTCATCTCCAGAAACCGAAAGAGATACTCTTTTCTTCATACGTGAAATCCCTGAAAAACAATAAATAATCAATAAAATCGTCAATCCACTGATGACAAGAGTCGCTTCAAATGCAACATCAAGAAGTGTCATCTCAAATTCGGCTGCCAGCAGACAGTAAGCGCCGAGAAAGCCAAGGAGAGCACCTAAGAGCATTTTGTATACAGTTTTCATGAGAGTTCATCCTCCTCGAATAGAAAAATACGTTCAATGGGTTCCTGAAAAATTCGTGAAAGCTTAACAGCGAGCAAGAGAGACGGCATTAACTCATCTCTTTCCATTAAGCTGATGGTTTGACGAGAAACCTTTGCACGCTTTGCAAGCTCAGTTTGGTTTAAACCATCACGCGCACGAAGCTCTTTTAACCGATTTTTCATTCTGTCACCTCAATTTTGCTTGAAATCTTTCCTTGATTGTAAAGTATTATATTCATTTTGACAAGTAAAGTTGTCAAAATGATAAAAATAATTGTCAGAAAGATCATCTTTATTCCAAAGGTGAACCATGATACGCTAAAGGAAAGAGAAACAGAAAACAGGTGATGTCCGTGTTCATTGATCAATTAAAAAATGACTTACATCAATCACAGCCGTTGTTCATTGGAGAAGAGACAGCGTTCAAAGCAGCAGTCCTTATCCCTTTGGTGCAAGTAAATGGAGAATGGCATATATTATTTGAGGTACGATCGTTGACCATGAGAAAACAGCCGGGGGATATTAGCTTTCCTGGGGGCAAGCTTGACGACAGCGAAACTGCACAGGAAGCTGCACTGCGAGAAACACATGAAGAGCTGGGCATTCCGCCAGAATCGGTCGAGATCCTTGGACAGCTTAGTCCTTATATCGCTTCTCCATCCTTCGTGGTATACCCATATGTTGGTATCATTGATGAGCAAAAAGTGAAACACTCCTTTAATCAAGAAGAAGTAGAGGAGACTTTTACCGTGCCTCTATCATGGCTCAGCCAATATGAGCCGTACTTACATCATGTATCCGTTCAGCCAACACCAGGCGAGGACTTCCCTTATGAAAAAATCATGAATGGTGAAAAATACAGCTGGGGAAGCCGCTCGATTGAGGAATGGTTTTATGATTACGAAAACTACACCATATGGGGATTAACAGCCCGCATATTAAAGCATTTTGTGACCGTTGCAAAAAGAAATTCCTAGAGAATCGCTCTCTAGGAATTTGTTGTATTCAGACGTTCCTTCGCTGTTTGTTGTCCATTACTTATTGAAATAGGGGGTTTCGCTTGGCCCAGTCCGTAGGAAGGCATGTTCACATAGATGGATTCATACGAGCCGGCTTGAATTTGGTACGTTTCATGATAAATGCCGACCGCGTCATTATTTCGTGCTCTTTGGTTAAATTCTTTCCAAGCAGCCAAATGCTTCTCCATCTTCGCATAGGCAAGGAGGTCATCGGTTGATTTCCAATATTGAATCATCGCTGTCGTACGTAACCCGAAGTAATTCTCTGTCCCAAGAAACCCAAGCTCATCTTGATGAGTATACAGCTCCTTGATCATGCCAGGCATCGCCATGAACACAGGCAGCCATTGATGAATGGCCCAGCGCTTATTGATCCTCATTCCGATGATGAACACAACAATCGAATCAGAATTGTCCGTTGTAAATCTGCCAGCACGTATGTCTTTTTTCATTCATTTACCCTTCCTTCTTCATCGAATGGAATGTTTCCACACACCAATCAATTCCTGCTTGAGCCACTCTTTTTCCATAATCTAAAGTAAACAGCCAATACTTCGCATCCGCTTCATCTGGATAAAGCTCTTGAATGTTTTGTTCAATTGAAACATAAGTTTCATAACGAATACGGAGCTGCCGCTCATAATCCTGTAAAAGCACCAATTTTTTCTCAAACGAAAGATACTGACCGAAGAATAACTTTAATAACACTTCATTACGCTCTGTTGGTAACTGATCGAGCGGCTGCGCCAGCCACTCTCTTAACGTATCCAGACCTTTTTCAGTCAAATGATATTCCCGCTTGTCTGAACGGCCAGAAGCAGCAGCAGGTGAAACTTCCGCAAGCCCTTCCTCGACTATTAACCTTAAAGCTGGATAAATTTGTCCATAACTGATTTTCCAAAAATGATGCAGGCTTCTATCAATTAATTGCTTCACTTCGTACCCCGACTTACAATCTGTCGTTAAAATACCTAAAATCGCATACGTCGTATCATTGTATTTTTTCATATCAGCACACCTATCTAAAAGATATATCATTTAGATATATATAATATGCGATATCCATTGGTAATACAAGAAGTTTTAGAAAAAATCCAATGAAGGAGGTGAAGAGATCGCTGATTTTGTTTATGTAGGAGATGCATCACTCATATATTGATAGAAAAAATAAAAATCCGTCAAATCAATGATCAGAGGAGGTATGTATGAATAGATCAAAAATCTGGATCGTAGCAATTTTAGCGGTACTAGTCATCGTTGCTGTCAACTGGATAGCATACCAAGCAAATGCAAAAAAGAGTGTATTGAACAACTCTTACGCTTTTGTATATAAGACAAAGGATCAAGTGAACTGGTTCAAGGTAACGGAGAGAAAAGGGAAAGTCACAGGTTATCTGAATGAAACCATTTTGGAGGAAAACCCAAAAAGACATTTTGATCCCAACCTATTTATCAACAAATATAAATTAACTGGTAAAACTGTTGAAAACGGTTACGAATTTCAAGTGAAGCATGAGAAAGAGACGATCACATATAAAGTTCACCTTGATGAAAAAGATCTTTCTGTGAAAAAACAAGGTGAAAAGCAAAGCATCACATATAAAGCAGTTGATCAAACAAAACTACGTGCTGTTCAAAAGGACATTCATGACCGATATGATGAATTGATGGAGGACTCTGAGAATAGATTCCATGATTATGTAAGAAACTTTATTAAGAAAGTAACAGGCGCTTATGGTTATCTGTATACAGCGGAGGATGGTTCATACCAGCTATTTCTAAAAGTAAAACGGATGTATATGCAGTCTGAATGGGCAGGTTCTTTTTTGATGAGAAAGGTCCCAGGAGATAGTGGTGAACCATATAAAGAAACGAAACATACAGCCGGTGGTGTTTCAGATGGGATAATGTTTGATTTGAGTACCTATCCTGCAATTGAAAAGGGGTTTATTTTAGGAGAAACTGATCGAGATGCAACATCAATTAAATTTCCTTTTAAAATGGCAGGCGGTACAATAGAATTTAAAGCTGTCACGAAAGAGGAATATCAAGAACAAACGGAAGCATTCAAAAAGCAGGCTGAAGAAAAGAAAAAATAGATGATGATAAACCAGATGGGTCATTTCTAATGATGAGCTTACTTATCTTGCGGTACATATACACCGCCTCATATCTTATCAGCAACTAAAATAAACGTGGAACCACTTGCCTTGATGAGGCGAGTGGTTCTTTGTATGACCAATGTTTATATTAAGTTCCGATAGGTCGTTCTGTTGTACCAGGATTTCCATCATTTAATGAATTGAAAGCCCCTGTTTGTCCTAAAACAACGATGGTCAAAGTGATGATCAATAAACTCATTTTTTTCATTAGAATTCCCCCAGTCAATGATAGGATGTTTCATGCGATCAGCTTCCTTTAAAAAGAGATAGGCTTGATGAATTGCTCCCAGCTCTTCAAAGTGTTTTGCAGCTAATGCACTTAATTCACAGACTCCTTCAGCATCTTTTAATTTTTTAAGAATGCTGATTTCATCGAAACAGGCTTGAGCTTTTTTAGCCATATCTTCAGTGAAATATAGATGGTAAAGCAAATTCATTTTTGCTGTATAGATGGGGCATTTCTCTGATTCATGTTTTTGGTTCACCAATTCGAAATAATAGAGAGCTTGTGTCCTTTCATCGATAGAAAGCAGCTCTTTCATTAACATGTACATGGAGTGATGAAAGTAACACGAAGAGAGATAGTCTTCATCACTAAGAGCCTTTTCTAGGGCATCAATACATTTTTTTGATTCGCCAGCTTCGGCGTACAAAATGCTGATATTATGATAAAGCTGTGATGTTAGAAAATGATCGTTGAGACTGTCTGCGATGTATAATGCTTTTTTGTAGTAGTCTTCTGCTCTTATAAAGTCACCAATGTCCATATAATTAGCAGCGGCGATGACAAAGGCTGCAGCTAGTCTTCTCTCATATCCTTCATGACTTTTGAAAATATCAATAGCATTCTGAATGTAGTGTAGAGAAATCAGGCTTTGACGAAGTAGCATATATAAGTTAGCGATTTTCGTATGAAATTCTGCTACTTCTATTTCATCAGGAATGTGTTGTAGTTTTTTCTCGGCAATTTTAAACAGTCCAATGGCTGATGCATAGTCTCTTTTATATGAAGCGTAAAGGGCTTTGTATAGGTAAAAATAGTATTCAATTAAGTCGTTTGTTTTAGAGGGGCAATCTGGTTCTGTCTGTTCCTTCAGTTTTGTACCTCTTCGTTCATATAACATGAGCTTATACTTGCCTTCTAGCAATGAGTAATAGGTCAAGACCTCCTGATTCTCTTCCATTTTTTGAAGTAATTCTTTTAATTCTGTATACATTGCTTTTGCACTGTGTACATCATGCTTGCGAATTGCAATTCTCCAATCATTTAAATGATTCCCCACCTGTTCAGCAGAAATGATATCCATGGAAATTTCACCTCTTTAAGATCCTTTCACCTGTTTCATAAAAAACGATATCACAATTTTTGGTAAAATATAATCGTTTCCATGAAGTGATTGACAAGAGGTAATAAAAGGGACCTAAGGTCATGTGATGTACGATATTGTAAGGGTGATTGCTTGTTAGTACAAATGAATAAAATCTCTTTTTGGAAGTCTAAAAAAGGAAAATATACAATGGGTTTTATGATAATGAACGAAAATATCACTCGTATATTTGGAATAAAGAAGTTTTAGCTATTTCAGAGGGAAAATGGAAGGTCGATCTAGGAAAGAAAATCATGTATGATATTGCTAGATCATGAGATAAGAAACTGATAGATGCAGCCAAAAGTAAGTATTAAACACAAACTCAGACCTAGAAAGGATGTTGAAATGAAAAAAAGGTTTCAAAGTTTAAATAGACAAATCACAGTCATTTTCGCGACTCTGTTATTTGTTTTAGTGACTGTTTATATGTCAAAGAGATACTTTTATAGCAAAGAAATTGAGCTGCTGACAGAATCTTGTCAACAAGCTGGCGGCAAAATCATCTTAGAAACAAATAGTTTGTCTATGGATTACTCGTTTGAGTGCCAAAAAAACTAGAACAGGCAGTTTCCTGCCTGTTTTTACTCAAATTAAAAACCTAAATCTTGCAGCCATTGATTTAATCTCATTTCTCGTTTCTCGGCAGTTGAATGGTCATATCTTCCTAATTGTAAACTGTCTGCAATTTCTCCGTCATTCATAAACATGATTTTTTCAGAACGAAGAGCCACCTTGGGGTCATGTGTGACAAGCAGCAGTGTTGCTCCTTCAGCGTGTACTCTTGAAAAAATATTCATCACTTCCTTCGTTGTACTGGAATTAAGAGCACCTGTTGGTTCATCAGCAAAAAGTATGTCTGGTTCATTCATGAGCGCTCGGCAGATAGCGGCTCTTTGAAGTTGTCCTCCCGATACTTCTGTCAAATATCTATTTGCCAAATGATAAATTCCGAGTTTTTCCATTAAATATTGAGCTCGTTCATTCAATTCTTGTCTTGGCTTTTTCTTTGCTAAATAAGCTGCAGCAATGATGTTGTCAAATAGATTAAGATTTTTTAGTAAGTGGCTGTGCTGAAAGACAAACCCCATCTCTGTTAAGCGCAGAGCAGTTAACTGTTTGTCTGTCATTTCTGATAGTGATCGGCCTTTATATTTGATCTCTCCTGTTGAAGCTGTTTCTATGCCGCTAAGCTGATAAAGTAAGGATGTTTTCCCGCATCCAGAAGGTCCCATAATGGTCACGAATTCCCCACGCTTTATCGATAAATGAATATTTTTAAGAATCGTTTGTTTCTGTCCTTTTAATGAATCGATATGCAATGACAATCGCTTCGTTTCAATCAAGTGTTCCATGTGAAACATCTCCTTATAAAAGTGTATGCCTTGTCGTTTGACTAGAAAAAAACGCCTTCAACAACCAGGTGGTCAAAGCTAAATTGACAATAAATAGTGTAACGGGGTACACAACTGACACCCATTGCGGTGACAGCCACTGGAGGCTCGACGCCCCTAATGTTGCTCCACCTATACTCATCAAAGCAGGACCAATGGTATTGACCGCGATTGCTCCAATAAAGGCGCCAAAACACAGAACAACGATAAAACTCGTTATATATTGTGCTGTTATATCTGTTATAGAAAATCCAATTGTTCTTAGCATGTGGTTTCGGCTCGAATCTTTTGCCTTTAACATGTGCAGAAACATGAATAGCATTAAGCTGGCGGTTCCAAAGGCAGCTAATGCAGCAAAAAATGCAATGACTTTTACAATAGCTGCTGTGCTGCCGATCGTTTGATGAACGTATTCTTTCATATCTGTCACTTTTGCAGGAGATACCTTTTTTTCAAATATTGTCTTTTTCTCTGCAATATTTACTCCTGGCTTTAGTTGGATTTGAATGGTTTGCCAAAGAGCTGTTTGAGGAAATGGCTGTGATATTGCTTTTGCTGTTTTGCCTCCATTGGTTACATCCTGATAAATACCTGTCACCGTTCTTTGGATTTCATGCCCATTAGTTACGAGAGTGATTCTTTCTCCTATCTTTTTCTGAAGTGAATCTGCATTTAATACGGATAAGGCAATTTCTTCATTCTTTACAGGCTGCCGCCCTTTTAAATAGTTGAGGGGAAATGCTGAGAGCTCACCTGTTTCTAAGTAGAGCGTTTCTAATGTGTTCTCCTTTGATTTCACCTGAAGAGAAGTAGTTTTATAGATGGCTGCGGTTTGTATGCTCTGATCTTGACGAATCATTGATTCTATTTCGTTTGTATTTTTCGCTAGATGATTTCCTTGGCGTATATCCATTCGAAGGTCACTTTTACCAGAGCCAAGGTATGTGATGAAATCCGGTGATTGTAAGGTATGCCATAGCTGAATAGGCATGAGCATTAAAAATGTACAGAGTGCAATAATACAAGTAATCGTTGTGTACAACTTCTTTCGTGATATCAGGTCTTTTAAACCAAGCCAAATATTGATCGGTATGAACCTGCTTTTCTTAAGGTGCATAGGTATTTTTTTCTTATGATTCGGTGAATTGATAACGCCTTGAAGTGCTTGAGCAGCTGATAATTGACCAAACTTTCTTAGGATAGCATAGCTGCAAGAGATGACGATCATTGCCGTCGCAATAGAAACAAAAAGTGGGATTAACCAATGAGCAAAAGAAGGCTGATTCCCCATGTAACGGTGAATATTGGTTGTAAACATATCACCAAATATAAGCGTTAACACATATCCTGCTATACACCCTGCACAAGCAAGCACGGCATACTTACCAACGTATAATTGCTTGATTCTTGTTAAAGGGATCCCAAGCACCTTCAGTATGCCAATTTCACGTTCATCCTCTTCTATTGAAGCCGTCATAGCAAGATGGAGAGAGAGAAGGGCTATACTGATGAGCAGCAGACAAACAAGCAGGAGAATGGCAATGACCATTCCATCTGTCAATGCATTCAGCATACGCAGTAAAGGTAGTGTGACAGCTGGACCTTGTTGTGGCAGTTGTGATGATTGATAGATTGCTTGAAAAGTATCTGTCTGCGTGGCATCATGTAGTAAAAATTCGATTAAGTATTCTTTGTGATGAAACACTTGATTTATTGCATCCCAATCCTCGTTATGAAGAAGAAATCTTTTTGAACTGACAAGACTAGGGTTCATTTGTGCATCTCGCAAGAACGCTTTGATGCGAAAGGTGAATTGATTAGCTCCTTTCTCAATCAGTAACGTTTCACCTATGTTGAGCTGATACTTTTGTTGAAAATAAATTGGGACAGCCACTTCACCTTTATTGACAGTGAGCTTTTCGTTTTGTTCATTTAGAATAAAATCAAAGTTGCGATTTTGCTTCACAAATAAATGATCCATCACACCTGCTTTGGCAGGCTCATGTCCGAACCTGATGTTTGCATGTTCAATTGGTATCATTGGGACGATTTGATGGGCTTTTACCATGGATTGCTTGTTTGAAAATGCTTCAATGTCTTTTTCATTTAGGTCGCCGTCATGCATTTGGACAAAGTCTGGCGCTTTGGCAGAATGGAGCAGGTTAGAAATGGAACCATTCAGCTGTACGATCATTTGAGCTGCACTTGCTGCGAGAAATGAAGTCATCATGATGCAAATGGTTAAGCCGATTGAAATGAGACGGTGTCGGGTTAAGTCTTTCTTTATAAACGCTAATCTCATGAGGCTGATTCTCCTTCATGCTGAAGCATATTTTTTGTTAAGCAGGCTAGTGCAAACATGAAAGTACTGACGATAAGCACCGTCACATACATGGTGGCTGAAAACGTATTGAACAAAAATCCATACATCATTTGGCCAAGCGGAGCAGCACATTGAGAAACCATTGTCAGATTGGCCATCACTTTTCCTAATTGATGATTTGGTGTTTTCTTTTGAACATGTGAAATCACAACGATTGAGATCATAGTTAGCAGCATAGCAATTGGAAGGCATCCTGCTAAAAAGAGAAAATAAGCTGGATAAGTGCCAAATTGAAGAGCTGTTTTGGATGTTGAGAACGCCACAGGCAGTAAGATGACTGCGATGACAAGAAGCCAGCGATATAAAGTAGGAATGCGCCAATGCTTCGCTACAAGTCCAACTAGAAGAGCCCCTGCGATCACAGCGAACTCAATCAAGCCCATGCCTATTCCATACATGATGTCACTGCTCTTCATTGTGACCCTTAAAATGATTGGTCCCCCAACAATAAAAAATGGTGTAAGGATGAAATTTAACATTGCAGCAAGCAACATGGCTCTTTTTAAAAATGGCTGGCTGCCAATATAAGAAAATCCTTGTTTCATATCTTTTATGAGCACCTTGCTCATGGACTCTGTCAGCGGACTAGGAGAGAAGGAAATGTTTAACCTTAAAAGCATGCAGGCTGATAGAAAAAATACGATGGCACTTGCACCTATGATGGATTGGCTTCCAATCATTCCGTATAGAACTCCTCCGATAATAGGTGCGAGAACACCTGAAAGCGCTTGAACGCCATTGACAATGCCGTTTGCTTGTTCTAATTGCTCTTGTTTCACTAGCTGTGGAATGCTGGACATCACAGCGGGAGCATAGAACGTACTCATCACGCCAAGCAGTATCATGACAGCTCCGATCATATAGAGTGAGTCATTTCCCGAAAATAACCAAAAATAAAAAGCAAGAATCATCATGCCGGTGAGGGCATCAAATAAAATCATTAAGTTCCTTCTGTTAAATCGGTCAGCGATTGCACCAGCTAACGGTGAAAGAAGAAGCGGGATATTGGATAAAGCGAAAAGTAAGGCATATAAATCAACTCGGTGCGTCATATCCAGTACGTGTAAAGATAGAACAAACCGAATGAGAGAAGATCCGAAAACGGAAATAATCTGTCCGAGAACGAGGTAGATAAAGTGTGATGACCCTCTTTTGGATAACAAAGACATGAATATCACTCTCCTTTTAGACCGACCGTCAGTCTATAATGTATGCAGGATTGGTAATGAAGTGACCAATCACTGATTATTTTCATCCAGCTCTCCAGATAATCGCTTCAGCAGGAATGAAAAGCTTCCCTTTTTTGCATGCAATGAGGATTCGAGTATATCAATAAAAGCTAAAGCGCGTTGTAGACTTTCTTCGGGTGACCATTGAAACAGGCCTTCATCAAATATGACCTGTGCAGAAGCAAGAAGGAATTCAACCGTCTCTTGCGGATATTTCGTTTTAAATGTCCCTTCCTCTACACCTTGCTGAATGACATCTGCCAACACGGGTGATAGTTCTTTAATGGCTTTGATTAAGCTTTTTTGATGCATTTCTGCATTAGAAGGCTGATGAAACTGATCGATCATGCCCTGTTTATGGCTTCCTTGCTGAGGTGATTGCGCCATGATGATACGAAATAGTTTGTCAACAACTGGAAGATCTGGCTCAGCCGCAATACGCTTTGCTACGATGATATCTTCTTTGATGATCCTGTCAATAATAGCATCCATTACTTCTTCTTTGGATGCAAAGTAGTAATAAAAGGTGCCTTTTGCAATGCCAACGGCTTTTAATATGTCAATAATTGTTGTTTTCTGATAGCCTTTGGTTGAAAAAAGCGCTTCGGCTGCGTTTAATATGTCATTTTTACGTTCCTCAGGATGTTTAACGGTTCTCATAAAGCCATCCTTTCTTTTAACTAGACTGTCGGTCGGTCCTTGATTTGATTAAACACTTTTCAGGGTGTCTTTGTCAATGGCTGGTTTTTAAACACTTTGCATTTATTGTTCAAAGACACTATGATACATTGAATGAAAAAAACCTTCAGGGGAGATGGCAAATGCAATTTTTGACCAGTGAATTGGCTCAAGAAATGGTTGAACGTACGATGCATATTTTACATAAAAACATCAATGTGATGAATGCAGATGGTGTCATTATTGGTTCTGGTGAACGAAGCAGGATTGGCCAGAAACATGATGGTGCACGGCTTGTGCTGACAAGCGGGAACAGTGTGGAAATTGACCAGGAGACCTCTTTGCGCTTAGAAGGGGTGAAACCTGGGATTAACTTGCCTATCTGCTTCCATGAACAAGTAGTTGGGGTGATTGGAATTACTGGTGAACCAGAGGACATTCGGCATCATGCCGAGCTGGTGAAGATGGCAGCTGAACTGGTGTTAGAGCAATCTTTCCTACTTGAACGGGTTCAATGGCGTCATCGAATAGAGAGTGAAATTGTCAATCAGTTGATTTCATATTCTGATGTTGGGGATCATCAGCTAAAAAATCGAGCTGCTTGGCTGGGGATGGATTTAGACAAGCGCCGAATGGCTATTGTTTTTCAGCCAGTTCCATCCTCAGAGGATGCTGTTCATAAATTGATGCATGCGATTCAATATGATAAGAAGGCGGATGATTTACTTGGCATGACCTTTTGTCATGAATTGATTCTTTTAAGTCAGCCCATACCTGAACATCGAGTAAAGCAGGTGGCAGATCATCTGCAAAAAACAATGCAAAGAGCAGTAGGAGGCCAAGTGTTAGTGGGGATAGGGACTGTCGCTGAAGACATCAGCAAGCTGCCCATTTCTTTTCAGCATGCGAGAGATGCCCTGAGGTTAGGGAAGGCTCTTGATCCGGAAGAAAGTATATATTTCTTTGAGTCGTATCAGATGGAAAGCTTATTCATGATGGCGGGAATTGCTGAAAAGAACAGTCGATGGACTGACTTTTACAAGCCTTTGACACAAGAAGCAGAGCTCGCCCATACATTAAGGGTTTACATTGAAGAGGGCGGTGATTTGCAAAGAATTGTTGATCGCTTATTTATTCATCGAAATACATTGCGTTATCGTTTAGACAAAATTCAAGGATTGACCGGAAAAGACCCTCGTCATGTAAAACAGTTAATCGAGCTTTATATGGCGCAGCTAATGACTCAACTATCTTGATTGTGCAAATGCACAATTCGGTAGAGTGGTCAGTTAAAAAAGTTCATCCAGATTCACAACACAATCCCTTTGAGTAAACGCTTACAATTGGAGAAAGATATTTTTAGGGGGATTGAGAATGGGTGGAGATGTGACGGTAAGTACTCTGGGAGCCATGGCGGCGCTTGTGATCGCGATTGTTCTCATTCTAAAAAAAGTATCACCTGCTTATGGCATGCTGGCAGGTGCATTCATAGGCGGATTGGTTGGCGGTGTAGACATTGTTCAGACCGTCAACGTTATGATGGAAGGTGCTAAGGACATGATTCCGGCAGTCCTTAGAATTATGGCCGCAGGTGTACTGGCTGGTGTTCTCATTGAATCAGGTGCAGCGTTATCTATCGCTGAGGCCATTGTGAGAAGGCTTGGTGAGGCGAGGGCACTATTAGCACTCGCTCTTGCAACGATGATTTTAACAACAGTGGGCGTTTTTGTAGATGTTGCGGTTATTACGGTAGCGCCAATCGCACTTGCCATTGCCAAACGCGCAAAGCTCTCAAAAACGGGAATTCTCCTTGCTATGATTGGAGGCGGGAAGGCAGGAAATATCATGTCCCCGAATCCGAATGCTATTGCCGCTTCAGACGCTTTTGGTGTACCTCTGACTTCAATGATGGCTGCAGGTGTTATTCCAGCTGTGTTCGGGTTGGCTGTTACATATGTATTAGCTAAAAAGCTTGCAAACAAAGGGACACCCGTTCTTGAAGAGGAAACTGGGCAAAGTAAAGTTCAAATACCTTCTTTTTTTCGAGCACTGGCTGGTCCGCTGGTTACCATTTTATTGTTGGCTTTAAGGCCGCTTTTTCAAATCAATATAGACCCAATGATCGCTTTACCGATTGGAGGGATTGTAGGTGCTCTTTTCATGAAAAAAGGGAAATTTCTCAATGATTATGCGATGTCGGGGCTTCATAAAATGTCAGGTGTCGCGATCATGTTATTAGGGACAGGTACATTAGCAGGAATCGTATCGAATTCTTCCTTAAAAGATGTGTTTATTCAGGTACTTGATGCATCGGGTTTACCTCCATATTTACTTGCACCAACTTCTGGGATATTTATGTCAGCCGCTACCGCTTCGACAACAGCAGGAACGGCGGTAGCGAGTGGTGTGTTTAGCGGAACACTGATTGGGCTAGGTGTATCTGCTCTTTCAGGGGCAGCCATGATTCATGCTGGCGCAACAGTGCTTGACCATATGCCGCACGGGAGCTTTTTCCATGCAACAGCAGGAAGTGTTCAAATGGATATTAAAGAGCGTTTGAAGCTCATGCCTTTTGAATCGTTAATCGGTTTGACGTTAACCGTTGTATCGACCATTATTTTTGGCGTTTTCCAGCTGTTTGGCTGAGGACATGATAAGAAAAGAGGGGCTTTAGGATGAAAATTGTGATTGCACCAGATTCATTTAAAGAAAGTTTATCTGCTTATGAGACAGCATGTGCCATTGAACGAGGATTTCGTTCTATTTTGCCAAACGCAGAATATATCAAACTGCCAATGGCAGATGGAGGTGAGGGGACCGTTCAATCATTGGTCGATGCGACTGGCGGACATATTGTTCATCAAGTGGTCACGGGCCCGCTTGGTGAGCCAGTGGATGCCTTTTTTGGCATGTTAGGAGACGGTCAAACTGCTGTCATAGAGATGGCTGCAGCCTCTGGTTTACATCTTGTACCGCGAGAAAAACGTAATCCATTATGGACCACATCCAGAGGAACTGGAGAATTAATACTTGCAGCGCTGGATAAAGGAGCGAAGCACGTGATCATTGGGCTTGGCGGAAGTGCAACAAATGATGGCGGCGTTGGGATGATGCAAGGATTAGGTGCAGCTTTCCTTGATAACACAGGACATTCCCTGACGTCAGGCGGCGGGGCACTTCATCAATTAGCTTCAATTGATTTATCTGGACTCGATCCAAGACTGCAATCCGTCCGTCTGGAGGCGGCTTGTGATGTGGATAATCCTTTAACGGGTGAGAGAGGAGCGTCTGCTGTTTTCGGCCCTCAGAAGGGAGCAGATGAAGAAATGGTTCAAGTGTTAGACAAGAATCTGGCTCATTTTGCACAAGTAGCTGAAAAGCAGTTCAATGTCTCCTTTGGAGATGCAGCAGGGGCAGGAGCAGCAGGAGGACTTGGTGCGAGTTTATTAGGCTTTTTAAAAGCTGATTTGCAAAGAGGAATCGATATTGTACTGAAGGCTGTTCATTTTGATGACGTCATCAAGGAGGCAGACCTTGTCATTACGGGAGAAGGCCGAATTGACCGGCAGACCATTTATGGAAAAACGCCAATAGGCGTAGCCAAAGCAGCGAAGAAGTATAATCTGCCTGTGATTGGCATCGCAGGCTCTCTTGCAAAAGACAGTGCAGTCGTACACGATCATGGAATTGATGCACTGTTTAGTATCGTTCCAGGTATTACCTCTCTGTCTGAGGCGATACGAGATACGGCTCTTCATGTAGAAAGAACAGCCCGGAATATCGCGGCTGCGTTAGAAATTGGAAGAAAGAAGTAAACGATGAAAAATGTTTCCTTTTCTATCACATTCCTTCTATAGAAATGTGGTAAAATCAATATAAATGATGTAGAAAGTTGGAGGAAACAAAAATGTCTAATCTACCGAATTGTCCTTCGTGCAGCTCACCTTATACATACGAGGACGGCAGTTTGCTGATTTGCCCTGAATGTGCGCATGAATGGTCATTTGAACAAGAACAAGCGTCAGAGGAACAGCTTGTTGTCAAAGATGCGAATGGGAACCTGTTAAGTGATGGGGACACGGTCTCTGTCATTAAAGACCTAAAAGTAAAAGGCTCATCATCCGTTTTGAAAATAGGAACGAAGGTCAAAGGCATTCGTTTAGTTGAAGGCGATCATAACATTGATTGTAAAATTCCTAGTTTTGGTGCAATGAAATTAAAATCTGAGTTTGTGAAGAAGATATAATGTATGAAAAGAGGCTGTAAGAGGCCTCTTTTCTTTATTTATAGGTGAAAGGAATAATCTCAAACAAAATTCCATACATATATACCTGTTGAAAAAGGTTCATTTTTTAAAAAATCAAGCCTCTTTTCACATAAAAATCCGCAGTTTTCTTAACGCTACCTTAAAAAAGGCAGATGATTCGCTAAATTTTGGCTAATCCCCTTCACAACTTTTGGGCATTGCTGTACCATATGGAAGTGTTCTTCTATTTTTGACGGATCATGGTGTTTATCAGGAAATAGAATGATAGATGATACTTAGACAAAGAAGGAGAGGTAACGTGACGAACGTTTTAGAACTGCATAATGTATCTAGACATATTAGCGGGAAAAAGATTGTTCAAGACTTGAGCTTTTCTGTCCAAGCGGGCGAAGTCTTTGGCTTCTTAGGACCTAATGGTGCAGGGAAAACAACAACCATTCGTATGATGGTCGGTCTTTCTCCCATTACATCTGGTGACATTCTGATTAATGGTCATAGTATTCAAACATCCTATCAGCATGCCATCCAACATGTCGGTGCGATTATTGAAAATCCAGAAATGTATAATCATTTAACGGCAAGACAAAATCTTGTTCAATTTGCCAGAATGAATGGAAAAGTGGATGAAGCGCGAATTGATGAGCTGTTAGAGCTAGTCAGCTTACAGCATGTGAAGCATAAGCGTGTGCGTACATTTTCATTAGGAATGAAACAGCGATTGGGCATTGCGCAGGCACTCATACATAGACCGAAACTGCTAATCTTAGATGAGCCAACCAATGGACTTGATCCTGAAGGGATTCGAATGATACGAGATTACTTGAAAAGGCTTGCGAAGGAAGAAGGGCTGGCTGTAATTGTTTCAAGTCACCTCATGTCAGAGATGGAATTGATGTGTGATCGCTTTGCAATTATCCAAACCGGAAAGCTGATTGCGATTGAGGATCAGCGTGCTGAGACGAAGCAGGATGATTTGGTTAATTATCGAATGAAGGTAGCAGCCGGGGAGCTTGAAGAAGCACAGAAGCTCATTGATGCATTTGAGGAAGGCGTCATTGTAAGAGAAGAGGAGCAGTACTTATTTTTCTCTATGCCAGAACAAAAAATGCCAGAATTAATCCGTCATTTGAGCAGCGCGTCTATTCATTTGTACGAGATCAAAATTGAAAAACAAACCTTAGAAGATAAGTTCTTAAGCTTAACAGGTAAAAAGGAGGCAGACGTATGATTCGCCTCATTCAAAACGAGTGGATGAAGATCAGTTATCGTGTTGGAACTTGGATTATGGTTGGACTTCTTGTGTTAGGTATGGTTGCCACGCTGATCTTTGTAGTGAAAACAAATGACAAAGATCAAGCTTCAGGTGATTGGAAAACCCAGCTAGAAATGATGAATAAGGAAAACAAGAAGGAGCTCAAAGAGACAGAGAATGGTTTCTTTAAAAGAGAGCTTGAAAAAGAGATCGCTATTAATGATTATCGAATCAAGCATAACTTGCCGCCGGCTGATCAGTTTAGCCACAGTGTATGGGATTATGTGAAAACAAACGCCAATTTACTTCAGCTAGTCGGTGTGTTTGTGATCATTATTGCTTCCACCATTGTGTCGGCTGAATACAAGCATGGTACAATTAAATTATTATTGATTCGTCCACCATCAAGGCTAAAGATCCTAATATCTAAATACATTACGGTGCAGCTGTATGCTCTTTTACTTGTTGTGGTGCTATTTATTTTGTCATTCATATTGGGTGCTATTTTCTTTGGAGTTAACACTGATTATGTGAATTTGGTGTATCAAAATGGTGAAGTGATTGAACGTTCGCAGTTTGCAAATATGATCTATTATTATCTTGCTCATTGTGCGATGTTTGTCGTTTTGGGAACCCTTTCGTTCGCCATTTCTACAGTGTTTAGAAGTGAAGCTATCTCCATTGCCATTAGTGTGTTAGCGTATATTGTGGGTGGATCAGTCACAGGTATTTTAATGCTCTTCTTTGATTGGTCAAAATATCTGTTATTTGCAAACGATCCATCCCAATACTTTATGGAACAGGTTACTCTTATCGAAGGTATGTCCCTAGGATTCTCACTAATCGTCCTAGTCATCTATTGGGCTATTTTCTTAGCTATTGCCTTAATCGTCTTCCAAAAGCGAGAAGTGAAAACAGGTTAATTTAACTTTTTAGGAGGTTTACACATGATTAAACGTAAAGGTGAAAAAATTATGGGGATTATTAGTATTGTCCTCAATGCTATTGGTGTCGGCTTTGGGGCATTAATCCTTTCTGTGGGTCCATCTTTTTATGATGAAATCAATGAAGTGTTAAAAGAGGAAGGGGAAACATTGCCGATTGAAACGCTTCAGGCTTCGGTTCATGCATTTGGTACTCAGTTCATGGTCGTTTCCGCAATTGCGGCTGTGCTGTCGATTGTAGGTGTGATTTTCTTGAAAACTGACCGTCGTGCCGTGCTTTCAGGTATTCTTTTCTTGGTTTCTGCTGTGACTCTTTTAATTGGAACAGTTGGCCTTGCATTCGCTCCAATGGTTCTATTGTTTATCATTGGATTAATGTCTCTTATTAGAAAGCCGAATTCAGACATTCACACAAGTGAATATCCTTCATAATGAAAAAAGACATGCGTCGCTGTGCGCATGTCTTTTTTATTTAAATAATGCCTATCAGTTTGGCAACGATCAATAAAACAATACTGAATCCCCACATCCAGAAGAAAGAGTAGCGAATATGTTTCCCCATATCGACTCCTGCAAGACCGATCGCAAGCCAAACGGCTGGAGCGAGAGGACTGACAAAGGTTCCGATGATGTTCCCAATCATCATGGCATATGCCGCAGAAGTACCTGTTACGCCAACTTCAGATGTAATGGATTCAACAATTGGCAGAAGGGCGTAATAATAGGCATCTGTACTTGTCAGCATATCCAGTGGTACCCCAAACATCCCGACAATGATATGTAAAAATGGAAGCAGGAAAGCAGGTAGAATCTGAATGCTGTCCACAGCAATAGCTTTTAGCATTCCTGTTCCTTCGAGAATTCCTAGAAACGAACCTGCGGAGAAAATAACGGCGGCCATCATGAGTGCACTAGGTGCATGCGCCTTGATTCTCTCCATTTGTACATCCACTTTCGGATAGTTAATTAATAGTGCGAGAGAAAGACCAATCATAAACATATAACTAGCCGGAATCACGTTGAGCACAAGAAGGACAACTACGACTATAAACAGAATGAAATTCACCCAAATCAAGTGATAGCGTTTTAAAGCGGCATCACCTGTCTCGCTAATGGATTGAATAGCCCGGTCCCAATCTGCGCCTTCTAATTGAACAGCAGCGATTTCATTTGCGGCGATTTTGACCCGAATGCGTTTTTCTTCCCTTTTTCCTAAAATAAATGCCATTCCTAATACGAGAACGACCCCAATGAGCTGAATGGGAATGAGCGGCACCCAAAGTTCAGATGGGTCCATATTCAACACACTTGCTGCCCGCCCTGTGGGGCCTGCCCACGGCACCATATTCGTTAAGCCAGCACTTGTCCCGATCAATAACAGCAATAAGTACGGACTCATATGTAATTTTTTGTAAAGTGGAAGTAGTGCAGGTACAGTTAATAAAAATGTAGTCGCTCCTGCTCCGTCTAAATGAGCGATGACTCCTATTAGAGCTGTCCCCATCGCAACCGTGACAACATTTCCCTTTGTCAGTTTAATCAGCGTTTTTATTACAGGTTCAAAGAACCCTGTATCTTGTAAAATGCCAAAAAATAAAATGGCGAAGATGAACATGGTCGCCACTGGCAGTACTTTAATAATCCCTTCTTCAAAGAAGGTTTGAATGTCATTAATCCCAAAGCCTGCGATGAATGCCCCAATTAAAGGCACCATGACCATGGCGACAATTGGACTTGCTTTCCCCCAAATCAGCAACACAACAATCGTTAAAATAATCATCAATCCAACAAACGTTAACATAAGCCCCTCCCCCTACAAATAAAACGTTTACATTTGTCTATACTTTTCATCCAATGCATTCCCACAAATGCATTGAAAAAAAAGGGTATCAAATTTATGAGTATTAAGCAACCGCTTTCATACCTATACAATGGTAAAAAAGGATGGAGAGACCAGTCGTGTTGCGGCATCAAATATTGTAAAAAAATTTAGATAAAAATAACGATTAAAGTTCATAATAATTAATATGGGTATTTAGACTCATTAAATTAAAAAGCGCCCAATAAATGGACGCTTCTTTCAACGATTTTTCAAGATGACATACTCGTAAGGGTCAAGTTGAAGCTGCTCAGGCACTTGCTGTCCAGTCAGCATATTCTCATAGCTTGCCTCTGAATCTAGTGACATGTTCTGCTGCTCTTCTGTGAAATTCATCAAAAACACATAGTCCTGCGTACCGTCTGTTCGTTTTTGTACACTGACTCCTTCTGGAATTGCAGTGGATAGGACGGGCTGTATGCCAATACCTGCGATAAGGTCTTCGTAAAACTCATCATAGAAACCCTGCTCATTTTCTGAGGCCATATAGTATGCTTTCCCTTTTTCTAATGAACGGACAGTCAGGGCCGGCTGTCCTTCGTAGCAGCCATTCTCAAAATGCCCTAACACAGAGGCCGTTTCAGGATGTATAGATTCGCAATATTGTCCGACATGATAGGTGCGTCCATTCCCTGTGGTCATTAACACATGTTCATCTGGCATTAATGTGTTGATTTCCTCTGCCCAAATGCCAAGTACATGGCGGAGAGGACCAGGGAAACCGCCGAGGAAACAGAGATCATTTTCGTCGACTATGCCGCTCCAGTATGTCGCGATAAAAATGCCGCCCGCTTTGACAAAGGCTTCAATTTTTTCTGCAACGCCTGGTTTGATCATGTAGAGCATTGGCCCAATGAGCACACGATAGGATGAGAAATCCTTTTCCATCCCGACAATGTCAACAGGGATGCCTTTTTTCCAAAAGCTTCGATAGTGAGTTTGACAAGCCTCTACATAGCGTTTGTTTGTGTTATTTAAGCCTTGCGCATCATCAATGGCCCAGTGATTTTCCCAATCGTAAATGATGGCGACCTCTGGCTGAACGGATGTGCCCGCAATTGGCTGCAGCTGCTCCAGTTGTTTCCCTAGATCAGCTACCTCTTGAAACACGCGCGTATGTTCATGACCAGAATGATCGACAACGGCTCCGTGGAATTTCTCAGAGGCGCCTCGGCCTTGCCGCCACTGGAAATAAAGCACGGAGTCTGATCCGTGGGCAACTGCCTGCATGGCAGAAAGGTGTGCCATGCCTTTATGTTTGACCTTGTTCACTTCATGCCAGTTCACAAGGCTAGGCGTACTCTCCATGACGAGAAACGGCTGTCCGTCCTTTAAGGAACGATACAAATCATGTACAAAGGCAACGTTTGATGCTAATTCGGCCGTTGTTTCTCTGCCGCTATGCCAAGCTGGATAGCTATCCCATGAGATCACATCGACCTCTTTTGCAAATTGATGATAATCCAGACCAAGGAATGGACGCATATGCGGGTAGTCGCCCATAAAGTTCGTGGTGACTGGGATATGAGGTGTTAATTCCCGCAGCGGCTCAATTTCATTTTGATAAAAATTGATCGTTTGTGCTGTGACAAAGCGTTTCCAATCCAGGTTCATGCCGTGAATCATGTGCTCCCCGTGCGGTGCAGGTGACTCGATTTGTGACCAATCGCTATACGTGTGGCTCCAAAATCCCGTCCACCATGCTTGATTCAAAGCCTCAAGATCGTGGTTGTATTTGTCCTTCAAATAGTCTCGAAATGCTTCCTGGCACAGGTCGCAATGACACTCGCCGCCGTACTCATTCGAAATGTGCCACATGATCAGTGCTGGATGATCCTTGTAGCGTTCCGCAAGCAGCCGGTTGAGTGTATTCGTTTTTTCTCGATAAACCGGAGAGGTGAAGCAATGATTATGGCGCAGTCCATGTAAGTTACGCTGACGATTCGCTTCGACGCGCAATACTTCTGGATATGTTTGTGACAGCCAAGCAGGTCTTGCTCCGCTTGGCGTTGCGAGAATGGCGTGTGCCCCCTGCGCTGCCAAGCGGTCCATGATGTCATCCAGCCATGCAAAGTCATACTGACCTTCTGCTGGCTCTAGCTTACTCCATGCGAAAATGTTGATGGAGAATGTTTGACAATGTGCAAGCTTCATTAATCGAAAATCTTCGTCTATGATCTCTGGCATATGGAGCCATTGATCTGGATTGTAATCGCCACCATGCAAAAAGCCTTTCACATTTGGGTGAACGAGTGGGTAACGCTTTCCCATTTTGTCACGTCCTATCCTTTTAGTTACGGTGTCATTTGTTTAAATACATCAAGAGATGGCAGTGCTTTTCCGTTGAAATCAAACATCGCTTGATTTTCCCACGCATTTCCGACAGTCCCGGTTGTTTGGATATAAGCGAGCCCGTATTGACTAGACCACGGAGCACCTTTCGCTGGAATCCAAAGCGGCTCCCAATAAAAGAACCCCTTCCCGCGGTTGTTGTTTACTTGTGAAATCTTTTCGGATAGATCTCGTATAAAAGATGCCTGGCCTTGAGGTGAGGCTGGATAGCCGGCTGTATTCACAGAGTCTTGGTTAAATGAGTTTTCTAGGTTGTCACCGTTTGCTGTCGTAAAGCCGTAAGCAGTTTCTACCACGATGACGTCTTTATTATAGCGGGCACTAATATCATTCATATTGGACGTAAGACCGCTAAAGCCGCCGTCCCAATACGGGTAATAAGATAAACCGATCGTATCGAAGGAGACGCCTCGTTTTGTGATTTCATCAAACCACCAGCGGGATGCACCATTGTCTCCGCCATGTGCAAGGTGAAGCATGATTTTGATGTTTGAATCGACAGAGCGGACGGCATTTGTGCCAGCCTTTAGCAGAGCAGCGAGCCGGTCAAATTCACCACCGCCTTCACCCCAGCTTTTTCCGTTGGGCCACAGCATGCCTGAGTTTAACTCATTCCCGACCTGTACCATATTTGGTAGGGCATTTTGTGCTTTCATCGCTTTAAGTACATCGCTTGTGTAAGTGCCAACAGCTTTTTCTAAATCGCTTTGGGAGAGATTGATCCAAGCTTTCGGTTTGAACTGTTTACCGGGATCGGTCCAGAAATCACTGTAGTGAAAATCAAGCAGCACTTTCATATTTTGTGCTTTTGCACGTTTCGAGAGAGCAATGGCGGTATTTAAATCGTTTGTCCCCCCATTATAGGCACGGCCTTGGTTGTCGTATGGATGGTTCCAGAGTCTGATGCGCACATAGTTGACACCTTTCTCTTTTAATAGCTTGAGCGGATCAACCTGCTGCCAGTCTTGGTTGTAGTATTTGCCGCCGCTTCGCTCCACTTCTGCGAGCATGGAAATATCGGCTCCTTTGATGAAATCACCTTGCAATCCATTGATCGGTTTCACCGAAATCGTATCAGCCTTTGCTTCAGGCAGAATACCTAACCCCATTAGAAAGAAAACGACAACAGTGACAAGCAACCATTTCTTCATCAAATCTCCCCTTATCCTTTTGTCCCGCCTTGTGTAAGGCCGGATACAAATTGTTTTTGTAAAACAAGAAACAATAAAGCGACTGGAATCGCAATGAGTAAAGCCCCGGCTGCAAAGGTCGTGTAGCTGGCACCCATTTTATCTGACACAAGATTGTACAGACCGATTGGGAGCGTATACATTTCGGGTGAGCGGACAATGACACTGGAAATGATGAAATCACCCAGTGGACCTGTAAATGAGTTGATGGCGACAACGGCTAAGATGGGCTTAGCGAGTGGCATAATAATTTGGATGAAAATCCGGAAATGCCCTGCGCCGTCCATTCTGGCTGATTCATCGAGATCCTTTGGAATTGCATCAAGATAGCCTTTCATTAAATACGTATTCATCGGAATTTGTCCACCTGCATAAATCAAAATCAGGGCAAGGTGGCTGTTAATGAGTCCAAGCATTTGAGCAAGAACAAAAATCGCGATCAGCGCTGAAAATTGAGGAATCATTTGCAGCAGCAAAAAGAGCATCAGCCCATTTTTCCGTCCTTTGAAGCGGAATCTGGAAAAGGCATAGCCTGTAAAACTGACAAGAACCAGCGTTAAAACCATTGTGGCAATACTGATCTTCATTGAGTTCCAATACCATTTTGCATAAAGTGCCCCCTGCCCAAAGAACAGCTCGGTGAAGTGGCTGAACGTTGGATTCTTCGGAAACATGCTTGTACTCATGAGGCTGTTCCCAGGGTTAAAAGAAGCACCGATCGTCCAAAGCAGTGGATATAGAATACAAATGGAGGCAATGAAAAGGATAAAATAAGTGATGCTCAGGCGAATGAGCTTGTTTTGTTTTGATCCCATATCACATCATGTCCTCCTCTTTGAATGAATTCGTTCTCTTAAACTGCCAGAGTGCAATGGCGATGACAAAGATCGAAAGTAAGATCGTGACAGCGGCAGCAAGTGCATATTGAGAAGACTGCATCGTGAGTTTGTAAATCCAAGAAACCAAGATGTCCGTTCCCCCAGCAGTTGAGCCAGCGACAGGCGGTCCTCCGCCATTAAATAAGTAGATGATATTAAAGTTGTTAAAGTTAAACGTATATTGCGTGATTAATATAGGCGCAATGGAATAAAGGACAAGCGGTAACGTGATGGACCGGAATTTCTGAAAGAAGTTTGCCCCATCAATGGTCGCAGCTTCGTATAGATCCTCTGGAATTGCTTGCAAAACACCGGTTGTCATAATGAAAACAAAAGGAAATCCAAGCCAAGTCTGCATCGCAATGAGGGCAATTTTGCTCCAAAATGGATCTGTCAGCCATGGTTTTGGATCAATTCCAATCGATGCAAAAAGTGTGTTGTTAATGGCTCCAAATGTATCGTTGAACAGTCCGGCAAACACCAAAATGGTCACAAAACCTGGAACCGCCCAAGGGAGAATCAAAATGGTTCTAAAAAACCGTTTGCCTTTTAAATCCTTCTGGTTGAGCAAAACTGCTAGAAAGATGCCGATGGCACATTGAAGGGTGGACGCAGCCAACGTCCATACAACGGTCCAGCCAAGTACATCAATGAAAGTGTCTCTCCAAATATCAATTGAAAAGATATTTTGAAAGTTCTTGATCCCTACCCAATCGATCAGATTGGCAGGAGGCGAGTGGTATAAATCGTAGTTCGTAAAGGCAAGCGCAAAGCTGAACATAATAGGAAAGACAACAGAGAATAGAAGTAAAAAGAAAGCAGGAGTGCTCATTAAGTAAGGAAAGCCTTGATCGATGAGCTGATGATATTGAGCACGGATGGAATGAAGCGGAACCCCTTGATCACGTTTCTTTCCGTTTATAAAAGCATCACGCATCATGAGTACATAAAAGCCGATACCAAAACCAGCTGTTAACAGCGCAATAATCCCCTTGGCTAAAAGAAAAACAGAGTTGTCACGAGGCAGCATCGTCCCAAGTGTGAACAGACCCCAAAAGCCAATATTGAATAAATCATAAAATACAATCAAAAAAGAGACGCCAAACAGGAAAAAGAGTGCCCCTTTGCCGTACTGTTTGTTGTATATCTGCCCCATCCCGGGTATAAAGGAGAACATTAGCGCCCGTCTCCGGTGTGTCTTTGATTCCACTGTGTGTGTGCGGTCTAGTTCAAGGTTACCCGTCACGTCTAACACCTACTTCATATGAAATTAGATCAACTACGGGCAGTTTGATAGACTACCCGCATTTGATGGTTATTTGGAGTGATTTGCTTTAATTTGAGAGTCGATTTGATTGACCGCATCATCAAATGCCTTTTTCACATCTGTACGACCAGTTGCAATGAGACCTAATGCACTATCAATCGGCTTCCACACTTCTGCCATTTCAGGATTGTTCGGTGTCAGCGTGGCATATTTCGTTTGTTTTGAAACAGCATCCGCATTAGCGTTTTCCGTAATGATTGGATCTTTCATCAGTTTTTTCACTGGTGGAATTTCCTCTGTCAATTCAAAGCGCTTCTTCGCATTTTTTTCGTTTGTGATAAACTCAACAAATTTCTCAGCAAGTTCTTTATTTTTAGAATAAGAGGAGACGTTGTAGCTCTTTACACCTAAGAAGGAGCTCATATGTTTTCCGTTAGGGAGTGTTGGCAGTTCAGCCACGCCATAGTCAATACCCGCCTTTTTAAATGGACCAAATGACCATGGACCAGAAATGACAGCTGCTGCTTTTTTCTCTGTGAATAAGGAGTTGAGGACATTGATTCCTTGTTCACCAATGATGCCTTTCGGGAAAAGTCCTTCGCTAAAGAATGTTTGAATGTATGCTCCGCCTTCGATGGCGCCATCGTTATTAAGACCAATATCATTGACATCATAGGAGCCATCGCTTTTCTGCTTGAAAATATAGCCCCCTGACCCGCCTAACACACTTTGTGCATAGTAAATTTCATCCCATTTCGCTACAAAACCGTATTTCCCGTCTTTTGTCAGCTTTTTCGAAAGGTCATACCAGCCATCAAGTGTAGTTGGTGCCTTTTTGACAAGGTCTTTGTTATAGAAAAGCACTGTCGTTTCAACGGATTTCGGAAGGCCATACAGCTTGCCGTCTACCGTTTGTGATTGAATGGATTCGTCTGTAAAGGAATCGATCACTTTTTGATCAGGCTTGATTTCCTGTAACAGCCCCTCAGTGACGGCTGATCCAATTTGATCGTGAGGCATCGTGATGACGTCTGGGCCTGTCCCGGCTGCTCCATCAAGGCGGAGAGCTTCGATTTGGTCGGCATACGCTTTTTCGACCACTTTGATTTTCACATCGTTTTGTTTTTCAAATTCTTTTACAGCGTCTTGAATCCCATCAGACTTTTTGACATCCTCCCATACTAGCAAGGTCTTTGTACCTGTAGATGCTGGCTGTGTCCCGCTTGAATTGTCATCTCCTGGCCCGCATGCTGAAAGCAGAAGCACAGCAGTACCAACGACTGCTGATAATGTCGCCCATTTTCCCTTTTTCATTGGTAATCCCCTCTCGTTCTTTTTTCACAGATGATAAGAAAACGCTTTCTTAATGTGAGAATATCAACTTAAGTAAAAAAAGTAAACATATTTTATTAAATTTATTAAGTAAAATTTTTTACTCGTATAGAGAGAAAAGAAGCCCTCCACTTTGGCAGGACTTCCAGTTTGTTTATATCGTACTTTTCCGAAAGACAGGTTCTGAGGCAATCAGCACAGTTTTAGGTAATGTTCTGCCGTCCACAAGTCTTTCTAACAGTAAATCGACAGCTGTTTCACAAAGTAAAGACGTGTGGATATGATACGTGGTGAGCGGTGGTGACACATATTGAGACACATGAATATCGTTGATACTAAAGACGCTCACGCGGTTCGGCAGAGAAAATCCGCGCTCGTTTAATGCTTGTAAGCAGCCGATGGCAAGAGGATCACTAGCGACACAAAAAGCGGTGGGCAGATCATCATCAAGCTCATCAATCGCCTTCATCATCAGCGAATAGCCTTCATCTACTGAGAAATGATGACCGACATAGACCAATCGCTCATCAAGGACATTGTGAGCCATCATATATTCACGGAAAGTCGTTTCGCGAATATCAGGAATATGCACATTCGTATTCAGGTCAAGGTCTGTGCCGCCAATGAATCCAATGGATGTGTGTTTTTTTTCAATAAAAGAATCGATGATCTTTTCAACAATTCGTTTCAGATTTGGTTTTACAGAATCAAAACGGTCTTCATCCGGTGACGTATCAATAAAAACGATATGCTGGGTGATTGCATATAATTGATCAAGCTCTGACGTTTTAAATCGGCCGATGGCGATGATCCCTTCTGTAGAAGGATCAATGGAATGAAGCCCATCAGATGGATTGTAAGCGGTGACATTTAAACTCCGAGTATTGGTGAGTTCCTCAATACCGAGTCGAATGGATTTAAAATAAATATCTTCAAGCTCTTCCTTTTCGGTCATCCAATAGAGAAAGGCGATTTTTTTTAATGAATGTTTGAATGTCTTCTTTTGGTAGGACAAAGCTTCTGCGGCGGCATATACTTTTTCGCGTGTTTGATCGGTGACAGATAGGTTGGGATCTTGGTTCAGTACGCGAGATACCGTTGCAATGGATAAGCCTGCTTTTTCTGCAATGTCCTTTATTTTAGCTGCCAAATCAGCACCTCCTATAGAAAATATCTCCTCTTAGTATAGAGTCTTTAAAAAAATTAGTAAATATTTTTATTAAATTGTTTTCGTTTAGGCGGTTCTTTACGTGCTGGAAAGGAATTAGTAAGATATATATAGGTAAGGTATTGGATTAAGATTTCTGATAGGAGAGGGACCGATGTATTACGATGCACTGAAGACATTTGTGACAGTGGTGGAGGAGAAGAACTTTACAAAAGCAGCCCAAAAGCTGCGGATTTCTCAGCCAAGTGTCAGTCTTCATATTAAGAACTTGGAGCAGGAATTCCAGACCGTTCTGCTGAATCGTTCACCAAAGCAATTAACCGTTACACCAACTGGGGATATGCTGTACCATCGATCAAAACAAATCATTCGTCTCTATGAACAGGCGAAGCAGGACATTTATGAGCATCATCACCTGGCAAGAGGAAAGCTGACCATCGGGGCGAGCTTCACAATTGGTGAGTATGTGCTGCCGCAAATATTGGCGGAGTTTCATCAGCTCTATCCGCATGTTGATATTGAGGTGGTCATTGATAATACAGAGGCAATCGCCAGACATGTCCGTTTATTCCATGTCGACATCGGGTTGATCGAGGGACAGACCAATGACAAGGAGCTTTCTGTAGAAACTTTTCTAGAGGACGAGCTTTATATTGTGGCGCCATTAGATCATCCTTTTGCCAAGAAAAAAGATGTCACCATTGATCAATTACAAAACGAAACATGGATTACGAGAGAAGAGGGATCAGGGACAGGAGAATATTTACAGCATGTCCTGAAATCAAATGGACTGAAAGCACGAACCTTTGTAACCTTTAGCAGCAATCAAGCCATTAAAGAAGCTGTGATCCATGGAATGGGTCTTTCTGTTTTATCTAAATATGTCCTCCAGCGAGGCAGCATTGGCGGTGAATTGGCTGTTATTTCTGTGAGAGGCATGGATTTCAAACGAAAGTTCTCCTATGTCGAGTCACCGATGACCGGGGGAAATAAAAATAAGGAATTGCTCGTTGAATTGTTAAGGGAAGAGAAAAAGGACGCTTCTCCTCAATAGGAGAAACGTCTTTTTTTATAGCCCTTTAATTTTGATTTCATCGACTGGAAGGAAAATCTCACCTGTATCTGTATATTTCATGGTGACCTGATCGCCTTCTTTTAAATAAATGACGAGCGGTTCTTTTTCAGATGACATGGTGTAGCTTTTCCCATCGTCTAGCAGGAAGGTGACGGTTGTATAATCACCGGTTTTTTCTTTGTAGACTCGTTTGACCTTCCCTGCTGCTTCTTTCTTTTCCTGCTTAGAGGAACTGTTAACAGTACCGCCGCCCTTTTGAAGAGCTGTCTTATAGGCTCTCAGTGCTTCGTTTGGTGTAGAAGCATACGCAGCGATTTCTGGATTGGCTGCAGAAACGATAAAGTAGTTTTGCAGGAACCCATTTGAATCGAGAACAGGTGTGAGCCAGCTGGCTTCCCCATAGAAATTATAGAGAATCGGCATGCGGCCTTTCCATTTCTTCTCGATGAATCGTTTCTCAATAATTTGCAGAGCGCCCTGAGAATCCATATAGGATTCTTCAAGATTTCCGGTATAATAAGTCGCTTTTCCTGTTCGGGCATTTGTCAGGGCATATCCGAGCATGGAATCAACGCCCTCTTTCGGACTTGTGAAATCTGTGAAGTAATACATATCTCCTTTTGAATCAAATACCGGGCTCACATTGGCTTCCGTTCCTTCATCGGAAGGCAGCTTTACATCTGACTTTCCAAACATACTATTCCAGAATCCGTGAATATAGTTTCCGAAATAGCTGTTTTGCAGACTGACCGCCTCTGGTGAAACAGCACCGTCGATAAAGGCAGGTACTTGATCTAGAGCATATTTCTTCGTCGCACCTGTTTTGGCATCAACAACGACGACACCGGAAGCTTTAAAGCCGTTTCGGGCAGAGATGAAATCGCCATACGTTTGAATGTAATAAGGCTTGCCGTCATCATTGATTTCCAGCTGTGTACCGCCGTAGAAAATCAAATCTGGGTACTGGAGACGGATATGCCGCTCAATTTCTTTGTTGAAATAGGAGGAAGGCGTATAGACCATCTCTGTTTTCACGAACTTTGGATTAGCAGAGGAGTCGGTCGCACTTAATGTAAAGTAACCCGGCGTGCTGCCTGCACGAATCCATTTAAAGAAGTCCGAGAACTCCACTGGAGCGATGTATACATACTCACCGTTGACCTTCTGAATTTGCAAGCTGCCAAGCTCATAGTAGCTTGTGTTTGGCACCTGTCCGAACGATTTCTTCATTTTGTTCCGAGCAAATTGAGGCGGCACACTCGCAGGTGTTTCTTTTTCATCAAATGCTTTGATTTCTACTTTTTGCTCCATTTTGGAGACATCGAATTTCTCATTCGCATTGAATAAAAAAGCTGTCGCCATGTAAACACCGAGCAGCAATAGAATAAGAAACAGCACGCCTTTGATTTTACGCTCCAATCCAACTGACAAAAAGGCGCCTGCTGCTGTCACAACAAGTCCAATCAGCCATAGAGATGAAGGGTTACGGTCTAAATTGGTAATGTAATAGAAAACAAAAATACCGATCATGAACAGCAAAGCAAGGCCTGCAATCCACATGAGCGGCACCTGCTGTTCTGTTCCTTTCTTTCTAACGATCAACCTGAGCGGTGTGAGCAAAAGGGTCAAGACAAGACCGATCACAACCGAAAATAACAAAATATATCCCACAAACAGATCTCCTTTCAAATCAATCACTCTTTTAGTATATACGAGTGAAGCGGGGAAAAGATTCAGAAGAATCATACCAATTCGATTTTATGAAAAAATGAGTTGAAAAGGGCCTTTTAATATTTCGGTAGGTTAAATGATATTGTCAATTGCGCTAGATTTTATTCATTACTTTATGAATTTATATTGTAATAAATAAGATTTTAAAAGATAGAGATATCTTTTAAACAGTATAAAGATTCATTTTAATTTTCTACAGAATGAAATAGTTATAACGTTCCTAGTATGTTATATTGTGTTTTATATAGTTAATATTAGGAGGTAATTTAAATTGAAAAGACGTATTCCTTTTCTCATTATTTTTACTTTAATTGTATCGTTATTTTCACCGTCTATAACATTCAATATTAATCGAGAGGCTTCTTCAAGAGACAAAAGTGTCCAAATTGGTTATAAAGAAGCCGATGCTGTATGGGGTCTTGTCATCCGGACTATTTTTGTAAACGGGGTGAAAGCAAGTAAACATTTGTATAAATCAATAAAATATGCCCCTAAATATCCTGCTGGTTTTAAAGCTGTTCAAAATGGAACTAAAAAAGTTACAGTAAATAATAAGAAGTTGTTATCTGAGTTAAAACAGATTGAAGGAGGGACTTGGAAAAAAGTATATAAAGATGGCTATAAAGACGGAAAAAAGGTTTCTGTACATTATTTTCAAAGTAAATCTGGGTTGGTGTATGATGTGAAAGTTAAAAAAGGTTGGAGTGTGAAATGATTTATGAATAAAATAGAACTAAGATATTCTTCACATGAAGATTTAGATAGGATTATTGTTATAAATATCATTGGTATAATCATATCGCTAAAAGAAGGTTTAATCACTATAGAAGAAGCGGAAAAGCTCATGTTCAGTCCACGAACAATCGATGTTTTAAAAAAGAAAGGGATAAATGAAGAACTGATAAATATACTTCATTTGGGAACAGAACTTGAAGATGTAGAAAGTTTAATACCACATGAATTAAGTGATAGTTTAGAAGAAATAAGGGTAAAATGCTTAAGATTCCTAGAAAGAAATACAGAAAATGAAGTTAAAAATAATGTGGTAGATTGTTGAGCTAAAAGTGTATATTATAAAATTTTGAGTAAATCTTTTTTGATTTATTGATCAAAACGATGAATTCATAAAAAGAGAAGTCTGTGCAAACAGGCTTCTTTTTTATAAGATGGGAACATGAGGAAATGTATACGCTCACATGAATAAGGAAGGAGTGAAGTCAATTGGCTTCTGTCAGTTTAAGTAGTATTGAAAAAATACGAGCAGCAAGCAGAGGATTGCCGCCAAAACTGAAAGGAATTGCAGAACATATTACGAGTGAACCTGGCGACATTATTCATTTGTCTATTGTTGAGCTTGCCAAAAAAACAGCGAGTTCAGAGGCAACGATTTTTCGTCTTTGTAAAAGGCTTGGATTTGAGGGCTTTCAAGATTTGAAGATTGCAATTGCCCAGGAAATAGATCAAACAAAGCCTGATTATGTAGATGAAGAAATGAGTCTTGATGATGATACGGCCGTTTTTATGCAAAAGGTTTTTCAGGCGAATATATCTGCATTAAAGGATAGCTTTCAATTACTGAATCCAGAAGATGTAGAAAAAGCCATTCAAATCATTCATGAAGCAAAGCGCTTAGAGTTTTATGGGAGTGGCGGGTCCGGACTCATTGCAACAGACGCTTTTCATAAATTTATGAGGACAGGCATCAACTGTATTGTTCACACCGATTCTCATTTTCAAGCGATGTCTGCCGGTCTTCTCGACCAGCACAGTACAGTAATTGGTATATCTCATTCTGGCCGTAATAAAGATTTACTCGATGCAATGAAAACAGCAAAGGAAAAAGGAGCGAAAACCATCGGTATTACAAGCTATCAGCGCTCTCCATTGAGCCAGCTTGCCGATGTCACATTGTATACTTCGACGCAGGAAACGGCTTTTCGAACAGAAGCGATGTCTGCAAGACTTGCTCAGCTCACTGTCATTGACGTACTATACTTTGCACTTGCTCACTTAAGACAGCAGGAAACTTTAACCAATTTAAAACAAATGAGAGAAACCATTTCACAAAAAAGGGTGTAATGGTTTCAAAAATAAATTTTTCTATTAGTGAAAAATGCCGTTGTGGTAACGATTTTGAGCTTTTAAGTGAAAATAATTTTCTTTTTAGTCGTTGAATGTCGAAAAAATTATTCCTATAATGGGATTTAACAGGTATATCAAAACAATAAAATATGATTTCAAATCAATGATTGGGCGTGATACAGATGAAGGGAAACCAGGCGGTAATTGGTTTGGATATTGGAACAACAAGTACAAAGGCGGTTCTGTTTGGACCACAGGGGAAAGTGATAGCAAAGCATTCGGTTCCTTATGATCTCATTCAGCCCCAGCCAGCATGGGTTGAACAGGACCCTGAACATATATTAGAAGCCGTCATTGCAAGTGTAAGAGGTGCGTTGACGAAAGCAGCATTTGATGCAAAACATATCATAGGCGTCGGGATTAGTACAGCGATGCATTCCTTGATTGTGATGGATAAGGATGACAAGGCGTTAACGAACAGTATCATTTGGGCAGATAATAGAAGTGCAGAACAAGCGAAGCGAATCACTTCAGACATGGACGGCTTCCAAGTGTATAAAAGAACCGGCACGCCGATCCATCCAATGTCACCGCTTTCAAAAATACGGTGGATCAAGGAAATGGCACCTGATGTCTTCAAGAAGGCAGCGAAATTCATTTCCATCAAAGAATATATTCTTTATCATTTCTTCGGTCAGTATGTCGTCGATTATTCAATCGCTTCAGCAACTGGACTGTTCCGTTTGGAAACGCTTCAATGGGATGAGCAGGCGCTGCGTATTGCTGGAATTGAAGCTGATCAATTGTCTGAACTTGTTCCCACGACGTATCAGCTGAGAGGGATTCAGCCAGAGATCGCCCTGCGAATGGGCATTGCGGAAGATACACCATTTGTTGTTGGTGCGAATGATGGGGTTCTAGCGAACTTAGGTGTGGGAGCGATTGGAAAAGGTGAGGTGGCTGTCACGATTGGGACAAGCGGTGCAGTCCGTACGGTCGTGGACAAACCAATAACAGATGAACAATCAAGAACGTTCTGCTATGCGTTGACTGATAAGCATTGGGTGGTTGGAGGACCGACGAATAATGGCGGGATTACGCTCAGATGGCTGAAGGATGAATTTGGATCCTCGGAGGTTGAGGTAGCAAAGCGCCTTGGAGTGGACCCTTACGACCTGATGATTGATATTGCGAAAAAAGTTCCAGCCGGCTCAGAGGGACTGCTGTTTCTGCCATTTTTAACAGGTGAGCGTGCACCTTATTGGAATCCAAATGCGAGAGGCACTTTCTTTGGGATCGGTCTTCAGCATAAGCGGGAGCATTTTATAAGAGCTGTGTTAGAAGGCGTCATTATGAGTGTTTTCTCAATCGGTGTTGCCTTAAGGGATTTAACCGGTTCAGCAAAGGATGTCAGGGCGTCGGGCGGATTTGCGCGATCTCCGCTGTGGCGGCAAATTTTAGCGGATACGATGGGCAGGGAAGTACTTGTCCCAGAAAGCTACGAGGCATCAGCACTTGGGGCGGCTGTCCTCGCACTTCATAGTTTAGGTTATATGGAAGAGATAGAAGAGGTCCAAGATTGGATTCGAATCTCTGCCCGTCATGAACCAAATATGGAGAACAATGAAACATACATAGAACTGTTTTACTTATATGAGCGTCTCTATGACAAACTCAAGGATGAATTTGATGTCATTAGTGCGCTGCAATTAAAACAAAATCATTAAACATCAGGGAAAAGGTGGGAGAGCATGCTTTTATTCATCGTGATTGCCGCAATTGTCCTTTTACTCATCCTCATAACAGTTGCTAAGTTGAATCCGTTTGTGAGTTTAATTATTACCTCTATGTTAGTCGGCTTTGCCACAGGGATGGACCTGCAGGAAATTATTCAATCCATCAAAACGGGGTTAGGCAATACGTTATCATTGCTGGCCATAGTTCTAGCGCTTGGAACCATGCTTGGGAAAATGATGGCTGAATCAGGTGGAGCTGAGCGGATCGCTCACACATTAATCGGCCGGTTTGGGACAAAAAATGTGCATTGGGCGATGATGTTTGTTGCCTTTATTGTGGGAATACCTGTCTTTTTCCAGGTCGGATTCGTTCTTCTCATTCCTTTATTGTTTACGATTGCGATTGAAACGGGAATCTCGCTCGTGACAATTGGGATTTCGCTCATTGCTGGCTTGTCTGTCGTTCACGGTCTTGTGCCGCCTCATCCAGCTGCCATGGCAGCTGTCGGCATCTATCATGCCAACGTGGGGAAAACCATTTTCTTTTCCATTATTGTCGGTTTGCCGACAGCTATTATTGCTGGGCCGCTGTATGGAAAGTGGATTGGAAAGCGGATTCATAAACCAGTTCCAGAGCTGCTGAGAAAGCAATTTACTGAACGCAATGAAGATCGAAAACTTCCCGGCTTTGCAAATACGATGTTTACGATTTTGGTGCCAGTGATTCTAATGCTTCTTGCCACACTGGCGGATATTATTTTACCAGAGGACAATATTTGGTATCAGGTATTTAAGTACATTGGAGATCCAATTACAGCACTGCTGATTGCAACGGTGTATTCTTTCTTCAGTCTTGGCTTTGTGCAAGGGATGAGCCGTGACCGGGTGCTTTCCTTTAGTAATGAGTGCTTAGGACCGATTGCTTCTATTCTGCTTGTCATTGGAGCAGGCGGGGCTTTCAATAATGTGCTCATCGATTCGGGTGTTGGTGATTATATTGCAGATTTAGCCAAACACTCGCCGATCTCGCCAATTTTGCTTAGCTGGCTGATTGCTGCGGTTATTCGTGTGGCAACAGGATCTGCTACGGTCTCCATGATGACCGCAGCTGGTATTGTCGCACCGATTGCTGCATCTATGCCGGATGTGAGCAGAGAGCTCCTAGTGTTAGCTACAGGGGCGGGTTCATTGATTTTGTCTCACGTCAATGACTCTGGTTTTTGGCTGATCAAAGAGTATTTTGGTATGACCATTAAAGAAACGTTTTTGACATGGACGGCTATGGAGACGATCATTTCTGTTAGTGCCATTGCATTTATTATGATCATTAATATGTTTATATAGTGAAACGCAACAGCCTGATTCTTCGGAATTGGGCTGTTTTTGCTTTTGACAATACCACCTCTTTCAGATTGGGGTAAAATAAAGATATTGAGAAGCGGGAGGCGGACACGATCGAACCATTAAAACACGTTTATCATGAATTATTTATTGAAGAATTAGCGGAGAAACTTGCACAAGCGTCGACTGGGTTTGATGCTGGAGAATTCCAGCGGCTTGTGTTTCAAAAGGATTGGCAGCAGCTTGAGTTAAAAGGCAGAATGAGAAGAGTCACTGAATCGATGCATGCCTGTCTGCCTAAGGATTATGAGCAGGCCATTGAGGTGCTGCGTCAGACAGCCCCGCATTTTTCAGGACTTAGTGCGCTTGTCTTTCCAGACTACGTCGAAATGTACGGTCTAGCACATTGGGATATCTCGATCAAGGCGCTCGAATTCTTTACGCCTTTTTCCACTTCTGAATTTGCCGTTCGGCCTTTTCTGATTCAGGATCAAGACAAAATGCTGGCGCAAATGCTTGTATGGTCACAGAATCAAAATGAGCATATTCGGCGGCTGGCTAGTGAAGGATGCAGACCACGTTTGCCATGGGGATTAACTGTTCCTGCACTTAAAAAGGATCCTTCGGTTACGCTGCCTATTTTAGAAAACTTGAAGTCGGACCCAGCGCGCTATGTGCAAAAAAGTGTAGCGAACCACTTAAATGACATTTCAGCGATTCAGCCTGATCTGATGAAGAAGAAGGCTAAAAGCTGGTATGGAACGAATGAACATACGAACTGGATCATCAAACATGCATCTCGTACCTTACTAAAAAAAGGCGATCCAGATATCATGGCTTTGTTTGGCTATGGGGATGATCCATCTGTTCAAGTAACAGATTTGAAGGTAGTGCAAGACCCTATTCGTATTGGAGAGAAAATGACCTTTCAATTTACACTTCAGGCCGCTAAGCCACTAAAGCTGCGTATAGAGTATGCCATAGACTATGTCAAAGCTCGGGGTACCCGCAATCAAAAGGTATTTAAAATCACAGAGTTTGAAACAAGTTCAGCGTTACATAGAGAATTTATCAGATCACAGTCCTTTCAAAATATGACGACGAGAAAGCACTATGAGGGAACCCATACTTTAACGATTATCATCAACGGCATTCCAAAAGCGTCGATTGATTTTGAGGTAACAGAAGATAGAAGCTCATAAAAAAAACCCGCCAATTCGGCGGGTTTTGGCGTTTAAGCCTTCTTTTTCATTAAGAATGAAGCGATGATGGCAGCGACTAAGAAGCCGATACTGATAATGGAGCTAGGCAGGTTTTCTTGTCTGAATAGGAACAAAACAAAGCTTAAACTGAGTACAAGACCTGCAAATAAAGTTAGATACGGAAACAGCCACACCTTGAAATACGGCTCCTGTGGATATTTTGGACGCAGCTTCAGATGTGCCATACAAATGCTGATCCAAATGAGTGAAACAGCAAAACCAGGAATAGCCAGCATGTAGCTGAAAATTTGGTCTGGATATAAGTAAGCAAAAAATGTTCCGATGAGAAGAAATAGAACGGTAACCCATAAACTTAAAATGGGTACGCCTCTTTTGTTGACCTGTGCCAGTTTTTTCGGACCGCCGTCTGATTTAGAAAGAGAATGAATCATTCTCGTCGTTCCATAAATTCCGGAATTCGCCGCAGAGAGAACGGCTGTAATCAAGACGAAATTAATGAAGTGAGAGGCGCCTTGCATACCAGCAGCAGAAAAGACTTGGACAAAAGGACTGTTATTTGGGTCAATTTGATTCCAAGGAATAAGGCCGCAGATGATCAAAATCGGCAATGTGTAAAATAAGATAATCCGCCACATCATACTTTTGACTACTCCAGGCAGAACCTTCTCCGCATCCTTTGTTTCAGTAATGGTCAGCCCAATCAATTCAGAGCCTCCATAAGAGAAAATAACCACTAAAAGTGATGCAAAGATCGCACCCCATCCATTCGGGACGAAGTTTTGATAGTTGGTAAGCGCTGGTGTGCTTTGTTCGTTTGGAATGATCCCAAATAATAATGCTGCACCGAGAATAATAAAGACAATAATAACGAAAATCTTCATTCCAGCGAACCAAAACTCAATTTCACCAAAGTATTTTACATTATTTAAGTTAATTCCGATGACTAACAGTGAGCAAAGTAAACATAGTGACCATAGCGGCACGTTCGGCAGCCAGTATTGAAGCAGACTGCCAGCTGCAATAATCTCAATGACACATACAGTGAGCCACATAAAACAGTAAACCCAGCCGACGACAAATGAAAAACGTTGACCAAGCGCAATTTGTATAAGGTCGCGAAGATTATTTCCCGGATACACAATGGCCATTTCGGCTAATGCTGCCATCACAATGAGGAGCAGCAATCCAGCAAATACATAGGAAAAAATGACCCCAGGGCCTGCTAAACCAATTGTATCGGCACTTCCTTTAAAGATTCCTGTACCAATGACCCCGCCCATCGCAATCATGCGAATGTGACGCGGTGATAAAAGCTTTTTTAATTCTTGTTGCTCCTGATTCGCGCTCATGACGTTCTCCTTTTTTAAAAATGCTTATGTTCCATTTTCTTTTTTCAAGACGTCAGTGTCAATATAAAAAAAGAGATTTTTCAGACAAAAATAGAGGTTGATTCTATCAAAACATATATTTATATCCATAATTCCCTTATTTCATCCATATTCTAAAAACGAAACTTCAAATAAATGAACATTTGCCTTATTTATGACATAAACAATTTTCAGTTTTTGTCGATATATCATTTGTATTACTAAAGTCCTAATAAAGAATTGTTTATAAATGTAAAATATTTCAAGAATGTTAGAGTTGAAAGGAGTTATGAAAGATGTTTAAGAGAAAAGCAAATGATTCATCGGCTGAAATCCTTCTGAGTGAAAGCAGCCAATTAATAGAAAGAATCGAAAAAGGAGACCTTTCAGCAAGATTAGATACTGCTGCATTTTCTTCTAGCCAAACGATTGAAGCAGTGGCACAAATCAATGAAGCTTTGCAAAAGATGCAGGAAGCACATGAAAATATTCAAATGCGGGTGGAATTAGTGACAAAAGCCATTCAAGTTGGCTTATGGGATATGGTCGTCATCGCTGGAGATCCAGTCAATCCAAAAAATGAATTCACATGGACGGATGAATTCCGCAAAATGCTCGGCTTTCAAAATGAGCAAGATTTCCCCAATCTATTAGACAGCTGGGCATCTCGAATACATCCGGATGAACAAGAATATACATTAGATGCATTTTCTTCGCATTTATTGGATCATTCAGGGCGTACGCCGTATGATATCGAATATCGCTTAAAGTTAAAAAACGGAGATTATCGCTGGTTCAAAGAAACTGGAACGACCGTTCGTGATCGAAATGGTGTCCCTCTTCGTGTGGCGGGAGCTCTTTTTGATATTCATGATCAGAAATTGAAAGAAGAAGAGCTGCAAGCATTTGTCACAAGATATGACTTAATCAACCGTGCGCTTGTCGAAGCTCCTTGGGACATGGTGGTAGAGGCAGGCGATCCAGTCAATCCAAATAACGAATTCTGGTGGTCTCCGCAGTTCAGAAAAACGCTTGGCTTTACAGACGAAAAAGATTTCCCGAATGTACTGAGCAGCTGGAGCGATCGTCTGCATCCTGAGGATCAAGAAATGGCTCTCCAAGCTTTTGCAGATCATTTAAATGATCACTCTGGACGTACACCGTTTGATATTGATTACAGATTGCAGCGCAAAAATGGGGAGTACCGCTGGTATCATGCCGGTGGTGAAACCATTCGTGATGAAAAAGGTGTGCCTCTTCGTGTGGCAGGAACCATTCGTGATATCACGTTAGAAAAAAACAAAGAGAAAACAGCGAATGAAATGGCTTCACAAGTAGAACAGCTTTCAAGTTCTATTAGTGAGATGGTATCGGGCATTAGCTCTGTGACAAATCAAGCACAGGAGCTTGCTGTTGCTCAAGAGCAGTCAACGTCTGCCGCAAATCTAGCAAAAAATAGTGCTGATGAGACGAAAAATATTTCTGACTTAATCAAAGAAGTGGCGAACCAAACGAACCTGCTTGGTCTAAATGCTGCAATTGAAGCAGCTAGAGCTGGTGAACAGGGCCGCGGATTCTCTGTTGTTGCAGATGAAGTACGGAAGCTGGCGCTACATAGTGCCAATGCAACGGAAAATATCGAATCGAGTTTAACGGAAATGAAAACACAAATTGATGAAATTCTTGAAAATATCTCGAATATGACAGCTCTCACGCAAACTCAGGCTGCTTTAACAGAGCAGGTGAATGCTTCAGTCGATGAAGTGAATCACATGTCTCAGCGTCTTGTGGCGTATTCAAAGAGTATTTAATCGTCAAAAACCGCCCTCTCATAGAAGGCGGTTTTTTCATTAAAATTGATCTGTTGGGAAAACAATACCTGCATCTTTTCTTGCGGCATCAAGAACTTTCATCACGGAGAGACTTTCATCAAGCCATGAATAGCACTGTTCATGATTTTTTGTTTCAATGATCTGCTGGAAAGCTTCTGCTTCATAAAACAGCCGATTTGGATTCGTTTGTGCATTGAGTGAGATGACCCTGTCATCAACATGCAGCAGCACTTCCTCGCACCCATTCGCCCCATTTTTCACATGAATGAAGCCTTTTTCTCCTTGAATCAATGCAAAGTTCATGCTGCTTGTATCCTTACTGCCGACACTTGTCGCAATAAAATCATTGTAAGTGAACGTCAAAACACCAGATGTGTCAATACCGTTTGGATGGCGGTTTGCCTGATATCGGACTTGCTCTGGTGATCCAAAGAGGTTCATGATGAAATGGACATTATAGATATTAATATCCATCAGCGCTCCTCCAGAGAACTCAGGGTTAAAGACATTTGGCGTTTCGCCGGCTAGCAGCTGATTATATTTGCTTGAATATTGACTATAGTTGCATTGAACCAGTTTGATTTTACCTAATTGATGAAGGTGCTTTTTGATCAAATGATAGTTTGGCATATGAACGGTCGTAATGGCTTCAAATAGGAGAAGCTGCTTTTCCTTTGCGAGAGCGATTAAGGCTTCCAGCTCTTTCACATTAGAGGTGAAAGGCTTTTCGCATATCACATGTTTTCCGTGTTTCAATGCTTTCGTTGCATGCTCGCTATGTAAACGATTCGGTGATGCGATGTAAACGGCTTCTACGTGAGGATCTTCTAGCATAGCAGTTAGATCCGTATAAGTTGTCTGCACCCCAAATTTGTCTGCGAGCTTCTTTGCCGTTGCTTCCTTTCTTGAATAGACAGCGTGACAAGAAGCACCGTCGAGCTGTTCAATCGCTTGCAGGAAGCCTTCCACAATGATACCTGTTCCGATGGTTGCGATGTTCATTCTCAAAACCCCTTCCACTCGTTTAAGCTGACTCTAGTATAACCGATGTTTTCATTGAACGTGTACTGAGATACATGAGCGAAGTGTGCCAGTGATCAACACCGGCACACCTTTGGCAGCCCTTACAATCAGCTGATGTTTGCTAATGTTTGCTTTGTTAACAATTGAATGGCAGCCTTCCTTTTTTTTAACTCTTGAATAGAGTGCTGGATATCTTCGACTTTTTGCTCGAGCAGCTGTTCAGCTTCTGTTTTTGACTGTTTTTCGAAAAGTGATTTGATAATTTCACGAATTTCTTTAAGGGAGAAATCTAGCTTTCTCGCTTCGGTGATAAATGATAGCATGAGTACATATTTTTTATCATATAGACGATAGCCGTTATGTGCTCTCTTTGGCTCTGGGAGCACTCCCTCATTTTCGTAAAAACGAATGGTTTCAATATGTACACCAGACATTTTTGACAATTTACCTCTCGTAAACGTAATCATTCCCTGCACCTCCTTTCTTTGCTATTCATCATACAATTAGATTTACTCGTTTCAAAACATTCTATAGTGGTGGACAATTGTTCTGTTTTACTTGTTTCAAATGGGTGATCAGCACGATGAATAGAATGCGTTATAATAGAGTAGACTCATGTGATATTTGTTACAGATAAGAACAAGTAGACAGCGTGAAGAAAAAACGATAGGCTAAAATAGGTAAATAGTAATGAAATAACCTGTCATCATCGTAATGGTGGCTCAAAATAGTGACAGCACGTTTTTGCTGAGAAAAGGGGACCAGTGAATGTATAAATTAGTCGCAATTGATATGGATGGTACGTTATTAAATGATCAACATATGGTGCCGGATGAAGTGTTTGAAGCCATTCAACAGGCTAAGGCAGAAGGAATTAAAATTGTTTTATGTACAGGCCGGCCAATTGGCGGTGTAAATCGCTATTTAGCTGATCTTCAGCTTGATCAAGAGGGAGATTATGTGATCGCCTATAATGGAGCGCTTGTTCAAAACAGCCATACAAATGAAGTGGTGTCAGAGCTGACATTATCCTATGATGACTTAACTTCGTTATATGAATTGAGCCGTCAGCTGGACACGCCGATGCATTATTTCGATTCAGCCAATTTATACACACCGAATCGCGATATTAGTGAATACACAGTGCTTGAATCCTATTTAACAAAACTGCCGCTGAAATATATGCCTGTTGAAGAGGCAGATTCATCGATGAGACTTCCAAAAATGATGTATATTGATCAGCCAGAACGTTTGGAAAAAACGATACAAGCCATTCCATCTGAAGTGAAGGAAAAGTATATGATGGTGAAAAGTACAGATTTCTTCCTTGAAATCCTGCATCCTGATGTGAGTAAGGGAAATGCCGTGAAGCTTCTAGCGAAGGAGCTGGGAATTCCTCGTGAAGAAGTCATGGCTATTGGGGATAACGGGAACGACGTCTCAATGCTAGAGTTTGCGGGCTGCGGCGTCGCTATGGGAAATGCCATTGATGATGTCAAAGCCGTAGCTGATATTGTAACAAAATCTAATAATGAAGCCGGAGTAGCACATGTCCTGCATGAGCTGGTTTTAGGAAAATAAGAAAAGAGCGGTCTGCCAGTGCGGCAGCCGCTTTTTTATATATTGGAGAAAAAGTAAACAAGCATACGTCTGCTGTTTAAATTTGTTTTTTCGAGCATCGCCTTTACATGATCATGTACAGTATGGGTCGAGATAAATAACGTACTGGCAATTTCCTTCGTGGATTGCCCTTTTATTAAGCAGTCAAGGACGTTCATTTCTCTTTCTGTCAACCGATATGTTTTCGCTATATAAGGGAGAATGTCACTTGTTTGAGCTCGCTTAATATGAATCATGACAGCCTCTTCCTGCCCAGCTGCCTGCGCTAATCGAAATGCCTGAAGAGAGAGAAAAAGTCCTGTCGGCATTCTGGATATGCTGACCGCTGTTTGGTCACCGCCACCATATAATAGCTTAGCGCCTAATGCTCTGAGCGGACGGGGCATGATGGTGTTATCGTCAATTTGTTCAAAGGTTTGGAAGGTGTGAAGCCAATGAAGTCCAGCTTCATTTCCATAAAGAAGATGGTAATCGTGTGAAAGAATGAGGAAGCCTTGATGTTCCGCCGTTTCATCTTCTTCCGTTTCTCTTTTTTTGAAAAGCTCATCCCTCAGCTTGGCTGCGAGTGCTGGTGATTGGCGGCTAACTGCTTGTATGTCTTTTTCATGAAAAGGTTTCTTCCCCTTTTTCCGATAAAGGCTTGCGATACCCCAGCATTCACCTTGGATCACAAGGGCCGCCCGCAATTCATCTGCCCATCCATTAGGTAACAAGATGTGGTGGTATCGACCGCTATTGAGATATTCTCCGCTTTGGACGAGACTCGCAGTGTGTACAGGACCTTTAGCCAGATCCTCATGCTGGTGCACATCATTTTTTAAAAATTCATTTTGAAACAGCTGGTTATGTATGGCTTCAATCGGTTCATCTGTGAAAGAACCCGTCGAGAGGAGGGTCGCTGGATCAATGGTTGTGATACAGGCAGCATCAAAATCACAGATATCGGCAAGTTCGTCTCGAATGTTTTTCCTCAGCTGCTGAAAATGAGCGGCTGGATTGGTCACTTGATCTCCTCCTCAATATCCCCACTTTTAGGGATCGTTTTTTCTCATCTATCTTCTTACAATGAAGATAACATACCGTTAGTGTAAAGGAAACGAAGCAAAGCGGAAACTGGAGGAGAAGACATATGAGTGTAAATCAACATTGGCATGATTCTGTTGCTGAATCTTATGCAGCAACAATTGCGCATAAAGTACCGGGCTATCATCTTTTGCATGAGCTGACAGTGGATAGAATAGAAATCGAATTAACGGGAGCGGCTTCTCGTATTTTGACAGTCGGAGCAGGTGGGGGCGAAGAGATCATCAACATGCTTCAAAGAAATAAAGACTGGCATCTCACAGGAGTTGATCCATCTCCAACCATGCTTGATATGGCGAAGCGCAGAGTGGCACAGCTTCATATGCAGGGGCGCGTCACTTGGTATGAGACTGCCTTAGACAACGTGCCGGTTAAAAAGTTGTACGATGCAGCGGTGAGTTTGCTTGTCATTCATTTTGTAAAAGATCATATGACCTTTTTAGAGGAGATCGCCCGCCGGCTTGAGCCAGGTGCACCGCTCATGATGGCGTTTATTCAAGGAGACCCGGAAACGCCTGCATTTCGGCAGGAGCTTCATATGCTTTCTCTATTCATGAAACGTCAAGGCTTGGGAAAAGACGTGTTTACGTCCTTTCAAGAAAGGCTGGGTGTAACAACATATCCCATGTCTGAAAAAGAGATGACAGGACAATTAACCAAAGCAGGATTTCAAGACATCAGACCTTATTTTCAAGCTGGCATGATCAAAGGGATTGTTTGCAAAAGAGGTCATAGAAAGGCGGTTGGAAAATGAAGTCAAAGATTATGGTGATAGGCGGCTATGGACATGTAGGGCAGCAAATATGTCTTCAACTAAGTGAAGTGTACCCAGGGCAAGTCTTTGCGGCTGGCCGAAGTTATGAGAAGGCTGAACAATTTTCACACCAAACCAATGGGCGTGTACTTCCATTTCAGATAGACGTCAGACAATCAATGTATACGGACTGGATGGATGAAACGAAACTCGTGATCATGTGTCTTGATCAAGATGACACGTCATTTGCTGAAACATGCTTACGGTCAAACATTGATTATCTCGATATTTCGGCAAAAGGAGCCTATATTGAGCAGCTGGCAAAGGTACAGCAGGAATTGAACGCAACGGCTGTGCTTAGCGTAGGTCTTGCACCTGGTCTCACCAATTTGCTGGCAGCGAAGGCGGCATCTAAGCTGACCTCTGTTGAGCAAATTGATATTGGCATCATGCTTGGGCTAGGTGATCAGCATGGTAAAGCAGCCATTGAATGGACACTTGATCAAGTGCATACGGATTATGAGCTGACGGAAAATCATCAGCGAAAGAAAGTCAAAAGTTTTTCTGGAGGGAAACGCATCGATTTTGGCAAAATGCTCGGAAAGCGGCAAGCCTATCAGTTCCCTTTCTCTGACCAGCAGACATTGCCTTCGACGCTCCACGTGCCTTCTGTGACAACAAGGCTCTGTTTTGATTCTCGCGCGGCGACACGTGCATTTGCTCTCACAAGGAGACTCGGAATGACGTCACTTCTCACTATGCCGAAAATTAAGGAACGAGCTATTTCACTGATTCAATCTGCTCAAATGGGTACAGATCAATATGCAGTGAAAGTGGAAGCGACAGGAATGAAGGGCAACAAGATTCATCAAGCAGCGCTTGGAATAAAAGGTCGAGATGAGTCTCAAGCAACAGCTCAAGTCGCCAGTGCTGCGGCACTGCATGTATTGAGCAGGCAGTTTCAGGCAGGTGTTTTTCATATCGAAGAATTATTTTCATTAGCGTATGAGAATGGTGATTTTGCGTTGGTGGATCAAAAAACGAAGGAAAAGCGGACGTTAGCGGTGAGAGCCAGCCTTTTAACGGCATAAAAGAATACTAGCAGGATGCTAGTCTGGGTAACGAGATGAAAACATCTTCACTCTTTATAAAAGATATGCGTTAGCTCAAAAGAACAGATCAATCATGCGGCGGCTTTAATCATGATCGTTTAAAAACAAGGTGTCTATGATCCGAAAACAAAAGCTTGCTATCAATGTAAATGGCTGAGAGTGAAAGAGATTCAACTAGAGGATTGTAGACTGAACTGATAAAATGGTAATGGTTACATTTTGCAAAGTGGGTGTTTACAAGTGTTAGATACAGAACAAGATGTAGTGAAGAATTATATAGATTCACCCCAAAAATTGAAAAAATTATATAAACGGGTATTGTTCGTTGTCAGTCTATCGCAAATATTTGGAGGGGCTGGAATAGCCGCAGGGATTACGGTAGGTGCACTTTTAGCTCAACAAATGCTTGGAACTGAAGCCTATGCAGGAGTCCCAATTGCTTTATTTACTTTGGGGTCAGCTGGGTCAGCTTTCATTGTAGGAAAGCTTTCACAACGTTATGGACGACGCATCGGTTTATCGATAGGTTTTGTTGCTGGAGGGCTCGGAGCAATTGGCGTTATGATTGCAGCTATGATGAATAGTGTTATTTTATTATTTGCATCGCTCTTCATTTACGGTGCAGGAACATCCACAAATTTACAAGCGCGTTATGCTGGGACTGACTTAGCTAATTCTAAACAACGTGCAACTGCAATTAGTACGACAATGGTCATGACAACATTTGGGGCAGTAGCAGGTCCGAATTTAGTTGAAATGATGGGTAAATTCGCAGTATCAATTGGTGTTCCAGCACTTACGGGTCCTTTTATTTTATCAGCAGCAGCATTTATTGTAGCAGGTCTTGTCCTTTTTATTCTGCTGCGTCCTGATCCGTTAGTCATTGCCCGAAGAATAACAGCTTACAAAGCAGAACACGGGCATGGAAATAAACCAGATGCTGCTGATAAAAAAATAGATAAAAAAGGGCTTACAGTAGGTGCCACGGTTATGGTCTTAACTCAAATTGTCATGGTTGCACTCATGACCATGACACCGGTGCATATGCAGCATCATGGTTATGGATTAGCCGAAGTGGGAATTGTTATAGGTTTTCATATAGGGGCAATGTATCTTCCTTCACCTATCACGGGTGTACTTGTAGATAAACTAGGACGAACAGCTATGAGCATAGCGTCGGGCATAACATTGTTACTTGCTGGTTTATTAGCAGCATTCGCACCAAGTGATTCAATGATTCTATTAATCATTGCTCTGTCTTTACTTGGGTTGGGATGGAACTTTGGTTTAATTAGTGGTACTGCTCAAATAGTTGATTCTACAGAACCATCAACTCGGGCAAAAACCCAAGGAACACTCGATGTTTTTGTTGCGTTAGCAGGTGCTTCTGGCGGTGCTCTTTCAGGAATGGTAGTTGCGAATGCGAGTTATGCTGCATTATCTTTAAGCGGAGGGATTTTATCGTTAATTCTCATACCTGTCATAGTTTGGTCATTTAAAAGTAAAACATAATGCAGCTCCGTGCTGTGGATGTTCCTGTAATCCATCACAAAAAAAGACATGCCCCCAATCATGGGAAAGCATGTCTTTTTTTTTATCTTCCATTAAAATACGTTTTGCTTATTAGTAGAGCAACTGTACAAATTCTTCACAGAATGCTAGTCTTCTTATGATGTAGATGACACATCCCCTTTTTTCTTAATGCTTGCTGTGATGAGCTGTGTCAGTGTGTCAGAACCTTTTTTTGAAAGGTGGACACCATCGGACTGAAAATAGGATGGCTGTCCAGTCGCGGCTGAATGCCAATCGACCAAGGTAACATTTTGATCTTGATCGGCCACTCGCTGAATGACCGCATTCACATCATTTTCCCATGACCTTGGAACCCTCGTATTCACTAGGAAAATATGTGCCTTAGAAAAGTTTTGAATGAATGCTTTCAGCGTGTCCTCAGTAAAATAACCATTTGTACCAAGTTCAATGATAACAGCAGCATCAGATTGATTAAATGATTTGTATTGAGGGGCGATGCTGACGGCTTCGTTCATCTGTCTGCCAACTTTCCCATCGATGGTGATTTGTTTATATGCTTTTTCAAGATTCGGCGCAATGTCTAGCATGACAGAATCACCAATGGCAAGAACTTGGTGAAATTGTTTTTGATCAGCTGCTTTTTTCTCGTGCTTTTCTTTCTTTTTCTTCGCTTTTGATTCCGATGGTTCGGCTGTTTTTTTCGGTGTTGTCTTAATTTGCGTCACTTCCTTCACATGTGGGGAGGAAGTGGACGAGTTAGACATGCCAATGATAAATAAGATCAAAAGAGCTGCGGTGATTCCAAGGAACACCTTATTAGATGTAGACCACTGTTTGATTCCTTTTTTCCAAATAGACCAAGAGGAAAAATATTGTCTGAAGCCATGCTGGCGGATCGGCTGTTCGATGAAGCGATAGGAAGCCTCAGCAACTAGTAAAATGGTGATGAGCTGCAATGTGACACGCGCTATGGAAGGCTGTCCAATTTCAATGACCGGTGTGGTCAGTACGATAATGGGATAATGCCACAGGTAAATACCATAAGATCGCTTACCTAGCCAGACGAGCGGCTGAAAGGACAGCCATTTCCCTATAAGACTTGCAGGGTGGCAGACGCACGCAATTAAGATGGCCGCATTCAGACAGAATAAAAGCATGCCGCCCTGATAGAGAAAGGCATCGAAATCGTCCACTGCATAAACACAAAGAAGGAAAATCGCAAACGAACCGAACCCGGCAATATGTAAAATACGTCTGCCAACAGGAAGTAATTTTTTGCTGGACAGTCTTTGCATAGGCCACACAAATGCCAGGCTGCATCCAATCAGGAGCGCAAATGCACGAGTATCTGTTCCATAATAAACCCTGCTTGGATCGGTATCTGGTGAATAAAGATTCGCCATCCATAAGGCAGAGACAAGTGCAAGTCCAAAGGTGATCATAGGCAGATGAGATCTGTTTTTTACCCATTTCAGCCCTGCAATCAACAGTACCGGCCAAATGATATAAAATTGCTCTTCTATTGCCAGAGACCACAAATTTTTCAGTGGAGATAGGGCATTGAAGCTATCAAAATAAGAAAGCTGGTGAAAAATGTACCACCAGTTACTGACATAAAAAAAGGACGATATGGCATCGCCACGAATGGACAATAATGCGTTTGATCCAGCAATCGCGCACCAGCTGACGGTTATAAAAATCATGATGTAAGCGGCTGGAAGAAGCCTCCTAATCCGTCCCATCCAAAATGGCAAAAGCTCTTGATAGCCTAAATCCTGCTTATGTAACAAGATCGTTGTAATCAAGTAACCAGAAATGACAAAAAATAAATCAACGCCAAGAAACCCGCCGCTTGCGGGTCCGATATGTAAGTGATAAGCAATGACTGCCAATACAGCAACGGCTCTTAGTCCATCTAATCCTAAAATATAACGAAAACGATTTTCCTTGCTGTTCATGAAAATGAATCCCCCATCAATGTCAAACGCTTCTTTTTGTTGTTCATTCAAAAGAGCAACGATTCTTTTATTTTATATAAGATTAGACGAATCAGCATTACATTTTGTTGGCGAATTTCTGTCTTTTTTAAAATTTTTTTAATTGGTGGGTAAGAGAAGTCGAATTTGATACTCAAAACCAAAATCCCTGTCATAATAAAAGAAGAAGGAAAGGGGATGTATTGAATGAAAACGATCGAAAATGATCAGTTATTGGTTCAGATTCATGAAAAAGGAGCGGAAGTCAGGGAGGTGCTTGACAAGGAAAGCGGGCGTCACTATATGTGGTCTGGTGATCCAGCTTATTGGGGCAGGGTGTCGCCTGTCTTGTTTCCGATTGTTGGGCGATTAATGAATGATCAATACAAGATTGACGATCAAACCTTTGAGCTCACGCAGCATGGTTTTTTACGTGATGTCAATTTTGATTTATATGAAGAAACGAAGCATACGGTGACCTTTCAATATGAATCAAGAGGCAGGCACGTGAAGCAATACCCGTATGAATTTACAGCGCGAATTCGTTATGAACTATTGGAAAATGGACTGAAGATTTCCTGGGAAATTGATCATGACGAAGAGGATACGATGTATTTCTCCATTGGAGGACACCCAGCATTTCGTATTCCGCTTGTTGAAGGCGAGCAAACAGGAGATTATTCACTCACATTGACACCTTCCACTGAACATCTCCCTGTGCAATATGAACTGCGGAATTCACTTGTCAGAGAGAAAGAAAAAGGCATTCAGCTTGAGCCGATCCAGCTTCGGCCGGAGCTTTTTCAGTTTGATGCGATGATCTTTAGCCATATCAATCGAGTGTCATTGACTTCAGGGGCAGGTCACGGGGTTGAGGTCGATCTCACTGGCTTTCCTTTCGTTGGCATTTGGTCGCCTTATGATCAAGAAAAAGGAACGATGGCTCCTTTTGTTTGTATTGAGCCGTGGTATGGCATCGCCGATAGGGAAGGGACGAATGGACAGTATAAAGAGAAGTTTGGCATTCAAACATTAGAAAAGGATGAGACCTTTCATGCCGCTTATACAATTTTCTTCAAATGAACATTTGTGCATGATGAGGTGAACAATTTGTTATGATAGAAGAAAAAAGGGGGCGTATGAATGGATCGAGAGAAACAACAGCTGAGTATTGAAGCGGCAAGGCTTTACTATTTGTCTGATTACAGCCAGCAGGAAATTGCCAAACAGCTCGACCTGTCGAGACCGACTGTATCTCGGCTGCTTCAATATGCGAAAGAGAAGGGGTACGTCCAGATTACGGTGATGGATCCGTTTGAGGATTTAAATGAGCTTTCTTCATTGCTCAAGGAAAAATATGACCTGCTCGAAGCTCATGTGGTGTTTTCGCCAAAGGACGACTATCCAACCATCACCGATTATTTGAGCCGATTTGGTGCAGATTACTTGCAAGAAACGGTGAAAGACGGCGATATCGTTGGCGTGAGCTGGGGAACGACTATGTATCAAATTGCACAAAAGATGCAACCTAAACAGGTAAAAGGTGTAGAGGTTGTCCAGCTCAAGGGTGGAATCAGCCACTCTCATGTGAATACATATTCGGCGGAAACCATCCAGTTGTTTGCTGAGGCCTTTCAAACAGCACCGCGTTATTTGCCGCTTCCTGTTGTATTTGATAGTGCTGCCGTTAAGGAGATGGTTGAGCAGGACAGGCATATTCAGCGAATTATTGAAATGGGCAAGCAGGCGAATATCGCTGTGTTTACTGTTGGAACGGTAAGAGATGAAGCACTTTTGTTTAGACTAGGTTATTTCCGTGAAGAAGAAAAAGCGCTCCTCAAGGAATCCAGTGTCGGAGACATTTGCTCACGTTTTTATGATCAAGATGGACGCATTTGCAGTGAAGCCATTAACAATCGCACAATTGGCGTAGAGCTAGATGATTTAAGGACAAAAGAACGATCCATTCTTGTCGCTGGCGGTCATCGAAAGGTGGCTTCTATACACGGCGCACTAAGAGGAAAATATGCGAATGTATTGATCATCGATCAGCACACAGCGAGGGCTCTTTTAAATGTCACAAAATAGATGAACAAAATTTCATAACTATGTTTACAATTGTTCACTCGTCATATATGATGAAAGTATCATAATTAAAAGGAAGTGTGAAGCATGACGATAGCAAAGCTCATTGATCATACAGCACTAAAACCAGATACAACTAGAGCTGCAATTATGCAGTTACTTGAAGAAGCAAAGACTCATCAATTTGCATCTGTTTGCGTAAACCCAACTTGGGTATCTCTAGCGTCGAAAGAACTAGCAGGAACAGGTGTTGATGTATGTACAGTCATCGGTTTCCCGTTAGGCGCAAACACAACAGCGGTGAAAGCATTCGAAACAAAGGATGCCATTGAAAACGGTGCAACAGAAGTGGACATGGTCATCAATGTTGCGGCATTGAAAGACGGCGAATATGATGTGGTTGAACAAGATATTCGTGCAGTTGTAGACGCAGCAAAAGGCAAAGCATTAGTGAAAGTCATTATTGAAACATGTTTACTTACTGATGAAGAAAAAGTCAAAGCTTGTGAGCTTTCAGTGAAAGCGGGCGCTGATTTTGTGAAAACATCGACTGGATTTAGTACAGGCGGTGCAACGGCTGAGGACATTGCATTAATGCGTAAAACAGTAGGACCTGACATCGGTGTGAAAGCATCAGGCGGCGTGAGAACAAAAGAAGACGTTGAGGCAATGACAGCTGCAGGTGCTACCCGTATTGGCGCAAGTGCAGGCGTTTCCATTATCAAAGGGGATCAATCAGCTACTTCGAAAGACTATTAATTCATACGATCCTATGGTAGGATAACATTCATGACTCATAAATGATGAAAAAGTCATATGCGGAAGGAACTCACTTCTGGGAATTTCTTCCGCGTTTTGTTTGCGAAATAGGGTTTGTTCCATACAAGCGCATTAATGTAAACGAATTCATTCAAGGAGGAAAAACATGAAATACGTGATTGGTATCATCGGTTTGCTAGTGATTCTCGCCATTGCATGGCTGGCTAGTAATGGGAAAAAACGAGTGAAATTCCGTCCAGTAATTGTCATGATTGTACTGCAATTTATTTTAGGTTATATTCTGCTCAATACAGGTGTTGGAAACTTTCTAGTCGGAGGCTTTGCAAAAGGATTCCAAATGCTTCTAGGCTATGCCGGCGAAGGAATCAACTTTGTATTTGGCGGGTTAATGAATGATAATGCGTCCACTTTCTTCATCAATGTTTTACTGCCGATCGTCTTTATCTCGGCGTTAATCGGTATTCTGCAGCATTGGCGTATTCTTCCGCTTATCGTACGCGGAATCGGATATTTGCTTAGTAAAGTAAACGGTATGGGGAAACTAGAATCTTACAACGCAGTAGCGTCTGCGATTTTAGGTCAATCAGAAGTCTTTATTTCTATTAAGAAACAGCTTGGATTATTACCTCAGCAGCGTCTTTATACATTATGTGCATCTGCAATGTCGACGGTATCGATGTCGATTGTTGGTGCGTACATGCAAATGATTAAACCAGAGTACGTGGTTACAGCACTTGTGCTGAACCTATTTGGTGGATTTATTATCGCATCGATCATCAATCCATATGAAGTCTCTAAGGATGAAGACATGCTTGAAGTCGTTGAGGAAGAAAGACAATCCTTCTTCGAAATGCTTGGCGAATACATTATGGATGGTTTCAAAGTAGCGATTGTTGTTGCTGCAATGTTGATTGGATTCGTTGCATTAATTGCGATGATTAACGGTATCTTTACAGCAGTCATCGGTGTTTCTTTCCAAGATGTACTTGGATATGTCTTTGCTCCATTTGCGTTCCTTGTCGGTGTACCTTGGAGCGAAGCAGTACAAGCAGGAAGCATTATGGCAACCAAAATGGTATCGAACGAATTTGTTGCGATGCTCGCTCTATCTGGAGACGGCCTGCATTTCACTGCTCGTACAGAAGCGATCATTTCTGTATTCCTTGTATCATTTGCGAACTTCTCTTCTATCGGTATCATTGCTGGAGCAGTCAAAGGCTTAAACGAAAAGCAAGGAAACGTAGTCGCACGCTTTGGATTAAAGCTGTTATTCGGTGCAACTCTTGTCAGCTTCTTAACAGCAGGCGTTGTCGGTTTGATTTACTAATTTAAAAAAAGGAATGGTGAAAACAATGAGAATGGTAGATATCATTGCGAAAAAACGTGACGGAAAAGAATTATCTTCAGAGGAAATTTCTTTCTTTGTCAAGGGTTATACGGACGGAACAATTCCTGACTACCAAGCAAGTGCCTTGGCTATGGCGATTTTCTTCCAAGATATGACGGATCAAGAACGTGCAGACTTAACACTCGCTATGGCGAACTCAGGAGATACAATTGACCTGTCTGCCATTGACGGTATTAAAGTAGACAAGCACTCAACAGGCGGTGTAGGTGATACAACAACGCTTGTACTCGCTCCTCTTGTTGCGGCGCTAGATGTACCTGTTGCGAAAATGTCAGGGCGCGGTCTTGGGCATACAGGCGGTACAGTGGACAAGCTTGAAGCGGTCAAAGGCTTCCACGTAGAAATTACAAAAGACGAATTCATCGAGCTCGTGAACCGTCATAAAGTAGCGGTCATTGGCCAATCAGGCAACCTGACACCAGCTGATAAAAAGCTGTATGCTCTTCGTGATGTAACAGGAACTGTTAACTCAATTCCGCTAATTGCAAGCTCCATTATGAGTAAGAAAATTGCTGCTGGTGCAGATGCGATTGTACTTGATGTGAAAACAGGCGCAGGTGCTTTCATGAAAACACCAGAAGACTCAGAAAAGCTTGCAAAAGCCATGGTACGCATCGGAAACAACGTAGGCAGACAAACAATGGCGGTTATCTCTGATATGTCTCAGCCGCTAGGATTAGCGATTGGAAATTCTCTTGAAGTGAAAGAAGCGATTGACACACTCCGAGGCGAAGGTCCTGAAGACTTAAACGAGCTTGTGCTCACATTAGGAAGTCAAATGGTCGTTCTTGCGAAAAAAGCAGACACACTTGATGAAGCAAGAGAAAAGCTGATTGAAGTGATGAAAAACGGCAAAGCACTTGAGAAATTCAAGGAATTCTTAGAAAACCAAGGTGGAGACAGCTCAATTGTGGATCAGCCTGAAAAACTGCCGCAAGCACCTTACAAAATCGAAGTACCTGCAAAAGAATCAGGTGTCGTAGCTGAAATCGTCGCGGACGAAATTGGTGTTGCAGCGATGATCCTTGGAGCAGGACGCGCAACAAAAGAGGACGATATCGACCTATCTGTCGGCATTATGCTGAACAAAAAAGTGGGCGATCGTGTTGAAAAAGGAGATTCACTTGTGACTCTGCATGCGAATCGTGAAGATGTTGCAAATGTCATGGAGAAAATTTATGACAACATCCGCATTGCTGATCATGCCGATGCACCAACATTGATCCACACAGTCATTACTGAATAAAGAAAAAGGACAAAAGTGATTCGTCGCTTTTGTCTTTTTTTATGGTCATTTTAGGCTCATTTTTTTCTATTGAAATAAAAAAATTCACTTTATGAAACAAACCTCTTGCAATCATCAAACAATGGGTGTATATTAATTGACGAGTCAATGATTGATATATCAAGTAATTGATTTCTGAATAGAAAAGAGGGGATAGCATTGACTGCATTTTGCTCTGAAGAGGCAGAGGTATTATATCGTTTGCAGTGCGTGAACCGTATGATGGGCGTGAAGTTCGAAGCATGCACGGGCATCAGCCAATCAAGACTTGAGTTGCTATCGCTGTTATTCCAAGCCGATGAAATCAGCCAATCAGATTTGCAGAAAAAAGTAAATATTGATAGTGCAGCTGTGACGCGTCATTTAAAACAGCTGGAAACAAAAGGAATGGTCACACGCAGAAGAAAACCAGAAGATAATCGAGTCACACTTGTCCGCTTAACAGAAGAAGGTAGAACGAGAATCGAAGCTTCTAAAATAGAAAAAGAACGATTTATCTCAGAAATGCTTGAAAACGTAAGTGAAGAAGAACGAAGGCTTCTCACTGATGTGCTCATCCGTATACAACAAAACATCGAAAAGATTCAAACAACCTAAAGGAGTGTTACAAATGGCTACAACATTAAAAACAAACGATTTTATGGAAATTATGAAAGGGCGCCGCTCTATTCGTAACTATGATCCATCTGTGAAAATCAGCAAAGAAGAAATGACAGAGATTTTAGAAGAAGCAACAACTGCACCATCATCAGTAAATGCACAGCCTTGGCGCTTCATGGTGATTGACAGCCCAGAAGGAAAAGAAAAGCTTGCACCACTTGCAAAATTCAACCAAACTCAAGTGTCAACATCAGCAGCTGTCATTGCAGTTTTTGCAGATATGAAAAACAATGAATACTTAGAAGAAATTTATTCAAAAGCAGTAGAAAATGGCTACATGCCGCAAGAAGTGAAAGAAAGACAAATTGCTGCATTAACTGCACATTTTGAAGTTCTTCCAGAACAAGTGAACCGTGAAACAATCTTAATTGACGGTGGACTTGTGTCTATGCAGCTTATGCTTGCTGCACGTGCACATGGTTATGATACAAATCCAATTGGCGGATTTGATAAAGAAGTCATCGCTGAAACATTTGGCTGGGATAAAGAACGTTATGTACCAGTCATGCTTCTATCCATTGGGAAAGCAGCTGACGAAGGTTATGCATCTTACCGTTTACCGATCGACCGTATCACAGAGTGGAAATAATTTTTTAAAAAAGGGAGACGATCACATGATCATTATTCATGCAGGGATGACCATTCATCCAGAAAAAGAAAACGTATTTTTAGAAGAAATTAACGAGTTAATGAAAGCTTCACAGGCTGAAGAAGGCAATGTTTCCTACAAGCTGTTCAAGGATACAGAAAAGGAAAATACCTTTTTAATGGTAGAAGTGTGGAAAGATGACGCTGCGGTTCAGAGCCATAATGCAAGTGCTCATTTCCAGGCTTTCGTCGCGAAAGCAAAAGAATTTTTAGCCGCTCCACTTGACGTGGTTGCCTTTCAAGGCCAGCAGCTTTCATAGAAAAACAACAAACACCCTAGGCGGTTATCGCCTAGGGTTCTTTTATTTTCGACATATGGTTCCACCCATTTCATTCACGTATTGTGCATTTTCCACAAAATTTCTGAAAATAAAATGTTTTTCGACTTAACTATATTGGAATATGCTAGAATTAGATATTATTTATTACCAAAATAGGGAGGAACCAATATGAAAAAAGGGAAATGGACGAAAATTGCACTAACCGCTGTCCTAAGTTTAGGCACATTGACAGCTTTTAGCACCCCTCTATCTGCCCACACCACAGAAAAATCAACATCCTCAGATGGCGGTCATTATTCAGGTATTCCATTTGACTCAAGTGTCGTGAATGAAGACCGTCTCGTCAAAGCCTTGAAAAAACAAGGAAAGATCAAAAAGAATGCCAATGAGGCAGAAACCCAAAAAGCATTAAAGAACTATCTAAAGAAAAAAGAAGAATCGGCAATGAAACAAAGTGCCAGCACCTTAACAGAAGAGCCTGAATTCCTGAAAGAATACAAACAAGAGGTACATAACAAACTTGCCAAAAAGAAAAAATTAAAGAAGCATAAAGGAAAAGAAGGCAATCAAGTAAAACCGGTCAAAAAGGAAAAGTATAAAGGTGACGTCCGCAATGATAAAGTATTGGTTTTATTAGTAGATTTTAAAGATTATAAGCATAATAGTATCAAAAAAGAAGAGACTGATATGTACTATGACAAGTACGATCAACAGCACTATCAAGATATGCTTTTCGGAAAAAATGGCTACATCGGTCCAGATGGGAAACGGAAAGTATCCATGAAGCAATATTATGAAAAGCAGTCTGGCGGCAGTTACACAGTTAGTGGAACAGTTGCAGGATGGTATACAGCGAAGCATGAAGCAGCTTATTACGGCGGGAACGTACCTGACGATTCAGGCAGTGACGGCAGACCGCGCGAATTGGTGAAAGAAGCACTCGAAGCAGCAGCAAAAGATCCGAATATTGATCTCAGCGAGTATGATCAATGGGACCGCTATGATATTGATGGCGACGGGGTTTATAACGAGCCAGACGGCATCATTGACCATCTGATGGTCGTTCACGCCGGCGTAGGTGAAGAAGCAGGCGGCGGACAACTTGGCGCTGATGCGATTTGGTCACACCGCTGGTCACTTGGTGATGTATTTGAAATTCCGGATACTGAATCTGAAGTTGGTCAAGACGGGAAATTAGGCGCGTTGGATTACACCATCGAGCCTGAAGATGGCGCAGCAGGTGTGTTCACACATGAATTCGGACATGATCTTGGTCTTCCTGACGAGTACGATACACAGTACACAGGCAGAGGAGAGCCCGTTTCTTACTGGTCGATCATGTCAAGCGGAAGCTGGGCAGGTAAAGTTCCTGGTACGGAACCAACAGGCTTTAGCCCATATGCGAAAGAAATGCTCCAAAATCTGCATGGAGGCAACTGGCTTTCTGGACAAACCATCGATGGTAAAACATTAAATAAAAGCAAAACAGTATTAATTGATGAAGCAGCAACAAAAGGAACAAACCATGATGCCGTTCGAGTCGATTTACCAGATAAAGAGATTGTCGTCACGACACCTGCTCAAGGGAAATATTCGTACTTCAGCGGAACGGGTGACAATTTGAATGCAACCATGACGACAACAGGTATTGATTTGTCAAAAGGAAGCAAAGCAGAGCTGACATTTAAAGCATGGTACGATATTGAAGAAGATTATGATTATGCGTATGTCGAAGTGCGTGAAACAGGGACTGATCAATGGAAGACCATCGCGGGTAACATCACGAATGATCGAAATGAAGCAGGTGCAAACGAAGGCAATGGCATCGACGGAAAATCAGACGGCTGGGTAGATGCAGCCTTTGACCTGTCTGCTTATGCAGGGAAGAAAATCGACCTGCAATTCCGTTACACAACTGATGCAGGCTATGCACTTCCAGGCTTATTCGTAGATGACCTGAACGTCACAGCAGATGGAGCGAAAGTATGGTCAGATGATGCCGAGGGCACGTCTACTTTTACCTTTAATGGATTCTCAAAATCTAATGGAAAACAATATGCAGCACAATACTATTTACTAGAGTGGCGCTCTTATGCTGATGTCGATAAAGGCTTAAAGCATATTAAACGCGGGTCAAGTCTGATGAGCTATAATAACGGGTTGGTCGTTTGGTATGTCGATCAATCATACAGTGATAACTGGGTAGGAAAACATCCGGGGAACGGCTTCCTTGGCGTAGTAGATGCAGATCAGCAAGTATTAAAATGGAGTGATGGTTCCATTGCCGCAACAGGGTTCCAAGTACATGATGCAGCATTCTCTTTGAATCCAAGTACGAAGCTGAATATAGATTATACAGCCACAACGGGCTTAACTTTGCAAGATCGCTACATTCGCCCGGCTCGTACATTTAGTGATAAAAAGAACTATGTGAATCCAAACAACCCAGATGCAGGACGCGATGTACCGACATATGGGTTATCCTTTAAAGTCGTTGGACAAAGTAAGGATCGTTCTGTTGGAAAGGTATTAATTTCGAAAAGTGAAAAGTAACTAAATAGAAAGCCGGATTCTATCATTGAATCCGGCTTTTTGATATGTGAGAAAAGGATTGTGAGGGCACGATTGTTTTTTCAATCGAATGTCTGTTCTTTTTTATTTTGATATCCGAATGAAACCATTATATAATAGACACTGGAAGGTTTTTCTTTTAACCAAGATTCTTTTTAGCTGTTAAAACAAAGGAAAGGATGAGCGTTACCAATGAGTTGTGTCACTGCCAAGCAATTAAAGGTGATTCGAGGGACGATGCAGACTTTTTGCAGCCATTTGGAGTATGATGGCCACGGTAAGCTTCATATCAATACCATCATGGCTTTTATTAAAAAGGAATTCGGCGTGAGAAAAATGAAAGACATTCCACAAAGTCGCTTTACAGAAGCGCTAGAATTAATACAAGACTTTGATTTATACACGGACAAAATAGAGATTCGTGACCGTCTATCAGAAAGGAATTAACTAAATTGAATATTTTAGCAATGATTTTAGTAGGAATTGTCGCATTAGAACACATTGTCATCATGTTATTAGAAATGTTTTTTATGGAATCAAAGATGGCGAAGCGTTCTTTTAAGCTGCCAGAACACTTGCAAAAAGATCCAAATGTCAAAGTGATGTTTGCCAATCAGGGGCTTTATAACGGGTTTTTAGCTGCAGGACTCATTTGGGGGCTCATTCTTGGATCGAATACCGTTGGATATATGATTCAGCTGTTTTTCATTCTTTGTGTGCTCATCGCAGCAGTATTTGGCGGTGTAACATCCAATAAATCAATTATCATCAAACAAGGAGTACCAGCACTGCTTGCACTCATTGCACTGATGCTGGCGATCTAATCTTAAATAAAGCCGCCCCTAGTGAGGGCGGCTTTTATCTTTTTCGAAGACCCATTAAACGAATAATGGATGTCAGACAAAGGGCAACGGCAACGGCCAAAATGATTTTTCCGTACATGACCCCCGTTAGGTTCATCAAAAAGACGGCCAATATAATACAGAGCGTGATAATGATCATCACAATCGAATAGGTTTTCATCTCTTTTCCACTCCTTTAAAAATCTCCTCTTGTGACGAGAGATCTGTCAAACTTTCCTCATATTATATCACTCAATGACAATTTTACATGAAATTCCCTACCAATAGAATGTGACATATTGATTAGATTTGGAGTCATACCATATTTTTTAGAAAATCGGGTATATCATAATGAGCTGGCCTAAAGTCATATTGCTTGATATTTAATTGTGCAAAATATAAAATAGCCACAGGATAAATCGAAAGGATGATCAAGATGAGTAAGAAAGTGTTATTAGTATCGACAAGCAGCCCGGAAATGAATGGACATCCAACAGGCTTATGGCTAGAAGAGTTAGCAGAGCCATTTCATATTTTTAAAGAAAATGAACTAGAAGTACAAATTGTCTCTATTCAAGGTGGCGCTGTACCAATTGACAAAAATTCAATTCCTGAAGGTGTCCCAGCGCAGTATCAAGATGTGTATGAATTACTTCAAGACACAAAGGCGCTTACAGATGTGAATCCCGCTGATTATGACGGAATTTTCTTTGCTGGAGGACACGGCCCTATGATCGACTTTGCGTCTAATCAACTGGTAGCGGATGCGATCTTAGCGGTTTCAGATAAAAATGGTGCGATCGGAGCCGTTTGTCATGGCGTTTCAGCATTCGTTGATGTGAAGGACCAAAATGGCAAATCATTTATCGAAGGCAAAAAAATCACAGGCTTCACAAATGAAGAAGAGGAAGCCGTGCAGTTGACATCAAAAGTTCCATTTTTATTGGAAACAAAACTTCGTGAGCAGGGGGCAGCGTTTGAAAAAGGAGAGGCCTTTGCGCCATTTGCTGTCGTTGACGGACAAATCATCACTGGACAAAACCCGGGATCAAGTGCAGAAACAGCACGCTTGTTTGTCAAAACCATTGTATAAAACGATCAAAAACCAGTCGTGACTCATGCGGCTGGTTTTTTTGTTATAAAAATGTCCCAAAAAAGACCAAAACAATAATTAGAATAATGGTAAAATAATCACAGGGTAAAAAACCCAAATGAGGAAAAAGGGGATGTTCCTGTGAGAGCATTTTATGTCAAAATCACCGCAGCTTTACTGTCTGTTTTACTCGTCGCAACAGGTTTGTTTTCACCAGCATTAAAAGCAGAAGAAGCACCGAAATCAGAAGGGAAAATATCACCACTGACGGAAAAAGCGATTCAGCAAGTGCAAGAATCGTTTGAAAAGCAGGATGAAGGAACCGCTATTCAACAGAAGCAAGTGAAAAAATCATTTAAAGTGAATAAGAAGAAAGGAATCAGTATCAAACGAAAAGCTGCTAAAGAAGGCAAAATGCGCACGTCTGCCGTTCGCTCCATTGATGGACTAGCTATTAATCAATCGGCTGTCTTAACAGAGGACGACCCAGTTGATTTATGGTTTTTAAGCACATCTTCACCTCAGGCACTCATCAGCCGGATTACCTCTTCAAATCCTGATTATTTTGTTCAATTATTTGTTGTTGATTATGAAACAGGACAAGCCTACCCGACAGATTTAATTCAACCGGCAGGCAGCCTGCTTGGATTGACCAATTTACCAGCAGGTGATTATGCATTCGGTATTACAAGCGGCGGAGAATTTGGAGATTCCTACACGATACAAGTGAATGCAAAAAACCCGCCCAATTTCACGGGGGCTGTATCCCTTTCGTCCACCTTTCAATATTTTGTAGCTGAGTATGCAAACGGTGATGTTTTCGCAAATGGTACAAAAGTGTACAATAAGCAAACAAAGACAGCAAATTATGAATGGGAGCGTGTTTTTTATTTCTCTTATGATGGAAAATACGAACAAAGAACTCATTCAATCTCAAGTGTGAAAGTAAAAAGTATTTCGGCTCCTGTGTCATACTCAGCTCCTTATGCGAGCTCCTCAGAAGCCATCCTCGTTTACTTAGATGTTGAGACATTGTTTATGTACCATCAATCATCATATGCAAGCGGGCAATATTACCATGATACCTTTGTTGATACACTCGGGAAGACAACACCAAGACGCTTAGATATTGATGATATGACAAATTACGGTGATCATATTTTAGCTGTAGATTTAAAAACAGGAAAGCCGATTGATTTCTTCAGTGTTCTGAATTTCTACTATGCTGCAGGGATCGAGAAGCTGCCAACAATCAGAACGTTGAATTAAGAAAGGCGGTTGACATCAAATCGCCACATGTGTAGAGTAAAGATAATTAAATGACAAAAGTCCACTAGGGGAGTCATGTATGACTGAGACAAGAGAAAATCTTGGACCCTTTGAACCTGATCTAGTTCGTACTAGCGGAGGGAAGTGGAGCTGGACCTTGTCTTATTCATGATTGAATCGATAAGAAGGCCGCTCCATTTGGGGTGGCTTTTTCATTTATTCAACTGAAGAAGAGGAGGCTTTTTTTATGACATTTTCTACGCAATTAAGGAAAGAAGCAGAACCGTTATTTGAAGCCATTTATCAGCATCCGTTCGTCAGAGGCCTGGCAGCAGGAAAGCTGGAAAAGGAACAAATCATTCATTACGTCAAACAAGATGCAGAATACTTACAAGCATTCATTAAAATTTATGCAGCAGCGCTCAGCAAATGTACAGACAGAGAGGATATTGCGTTTTTTCATCAGCAGATTGCGTTTGTACTAGATAGTGAGACGCACCCTCATCAAAACCTTTGCCGAGTGGCAGGAGTAGCATATGATGAGCTCCAAGGTGCTTCTTTGGCTCCGAGTGCTCACCACTATATACATCATATGTTGCAAGTTGCGCAAGAAGGCACGCTTGGTGAAATCATCGCTGTCCTGCTTCCATGTCCTTGGACATATTGGGAAATAGGGAAACGAATGCTTACAGATGTGCAGCCAGACCCGTCACATCCGTTTTATGAGTGGATCACATTTTATGGAGGATTAACTGATTCTGTCACAGGTGAGCTTTGCAGGCGGCTCGATCAATTGGCGGAAGCAGCAAGTGAGAAGGAAAAGGAAAAAATGAAACAGCATTTTATCTTAAGCTGCCAGCTCGAGTACAAGTTTTGGGAAATGGCCTTCACTGTTGAAGAGTGGCCAGTTCAACTGGAGGTGCATTCATCATGACATGGAAGATGAAAGAAGTCGTCCTTGCGGTGATTTTATCTGTTGCGTGCGGTGTGATCTATTTAGGGTGGTCCACGCTATACTTACCGATTACAGCACTTGTTGGCCCAGCAGGAGGCAACATCATGTTTGGAATATGGGTCATTGCCAGTCCAATCGTTGCATATATCATTCAAAAGCCGGGGGCTGCTCTGATTGCAGAAACAGCCGCCGCGGCTGTGGAATTATTGACAGGCAGCCACTTTGGACTTTCAGCTCTGCTGATTGGTGTATGCCAAGGGCTTGGGGCAGAAATCGCCTTTGCTCTTTTTGGTTATAAACGGTATCGCATGTGGACACTGATGCTCTCTGGTGCCTTTGCCGCTATCGGAGCGATGGCGTACAGTCTCGTGGCAAATGGCTTTGGATATTATACGCCTCAAGTTTTACTTATGACACTTGTGACTCAAATCATTAGTGGAATGATACTTGGCGGCTGCCTTGCGAAAGTGGTGGTGGACGCACTATCCAAAACAGGTGTACTGAATCAATATGCCATCATGAAAGAAAAACGAAACAAAGGTGAACAGCATGAATTCATTTCTCGCGTGCAATGAACTCTCTGTCCGTTTTTATGAACAGCCTAAGCCCGTTTTGCATCAAATCTCCCTTACGATTCAAAAAGGGGAAAAGGTGCTTATTTTAGGACCGAGCGGAAGCGGGAAATCCACGCTCATTTCGGTTCTGGCTGGAATCATTCCAGAGCATGTGGAAGCAGACATGCAGGGTGAAGTGGTGCTGCAAAGACATACAGGCGTCATGTTTCAAGATCCAGACTCTCAATTTTGTATGCACCGCGTCAATGAAGAAATTGCCTTTAGCTTAGAGAACCGTTCCGTCCCTCGTGAAGAGATGGATGACATCATTCAGCAGCTCATGCAAAAAGTCCAACTGAATGTCGATCCGCATACAGAGATTCACAATTTATCTGGCGGCATGAAGCAGCGATTGGCACTTGCTTGTCTACTCGCATTACAGCCGGATGTTCTATTCTTTGATGAACCAACCGCACAGCTTGATCCGGCAGGTAGAATGGACATATTTCAACTGCTGCAGCAGCTTGCAGCCGATCAGCAGCAGACCATGATTTTTGTAGAGCATGTGCTTGACGGAGTCATCGAATGGATGGACCGGGTGATTTTATTAGATGATCAAGGCAGCATTTTAGCAGATGGATCTCCAAAAGATGTGCTCGCGGCATATGAGGAAGAAATGAAAGAGGCAGGGATTTGGCGGCCAAAATTATTTCCCGAGAAATGGTCCACGATTATTCAAGATCCATTTCATCCACTAAGTCAAACCTTTATGCAAACTTTTAAAGCACGAAAAGAGCAGCGAGAAAAAGTGCCATCAATCGAACGAAAGACAATGATTCGTACAGAAAATCTTCAATTAAGCTACGGGAAAAAAAGGATTATGAGTGATCTCCAGCTTGATATCAAATCAGGGGATTGGGTGGCGATCATTGGGGAAAATGGAAGTGGAAAAAGCACACTTCTCAAGCATTTGGTTCGTTTAGAGCCAACGAAAAAAGGCCACATTTTCTTAAAAGATACACTCCTAAAAAAGTGGTCAGACCGAGAACTATATGAAAAAACAGGCTTTGTGTTTCAAAATCCGGAGCTTCAATTTATACAAGACACAGTATTCGATGAAATTGCCTTTGGCGGCAGACAGCGAAACTGGCCAGAATCTGTCGTACAAGAAAAAACGGTTCAGCTGCTGAAAGAGTTCGGTTTAGAGAAGCATGAAAAAGCACATCCCTTCACCTTAAGTTTAGGGCAAAAAAGAAGATTGAGTGTTGCCACGATGCTCCTCTTTGATCAAGATGTATTGCTGTTAGATGAACCGACTTTCGGGCAGGATGAAAAAACGGCGAAGGAATTGATGAGGCGTTTAAAAGAGCGTCAGCGCCAAGGCACGACCATTGTGATGGTCACACATGATATGGAGCTTGTCGATGAGTGTGCCGATCAAGTGCTTCTGTTTCATCAAGGGAAGCATGTGTATCATGGCACCCCTTATGATTTATTTTCAAATCAAGAACTTGTCGATGCTTATCAGCTGAGAGCTCCTTTACATTATCGCTATGTGGCAGAAAGAAAGGACGTGCTGACGATTGCAAAGTAATCACTCCTTTCTTTCTACTGTGAATCCAGTCATGAAATTACTCGCTCATCTGCTTGCGATGGGCTGTCTCATGTCGATTTCTGACCCTAAAACTACCTTTATCATTTGGCTGTTTGCTCTTGGCATTGGAGTTGTTTTAGGTGGATGGAATATGAAGTATCTCGTTACAAGGCTTGTCCCTTATCTGCTCTTTTTTATTCTCGTGTTCTGGATGATGGCGGCCTTCGGCAAGGGGGATCATACCGTTTGGAAGTGGGCATGGTTTCATATCACAGAGGAGAGTTTAAGAAATGGGCTCACCATCGCTTTTAGAATGCTTGGATTTGTGACATTTGGTCTCCTTTTTACGTCCACAACAGATTTGACGGCATTTATGATGAGTCTGATTCACCAATGCCGAATGTCCCCAAAATGGGCGTATGGCATGCTTGCCGGCTTCCGGTTTATTCCGTTATTTCAAAGTGAATTAAAACAAATGAAAGCGGCACATAAAATCAGAGGCTACAAGCAAAAAAACAGCTGGAAAGCCTTTATGCGTTATGCATTGCCCCTTTTTACACAAGGTGTACGAAAATCAGAGCGCTTAGCGATTGCGATGGAAGCCAGGGGCTTCACAGGGACGAAAGAGCGAACGTATTACCATATCATCAGCACCTCATGGATTGACTATATGTATCTTTTTCTCATCGGTATCAGTGTCTTCATGTGCATTTACTTTGTTTAAAAAACACCCACATTCTCTTGATAGAATGTGGGCTTTTTATATGTCTTAGGTCATTTGATTGATATTAGTGCACATTACAGGCTGTAATAGATCATATAACGAACCGATAAAGAAGGTGTACTGAGAAATAGAGAGGATGAACGTAAGCGAATGTCACAGAGAATTGATAACATAATAGACGCTTTACCAATCATTGGACTTGCTATGAGAGAGCAGCTAACCTTTTCTGTTTTAGGGAAAGAGAAGGTTCTTTATTATCAGCAGCATGGGAATATTGATTTAGGATTTAAAGCTGGTGATACAGTAGATGCTGGATTCCAAAACTTTGCGATGCTGAAAAATGGGAGAGAACCATCGTTTATTCAAATTCCGAAAGAAGTATACGGGATTCCAATGGATATCGTAGCCGTTCCAATTACTGATGAATCAGGTCAAGTGGTTGCTGCCTTCTGTGTGGCCTATGACCAAACGAATCAACAACGATTAGATTACATCATGACGGAAAGCAACGAAGCTTCCGAAAAACTAGTCGCTATGGTACAGCAGGTTGCCGCACATTCAGAGGAACTACAAGCGACAAGTGAACAAATTCTACAAAATACGAAAACCACTGTCGAAAATTCCTCTAAAATCAATCAAGTGTCCAATCTCATCAAGGGTATCTCTGATCAAACGAACTTACTTGGACTCAACGCATCAATAGAAGCTGCAAGAGTAGGGGAAGCAGGAGCAGGTTTTGGAGTGGTCGCAACAGAAGTGAGAAAGCTGTCAACTCATGCGAAACAGGCGACGACTGATATTGAAACAGCCCTAAAAGATGTGCAGGGATCGATCAAAGGAATGGAAGAAGAAATTGCGCAAATTGTCGCTTCCTCTGAGCATCAGGCAGAGCTAGTAGGCACTTTTACAAAAATTATTGAAGGTCTTCACGAAACAAACGAAACGATGAAAGCATTAGCAAACGACTTAGTAAACTATCAAGTGAAATAAAAGAACGACAAAACCTCCAGCTGAATCGGAGGTTTTTTTACATTTTAAGAAGATAAACTTGTTAGGATTTTGACCGATTTATCACTGACAGCCAGGGTACACTTCTGTATGATAGAAAAAGAGATACAAGTTTTGTCATTAGACCTATTCATAAGGAGGAAGATCATCGTGACACAATCAGCGAAGCTGCAGGAAATACTTGCACCCTACCGTCCGTTGTTAGATGAAACGGAAAAACCAATGATTCAATTGCAGATGAAACAAGGAAAAACAGGACCATACGACAGCAAAATAGCTGGTGATCCTTATTTTCCAAAAAACGACGAATATCCAGTTGACGGCGAAGGACATCCTATGAAACTTTTGACACAAATTAATTTCGGCCAGCTGCCCAAGCTGAAGGATTATCCAGAAACAGGACTTTTGCAAGTTTTTATTTCAGTGCATGATGATCTTTATGGGATGAATATTGACCATAAAACAGAGCAAAAAGATTTTCGCATCAAATTTATTGAGGAACCTTTCTTGGCAGAAGAAGAGTTAATGACTGATTTTTCTTTTGTGAAAATTCCAGATGATTTTTATTTTCCTGTGACGAAGGAAGGCGCGATTACAGGTGAATTATCAAGCGAAACGATCAGTGTAGGAGATTTCCGCTTTGAAAAAGTCACAGGAAAGAACAGCTGGGACCTATTCGAAGATGCAGATGGTGTTAATGGCGATGAAGCAGATGCCCTGCTGGATGAATTTTATGAAACAGCGAGTGGCTTTGGTCACAAATTGGGCGGGTATCCAGGGTTTACACAAGAAGATCCGCGTACCTATGTAGATCAAGAACATACCGTTCTGTTATTACAAATTGACTCAGATGATGAAGTAGATTTGATGTGGGGAGATTGCGGTATTGCCAACTTTTTTATCAAACCAGAAGACCTTAAACGAAAAAATTTCGAGAATGTCGTCTATAATTGGGACTGCTCTTGATTTTGTAAAATACACACTTTAAACACTCTTTTTAGAGTGTTTTTGTGTATGTTTTTAGACTTTTTTGCCCCTATTTCGTCATTTTTGAGAGGTAATATGTCATTCTTTCTAGTTGACCGTATCAAAAAAAAATGTAAAATCATCTTAAAGTCCTCTTTTTTGAAAATAATAATAACATGACATATGAATCAACGATAAAATGCTCGAAAAAGCGGAATGTACTGGGGGGTATCAATTGATCATTTCTAAAGTAATCAATAATAATGTTGTCAGTGCGTATGATGACGAGCAGCATGAGCTGGTCATTATGGGCAGAGGGATCGCGTTTCAAAAGAAAAGCGGAGACCCGATTGACGAAGAACGAATCGAAAAAGTATTTTCTATTCAAAATAAAGATATATCAGAAAAATTCAAAACCCTGCTTTATGATATTCCAATCGAGTATATGCAAGTGTGTGAGGCGATTATTGAGCATGCGAGAACAACCCTTAACAAAAATTTAAATGACAGCATCTATGTGACGCTGACGGATCATATTACCTTTGCCATTGAACGTCATCAAAAAGGAATGGACATCAAAAATGCCTTGCTCTGGGAAATCAAACGGCTGTATAAAGATGAGTTCAGATGCGGTTTAGAAGCTATTCGAATCATTGAGGACAAGCTGAGCATCCATCTTCCTGAGGATGAAGCCGGCTTTATTGCCATGCATATTGTCAATGCAGAGCTCAATGAGGAAATGCCAAACGTTATTCAAATCACCAAACTCATTCAAGACATTTTAAACATCGTTAAGTATCACTTTCAAATTGATTTGGACGAGGAATCATTAAATTATTTCCGTTTTGTTACGCATTTGAAGTTTTTTGGTCAGCGTTTGTTTAACGAAACACAAATGGAAAATCAAAATGAGTTTCTGTATGAAGTGGTAAAAGAGAAAAACACCGCAGCTTTTCAGTGCGCAGAAAAAATTAACGATTATGTTCAAAAAGAATACAACCGAAGTCTCATAGAAGATGAAATGCTATATTTAACTTTGCATATAGACAGAGTAATAAAAAGAAAATAAATTCAAAAAGAAAGCGTTGACATCACAAATTTAACATGATAATTTATAACTATAAACTAAATAACCCACAATCTTTTAGGATTGTTACTGGTCAAGCAGGCAAAACCTAAATCATTGTCCCTATCTTTGATAAGGCGTGATTTAGGTTTTTTTATATCTAAAGACTTATAAAAATTAAATAACGATCAATCGCTATGAAGGATTGTTACTGGTTAAGCAGGCAAAACCTAAATATCGATTAATGTCTGAATCGCTATTTCTCGGACATTAATGGATGTTTAGGTTTTTTCTATATCAAGATTAAATCAACGATTGGAGGGTAACACAATGAACCACAAACAAACAGCAAAAGAAGTGCTAGAACTTGTCGGCGGTGAAAAGAATGTTAAACACGTCACGCATTGTATGACAAGACTTCGCTTCAACTTATACGATGAAAGCAAGGCGGATAAAGAGAAGCTGCAATCAACAGACGGCGTCATGGGCGTGAATCAAAGCGGAGGCCAATATCATGTCATTATCGGCAATGATGTCTCAAATGTCTATCAAGCGATGATCGCTGACTCAGGTCTATCATCTGATGTAAAGTCAGGCGGTACAGAAGAAGCGTCAAAACAAAATGTGATATCAAAGCTTTTCGATTTTATTTCTGGTGTCTTCACACCGATTCTTCCAGCCATCGCTGGAGCCGGTATGATCAAAGGGATTTTGGCATTGATGCTCACATTCCAGTGGATATCAGATAAAAGCAGTACGTATGCGATTTTAACAGCCATCGGAGATGGAGCCTTTTACTTCTTACCGATTCTGCTTGCTGTAAGCGTAGCCAAAAAAATTGGCACAAATCAGTATATCGCGGCTGCCATTGCAGCAGCAGCACTGCACCCGCAGTTAACCGCTTTACTGGGCGCGGGAAATACAGAATTTCTAGGCTTGCCAGTGGTTGCCGTTGTGTACTCTTCATCGGTGATTCCAATTCTACTCACCATCTGGCTTGGTTCATATGTTGAAAGATTCGCAGAAAAATATAGTCCGAAATCATTAAAGATCATCCTTGTTCCAACGGTCACACTTCTAGTCGTTGTACCAGTTATGCTCATCGCGGTTGGACCGCTTGGCGGGATTATCGGAAGTGGCCTTTCAGGTGGAATTGATTTATTGTTTAAACATGCAGGTCTTTTGGCCGGACTCTTAATCGGCGGATTCATGTCACCATTGATCATTACGGGCATGCACTATGCACTGCTTCCAATCATGATCAACAACATTACGTTAAACGGTTTTGACTACATTCTTCCAATGATGTTTGTAGCGAATATGGCACAAGCAGGCGCAGCATTCGGTGTCTTCTTAAGATCAAAAAATAAAACATTCAAATCATTGGCAATGTCTACAAGTATCACAGCCTTAATGGGTATTACTGAACCTGCTATGTATGGCGTGAACATGCGATTGAAAAAACCGTTCCTTGCAGCCCTTATTGGTGCAGCAGCAGGCGGCGTGTTCATGTCAATCTTTAAAGTAAAATCATATGTGATATCTGGATCAGCAGGCCTTCCAGGTCTCCCAACATTCATTGGACCAACATTTGTCTACTCAATCATTGGTTTAGTAATCGGATTTGTTGTAGCAACGATCATGACACTTGTTCTAGGATTCAAAGATGTACCAGTGAAAGATGATACAAAAGCAGACAAACCACAAGAAAAGAAAGACACAGCAGCACTTCAAAATGAAGTGGTACAAAGCCCGCTTGAAGGTCAACTAAAGCCGCTCAATCAAGTAAATGATGCAACATTCTCTAATGAAATCATGGGCAAAGGTGCAGCCATTGTACCAACAGTTGGGCGTGTTGTAGCACCGTTCAATGGCAAGGTTGAAACCATTTTCCACACGAAACATGCCATTGGCTTGAAGAGTGAACAACGTACAGAACTTCTCATTCATGTCGGGATTGACACGGTAAAACTTGGCGGAAAGTATTTCACAAGTCATGTGCAGTCAGGTGATCTGATTCAAGCAGGAGATGTGCTCATTGAATTTGATATCGAGGGCATTCAGCAAGAAGGCTATGATGTCACCACACCTGTTATTGTCACCAACACAAACGATTTTGCACAAGTTGATGCGAAAACAGATGGAACGATTACAGTGAAAGAGACACTGCTTACAGTCAGTGTAGAAGAAAAAGAGGAGGGTATTCAACATGAACAAGTTAGAAAAAACATTTCCTAAAGGTTTCTTATGGGGCGGCGCTGTTGCAGCCAACCAAGTTGAAGGCGCATATAATCAAGATGGAAAAGGCTTATCGACAGCTGATGTATCACCAAATGGTATTATGCACCCATTCGATGAATCAATGAAAGACCTTAACTTATATCATGATGCAATCGATTTCTACCATCGCTATAAAGAAGATATTGCACTCTTTGCAGAAATGGGATTCAAGTGCTTCAGATTATCCATTTCTTGGCCGCGTATTTTCCCAAATGGCGACGATGCGGAACCGAATGAAGCAGGCCTCGCTTTTTATGAAAAAGTATTTGATGAACTGCATAAGCACGGAATTGAGCCAGTTGTCACCATCTCTCACTATGAAATGCCGCTCGCACTTGTGAAAAACTACGGCGGATGGAGAAATCGTAAGCTTGTGGATCTTTATGAAACATACGCGAAAACATTGTTCACCCGCTTTAAAGACAAAGTGAAATATTGGATGACATTCAATGAAATCAACGTTGTATTACATGCGCCTTTCACTGGCGGCGGACTTGTATTTGAAGAGGGTGATGACGAGAAAAGCATTCAATATCAAGCAGCGCATCACCAATTTGTTGCAAGTGCTTTGGCTGTCAAAGCAGGACACGAAATCATTCCTGATGCGAAAATCGGCTGTATGATTGCAGCGATGACAACTTATCCGTACAGCTCAAGACCTGAAGATATGTTTGCTGCAATTGAGCAAGATCGTAAAACATTGTTCTTCTCAGATGTACAGGCAAGGGGTTATTACCCAGGTTACATGAAACGTTATTTCCTTGAAAATGACATCAACATCGAGTTCCAAGAAGGGGACGAAGATATTTTAAGAAACCATACAGTGGACTATATTGGCTTCAGTTATTATATGAGTTTTGTGACGAGTACAGATCCAAAGATCCTTGAACAAGTGACTGGCGGCAACCTATTTGAAGGTGTGAAAAACCCTTATCTAAAAGCAAGTGATTGGGGCTGGCAAATTGATCCGAAAGGACTTCGTACAACACTGAATCAGCTGTATGACCGCTACCAAAAGCCATTGTTTATCGTAGAAAATGGATTGGGTGCTGTCGATCAAGTAGAAGAAGACGGATCAATTCAAGACGATTACCGAATTGATTACCTCAGAAGCCATTTGCTAGAGGCGAGAGAAGCGATCGCAGACGGAGTTGACCTGATCGGTTATACAAGCTGGGGCCCAATTGACCTCGTCAGCGCATCTACGGCTGAAATGAAAAAACGCTACGGCTTCATTTATGTTGACCGTGATAATGAAGGAAACGGTACATTAGATAGAAAGAAAAAGAAAAGCTTCGATTGGTATAAACAAGTGATTGCGACAAATGGTGAACATTTGGATGCATAAAAGAAAAAGACAAACCGCTCATACTGCGGTTTGTCTTTTTTTTGTCTTTGAGGGACTACGAAGTCCACACTTGATCAGCAATCTCAATCACATGACGCAGCTTTTCCCATTGCTGCTCTTCTGTTAACAGGTTGCCTTCCTCTGTAGAGGCGAATCCGCATTGTGGACTCAAACAGATTTGGTTAATGTCCACATATTGAGCCGCTTCCTCAATGCGTTTTTTAATCTGTTCAACTGGCTCAAGCTCACCGTATTTTGAAGTGACAAGGCCTAGTACGATTTGAAGGTTTGGGTTCTTCACATATCGAAGGGGCTCAAATCCGCCAGAACGATCGTCGTCAAACTCTAAAAAGAGACCATCAAGATCTAAGCCGGCGAAAATAGTTTCTGCTGCTGCTTCGTAACCACCTTCAGCTGCCCAAGTTGATTTAAAGTTACCGCGGCAAATGTGCATCGTAATCACCAAATCCTCTGGGCGGTCGGCAACAGCTTCATTGATTGTCTTCGCAAACGATTCACGAAGTTCATCTTCTTCACGGCCAAAGGCTTTGATTTGTTCATGGCCTTTTTCAGAAAAGAACACTGCCCATGCCGTATCATCCAGCTGCAAGTAGCGGCAGCCTGCATCATAAAAAGCACGGATGGCTTTCTTATACGCTTGTGCCACATCATGGTGGAATTCCTCTAAGCTGTCATACACTCCTTCTTCAAGCTTTCCACGGAAAAAGAGCATATTTGGACTTGGAATCGTCATTTTAGCCGTATGATCACCAGCGATGCTTTGAAGGAAACGATAATCCTCCAGCATTGGATGATCTGTAAAATCGATCTTGCCTGTTACCTTGATCCCTCTTGCTTTTGTCGTTGTGTTATGGAATTGAATGCCTTGATCTGCTTCAAATCCTTCCACTCCATCGAGTCCTTCAAGAAAGTCAAAATGCCACCATGCACGTCTGAATTCACCATCTGTGACAACCTCTAACCCAATTTCTTTTTGCTTCTCTACAATACGTGTAATTTCTTCGTTTTCAATTTGCCGGAGCTGCTCTGCTGTCAGCGTACCGTCTGCTTTTTGCCTGCGTGCTTCCTTGATGCGCTCTGAACGAAGTAAACTTCCTACTTGATCTGCGCGGAATGGCGGTTTTGTTGTTTTCTTTCCAATGGTTTGTACTTGTGTCATGCTGAATCCCTTCTTTCTTCAGGTTAAAAAATCAAATAAAAAAGCTCTTCCTTAGATAAGGAAGAGCATCATATACTGTGAGAACTCTGCCTTATCTTCAAACAAGCATTTGCTTGCTTAAGGAATTAGCACCATTCTGTTCCTAGGAACAGCGGTTGCCGGGTTTCACAGGGCCAGTCCCTCCACCACTCTTAATAAGGTTACCTTTTGATTCAATTTTCTTAATAAACACAATTATTCAACCTTTTCAGGGAAAAGTCAATGGTTTTATCGTTTAATTTTCAAAATGAACAAATCAAGGGAAACAAACCCGATGTGGAAAAATGAAGAATAATATGGAAAAAATACTTCTTTTGGTTCTTTTGTCATGGTATACTCATTTGGTAATAGACAAAAATGGGGGTTTTTACTATGACAATGAAAAAAGGCCTAACGATCAGCCTGCTCATTTTCTCACTGATTGTTTCCTTGTTTGCGCCAGTTGGATCTGCTGATGCCAAACAAGCAAAAAAAGCAAAAGTAAGCACACACTATTATAAGAAGAAAAAAACGTTCAAATATGCACAGGTGAAAAATCTAAGCAAGACGCATATGAAAACCATCAATCGTGATTTAAAAGAAGATATCGCTTTTTCTTATTCTACTTACTTGTACTTAAAGGACGAAGCGAAAAAAGAAGGCTTTGGGAAGATCACGTACGAGAGATCGTTTCTAACGAAATTTAACAATGGGAAGAAATTAAGTATCTTAAACTATGATTACATGAATGATGGGGGAATGCACGGAGACACGATGGTTTCCAGCATGAACTATGTGTTAACAAAGAAAAAAACAAAGCAGCTGTTCTTGACAGACGTTGTGAAAACAAAGAAAAAGCGTACGAAAGTAAGAGATTATATTTATAACTACACAAAGAAACATAAAAGCAAATTCTACGCGAACCTGAAAAAAAGCGACATTGAAATCAACTACAACACGCAGTATTACTTCACGAAAAAGGGAATTGCTGTTGTCTTCCAGCCATATGAAATTTCACCTTATTATGTTGGAATTCCTATGATTCAAGTGCCTGCGAAGGTATATAAATAAAAAGAAAAACGACCAGATTCAATGGTCGTTTTTTGCTGTTTATTCAACAAAAGAGCCCCTCATGAGGCTCTTTTATTTGGATTTATACTTGTTTAGGTGCATCGTTTAGTGGGTGACGGCGTTTTCCGTTGTAGTGGCGGCGCATACGAAAGATTTCAAACTCCGAAAGCTCTGCGCTTTTTCTTTTTTGGGTGCGGTTATCTTTTTTGAAAGAGAATAGTAAGTAGCAGCAAAGTGAAGCGATAATCAATAAAATCATCATATGACATTCCTCCAATTCATCCTATTCTTTAAGTGTAGACAGGGTGAGTGATGTTTATAACTGAAAATAAGCAGCAGACTTGGTTTAGTTCTTAAGGTTCATTCAATCTGCTATTTTAGGTCTAAAATACTGGTTGTTTTTAACTATTATATTTCCAGTTATTTCACTCGTCAAGAAGAATTTTTTCTGGGGTTGTCTCTATTAGTACGAATAAGTGTCATAAAAGTTTCAGAAAATTGTAAACTTTTATTAAAAAACCGTTCCCGAACAGGAACGGTTGTAAACATGTTTATGCTTTTTCTTCAAATAAACGGGCAATTTCAACGATAACCTCGGTTGCTTTCACCATGTTTTCAACGGAAATAAATTCATATTTACCGTGGAAGTTTTCCCCGCCAGTAAAGATGTTTGGCGTTGGGAGACCTTTATATGAAAGCTGGGAGCCGTCTGTGCCGCCGCGAATTGGTTCAATGACCGGTGTTACTGAGCGATTTTCCATGGCTTCATGAGCAATGTCCACAATATGTTTCACCGGCTCAATTTTTTCTCTCATATTATAATATTGATCCTGAATGCTGAGGGCGATGCTGTTTTCTCCGTATGTGGCTTTTAAGTCATTTGCTATTTTTTCAAACAGTGCCTTGCGATTGTTGAATTTCTCTTTATCAAAATCACGGATAATATATTGCAGCTCAGCCTCTTCTACTTCCCCTACAAATTTCGTCAGGTGGAAAAAGCCTTCGTAGCCTTCTGTATATTCTGGAGATTCTTCAGAAGGCAGTTTGTTGTGAAAGAGCATCCCAATTTTCGCAGCGCTGACCATTTTGTCCTTTGCTGTTCCTGGGTGGACGTTGTTTCCTTTAATGGATACTTTCGCGCCTGCTGCGTTGAAGCTTTCATATTGCAGCTCGCCAAGCGGTCCGCCGTCAATTGTGTACGCATAGGAAGCGCCAAAGGCATCAACATCAAACTTGTGCGGCCCTCTGCCAATCTCTTCATCTGGCGTAAAAGCGACGCGGATTTTTCCATGCTTGATTTCTGGATGTTCGATGAGGTAATGCATTGCTGTCATAATTTCTGCGATACCAGCTTTGTTATCTGCACCAAGCAGGGTTGTGCCATCTGTTGTAATCAGCGTATGTCCTTGGTACTTTTGTAAATTTGGAAACTGTTGTGGAGATAAAACGATATGTAGATCTTCATTTAAGGTAATGTCGCCGCCTTGATAGTTCTCATGGAGCTGTGGTTTTACATTTTTGCCGGTGAAGTCAGTGGCTGTGTCGATATGAGCCAAAAAGCCAATGGTCGGCACGTCTTTGTCTGTGTTAGATGGGATTGTTCCCATGACATAGCCGTTTTCATCCATAGTCACTTCTTGAATCCCGATGGATTTCATCTCTTCAACAAGCTGTCTCGCCAGGTTCAATTGTCCTTCAGTAGATGGGCAGCTTTCCTTTTCTGCATCTGACTGCGTATCTACCTTCACATAACTTGTGAAACGCTGAATCATTTCCTCTTTCATCTATACGTCACTCCTTTTGTAGAATACGTCCATTTTATCACGTCTTGAATGCGCTTCATAACAAGAAAGGCTTTCTCTGGCAATTAGAGAGGAAAAAGGCCTACTTTCATTAGGTAATGTGCTGAATGGTTCTTTAGGGTGATTTTTTTGGGTGTCTTTTTATTTATAATGAGGACATATAAAATCATCCATTTGTACGTTAAATTGGGAGAAAGGGGTGCGAAAGTTGGATTCTAGTCAAACGCTGGCACTCGCTCAAAAGTTTCAGGAAGCGGCTGATGAGATTCGGCAGTCCAAGCAGCTGCTGGAAAATCGGCTGAAGGCAGTAGGATCAGGCTGGCAGGGAGAAGCAAGGGATAAATTTGATCAAAGCTTTGAAGAAACAACGGCACGTTACGATCAATTTGAAAAAGATTTGCTTGAAACAAGTCAGGAACTGCGGGATGCAGCGGTTAAAATTGAGGAGCGTAAAGCTGAAATTGCCAGAATGGAAGAGCTTGAGCGAAAGAGACGAGAAGAACGGAGAGAAAGAAACCGAGAAGGGAGATGATGTGATGGCACGTGACATTGTGGTTGATCCAGATCAGCTGACTGGGCTGGCGAATGATTTTGTAGGTGAGCTGTCAGCCATTGAAACGAAGCACCGCGATTTACATAGTGAACTGGACGGGCTGATTTTAGGCTGCGATCCTCGGTATAGAAGCTGTTTTTCTGGTGTCGGGGATGCATGGGGAGCAGGACAGGCATTAATCAGCAAATTGAGCAGTGATGATATTGCCATTCTTCATGCAACAGATAAAATGGTCGAAGCAGATGATATATTGCGGAAATTGTACAGTATCTATGATCAATATGGTACACTCACGAGCTTAGCTGGTATCGTGATGATGCAGGCGAAATATTACGGGCTTGGGATGACGACTTTCATTAAAGAGAATGGCCGATATGCAGCGCAGCATTCAAAGCTGCTGCTTGATCTGACCAGCCGGGTAGAAGGAACGAGATTTGACCGGTTAGCAAGGATTTGGCTGAGTAAAAAAGAATTATTAAAACGATCGAACTGGCCGATGGCTGACTTGGTCCATAAGAAATTCACAAAATTTTATCCTGACGATACAGTTGCGTTCACAAACAGTGTTCGTGATTTTACAAAAGGAAGTATTAATTGGAAGGACACGGCTGCGATTAAGTCTGTTCTGAAAAATGGTGCAAGATTTGCGAAAGGAAATGCCATCATTGCAACAGTTGTCACTGGTGCAACAGAAACGGTTGGCTGTGGATTGAAAATTGCCGAGAACTATGCAGAATTCGGTGATCAGCCAGAAGTTCTTAAGCGTGAAAATGCAAAGGCTGTTGGAAATGCAGTGAACAATACGGTCTTTATCGCTGGCGGTTCTGTCGCAGGTGCCGTTGTCGGCGGTGCTCTTGGCAGCTTTGCAGGTCCGATTGGAACCGTTGTTGGCGGAGCCATTGGTTCAGCAGTAGGTGGATTTATTGGAGAAAAAGTCGCCAAGCTGACATCCGGTTTTGCTGAACAGATGGCAGTGAAATTAAAGGACCCGATTCATGCAGTCGTGGATAAAGGGAAAAAAGCATTCGAACTGGCGGGTCAAGGTGTGAAAGCAGTGAATGATACCATTGATCAGGCAAATCAGGCGATACATAAAGGGATAGAAAAAACAAAAGAAACCGCAGATTCGCTCATAAAGGGTGCAGGCGATTTCTTTAAGGGTGCATTTTCTTTTGGATAAGGAGAGATCAAGTTGGATCAGCTAAGTCTAAGTATTGAGGAACTCATCTTTAGTTTTTACAGTGAAGGCTATTTTGAACAAGGCATGTCCTTAAAGGAGGCCTATTATCCTGAAGTAGAGGACGAGCGCCTTGGGTTTTTATTTGAAATTGCGTGCCGCTCTTTGCTTGCAAAAGGTGTACTGGAATTTCGAAACAGACAATACCGTTATAAAGCGGAATACCGTCATTTCATCCAGGCGATGAATGATGCCTCTCACACGATCAAGGCATCTAAATTTGGAGACACAGATGAAGAAGTCAGCACCTCTTTTCACACAACACAGGCCGGTGTATATGCGCATCATACGCTTTATGATCAACAAGTGCATCAGATTCGCAAACTGAACAGCGATCAGCAGGCAGAGGAGCAAGTGACATCCTTTTTCAATATACAGATGAATGATCACCCTGAACCTGTCATCAGTCTGCAGGCAGAGGAATTTGAAATGCTGTTAGAGCAAGCAAGCGAAGCGAAAAATGAGTGGCCATCCTTCCTGAATAAAGCAGAGAATCAAGAGCTCGTGAAGGCATTTATTTCTGATGTACAGACGAGAAAAGGAAAGATGGACTCTCTCATGAAGGTCGTCTATGACAAAAATAATACGCCTGATGTGGAGTCCATGATATTTGTGATTCCAGGTGAGAACCAATCGTGGCTTGTATCAGGAATAAAAGAAAATCAATTTCGCATTGAGACGGCTCATCAAGACGGGTTACGTTCTATATTCTAATGGAGAAAAGGAGAATGACGCTTGAATCCAAGTGAAGTAATAGAAGTAAGGAGCAGACCTTTTTTAAGAGTATGGGCATTCTTAGCAACGGGCGGCTTCGGTATCATCGGTATTTGGTTATTTTCAGAAGCTCTTACATTTGAATCGAACTATACATTGTTTTTATTTTTAGGCGGACTATTAGGTATTGTCTATGGCTGGATCTCCTTTTTGATGATTTTGCCTGCTTTTACGAAGAGGGGAAATGTGATTTTTCGCATTCAGCGCGGAGAGAATGGCGCTGTACTGCACCGGGAGCGGACGGTTCCTTTTCAAGATATTCAATCAATTGACATGCGCAGGCATCGTTACAGTATAAGAGGATTTCTTTTCATGGATGTGCTCATTCGGAAAGTAGATGGGAAATTGATCAAAATTCCGGCGTACAGCATTTTAGATGAAGAAGTATTTGAGCAGACCGTCAAACAGGAGATCTATCCATATTTACATCAGACAGCCCAAGAAAATTGGAGACAGCAGCATGGCCAAGGAGAAGAGAAGAGCGACTAAGCTGTTTTTGTCAGAATTCTATAGGATGAGGCGCCACTTTTTCGAAGAAATCGTGTATGATGTCAGTAAAGACTGAACACTCGAAAGAGGTGATGAGAGATGGATAAAGAGATGGTAATCGACCTCGTCACAGAACAAATGGCACGGATTCGAAAAGAAAAGGATTATACGCAGGATCGTATGGCGGAGGTACTTGGTCTATCAAAACGGCATCTACAGCAGGTTGAAAAAAACAGGCTGCGTCTCAACTGGACGCAATCCGCGGCCGTATGTGCATTATTCAGAGATAGTGACATTTTGAAAGGAACCCTAGGGGATGACCCGCTCGAGATTTTGGAAGTTGTGGCACATGACGAATTACATCTATCAGTAGAGCGTACGATTGGCGGCAAGGTTTGGTGGAGGACGTCTGTCAAAAAAGGCACGTTTCGGCTTCAGCAAAATGTACTTAGTCAGCATTACCGCATCTTAGATGAGGAGAATTATCGCTATTATAGTTCGTTTAATAAAGAAGAGGCGAAGCGGCGGCTAGAGGAATTAAGCCAGCTGTCGTCCTCATATTGAGATTGGAAAAGGAAAGAGAGGCACCTGTTTATAAGGAGCCTCTCTTTTCTGTGTTTATACTTTTAGAGTGTTTTTCGCCCGAATAAAGGCAACAAGCTGTTTGATTTCTTCATCATTTAGGGGAACGCCGTCTACATAAATGGTTCCTTCTTTTGCTTCCGTCAGTTCAATTTTGATATCAGAGATTTTGCGTTGTATCTCTGGCTCGTCCGTTCTACCAAGTAAAAAATCAATGGACGTATCATACAAATCAGCCAGCAGCTTCACTGCTTCAAGCGAAGGTCGTCGGTACCCAGATTCGTAACCGGCATAGGTGCTTTTGGCGATACCTAGGCGATCTGCCGTATGCTGGAGAGACCATTTTTTCTTTTTTCTAAGGGTGGTTAAACGATCGAGTATCATACATGAACGCTCCTTTATTTACAACAACAGTATATCATATTTTGACATAGAATGTACGCGTTATGCGTAACAATTTCTTGATTAATTCGCGTTATGTGACTATAATGGCAATGAAGGTACGCGTAAAGCGTATATTATAGAATAGCACAAGCTAGCTTATAATATGTGTGACAAACGAAGTAATTTTACGAAAGAGGTGGACCTGTTGAAGAAATTATTGCTTTTAACGACTGGTGGGACGATTGCATCTGTAGAGAGTGAAAATGGTTTAGCTCCAGGTGTTAAAGCTGAGGATCTTTTGAGCTATTTAAACGAAATTAATGCAGAATATACAATGGACACAAAGTCCCTAATGAGTATAGATAGTACAAATATGCAGCCTGAATACTGGGTTGATATCGCAACAGCCATTTATGAGAATTATGACCAGTATGACGGGTTTGTCGTTACTCACGGAACCGATACAATGGCCTATACATCAGCAGCGCTGTCTTATATGCTGCAAAATCCTGATAAGCCGATCGTGATTACAGGTTCACAAATTCCGATTACTTTTAAGAAAACAGATGCGAAGAAAAACATCACAGATGCGATTCGCTTTGCATGTGACGGTGTTGGCGGCGTGTATGTCGTGTTTGATGGCAGGGTCATCCAAGGAACACGTGCGATCAAACTAAGAACGAAAAGCTACGATGCATTTGAAAGCATTAACTACCCATATATTGCATCAATTGAAAACCATCAAATTGAATACAATAGCAAAGTAAAAAGAACACCAATGAAACCGCTTAAATTAGATGCATCCTTGAACACAGATGTGTGTCTGTTAAAATTGCACCCAGGCCTGAAGCCAGAATTTTTAGATGCAGTCAAAAGCATGTACAAAGGCGTCGTCATTGAAAGCTACGGCAGCGGCGGAATTCCTTTCGAAGGAAGAAACCTTTTAGAAAAGATCAACGAATTGCTGGAAGAAGGCATTTCTGTTGTCATCACCACTCAGTGTCTTGAAGAAGGAGAAGACATGAGTGTGTATGAGGTAGGACGCAAGATCAATCAAGAATTGGTGGCGCGTTCAAGAAATATGAATACAGAAGCCATCGTGCCGAAACTGATGTGGGCACTAGGCAAAACAACAGATCCAAGAGAAGTCAAAAAGATTATGGAAACGCCAATCGCAGAAGATTTAGTGATTTAACTATTCTATAGAAAGCAGGTCATAAGAGATGGTTCAAGCAACTTATCGCTATGAGAAGGATTTTCTTGGTGAAAAAGAAATTCCAGCAGACGTGTATTATGGGGTTCAAACCCTTCGTGCAAAAGAGAATTTCCCGATTACAGGATATCGGATGCACGAGGAACTAATCAGAGCCTTTGCCATCGTGAAAAAAGCAGCAGCTCAAGCCAATATGGAAGTTGGACGTTTATATGAGGGCATTGGAAATGCCATCGTTCAAGCGTCTGATGAAGTCATTGAAGGCAAGCTGCACGAGTACTTTATTGTCGATCCAATACAAGGCGGCGCAGGAACGTCCATGAATATGAATGCCAATGAAGTGATTGGAAACAGAGCGCTAGAAATCATGGGACATCAAAAGGGTGAATACATCCATTTAAGCCCAAACACACATGTGAACATGTCGCAATCAACGAATGATTCATTCCCAACGGCGATCCACATTGCTGTGCTCAAGCAGTTAGACATTCTGCTTGAAACGATGCAAGCCATGCAGGACGTTTTTCAAAAGAAAGCAAAAGAATTCGATCATGTGATCAAAATGGGACGTACGCACCTTCAGGATGCTGTTCCAATCCGTTTGGGACAGGAATTTGAAGCTTACAGCCGTGTGCTGAACCGTGATATTAAGCGGATCAACCAATCAAAACAGCATTTATATGAAGTCAATATGGGTGCAACAGCTGTTGGGACAGGCTTAAACGCAGATCCTCGTTATATTGAAATCGTGGTGAAGAAGCTCGCTGATATATCTGGTCTTCCTCTTGTAGGCGCAGAGCATCTCGTGGATGCAACGCAAAATACAGATGCTTACACAGAAGTATCCGCCGCATTAAAAGTATGTATGATGAACATGTCTAAGATTGCCAATGACCTTCGCTTAATGGCATCTGGTCCGCGCGCAGGTCTTGCTGAAATCGCATTGCCAGCCCGCCAGCCTGGATCATCCATCATGCCTGGGAAAGTCAATCCAGTCATGGCAGAGCTCATTAACCAAATCGCATTCCAAGTCATTGGGAACGATCACACGATCTGTCTTGCTTCTGAAGCAGGCCAGCTTGAGTTAAATGTGATGGAGCCTGTTTTGGTCTTTAACTTGCTTCAGTCTATTAGTATAATGAATAATGGGTTCCGCTCATTCACAGATCATTGCTTAGCGGACATTGAAGCAAATGAAATACGTTTGAAAGAATATGTAGAAAAAAGTGCAGGCGTGATCACTGCCGTGAACCCTCACTTAGGCTATGAAGCAGCCGCTAGAATTGCAAGAGAAGCCATTTTAACAGGGCAATCGATCAGAGATCTTTGCTTGCAGTACGATGTTTTAACGGAAGAAGAACTTGATATTATCTTAAATCCATACGAGATGACAAAGCCTGGCATTGCGGGTGCAGAGCTCCTAGAGCGATAATAATATCAAAAATTTTATTTTATTAATATGTGGAATTGCCTGTGAAAAAGAGAAAAACAGGCAATTCACTTTCTTTCGAATTGACACACTTTTTTCACAATATTTTGAAAACGCTTAACGCACGCACAAAGGGAGGAAACACAATGAAATCACCACGTCTACCATCTATTTTAGAGGTCGTAGCTGTACTTGGCTTGTTTTTAGCAATTGTTTTATCATTTACTCTTTACTTCAAATTAGATATTCAGTTAGCATTGTTTATCTCATGGTTTATGGTTATTGCTTTAGGTATTCGATTGGGGCATTCCTATAAGGATCTCCAAAATGCGATCACAAAAGGGATATCGAATGGGTTAGAAGCTATTTTGATCTTAATTGCAGTAGGTGCACTTGTTGGAACATGGATTGCAGGTGGAGTTGTTCCTACGCTCATCTACTATGGTCTAGAGTTTATTCATCCTAATATTTTCTTATTAGCTACACTTGTCATCTGTGCAATCATGTCCATTGCAACAGGAACTTCTTGGGGTACAGTTGGAACGGCAGGGATTGCGATGATCGCAATTGGTGAAGGTCTTGGGATTCCACTTCCGATCGTGGCAGGGGCCGTCTTATCTGGTGCTTATTTTGGAGATAAATTATCCCCATTATCAGATAGTACAGTACTCGCTTCCTCACTTTCAAAAGTGGACGTGCTGGCGCATGTTCGAGCAATGATGGTTTTATCCATACCAGCCTTTGTGATTACAGCGATTATGTTTACAGTTACAGGCTTTATGTATGGCGGACGCAACATTGATCAAGGTAAAGTAGAATTTTTGAAAAATGCTCTTCATGATACATTCACAATCAATATTTGGATGGTCATTCCAGCAGTAGTGGTTGTATTACTGCTCGTATTTAAGAAACCTTCAATGCCTGTTATAGCCATTGGTGCTCTTTTAGGAGCAATTTGGGCGATGGCTTTCCAAGGAATGAATCCAGCAGATGCGATTGGTTCAGCATACAATGGCTTCTCTATTAATTCAGATGTAGATTTCTTAAATACGCTGTTAAATCGCGGCGGTATTGTGAATATGCTTGGATCTCTAGTGGTTATTATTCTCGGACTTGGTTTTGGTGGAGTACTTGAATATCTCGGCGTCTTAAAAGTGATTGTCGCTACTTTCGAGAAGAAATTATATAATGCAGGGAATGTAACCCTATCTACACTTGTTGTTGCATTCTTCGCAAATATCTTCGGCTGTGCAATGTACGTTTCATTAATTCTTACACCGAAAATTATGGAAAAAAGCTATGATAAATTAAAAATAGACAGACGCGTTCTATCAAGAAACGCTGAGGTTGGGGGAACAATGACCTCTGGTATGGTTCCATGGTCAGATAACGGTATTTACATGGCAGGAATTCTTGGCGTATCGACATTCTCTTATTTACCATTTATGTGGTTGAGCTTTGTCGCCATTGGTCTTGCGATCATTTACGGATATACGGGTAAATTCATTTGGTACGTGAAAGATCAACAAGAAAGAGAAGAATCGGCCTCATAAGCCGTTTGCAAAAGCCGCTCCTGAACGGGGCGGCTTTGTTTGTCCTAGGACCGTGAGACTATATGTGACATATAGCAAACGAACAGGAATTTAGACCTCCTATAAAAGAGGTCGAAAGGGGGAGTGAGGAGCAGAATGAAAGCATATTTATCCCATAAAAAGGGTACAAATCCCTATTCAAACATGAGTCTTTGAACCTTATAATAACAATATTGGAAAAAGTGCTATTCACCTTACGCTCGTTTAGAGAGACTCTAAGCAGCGTTTTTATTTTTTGACAGGAGGAGGAACCCATATGAGCTTATCGGATATGCTGTCTGCCCTTAACGGTGGCATTTCAAATAAAAAAGCAGAAATTGAAGAGAAAATCGCTCGGCTCAAAAAGGCGAAAAGCAAGGTTGAACGTGAACAAGATGCCGCAGAAACAGATTTAAAACAAATCAAGCAGCCAAAGCTTGGGACCTCTTGGAAAGGTGAGCGAAGCCAGGATTTCAAAACAGACCGAAATGAAGCACATGATGCGCTGCAAACAATCGTGAACGACAAATACCCACGCTACGTGAGCCGCATCGAATTCAAAATCAGTACATTAGAAGCAGAACAAGCTGCGTTATCCTTTGCCAGTTCCTTAGCTGGAGACGCCGCACGTCTTGCTGAAAAAGGAGAAGACGCAGTAGAGGACGCAAAACGCTTGATCTCAAAAGCATGGAGCAGCTTGTAAACGAGTTTCGTGCTGAACAAATCTGGAGGATATCACAATGGGACAAATTAAGTTAAACTACCAAACAGTCATGGATAAACTAGATGAAGTCTCCCAAGCCGTCGAAGCTTTAGCGATGAAAAAAGCAGCAGATAAAGCGGGTGAAAACAGCCTTGAATTTGTAACCAAGTGGACGGCACGTGAAGCAGAAGTGAGCGAAATGGTCTCAAGCTTTAAAGAAGCCTTAATTAAAAATGTTCAGGATACACGCTCTAACGTGAAAACATTAAAAGAACAAGACGAAGCGATTGCTGCAAAATAATCAGCACAATCGCTTTTATTTATGGGTACCATTGACATAATGTGATTGTGGTATTAAAGACTCATATAAAATTCAGGGTGTAAGACCTTGTATTATTCCGTTTTTCTTCCAAACGCGTCGCTAAAAGGACACCTTTTCCCTATTTAAGCCTGAGGCTTTTCGCCTTATACTATACTTAATGAAAGCAGAACGATAGAAATGTCAGGATTGGAAAAATCAAGTGAGTCGATGGTTTCCAAAGGCGCTCACGCCGTGCTTTCGTATGAGGTCAGATAGAGGTGGATGACATGAGTTTATCCGAGATGCTGCACCATCTGCATATGGGAATTGAGAACAAACGTGCAGAATTTGACGAAATGATCTCTCGGTTAAAGACAGCCAAAAGTAATATTCGAACAGAACAAGATCTTGTCCAGTCAGATATCAAAGAAATCAAGAAGCCTGTACTAGATTCGTCATGGAAAGGCGAGAGAGGAACCGACTTTCATCGCCACCGGAAAGATGCTTACAGCGTGATGCACGACGTCGTCAACAATGAATATGAAAAATATATAACAGAGATTGATCAAAAAATCTTACACTTTGAATTGAAAAAAATGGAGCTGGCTGTTGCCAGTAACTTTGCAGGAAGAGCTCAGGACGTGATGGAAAAGGGCGAGGATTTTGCAAAGGATGTTAAACATTTGATTGAACGGGGCTGGAAAGCTCTTTAAAACCATAAACGAAACAGCCGTCTCTTAAAAGGCGGCTGTTTTTTTGTTTAGTCACATCCACCACCGCCGCTGTCACCTGAATCACTCCCACAGGAGGCTTCAGAAGCGTGATGGGTATACGAATCAGTATAAGTGCTCGTCGTTGAGCTATGATGTGCAGAACGCTTAGCAGATGCACGTTTATCATTTGATGCGAACAAGCTGGCAATGATGGCTCCTAAAAAAGCTAATATGATAATGACAACAAACATAAAAGCATCCCTCCTCTAGTTTCATATTCATACGAATGAGCCATATCTAGGTTCCCGATTTGAAAGAAATACTGGGCAAAGAGTTCTATTTTCGTTTATGATGATAGGCAAAAGTAAATGCCAAGGGAGGAGAGCCCATGCTATCTCTACGTCAGGAGGAGCTTCTGAAACGATTGATGCAAGCGGAGCAGGAACTGACAAGTGAAGAAATTGCCCGTGTGATCGGAGTCACATCACGAACCATTCGAACAGATATGAAAGCGCTTAAAAAGATCTTAGAAGAACATGGTGCCGCACTGCATATTAAACGCGGGGCAGGGTATACATTGAGCGTTGAAGATTATGGAGCGTTTCGTACATTTTTGAAAACGTCACTGAGAGAAAGGAATGAGAAAAAGGAACCGTTCATTCCCAATCAGCCTGAGGATCGCGTCGCTTATCTATTGAAAAGACTGCTTCTGTCAGAAGACTATATCAAATTAGAGGCATTGGCAGAGGAATTATTTGTGAGTGAATCTACAGTGAAAAATGATTTGAAAGCTGTCAGGCACTTGTTTTCATTGCATGGACTTTCTATATCGCACCGGCCTAAATATGGCCTTCGTCTGACAGGCGATGAAATGAAATTAAGATATTGTATGGCAGAGCATGTGTTTCAGCAGGAGCATGCGAATGCTGCACTGTTACCTGAAGAAACGTATCAATTGATTCAGGACATCGTGCGTTCACGTACAAAAGCTACCGGACTTCATCTATCAGAAATCGGTTTAAGTAATTTAGTAACCCACATTGCCATCGCATGCAAACGAATTGAAGAAAAAAAGCTGGTTCAGATGCCAGAAGCGGAATTGAAAGAAATTCAAGTGCAGCCAGTTTTTCAGGTAGCTCAACAAATGGCAGAAGATATTCGCCGCATATTAGCGATTGATTTTCCATTATCTGAAATGGCGTACATCGCGATTCACTTAATGGGGGCAAAGATGATGGCATATGGAGAGGCTGGCCATACGCTATTTCATCTGCTGGACGAAGATCATTTTCGTTTCACTCACCAATTGCTTGCTTATGTAGAGGAGCACATATCACTTGATATTCAGTTTGATAAGGAGCTGATCGTTGGTTTAAGTCTTCATTTGCGTTCTGCCATTCATCGTTTTAGATACGATATGAACATCCGAAATCCTTATTTACCAGACATTAAAAGGCATTATCCCATTGCGTTTGAGGCGGGTGTTTATATGGGCAGATGGCTGAAGGAAAAAGAGAGTGTTGAGATTCCTGAGGATGAAATCGGATATTTGGCACTTCATATTGGGGCTGCAATCGAGCGGACAAAATCACAGCATGTGAGAAAGACATGTCTTATTGTGTGTGCGACGGGTGTCGCCAGCAGCCAGCTTCTTCTTCATAAACTCACGGCAGCTTTTAGCGGAAGGCTGGAGATCGCTGGAACTGCAAGTGTCGGGGAACTTCCTTCGTATGATTTGAGAAGCATTGATTTTATTATTAGTACGATTCCGCTTCAGAATACATTGCCGGTGCCAGTAATTGATGTACATACGATTCTAAGTGACGATGATATTGTGCGGCTGAAACGATTTGTGAAGAATTCACAGGATACAGGAGTTTTGCGGTATGTGAGTCCGGCGCTGACATTTTTTCAGCAAGATCTCCAATCAAGGGAAGAGGTTCTTCAATTTTTTGTGAACGTGCTAAAGGAGCAGCATCGAATCCCAGACGAGTTTGAACAATTATTGCTAGAAAGAGAGCAAGTATCACCCACATCTTTCGGTCATTTGGTTGCGATTCCTCATCCAATTAAACCGGCAACAGATGACACGTTTTGTGCGATCTGTACGTTGAAAAAGCCGGTGCTGTGGGGAGAAGATCGAGTACAAGTCGTATGCTTGTTAAGCATCCAGAAGACGTATCAAAAAGAATTACAGTCGCTTTATCAATTTCTTGTGCGGCTGACAGAACGGAAAGAAGTGGTGGAACAACTCATCAAAGCCGCTTCATTTGAAGAACTGACAGCTGCGCTTCAAGTATTGGAGCAGCCAAATGACAAAACGCGACACCCATTTCCGCATCTGTGAGGAAAAAGATTAGATGTTAATGAAAGCGCTTTTAAAATAACATCAAAAAGGAGGATGATCACGAGTTTTTGCAAAGGGGGAGACGATCATGAGCTTCAAGGAGAAAGCGGCAGATGTCATGGGGCATGTGGCTTATCGCATCACCAACCAGAAATATATTATGGCGATTAAACAGGCATTTGTCACACTGATGCCGATCATCATTACAGGAGCTTTTGCTGTACTGGTGGCGAATATGATCATGAGCCCGGAAACAGGGCTTGCTCATTTTGAGATATTCAGGTTTTTAGCAGAGCTTCAGCCTATTATGAAGGCAATCAATTATGCCACACTGAACTTTTTAACCATTGGAGCTGTGTTCCTCATTGGGATTGAGCTTGGGAAAATCAACGGTCACAAATCTCTGTTCCCAGGATTGATGGCATTGATTTCATTTATATCTGTTATTCCAACGACACTTCTTCTTGAAGTCGATGGATCGATGCGTGAGGTTGTTGACGTGTTGGCAAGACAATTTTCTGATCCAAAAAGCTTATTTTTAGGGATGATCATTGCGATCGTATCTGTGGAGATTTTTTGTAAGCTGACCGAGGTGAAATGGCTGCAAATCAAGATGCCGGATTCGGTTCCGTCGAATGTGGCAACATCTTTTTCGTCACTTTTCCCATCCATCATTACAATTACAATCATTAGTTCATTCGGCTTTGCATTTCATCGTGTGACAGGCATTTATTTGCATGAAGCAGTGTATAACGTGGTGCAGCGTCCGTTAGAAAGTGTTGTACAGGGGCTGCCTGGGATTTTAACGTTGATGTTTGTGGCGCAATTTTTCTGGGTGATCGGCATCCATGGCAACCAGATGATTAAGCCGATCCGGGAGCCGCTCTTATTAGGATCGATTGCAGTGAATATGACAGCATTTCAAGAGGGAAAAGAAATCCCGAATATCATCACAATGCCGTTTTGGGATGTGTATATGAGCATAGGTGGTTCAGGTGTGACTATTGGTCTTTTGGTTGCGATTTTTATTGCTGGGAGAAGGGAAGAGATGCGAAGCATTGCCAAGCTTTCATCAGGACCCGGACTGTTCAACATCAATGAGCCCGTTATTTTTGGATTACCTGTCATGCTAAACCCTGTGATGGCGATTCCATTTATCGTCACACCGCTTGTGACAGGTACGATTGGTTATATTGCGACGGCTACTGGATTCGCTGGAAAAGCGGTCGTGATGGTGCCATGGACGACACCGCCGCTTGTGAATGCATGGCTGTCCACTGCTGGCAGTATGGGCGCTGTCATCACACAGCTTATCTGTATTGTGGTTGCTGTTTTCATCTATTTACCGTTTGTTCTATTGTCTAACCGCAAGCCAGAAGCAGCACCAGATTCAGAATAAACATTCAGACGAAGAAAGGGAGGCGGCGACATGAACAGAATTGAGATTCCAAGTGATTTTATCCTAGGTGCTGCGGCTTCTGCTTGGCAGACCGAGGGATGGAAGGGAAAGCGGGCGCATCAGGACTCGTACATCGACTTATGGTATAAGGAAGGATATCACGTGTGGCACGAAGGCTATGGTCCTGCTGGTGCGACAAACTTTTACGAGCGCTATCCTGAAGATGTAGCCCTAATGAAAGAGATTGGCCTGACACATTACAGGACATCGATCAATTGGTCGAGGTTTCTCATAGATTACGAGAATGGGATAGTGGATGAGGCCTATGCTCGTTACATTGATGATCTGATCAATGAATTAATCGCAGCAGGTGTAGAACCAATGTTTTGCTTAGAGCACTATGAACTTCCTGCCGTTTTGCTTGATAAGTACGGCGGATGGTCATCAAAGCATGTTGTCGAGCTGTTTGTTCTCTATGCAGAAAAAGTGTTTGAGCGCTACGGAGACCGAGTCAAGCATTGGTTTAGTTTTAATGAACCGATTGTTGTTCAGACACGTGTTTATCTAGATGCGATACGATATCCGTTTGAGCAAAATACGAAGAAATGGATGCAGTGGAACTATCATAAAGCTCTGGCAACAGCAAAAGTGGTGAAGCTGTTTCAGGAGATGGGGTTGAATGAATCGGCAGGAGCCAAAATCGGCGTGATTCTCAATCCAGAAGTGACGTATGCAAGATCGTCTGCCCCCCATGACCGAGAAGCGGCACGTATGTATGACTTGTTTTTTAATCGAGTGTTCTTAGATCCTTCCATCAAAGGGGAGTATCCAGAGGAACTGATCGATGTGTTGAAAAAGCATGATATTCTTTTCGATTCCACAGCGGAAGAGCATCAGATCATTAAGAATCATACGGTGGATGTCGTTGGGCTTAACTTGTACTATCCGCATCGTGTCAAGGCACCGAGTAAGGCTTGGAACGAAGGGACACCTTTTCATCCATCCTATTATTACGATATGCTTGAGCTTCCAGGGAGAAAAATGAATCCTTTCAGAGGCTGGGAAATCTACCCGAAGATTGTCTATGATATGGGGATGAGAATAAAAGAAGAATACGGAAATATTGAGTGGTTTGTGGCCGAAAATGGCATGGGTGTAGAAAAGGAAGAACGGTTTAAAACAGAAGACGGTATCATTGATGATCAGTATCGCATTTCATTTATCAGCCAGCATTTGAAGCGGGCACTTCAAGCAAAAGCAGAAGGATCAAATTGCACAGGCTATATGCTTTGGGCATTTACAGACAATGTCTCACCGATGAATGCCTTTAAAAACCGCTACGGATTAGTCGAAATCCAGCTGGAGAATGAACGAAATCGTCAGCTGAAAGCATCTGCGTATTGGTACCAGACATTAATCAAAACAAGGGAACTGCAGGTTGAAACAGAAGTCATTTATCAATAGGAGTGATGAGAAATGAAACGAATCATTCTCGCTTGTGCAGCAGGAATGTCAACGTCCATTGTGGTGTCCAAAATGAAGGCTGCCGCAGAAGCTAAAAGGCTGGATTACTATATTTATGCTATACCTGAAGGAGCCATTGCGGATGAACTAGAAGAGCATGGAGAGGATGTACAGGCGATTTTACTTGGACCGCAAGTTAGTTTTATGAAAAAAGCAGCAGAAAAAACAGCGGCACCTTATCAAATCCCTGTCGATGTCGTCAATGTGAGATTATACGGAACAGCGAACGGAGAAAAAATTCTAGAGCATGCACTGAAACTAGCAAATGAATCTTGAGTAATTGGAGGAGAAGCAGATGACGGTATTAGAGGAAATGCAGGGAGCAGCCTTTCAAATCATTGCCCATGCAGGCGAGGCAAGAAGTCATTATGTAGAAGCGATTCGTCTAGCAAGAGCTGATGATTTTGAAAAAGCGCAGCAGTTGATCGAAAAAGGGGAGGAAGCCTTTCGAAGCATCCACAACCTGCACTTGTCGCTGATTCAAAAAGAAGCGGCAGGTGAACAGCTTCCGTTTTCTTTACTGCTCATACACGCAGAAGATCAAATGCTCACAACAGAGACCATTCATCTGCTCGCCATCGAAATGATCGAAATGTGTAAAAAAATGAATACCCTGTCAAAATAGTTGTCAATGAATAACCAATTTCTGTTATAATCATTCGGTAGATAAAGAGAAAGCAGGATTGGTGAATGAAGAAAACATGTATGCTGATGATGATTGGTCTTATGCTGCTGCTCATTTCGGGCTGTATGGGAATGAAGGAGCAGGCGGAAGGAAGCCAGCAAGTCGTCAAAGAGGAAAAGGGTCCATTACAAACAAAAGATATTCAGCAGAAAAAAGAAACAGCAGTGATAGAGACAAAAAACTGGATGAAGCAAAAGGAGCCGGTCGAGCTTCCGATTTTGATGTATCATAGTATCTCAAGCGGCAACTCGTTACGTGTGCCAAAGAGCGAATTTGCATCTCATATGAAATGGCTGAAGGAAAACGACTATGTCACACTGTCGCCAGAAGAGGCATATCAAGTTCTCACGACCAATTCGATACCAAGTGAAAAGTATGTTCTCATCACATTTGATGACGGATATACCGATAACTATACAAAGGCATTTCCAATTTTAAAGCAATATGGAATGAAAGCGACGATTTTTATGATTGAGCAATCCATTGGCCGTCCAAATCACTTAACGGATGAGCAAATGGATGAGATGATGGCACATGGGATATCGATTGAGAGTCATACGATTCATCATTTAGAGCTCAATCGATTATCAAAGCAGCAGCAGGAAGAGGAGTTAAAAGGATCAAAGACATTCTTCGATCAGCGATTTTCTCAGCGTACGAGAATGGTCAGCTATCCTGTCGGGCGCTATAATGAAGAGACGTTGAAGCTGGCGAAAGAAGCCGGATACCAAATGGCTGTCACCACTGAACCAGGACATGCAAAGAAGGAACAAGGCATGATGTCCTTGCACCGCGTCCGCATTTCACCGGGGCTTTCACCAGAAAGCTTTGGCAGGCTGATCGAAGGGAAGTAACGATCAATGTTTCACATGAAACATTTTACGACAAGTTTCGCGGGACCTGAATAAAACTTGTTTAGGATTTAGATAGATTCATGCAATATAAGGAATCAGTTTTTTTATATACTGATTCTTTTTTATTTAGCTAAACAAGGTCATACAGTTGCCAATAGAAAGTAGGAGGGCATAAAGTACATCTGATTTTTAAGTTATATAGATTGTTGTTCAGTTTATTTGATCAATTGAACAACAAAAAAGCTGTATCATTCATTTTAAACATTGTGCAGGAATAAAAAAATAAATTAAGCTCACTCTAATTTAAAATTACTGTAACTAAAGCTCTTATAGTTTTTTACACATGAAGGTTAAAAAAGTATGCTTATCTATGGTAACAAATTGATACTTATGGTAACATGTAATTGCACAAGTTTTTTGTTCAACTCGGACTAAGTTGAACTAGTTTTCAAACTGAAGCACGAGAGCTTCAAGGTGAATTTCTTGAACGTCACCATATAACTGAAAAGAAATTTAATTTGAGCACTCGGCTGACTACCGTGTGCTTTTTCTATGTATAAATTTATCATGTGATGAATATACTGAAGTAATATAGAAAAAATAAAGCAGCCCTCCAAAAAACAGAAACGAGATAGAACCAGCATTACCTTGACTAGGGGTAATGAAGGTGCCACTTTATTTTTCATTATCATTTTAAGGGTTAATTCAGAACGGTCTCTTATCTATCATCCATGCTATGAACTGGACTAGAGTTCGGATTGAATTTAAGATAAGTAACCAAAGCTTGTACTTGCAGGTACAAGCTTCTTTCTTTTTGTTCTTGCGTCTCTCAACGCGTGAACGCACAAGTTTTGTTCTCAAACTGACCCCTCCTTTCTCGGCATAAAAACACCTTTAGTATAGAAGGGGGGAGGACTATCGCTTGCTACACGTTTCTATGTATATTTTACCATTCTTTCTATTAAATGACGAATAGCACTTTGTTGTTTCCTCTTCGTTTTCATCATTTATCAAAAAACTCCATATGAGCTTTTTCTTCCTTGTAATAATCCATTCGGTCTTTTAAGGTTCCTGTATGAAACTCGAATTTATGTCCATCAGGGTCCGTAAAGTAGATGGACTGACGGTCCTTTTTATCTCTCGGCCGGCTTGGTAAGATGTAGACGTTCAAATTTTTTAATTTGTTGTACATGTGATCTATATCCTCTTCATCAATTGAAAAAGCAATGTGTGTGTATGAGTGATGGATATCTTGGCGAGGAATATCCTTTTCTACATTGAGGGCAAGCCATAGCCCGTTCAAATCGAAGTAAGCTGTCGTTCGGCCCTTTGCTAACAATGTGGCGTCAAAGACTTTTGTGTAAAAATCAATAGATGCATCTAAATCAGAAACAGAAAATAACAGATGGTTTATTCCTTTTATTTTCAAATCAATCACCCCATTATAAATGATGAGAAAAAAGCTTGCAGATCCGATCTACAAGCTTTTTATTGATAAACGGGATATCCCGTCATTTTAATATCTTTTCCAAGCGGTTCCACTGAGAGTTGATCCAGTTCAATGGCATCACTCATGAGGCGTATGCCTTCGCCTCCGAAAAAGGAAGGGGAAAGTCGTCCGCCAATGAGCTTAGGCGCCATATAGATGACCAATTTATCTACAAGCTGCTGTTCTAAGAACGAGGCGTTAATCTGGCCGCCGCCTTCAATCATGAGAGAGGAGATATTTTTTTCTCCCAGCACTTGAAGCACTTCCTGCAGGGGAACCCGCGTGTCGCTGTCTGTCATAAAGACACGGACGCCAGCTTCTTCTAAAGCCGCTCGTTTTTCCTCATCGGCTTGTTTTGTTGTGAAGATCCAGGTAGGTGCCATCTGATCGGTGACGATCTTTGCTGTCAGTGGTGTTGACAGCTTAGAGTCTAAGACAATTCGAATCGGATTGTTCCCATTTGGAATCCGCGCAGTTAATGAAGGGTCATCGTGAATGACGGTTTGAGCACCGACCAAAATCGCATCATTGATACTGCGGATATGGTGAGCATCATAACGGGATGTCTCAGATGTAATCCACTTGCTGTCAGACGTGGAAGAGGCGATTTTCCCATCTAAGGTAATGCCCGCTTTGAGCGTCACAAAAGGTGTTTTTTTCGTAATAAAGTGATTAAATACTTCATTCATTAGAATGGATTCCTGTTCAAGTACGCCCGTGATGACTTGTATGCCTGCGTCTTGTAAAATGGCAATCCCGCGGCCAGCGACAAGCGGGTTTGGATCAAGTGCCGCCACGACAACAGTTTCGACGCCGGCTTTTACAAGTGCTTCCGCACAAGGGCCTGTGCGGCCATGGTGGGAACAAGGCTCGAGGGTCACATAAATGGTGGCTCCTTTTGCCTTGTCTCCAGCCATGTTGAGTGCATGAATTTCAGCATGCGGTTCACCGGCTTTCATATGAGCACCGACTCCCACAATTTCATTCTCTCGCACAATCACAGCCCCGACGAGCGGGTTCGGAGATGTCTGACCTTTCATTGCCCTTGCATTATCAAGGGCTAGCTTCATATATCGCTCATGATGTGGCAATCGTACGCACCTCTTGCTCCGCCTTCATGTGACCTGAGCGGTTGATTTTTGTCTGCAAGTATTTTTCGTTAAATTCAGAGACATCTCCCCAAAGCGGAATACGTCCAGAAAGAGATAAACCTGCATGGCTGATCGCATCTGTCTTTTTCGGGTTATTGGTAATGAGTCTGACCGGCTTTGTACGAAGTGTTTGAAGAACGGCAATGGCTTCTTCGTATTGACGTGTGTCATCTTCAAAACCAAGTGCTTCGTTCGCTTCTACTGTATCGTAGCCGTTTTCTTGAAGAATATAAGCCATGGCTTTACTGAAAAGACCAATGCCGCGGCCTTCATGATTGGCTAAGTAAAACAGGGCTCCTGCTCCATTGTCCTCAATCATTCGCATAGACTGCTTCAATTGGAATCCGCAGTCGCAGCGCTTGCTTCCGAAAATATCGCCAGTGTGGCAAATGGAATGCATGCGGATAAGGGCTTCGTCAGCGTGCTCAAAATCCCCATACACAAGAACGCTTGACTGCTGATGATTAGCAAGCTGGCGGGACGAGAGGCTTTCAATTAAAGCTTCATCCGACAATGGCTCTTTTCCATCGTCTTTTAACCATGAATACCAGTTGAACATGACGGTTCTGCCGTCTAAATTCACTGGCAGTTTAATGGGTCCAGTGATATATATATACCCGTCTTCTTGCTGTACTCGTTTGATTTTATCTTTTAATATGGCTGTTTTAAGCTCTGTGTGTTTGTCCATATTCTGCACCTTCTTTTTAGTCTGTTTCTTCAATCTGTAAACGAACGAGAACGCCAAATGGATCAACAAATTCGCTGCTTCTTCCTGTCGTGTTGACTTGAGTGCCTGCTTTTGTCAGGCGTTCGATGACGGATTGTCTGTCTGCTTCTTCTGGGAAAACCAGTGAATAGCTTCTAATTCCTGAAAAACGTGGATCAATGGCTCCTTTTCTTCCGCGTCCCCATGCATTAAAGGCAAGGTGATGGTGGTACACACCAGCGGCAATAAATAGGCTTGCTGGTGGAGCCATTCGGATATGAAAACCGAGCGTGTTCACATAAAAGGAATCGGCTTCTTCTGGGTTGAGATGGAAATGCAAGTGTCCCATGACTGTACCGGCAGGGAGTCCTTCCCATGTGGTATCAGCGGCTTCCTGCAGGAGACCATCTCCATCAAGCGGTGCATTTCCGCCACCTTTCAGTTCTCCATGCTCACCTACCCAAATGTCCTGAGGACGGTCAGCATAAATTTCTACGCCAATGCCGTCAGGATCACTTAAATAAATGGCTTCACTGAAAAAGTGATCGCTTGCTCCAATTAAAGGATAGCCTTTTTTGATCACATGTGCCAGCCATGTGCCCAGGTTTTTTCTGGTAGGTAATAAAACAGCAAAGTGATAAAGTCCTGGCTCATGATCAGGCTTCTCTTTGAGCTGTGCATCTTCTTTTAACAAAAGAATCGGTTCCTTTGCATTGCTGCCAAGTGTCACCGTGGAATCTGTTTTTTCTAATATAGAAAATCCTAAAATGTCTGTATAAAAAGGTAAAGAACGATCAAAGCTGGACACATGTAATTCTGTCACACCCAACCTTAGCTGCTCAATTGTCTTCAAGCTCGGTCATCTCCTTCATGATATATGCATCGGCATGTTCAAATGTTTTTGAAAATCTATAAAAAATGAATACCTTGTTACTTTTAGTAACTAAACTATATAATAGTTAGTGACTTATTTCAAGTAATTAATTGTGTTATAATGAAAAAAAGAGAAAAAAGCAGGAGGGAGTAAGATATGGCTCAAGTAGATGGCTGCCCAATTACAGATGCCATGGAGATTCTAGGCAAGAAGTGGGTCATTCTCATCATCAATCAGCTTCTGACAGGGCCTAAGCGTTTTTGTCAGCTTGAAAATGAAATGAACATCAGCGGAAGATTACTATCAGAAAGGCTGAAGGATTTAGAAGCTGAGGGACTTGTTGAGAAAAAGGTATACCCCGATATTCCAGTGCGGATTGAATACAAATTAACAGTGCAAGGGAAGAAAATTGAACCGATTATTCGTGAAATGTATGCTTGGTCTTTAGATCGTAAAAACAGCAAAATAGGGGAACATGTTCCTTCTTAATCGATTTCGATCAGTGTGTCTGATCGAAATTTTTTTGTGTGATTTTCCAGAAAAATAAGACAATAGTATGAAAAATGATGTTGACAATCATTTCATGCATTATATAATATCAAGGAGAAGAGGGTTCTTTTCCCTGTAATGGAATGGAGGTTATGCCATGGTATTATGAATGGGACAGATTGCCTAAAACTCTTATCAATCCATCATTTAGAAGCAGACATCTTTGACTTTAAGAAGCAAAGATTTATTTTTTCCACTCAATTGATAATGATTATCATAATCATCTATAAGTGTGTTCCAGCACTTATGAAGGTTATTTTTTTTATTGTCTATTGAGAATAATTATCAATATCATTTAGGAGGGATCACATGAAAGTCATTCGTTCAACATCACCCGTATTATTATTCCTTAGTTTTGTTCTATTATTTGCTCTAGCTCCTGTTAGCTCAGCCTCAGCAGCTGGCTTAGCAGATGGTCAATATTCAGCGCAATATGTGGTATGGAAAGCTGATAGCGATTCGACTTCAACAGCGAATACGTATTTCGAAAAACCAGCCAAGCTTGTCGTAAAGGATGGAAAAATCAAAGCGCAAGTCACGTTAACGAATAGCTCTTGGATCACAAGCTTTAAAACGCTCGATCAAGGTGTCTACAAAGATGCGAAGGTGATCAGTACAAATGCAGCTGCGAATAAGAGAACAGTAGAATTCAATGTGAACAGCCTGACTGAGGTCGTACCAGCAAAAGTGAGTGTGACTGTACCGGCTATCGGATATACAGGCAATTACGACATTCGTCTCAAGTTTGATGCGGCATCTGTTCAATAGAAAGGGAGGAAATTCGCTTGATGAAAAAAAGAATGAGGCTGTCAGTCTTCATGGCCGTTTTTTTACTGGCACTTATGCTGCCTTTTTCAAACGCACAGGCTGCCGCATTAAAGGATGGTACATACTCCGTCAATTATACAGTGCTGAAAGCTGAAGGAAATGCGGTCTCAATGGCAAATGATTACTGGCTGAAGCCAGCAAAAGTGATAGTGAAAAATGGGAACCTGACCGTGCAAATGACGATTAAAAATAGCAGCTGGGTAACGGAATTTAAAGTACCGGGAAATGGCGGCTATGTCGATACAACCATTCTCTCAACAAATAAAAAAGCCAATACAAGGCTTGTTCAGTTCCAGGCTCAAAGCTTGTCTAAACCAATCACGTCAAAAATTCATGTCACTGTGAAATCTGCTGATTATGATCATGATTACACCATTCAGCTGAAATTCGATGAAAGCAGCATCAAATCACTTTCATCTAACAGTGCAAATCAATCAGCGGGTGCAGCAGAAAGTCAGCAGCCATCAAAAGAATCAACGAACAAAGCTGATTCATCCACAACGAAACAAGAAGAAAATCCTCAAACTGGTGATACAAGCCAAACAGGGTGGCTCCTTGTGCTTGTCTTATGTTCAGGCGGGTTTTTAGCAAGAAAGTGGATCATCAAGCATTAACGGAAGGAAGTGTCACCATTTGAAACGTCTTTTTCATCTAAAGGCAGCCATTCTGCTCGTTTTATTCAGTTTGTTGACTGCGTTTCAGATTCCTCAAGGAACAGCTCAAGCGGCATCATTCGTTGATGGTGAATACACAGTCGGATTCACCATTTTAAAAAATGGCAGCACAGAAGCGTCCATGATGGATACCTATACAGAAAAGCCAGCTAAGCTGATTGTGGAAAATGGCAAGAAAACAGCCTATGTCACACTGAAGCAAAGCAAAGAAATAACAGATTTCAAGGTCGAACAAAATGGTGCTCTCGTTACCACTGAAACGGTCAGTGAGGACGAAACAGCCAATACACGTGTGATCAAATTTGATGTCGACGACTTATCAGCGAAATTAAACGGCTGGGTGAAAATTTACTGGGATTTAGGCGGCTTTATTTATGACGAAGCATATGACGTACAGCTTGCATTTGATCAAAGCAGCCTAACACTCGTTACGCCTGCAAAACCAGACGATAATGAAACAAAGCCAGATGACCAAAACGGTACAAAACCAGACGATAACGAAACAAAACCAGATGACCAAAACGGTACAAAGCCAGACGATAACGAAACAAAGCCAGATGATCAAAATGGTACAAAGCCAGACGATCAACCGACAACACCAGGCAATAACAATGGCACAAAACCAGATGATTCTGCCCAAAATCAATTAAAAGATGGCGTATATCGTATTAATTACAGTGTGCTAAAAGGGGATACGGATGAGGCATCTCGAATGAGTGATTACTTCTCACATCCTGCATCCTTAACTGTCAAAAATGGAAAGCAAACCATTTCCTTTACGGTGAAGGACCATAAGTCTGTCATTTCTTTAAAAACAGAGAAAAACGGTTCTTATCAAGAAGCCAAAACAGTCAGCAAGGATGAGGCAAAGAACACAAGAGTGGTTTCATTTGATGTAGATGATTTGAAAAACGAAATCAAAGGAAAAGTACACATTGTAGTAGCAGCCGCTAACTATGACCAAACCTACGATATTCGTTTTCAATTTGATTCAAAGAGTATCGCTCCAGTGAAGGACGGGCAGGTGGTAGAGGAAGAAACACCAGCTGCACCAGAAACACCAAAACCAAACACACCAACAACAGAGACGAATAACGGCGGAGCAGATCAAGAGACGGCTCAGCTAAAAGATGGTGTATACAAGCTTCCTTTCTCAATGAAGAAAGCAGACAAGGATGAGCTTTCCCGCATGAATGATTACGTTGTGAGTCCTGCGACACTGGTTGTAAAAAATGGCCGCCACTTCGTTTCATATACAGTGAAGAACAGCTCAGCCATCACGTCATTCCAAGTAGGAACAGGTGGAAAGTTTGAAGAGACTCTTGTTGCGAAAACAGATGAAAAAGCAGATACACGCGTTATTCAATATGAAGCAAAAAGTTTAAGTGGAGCTCAGGCTGCACGCGTAAAAATTGATATTCCAGCTGCGAACTACCATGAGCAGTACGATGTCAAAATTGTCTATGACACAAAAGGAATCGCTCCTGGTGAGGGAAGCGGGATTCATGAGGTCATTGGAGACGATGAGAGTATCGGCTTTGTCAAAAATCCAAATGATCACGATTCTCAAACAAATCAACTTGAGAATGCAGCACCTGAGGAAACGGGTGCGGAGCAGATGACCTTTACGCCATCAGATGATCAAACCAAATCTGAGTCTGGACAGCTGAATCCGAAAACGGGAGATGCCTCTCTTCTTTGGGTGTATATTCTTTTATTCGGCGGTTCGTTATTCGTACTCGTCAGAAAATATCAAACACGGACAAGATAATTCGTTTTATTTTAAGTGAGATGCGCCTTTTACCTCGGCGCATCCACTCTCTTTTTTCGAAAGGAGGCTTCTGTTTTTGAAGCATCGAATGTTATGTACCTTGATTGCTGCTCTCAGTGTGTGCGTGATCTTATCGGGCTGCTCACAGTCAGCTGAAAGCTCAGCAAAAGGCAAAAAAAGCGCTGAATCAAGTGAGCGCATTGTAGCAACGACTGTAGCTGCTGCGGAGATCATGGATGCTTTAGAGGTGGATCTTGTCGGGGTGCCAACAAGTCAAAAATCCTTGCCAGCTCGTTACAAAGGACTGCCGGAGGTCGGTAACCCAATGAGCCCGGACATGGAAATCATCCAATCACTTCAACCGACAGATGTCCTGTCTGTCACAACCCTTCAATATGATTTAGAGACACCCTTTCAGCAAGCAGGTGTCCCTGCCACATACCTAAATCTCGAGAGCATGGCTAACATGGAGAAGGCCATCACGAAGCTTGGAGATCAGTATGACAGAAAGAAGCAGGCTGAACGCATTGTGTCTGAGTTTGAGCAAAAAAAGAAAGACATTCAAGAGAGGACGAAAGGAAAACGCAAGCCGTCCGTTCTGATTTTACTTGGTGTGCCAGGCAGTTATTTGGTGGCGACAGAGAATTCATATATTGGTGATCTTGTGCGTATCGCAGGAGGAAAGAATATTGTCAAAGGCGAGAAAATGGAGTATTTGGCATCCAATACGGAATATTTACAAAAAGCCAATCCAGATATCATTCTCCGGGCCGCACATGGGATGCCAGACGAAGTCGTCCAAATGTTTGATCAAGAATTCAAAACAAATGACATCTGGAAACATTTCAATGCGGTCAAACAAGACCGGGTGTATGACCTCGAAGAAAGCTTATTCGGGACAACAGGCAATTTAAAGGCAGCAGAAGCATTAGATGAATTGACTCGTATGTTGTATCCGTCATAAGCGGCGAATCTTAATGATAAAAGGACGTTCAAGATGAAAAAAACAGGGATTTTATTTCTGATAGTCAGTCTCTTACTGGTCTGCGTGTTTATTTATTCAGCCATTACTGGGAGCATTCATGTCACCCCAATTGAATTATTAGAAGGGCTCATCACCGGTCAACATGCACAGGTAGAAATCATTAAAGATTTGAGAATTCCCCGCATGCTTATCGCGATGTTTACAGGGGCCGCCTTATCTGTCTCCGGTGTACTGCTGCAGTCGGTCATGAGGAATCCGTTAGCTGATGCCGGCGTCATTGGCATTTCATCAGGAGCCAGCTTCTTTTCATTAATGGCGATTACAGCGCTTCCTCAATTTTATTTCTACTCTCCTTTATTTTCGGTATTAGGCGGAGCTATTGCGTGTTTCCTCGTGTACGTTCTGTCTTGGAAGGGTGGTTTAAGCCCGATCCGCATGATCTTGGTTGGGATCGCCATCAATGCCATGTTTACTGGGATGGCTGAAGCATTTGTGACCATTTGCAGCTATTTCAATATCACGATTAATCAGTCGGGACAGTCGAATCTCACGATGAAAACGTGGGGAGATGTCCGTTTAATCGGTGTCTATGGTGTCGCCGGCCTTGTCGTTGCACTCTTCTTCAGCAGATGGTGCAACCTCCTGGCTCTTCAGGACAAGACAGCGAAAAATTTAGGATTGCGTGTGACCAGAATGCGCCTTTTGATTTCCATCACAGCCGTTTTACTTGCGGCGGTGACAGCTGCAGTAGCGGGCGTGATAGCCTTTGTCGGCTTGCTCATTCCGCACATTTCAAGAAGGCTTGTCGGCTCGGATCACCGGGTACTGATTCCATTTTCTGCGTTAAGCGGGGCTTTGCTTATTTTGACGGCTGATACGCTTGGCAGGACGCTTGTGGCGCCAAATGAGATTCCTGCTTCTACGATCATGGCCGTGATTGGCGGGCCGTTTCTGATCTTTTTATTAAGAAGGGGGGACCGTCTCCATGGACATTCGTGAGGTGTCATTCTCATATGACCAGCAGAAGGACATCGTTCAATCAGTCACAACAAAGATTGAAAAGGGAAAAATCACAACCATTATCGGTCCAAATGGCTCGGGAAAATCCACACTGCTTTCCTTAATGGCGAATAATCATTGTCCAAATAAAGGGCAAATTCACTTAGACGGGCAAACGCTGAATACGTTCAAGCCAAAGGAGCTGGCAAAAAAGCTCGCTGTCGTCCATCAGCAAAATGAAGCGCCGCTTGATTTAACGATCGAACGGCTCGTGGCATTCGGCAGAACGCCGTACCAGACGATGCGCGGAGGAGACAAGGAAGAGGATGAGAGAGCGATAGAGTGGGCGCTGTCCAGTACAAAGCTAACGGACAAACGAAAGGTGCCGCTCGCCTCACTGTCAGGTGGAGAGCGGCAGCGTGTATGGATTGCGATGGCACTTGCGCAAAAAACACCGATCCTTTTCTTAGATGAACCGACAACTTATTTGGATATTTACTATCAATTTGACATTCTTGAGCTGATCCGTGAACTGAATGCCGTGCATGGATTAACGATTGTCATGGTGCTGCACGACATGAATCAGGCTGTCCGCTACAGCGATATCATCATAGCGATGAAGGATGGACAGATTATCAGTGAAGGACAGCCAAACGATGTGTTAACAGAGGAAAACGTGCGGCACATTTATGATGTGTCCGTCACGATTAGACAGGATGCAGAAACAGGGATGTACATCGTGCCTGTTGGTATATAAGCTGGGCAAAAAGCAGGTGAGACAGTGTGAAACGAGGAAAACGGCTTTGGCAGCGGATGCTGACGATCGTTTGTTTAGGTGTATTTATTTATAGCGGGACAGCCATCGGCTTCGAACTTTTCGGTTATTATCAAAATCGCCAGGTGCTTGCAAAGGCTCAGACGATGTATGGACATGAAGAAGAAATGACTGAAAAACGGGGGCCGGGAAAGATCCGTTCGTCATTTGATGAGCTGCGGAGGGTTAATGAGGACATTGTCGGCTGGATCAATATGAAAGACACGATGATTCAGTATCCGATTGTTCAATCTCACGATAATGCGTTCTACTTAACTCGCAATTATTTAAAAAACGACACCCGGGCAGGCAGTATCTTTATGGATTATCGTAATGACGTCCTGCATGAAAGCCCCAATACAGTGGTGTACGGCCATCGGATGAGGGATGGATCCATGTTTGCTGGACTCACAAACTATCTAAAAAAAGATTTCTTCCAAGAGCACCGGACATTTCAGTACGATACGCTGTATCAAAGCTATGAAGCGGAGATTTTTGCTGTGTATGAAACGACGGTTGACTTCGACTATATTCAAACCGATTTTCAAGATCTTGGCGAATATGCGCACTACTTGCAAGCTGTGCGGAAGAAATCAATCTATCAAACGAAGACAGACGTGTCCACAGATGACCTCATCCTCACCTTATCGACCTGTGATCATGTGCTTGCACCTAAAAGCGGGCGTCTCGTGGTACAGGCAAAGCTAAAGAAAGTTTACTAGAAAAGGAGAGACAGACGGTTGAAATTTTCACATGTGATCTTAGCGGGACTCGTCTTGATGCTTCTCCTCGGGGGATGCAGTCAGGCAGCACCTGTAGAGAAAGGAAGCGGGCAAGGAGCGCTGAAGATAAAGGATTTTACCGGAAGAACGCTGTCGTTTGATGAATCCCCTCAGCGTATCGTCGCCTTGTCGACCGGGGACATGAGTATTCTGTATGCTTTAGGCGGTGAGGCGGTCGGCCGGCCAACTGCCGAGTTACCAGACAGCTTACAAAAGGCAAAGTCCGTACAAACGATTGGCACAACGCATCAATTTGATGTAGAGCTGATCACAAGCTTAAAGCCTGATGTGGTGCTTGGAAATGGACAATTAAACAGCAAGGACATCTCTACAATAGAAGGAATTGGATCACAGCTTCTATTGACAAGTGCCAATTCAGTGAGAGATATCCAGCGTCAAATCTCGTTATTTGGGGATTTGCTCGGAAAGCAGCAAAAGGCTAAAGCACTCAATGATCAAATTGATGAGCGGAAAAAGCAGGTCAAGCAGCCCAAGAAAAAAGTGAAAACACTCGTTGTGTACGGTGCACCCGGCACATATATGGCGGCACTTCCGCAATCCTTAAGCGGAGATTTGCTGCACATCGCTGGGGGTGCAAACATTGCTGAGAATGAACCGGCACTCGAAAAATTTCCTCAATACGCTCAAATCAATGCAGAAAAGGTGATCGAAGCCGATCCTGATCTCATTCTGCTCATGACACACAGCAATCCTGAAGATGTGAAAGCAGGCTTTATGAGTGAAATGAAACAGAATGCAGCATGGCACGATGTATCTGCTGTCAAGAATGGCCGCGTGGAGATTCTGCCTAGTGATTTATTCGGGACGAATCCAGGCGCAGACGTCATAAAGGCGATTGATGAACTAGAGAAGAGATTGAAGCGATTGTCATCATGAAGGTGAATGCAGAGTTAGATTTTCAAAAAAGACAGTCGAGACGAAGATGGCTGATACCAGGACTGCTTCTTTCGCTAGGTGTGGGCATCTGTTTAGGGCTTGCATTAGGTTCCGTTCAATTATCGCTGCCAGATTTAATCGCTGCTTTGACGGGATCAGGCCAGCCAGTCCATGAAAAAATCGTTATGGATTTACGCCTGCCGCGCGTTCTCATAGGTTTCATCGTCGGGGCCTGTCTCGCAGCATCAGGAGCCATTTTACAAGGAGTCGTCCGAAATCCACTCGCTGACCCCGGGATCATCGGTGTGACCGCCGGCGGCGGGTTAGCCGCTGTACTCAGCATGATTGTGTTTCCGCAATTCACATATCTGCTTCCAGCGGCTGCCTTCCTTGGCGCTTTATTAGCGGCACTTGTTGTGTATATTTTGTCGTTCGATCAAGGGGTTTCACCACTGAAATTGATTCTGGCGGGTGTGGCAGTCAATGCCCTGCTTGGTGCAGTCATGAATGGATTTATGGTGCTTTATAGTGAGCGTGTGCAGGCCGTTCTGCCTTTTTTATCAGGAGGATTAAATGGACGGAGCTGGCATCATCTGAGCTTTGTGTCACCTTATGCGATTGCTGGATTGTGTCTTTGTTTTTTTGCGATCAAGCCGGCAAATCTTCTTTTGCTTGGTGATGAGTCAGCGCAGCTGCTCGGCCTTAGAGTCGAGCGAACCCGATTTTTCTTAATTGCACTGGCAGCGCTTTTGGCGGGTGCAGCTGTAAGCGTGAGCGGTTTAATTGGATTTGTCGGTCTTGTCGTTCCTCATTTTATCCGCCTTTTAATTGGAGATGACTACCGGTACCTGCTGCCGATCTCAATGCTTGGCGGCGGTGTACTTGTGGTCTTTGCTGATACAGCAGCACGGGTATGGTTTACACCGGTTGAACTGCCTGTTGGTATTCTGCTGGCCTGTATCGGTGCACCTTTCTTCCTCTATTTATTAAAAAAGAAAGGGAGGGGTTAAGTTGGATGTGATTGCGATGGATGACGTGAGTCTCAGTCAAGGAGGTTTTCGGCTGTCGTCTATTTCAGCAGCTGTGCCTAAAGGAAGTGTAACAGGCATTATTGGACCAAATGGGTCAGGGAAGTCGACGTTTATTAAAGCGGCCGCACGTCTTACGTCGATTGAAAGCGGCATGATTTATATTCACGATATCCCGCAAAAAGAAATGACAGCACAGGAAATTGCACAGGAAATCGCCGTTTTGATGCAGACGAGAACAGCCATCCCATCGATGACAGTACGTGAGCTGGTTGCCCTTGGACGCAGTCCGCATCGTTCGATCTGGAAAAAGAGCTCGAAGATAGATCAGGAAGCGATAGAGTGGGCGCTTGAAGTGACAAATAGCCGCGTGAATGAAAACAGGATGCTGCATACATTGTCAGGCGGAGAAAGGCAAAAGGCGTATATTGCCATGGCACTGGCTCAGAAAACAGAGACGATTATTCTGGATGAGCCTACCACTTACTTAGATATTGCGCACCAGCTTGATTTACTGGAGCTGCTCAAACAGCTGAATGAAACACATGGGATCACCATTTTAATGGTTCTTCATGACCTGCAGCAGGCAGCAAAATATTGTGACCGCCTGATTGCGATGAAGCGTGGTCAGGTTTACCAAATAGGAACACCAAAGGAAGTATTAACAGAAAACTTTTTCAAAGAGGTGTTTGGGATTCAGGCAGAGGTTCACCTAGATGGAGAGCATCCGCTCATTATCCCAATCGCTTCGATCCAACAACAAAAGGGAGATGAACCAAACATGATCATTGTAAACAACCAGGTTAGAGTAGAAAAAGGCAGTGCAGACCACCTTGTCAAGCGTTTTAACAAGCAGGGACAAGTAGAATTCATGGAAGGATTTTTAGGCATGGAAGTCTGGGTCACACAGCAGACAACCGATTACGATGAAGTGACCATTCATACCCGCTGGAATCGAAAAGAAGACTTTGTGAACTGGACAAAATCTCAGGCATTTGGTGATGCACACGCTCATGGAAAAGCGAAACCTGAAGGCTTATTAAAAAACAAAATTACGTACTATGAAGTCCAAGTCACAAGACCTGCTTTACAGAAAAAAGCTTAAAATAGAAACACAGCGCTGCGGCCCGCGTGCAGCGCTATTTTTTTTTGCGGTTGTTTATTTTCCGTCACATATTCTTGACAAAGTATTCAAACAACTGACACAATACCACCCAATTTTTAGGTAAAATTTACTTTATTTTTGAAGCGTATGGGTGTAAAGTACAGGTATAAATAACTAACCGAATGAAAATCAAGAGTAAAATTTCACCGAGTGAACCATTTCAAATGGACTTTTATTTGTGAAACATTGAACAAATAGTGAATATTTTGTGAAGTGGTGAGCATGAATCGTTCGGCATGTGAAAGTAAGGGAGGATGTAAGGCTGTGAGTGAGCTGTTTTTAGCAAGATTTCAATTTGCTTCAACGACATTATTTCATTTTATTTTTGTTCCTATGTCAATAGGTTTGGTGTTTATCGTCGCATTGATGCAGACCCTTTATGTCGTCAAGAAAAAAGACATCTATAAAAAGATGGCGAAGTTTTGGGGTCACCTGTTCTTACTTAACTTTGCAGTAGGTGTGGTAACAGGGATTCTGCAGGAATTCCAGTTTGGGATGAACTGGTCAGATTATTCAAGGTTTGTCGGTGATGTCTTTGGTGCACCGCTTGCCATTGAAGCACTTTTGGCCTTTTTCCTTGAATCTACATTTATTGGACTTTGGATATTCGGCTGGGATCGTCTGCCGAAGAAGATTCATTTATTGTGCATTTGGCTTGTTTCCCTTGGTACGATCTTTTCGGCATTTTGGATTTTACTCGCTAACTCATTTATGCAGGAGCCAGTTGGATTTGCCATTAAAAATGGCCGTGCAGAAATGAATGATTTTGGCGCTCTTGTGACGAACCCGCAGCTTTGGGTTGAGTTCCCGCACGTTCTATTTGGTGCACTGGCAACAGGAGCTTTCTTTATTGCAGGAGTTAGTGCCTATAAAATGATCAAAAAACAAGAAATCGCCTTTTTCAAAAAATCATTCCAGATTGCGATGGTCCTCGCTTTAATTTCTGGTTTAGGTGTGGCGTTCTCTGGACATGATCAAGCGAAGCACTTAATGAAATCACAGCCAATGAAGATGGCAGCAAGTGAAGCCCTTTGGAAGGATAGTGGAGATCCAGCGGCTTGGACACTATTCGCCAACATTGACACAGATAAAAAAGAAAACTCTGCGGAGATCAATATTCCGTTTGCCTTAAGTTATTTGGCATATCAGAAGTTCAGTGGAGATGTTCCAGGTATGCTGACACTTCAAAAAGAATATGAAGCCAAGTTTGGTCCCGGGGACTATATTCCGCCAGTGAAAACAACATTCTGGAGCTTTAGAATCATGGTCGGTGCCGGCATGCTGATGATTTTTGCTAGTATGATTGGTTTGTACTTGAGCTTTAGAAAGAAACTCGAAACAAACAAATGGTTTTTACGCTTCATGGTAGGGATGATTGCGTTCCCGTTTATTGCGAATTCAGCCGGCTGGATCATGACTGAAATTGGGCGTCAGCCGTGGACCGTCTTTGGTATGATGACGACGGCTCAATCGATTTCACCGAACGTATCGTATGGCATGCTGTTATTCTCAGTCATTAGCTTTACGGCGATGTATTTGATTCTTGCCATTTTGCTTGCCTACTTATTCATTCGAGAAATTAAAAAAGGTGCACATTCTGAAGAAGATACAGATCAAAAGGATGAAACGGACCTGTCTACGGATCCATTTGATGGAGGGGCATATCATGGCATATCTTAACGAGATTTGGTTTATTCTTGTCGCAGTATTGTTTGTTGGATTTTTCTTCTTAGAAGGATTTGATTTTGGTGTCGGGATGTCCATGCAGCTGCTTGGAAAGGATGCGCACGAGCGCCGCATTTTAATCAATACGATTGGTCCTTTCTGGGATGCGAATGAGGTCTGGCTGATTACAGCTGGGGGCGCAATTTTCGCTGCTTTCCCGCACTGGTATGCCACAATGTTCAGTGGATACTATATACCGTTTGCGGTTCTCCTCTTAGCGCTCATTGGGCGCGGGGTCGCCTTTGAATTCCGAGGGAAGGTTGAGAAAGCCTCTTGGATCAAGGCATGGGACTGGGTCATCTTCTTTGGCAGTCTGCTTCCGCCATTTTTACTAGGTGTGTTATTCACGAGTATTTTACGCGGGATGCCAATTGATCAAGACATGAACATGTACGCTGGTTTCACGGATTTTGTGAATCTTTATTCAGTGATCGGCGGGTTAGCTGTGACGGTTCTTTGTCTTCTGCATGGCTTGATTTTCGTCACACTTCGTACAGAGGGTGACTTAAGAGATCGTGCAAGAAAACTAGGTCAGCGTGTCCTGCTCATTGCACTCCCTGTTCTTGTTATCTTTGTCGGTGTGTCCATCATTGAAACAGATATTTATACTGTACGACCGATCGTCACCATTCCGTTAACTGTGCTGATTGTCGTTTGTTATGTAGCTGCCCTTATCTTGATGAGAAAAGAACGTGATGGCTGGACATTCTTATTTACAGGCGCAGGCATCATGGTGACGGTAGCCATGCTGTTCACTGCATTGTTCCCGCGCGTCATGATTAGTTCGATCGACCATGCGTTTGATCTCACGATTCAAAACGCTGCATCTGGATCTTATTCACTGACGGTCATGACGATTGTTGCCATTTCTTTGCTGCCCTTTGTGCTTGGGTATCAAATTTGGAGCTATTACGTCTTCCGTAAACGTGTAAGCGGTAAGGAGCCAATGACCTACTAATGGACAAACGTTTGCTTCAATTAAAAGGAATGAGAGGGCTTCTTGCCCTCTTAGGTATTGTGTCACTCATCCAAGGAGCAAGTATTATTTTTCAAGCACAGTGGCTGGCACATGCCATTACAACGCTGTTTGACGGGAAAAGCCTCTCGCAGGCAACGCCTTATGTCATGCTGTTTCTTGCTGCCTTTCTTGTGCGGCACGGTCTCACCTTGATTCGGGAGAAGGTCATGTTTACCTACTCTTCCCGAATTGGAGCAGACGTCAGAAAGCAGCTGCTAGACCAACTCTTTCGATTAGGGCCTGCCTTTGCAAAGAAAAAAGGGACAGGAAAGCTTGTCACATTAGCAATGGAAGGAATTGCTCAATACCGTCAGTATTTACAGCTGTTTTTGCCGAAAATGGTGAACATGGCAGTCATTCCGGCAATGGTCCTTATCTATGTGTGGACATTAGATGAAACATCGGCCGTCATTTTAATTGTGACACTGCCAATTTTAATTATTTTTATGATTTTGTTAGGCCTTGTTGCTCAGCGTAAAGCGGTCAAACAATGGAGATCGTATGAGAAATTATCCAATCATTTTACTGACTCTCTCCGCGGGCTTGAGACGCTGCGTTACTTAGGGATCAGCAAAAAACACTCCCGTAATATTGCGGAAGTGTCAAAGCGATATCGAAAAGCGACGATGAGCACACTGAAGGTCGCCTTTCTGTCATCGTTTGCCCTCGATTTCTTTTCCATGCTATCGATTGCAACTGTCGCTGTTTTTCTTGGCTTGCGATTAATTGAAGGAGAGCTTCTGTTATTGCCGGCTTTGACGGCGCTGATGCTGGCGCCGGAGTATTTCCTGCCAGTACGTGAAGTGGGAAATGATTATCATGCAACGTTAAATGGAAAAGAAGCGAATGAAGCCATGCAGGTCATTTTAGAAGAAAAAGGCTTCCGCGCGCAGGAGACACAATCTGTGCAGCTGAATAAGTGGGATGAACAATCCGTGCTCACCCTGCAGGATGTTTGTGTTCAGCATGATGAACATGCCCCTTATTCCATTCGGGATGTAGATCTCACTGTCAAAGGGAAGAAAAAAATCGGCATCATTGGTGCCAGTGGTTCAGGGAAATCGACGTTAACCGATGTTCTCGGCGGCTTTGTTGAACCGTCTTCGGGTCAAATCACACTAAACGGCCAGCCGCTTGTTCATTTACAGATGAAGGAATGGCAAAAGGAAGTTGTCTATATGCCGCAGCATCCCTATATATTTCACATGACATTAAGAGAAAACATTCGTTTTTATGAACCGAATGCAACAGACGAAGAAGTGGAAAGAGCTGTGCATGAGGCTGGCTTATCTCAGCTGGTTACGCAGCTGCCAAATGGCTTGGATGAAGTCATTGGAGAACAGGGAAGAGAGCTAAGCGGCGGACAGGCGCAAAGAATTGCGCTTGCTCGAACTGTACTGGGTCAGAGGTCCATTATGCTGTTAGATGAACCAACAGCGCATCTCGATATTGAAACAGAGTATGAATTGAAGAAAGCAATGCTTCCACTGTTTGAACATAAACTTGTGTTCTTAGCGACACACAGACTCCATTGGATGCCGGACATGGATGAAATCATTGTCATGGATCAAGGGACCGTCGCAGAAATGGGGACACATGAATCATTAATGCAAAGAAAAGGCGTGTATTATCAATTGGTACAGGAGCAAATGGGGGCGGTCACACATGGTCAGTAAAGGCTGGTTTATACCTTATATCAAGGAGAATCAAAAGCTGTTTGCCTTGGTTTTATTTTTAGGAGCCATTGCGGTATTCTCTGCTTCTATGCTGATGTATACGTCGGGATTTCTCATTTCAAAAGCTGCGACAAGACCTGAAAATATATTAATGGTTTACGTCCCAATCGTGGCTGTACGTACCTTTGGTATTTCGCGCTCTGCTGCCCGTTATGCAGAAAGGCTGGCGAGCCATCAGCTCATTTTGACAATGATTGAAAAAATGCGTGTACGCCTGTATGACATGGCTGAACGTAGTGCCAAACAAACAAAGCTGGGGACAGGTGAAATGCTTGGTCTCTTGTCAGATGATGTGGAGAGACTGCAGGACGCTTATTTAAAAACCATCTTTCCATCTATCGGTGCGCTGCTTTTATATGCCGCATCCATTGGAGCACTTGGCCTTTTCTCATGGCCTTTTGCTGGACTAATGCTGCTTTATATGGCACTTCTCGTATTTGTTTTCCCATATGTCACAGTGCTTGTGAACCGGGCAAGACAAATTCAAATGAAAAAAGGCAGAAATGAGCTGTACAGCCATTTAACAGATGCAGTCATGGGCGTTAGTGACTGGCTGTTCAGCGGCAGGCAAAAAGATTTTGTTGATGGTTATGAACAAAAAGAAGCGCAGCTGTTAGCGCTTGAATCAGCCAAACATCGATTTATCCGCGTGCGTCAATTTTTTGCACAGCTCTTGATTGGAGGAGCTATCGTGCTTGTCGTGTATTGGAGCGGCTCCGTCGTTCAGTCAGGATCCATGTCACACACACTGATTGCAGCCTTTGTACTTGTGCTGTTTCCATTAACAGAAGCTTTTCTTCCACTGTCAGATGCGGCAGGTGATATTCCCGTCTACCAGCATGCTGTCAGCAGATTACATCATTATGAAAAGCAGTCATATGAAGGAGAAACTGAGAGCGAGGCAGTGGATTGGTCAACCCTTTCTCACGATGAAGCTGTCTGTTTCGATCAAGTGTCCTTTCGGTATGACACGCATCAATATGTACTTCAAGACCTGTCCTTTTCTCTGAAGCAAGGGGAATCACTCGCCCTCTTAGGAAAAAGCGGTGCAGGCAAATCGACCATTTTAAAATTGTTAGAAGGAGCAGTCGTTCCAAATCAAGGAGCTGTCAGCATTCAAGGAAAACCGCTTCAAAGCATTCAAGAAAAGGTGTCTGCCTATGTGTCTGTGCTCAATCAACAGCCTTATTTATTTGATACGTCTGTTTTAAACAATATTCGTTTAGGATCTCCAGAGGCGACAGAAGAGCAGGTAAAAGAAGCAGCTAGACAAGTGCAGCTGCATGATGACATCGAGTCTTTGCCAGAAGGGTATCACACAGGTGTTCAGGAGACAGGGGTTCGATTTTCAGGTGGAGAAAGACAGCGTATGGCATTAGCTCGGATTTTGCTGCAGGACACGCCGGTTGTTGTATTAGATGAACCGACCGTCGGGCTTGATCCACGGACAGAGCGTGAATTGCTTGAAACCATCTTCCGTGTGTTAAAAGGGAAAACAGTTATTTGGATAACCCATCATCTGACTGGCTGTGAGGCGTGTGACCGCATCATGTTTATTGAAGACGGACGCATTGAGATGCAGGGTCAGCATCAGGATTTACTAAAAGAAAACAAGCGTTATCAAAAGCTGTATGAAATGGATCGTCCTTTTTCTACAATATAAATGAAATGACAAGAACGTTCGGACAGGAAATCTTCTGCCCGAACGTTTTGTGGTTTAAGGGTTTACTTTACCAACACCTGCATTTGAGATCACTTCTGATTTCACATTGTTCACGTTAAGCAAAGAGTAGTTATAAGGAGGGTTATACGTACCTGTTGAAGATGTTGGCAGACTGCCTGTGCTGTTAATATAAGAGTTGTTGATGACATGCCATGTTCCAACTTGACGGCTGTCCCAGCTTCCAATGGCATTATTGGTGTTTTCAAATACGTTGTGTTCAATTCTCATCTTTGCGCCCATACGTGAGTTAATCGCTGTTGCCAAGATGCCTTTATAATAGTTGTTATAGACATGTCCTTCCCCGAAGCGCATAGACGGTACTCGAGAGTTCAGGTTTTCAAAGCGGTTGTTGTGGAACGTAATTTTTCGATTGTAGTTATCGTTATCGGAGCTGCCCATAAGCATTGTCTTCCAGCTGTCATGTACATAGTTCCACGAGAAAGTAATATAGTCAGAGTCATTTTTCACATCAAATAAACCATCGTAGTCATCCTTCCCAGAATTCAATGTGTTGTACAGTTCATTATGGTCGACCCATATGTTTTTAGAACCGCCTTCGATCCCGATCGCATCTTTGTCACCGATTTTGCTGTGGTGGATTTTCAAGTTGCGGATGATGATGTTATTGGCACGCCATACTTTAATGCCAATGCCATTCAATTCGCCGTTCGTCCCTTTACCGACAATCGAGACATTATTCGTATCTTTCACATCGATTTTATTGGCTGATGTATTAGAGGGGGTAATCGTCCCGTCGACAACAATTTTTAATTTTTCATTTGTTCCTTTATTTTTGAGGGCAGCCAATAATTCATTTCCAGATTTGACTGTCACAGTTTTACCGCCTTCACCGCCTGTTGTGCCGCCATTTAATGTGGAGAAGCCTTGTTGATTAAAGTTGGCCATAATAGAAGGGCTTTCTGGATATTTGGCTGCTGCCTTTGCCTCCCCGTTTGGTGCAAATAATGAAGTGACGAGACCGACAGCTAATACACTGGCTAACATTGGAACTTTTCTCTTCAAAGTCAACATCTCCATTCTATTTTGTTTTAATGAAAACGTTTCCAAAATAAGCTGTGATTCAACCAATCCTCCTTCCTTCACAAGCATCGCCTCATTCGGAATGTAGGAAGAGCATAGCATGCAAAAAGGTATCATCGGCTAAGGATAGGCGCAGCGTATTCCATGATTTTCTAGGAAGCTAAGCCAATGATTATTTTATTTCATCTTCATGAGATAAGGACCATTGTCGATAGGTATGAGGATGACATCATGATTATGGAGAGAAGGCTCTCCGTTTGGAAGAAAATCAAAACGCATCATTTTGTTAGAGAAGAAGGAATGCCATAATCATTACATAAGAAAAAATTGGATATAAAATGAGAATCATAGTAGATATGCTAAAAAATCAGGTCTATTTTAAACGATATTGTCATCCGTGTCGTCTCATGAATAAGAGAAGAAAAGAAAGGAGGGACGTGTTTGGAGCAGACAGAAGAGTCATTATTGATTCAGCGGGCAAAACAGGGAGATGATGCCGCGTTTACAGCCCTTTATCGGCATCACTATTCCTTTCTTTACCGATATATGTTGAAGCTGACCCTTCAGCAAGAGCTGGCAGAGGAAATCATGCAAGAAACGATGCTGAAAGCGTATATGAAACTTTCTTCATTTAGAGGAGATGCCTTATTTTCAACATGGCTCATTTCGATTGCATCTAGGCAATTTTTAGATCACCAGAAGAAAAGAAAACGTGAACAAATGAGAGAAGGAAAAGCGAATCAGGAGACCATACGCCGCTTTAAATGGGAAGTTCAGCAAAAGGGGAACACATGGCATGACTTGTGGGATGCTTTAAATGAACTAAAGGCACAGGAGAGAGCACCGATTATTCTGCACTATTATTATGGCTTTACCTATCCAGAAATTGCGTCAATGCTCGGAATGAGAGAAGGCACTGTGAAATCGAGGGTTCATCATGGATTAAAGAAAATTCGAAAGGAGTGGGATTTATGAAGGAAGATCGTTTGACCGAACGTTTAAAAGAAGAGCTGCGGCAGCTAGACGAACAAATTGAAGTGGAAAAGCCAAGTGAGCAGGCTGTCATGGTGATGCTGAAACAGGCGAAGGAACAAGAGAAAAGGCGTTTTAAACAAGAAGTACTGGCATACATTCTGATCAGTTTGACCATTCTGGCACTCTTTGCAGCTGCCATTACCCATTTGCCTATCATCTTCATACTTCTCCAAATAGTGAGCGTCCCCATCTGCTTTGTTGTTGGCTACAAGGAATATCAACATATCAAAGGAGGGTCTTCCTTATGAGTCAGTCGGAAATGATCATCTTATTGTGCGTCTTGCCGTTATTGTTTGCACAGGGCTTTCTTTTATTTATGGATGCAAAGAAAAGAGGGCGTTACAAGTGGTTTTGGGGCATTGTCGGTCTCATTAACTTTCCATCGTCTTCTATTTTATATTGGCTTTGTGTTGTGTTACCTGATCGAAAAAGAGGCGGGAAGCCCCGAAAAGATTGAGTGCATCCGATCAAACTTTTGACCTTTTTTTCGTTAGAAAACCAGCTAGAAATTCATCATGATTCATGTATTTGTCAAAGAAAACGGGACGATAAATATTCGCTCGTTCGTTTCTAGCACATTAGTCATTCCTTGAGCGCTTATTTTTAATGACAATCGCTGCGGCTGCTTGATCTATCTCAATTCGGCATCATTTTCATCTGTTATCAATATTGATCAGATTTTACAATTGGTGTTAAATTAGTCTCAATATGCGTTAGAAAATCTAACAATTAAATGTGTGAAGATATCTACAAGGAGGCAGATGCGACATGTTGACCTTAGATCGAGCAGCACAAACAGCACAAAGCTACATCCACCGTGTGTTAGAAGAGGTGGAAAAACGAAATCCCGGAGAAGAGGAATTCCAGCAAGCCGTAAAAGAAATTCTGGAATCACTCGTCCCAGTTTTTGCAAAGCATCCAGAGTATGAAAAACAAGGCATTTTAGAACGGCTCATTGAGCCTGAGCGGCTTGTGGTATTTCGAGTGCCATGGGTAGACGATGAGGGCAAAGTACAAGTCAATCGAGGGTTTAGGGTTCAATTCAATAGTGCCATCGGTCCTTATAAAGGAGGCATTCGTTTCCATCCAACCGTCAATGCAAGCATTATCAAGTTTTTAGGGTTTGAACAAATCTTTAAAAACGCACTGACTGGTATGCCGATTGGCGGAGGGAAAGGCGGATCGGATTTTGATCCTAAAGGGAAGTCTGATGGAGAAATCATGCGTTTCGTTCAAAGCTTTATGAGTGAACTCGGCCGATATATTGGACCTGATCAAGATGTGCCAGCAGGTGATATTGGTGTAGGAGCACGCGAAATTGGCTATATGTTCGGACAATACAAGAAAATGCGCGGTGCTTATGAAGCGGGTGTACTCACAGGGAAAAGCCCTGGATTCGGAGGCAGCTTAGCGAGAAAAGAGGCGACAGGCTACGGACTGGTGTACTTCATGGAGGAAATGCTGAAAGCACATGGGCTCCAATTTGAAGGACGTTCTGTTGTTGTGTCGGGCTCAGGAAATGTGTCTATTTATGCAATGGAAAAGGTAATCGAATTAGGCGGTAAGGTTGTTGCTTGCAGTGATTCAAGCGGAGCGATTTATGATCCTCAAGGAATTTCGCTTGAGACCATCAAGCAGCTCAAGGAAGTCGAGAATCAGCGGATTGGGGCATACATAGACATTCACCCGCATGCTGAATTAATTGAAGATTGCGAACAAATTTGGTCCGTTCCTTGTGATATTGCGCTGCCATGTGCAACACAAAATGAAATATCAGAGGCGCATGCACAGCAGCTTGTGGCAAATGGTGTCATCGCTGTAGGAGAAGGAGCCAATATGCCGTCCACTCTTAAGGCGGTCAAAGTATTTGAAGAGAATTGTATTTTGTTTGCCCCGGCAAAAGCGGCGAATGCTGGCGGAGTAGGTGTCTCAGCATTGGAAATGGCACAAAACAGTGCAAGAATATCTTGGACATTTGAAGAAGTAGATGCTCAGCTGAAACAAATGATGCAGTCTATTTATCGTCAGTGTACAGAGACAGCAGACGAATATGGACACTCAGGAAACATCATGGTTGGAGCAAATATTGCAGGATTTCGTAAGGTGGCAGATGCCATGATCGCACAAGGCGTGATTTAACTCCTGCTCTCCCGCACCTGTTTATTTCATGACAAGATGGGGAATCGTCCTTTAAGAATGACAATAAGGAGGCGCGGGAGAAATGAAAAAATGGCTGAAACAAATTGTCAAATGGGCACCTGTGATTTATCCATTGGTGAGAAAAATATATAAAGAGCGAAAAGCATCTAAACGTCGTAACGTATCAGCCGGATAATCCGGCTTTTTTTTATGCAAACATACAGAGCCTGTGTACAGGGACATTTGATCATGCAGCAGGTACGCATGAAAAAAGATTGGTTGTCTTTACCCAGCTGATCTCTTCATAAAAAAGGCGGGTACACGATGGTGTACGCCTTTTTTTCGTGGTTTTCGAAAGCATCTTCAAAAAAGATTCATAGGACATTAGATATGGTTAGTTGTATAAATAGGGGCATTTGTCATATAAATGAGTTGGCAATTTTTATTTCTTTTCAGTAGAATATGAGTAATGAAGAGAACTGCAAGCGTATACAACCTGTCCAGACAAGGCAGATTCTCCACCCCTACATAAGGAGGCCGATCTGATGCTGAGTAAAAGACTGGCGCACATCTTAAGTCAGCTCATGGCAGCTGAGACCCCGCTCACAAGCGCTGCACTTTCTGCCAGTTTACAAGTGACAAGCCGCACCATTCGTACAGACATAAAAGAACTGAACGACCGTCTTGCCCCTTATCGAGCGGCAGTAACGGCTGTTAGAGGAGCTGGTTATGAGCTGCTGATCAACGATGAGAATGCCTTTCGCCGTTTTATGAAGGAGGAGGTCGAGCAGGAAGAGCCGCTTGCTGTGCTGCCAGAGGAGCGTGTTCGGTTTATTTTAAAAAGGCTTCTTTTGGCAGAATCTTATGTGAAGCTGGAGGATTTACAGGAGCAGCTGTTTATTAGTAAATCAACGATGAGCAACGATGTGAAATCGGTCAAACGTAAGCTGGAGCCCTTTGATCTGAAGCTGGAAGCGAAGCCGAGCAAAGGCTGCCGAATCAAGGGATCAGAGATGAAAATCCGTTATTGTATGTCAGAATATTTATTCAATGAACGTCGTTCTTATCAAACGATGCTGAACACAGCTGTTACCATTTTGCCAAAGCATGAACTCGAATTGATCCAGAAAACAATGATCAATTATATCAATGAGGAAGGTATGAATCTATCAGACATTTGCATGAATAATTTAATCGTTCATGTCGCCATTGCCTGCAAACGAATTAGACACGGAAACTATGTATCTGTTCTTCCAGAGGAAATCAGCGAAATTCCCCGGGCAAAGGAATATAAGGTCGCTAAAAAAATGGTGGAGCGTCTTGAAGGGCTGCTGGATGTCTCATTTCCACAAGAGGAAATCGTCTATATCACCATTCATTTGCTAGGAACAGCCAAAATGGTACAGTCCTTTTCCTCGAGCGGCCAAAAACAAATTGTAGATGATGACACGAGCCGGCTTGTACAGCTCATGCTGAAGGCTATTGATCAAAAACTGCAGCTTGATTTAGCAGGTGATACGGAACTAATGATTGGACTCAGTCTGCACTTAAAGCCTGCCATCAACCGATGTAAATATGGAATGAACTTAAGAAATCCGATGCTTGATGAAATAAAAGCGGGGTATCCCCTTGCATTTGAAGCGGGGATTATCGCCAGCAGGGTCCTTGAAGAAGAGGAGGGGCTGAGTATTCATGAGAATGAAATCGGATATATGGCGCTTCATTTTGGTGCGGCATTAGAGCGGAGGAAAATGGAGATCCCGCCGAAGCGGTGTCTCATTGTCTGTGCGTCTGGTGCAGGGAGTGCAAGGCTGCTGCAGGATCGTTTGCGGTCACAATTTGGGTCAAAGCTGACCATTTTAGGAACAGCAGAGCTGTATTCGCTTCCGCATGTCTCTTTGCATGCCTTGGATTTGATTATTACAACGATCCCAATTCATATGGATTTACCGGTTCCAGTCATTCAAGTGAACACCATTTTGGGAGGCGGTGATTTTTTAAAAATTGAAGAAGCCCTGACGAGTGAAACAAGGGTGACATTGGCCTCTCAATATATGAAAAAGGAATTGGTTTTTACAAAACGCGCCTTTCAAACAAAGGAAGAGATCATCACCTTTTTAACACAAAAAGTCATCGATATGGGCTTAGCGCCAGCTGAGCTCACACCATCTGTCATGGAAAGAGAAGAGGCTGCGCCTACCTCTTTCGGACATTATACAGCGATTCCGCACCCGATGACGCCGCTGACAGATGAGACGTTTTGGGCGATATGTACATTAGAAAAACCAATCATTTGGGGAGAGAAAAAGGTTCAATTTGTCTGCCTGCTTTGTGTCGAAAAAGAGAATGCCAAAGATTTAAAAGGCATGTACCGCCTGCTGGGGGAGCTTGTGCATAATGTGAAATTCATTCAGCACCTGATCGCCTGTGATACATTTGAAGACATGCTTGATATCATGTATAAAAAGGCTCCTTCGTACAAGAACTAACTGTGTGATATTAACTTTTTCCGCTTCCTAAAGGAAAAAGTATGGGTGTTTATGAAAGCGGTTTCATAATATGATGAATGTGTAAAGAATAGCTTCACACTTTGAAAAGGGGGCGTTTACACATGAACATCTTATTGGTTTGCGCAGCAGGTATGTCTACAAGCTTACTTGTCACAAAAATGGAGAAAAGCGCACAAGAACAAGGAAAAGATTATCGTATTTGGGCAGTATCTGGAGATTCTGCGAAAAATCATATTGATCAAGCCGATGTGCTTTTATTAGGACCTCAGGTTCGATATTTATTACCGCAAATGAAAAAGCTCGGAGAAGAAAAAGGAATCCCAGTAGACGTGATTAATACTGTGCATTATGGCGTATGTAATGGCGCTGAGGTTTTAAAATCTGCTGAACAGTTAGTGAACGGATAAAGGGGGCGGAGGGGATGAATGGATTCAACCGATTTCTAGAAGAGAAGGTCATGCCGTTTGCAGGGAAGATTGCCGCTCAAAGACATTTACAAGCATTGCGTGACGGAATTGTTTTAACGATGCCTCTCATTATTGTCGGTTCACTGTTTCTCATTTTAGCCAACCTTCCGATCCCAGGATACAGCGATTTTATGGCAAGTATCTTCGGAGCAGAATGGGCCACGAAACTATCCTATCCTGTGAATGCAACCTTTGACATTATGGCACTTGTTGCGACCTTCGGGATTGCTTACAGGCTCGCTGAAAAGTATGCCGTTGATGCACTATCATCTGGTGCGATCGCTGTTGCGGCTTTCCTTTTGGCTACTCCATATCAAGTACCTTTCACACCTGAAGGCTCAACAGAAGCTATCCTAGTAGGCGGGGGAATTCCTGTCACACTGATGGGCAGTAAAGGTTTATTCGTTGCCATGATTATTGCCATGCTTTCAACCGAAATTTACCGCTTCATTGTACAGCGGAACATCGTCATCAAAATGCCTGATGGTGTACCGCCAGCAGTCAGTAAATCGTTTATTGCACTTATTCCAGGTTTTGTGGTCATCACCCTGATCTGGGTCGCTAGACTTGTGATTGAGATGACACCTTTTGAGAGTATTCATAATATTATCACGGTCTTAATTGGCACACCGCTATCGATTCTTGGTGGCAGCTTAGGCGGCAGTATCGTTGCGATGGGTGTGCAAATGCTCCTCTGGGCATGTGGTATTCACGGAGCAACTATTGTCGGCGGCGTCATGGGGCCAATTTGGCTCGGTGCAATGGATGAGAATCGTCTTGCATTCCAAGCAGGAGAAGTACTGCCGAATATTTTCACAGCGCAGTTCTTTGAAATCTTCATCAACGTCGGCGGAAGCGGAGCAACGCTTGCTTTGGTGCTGACCATGATCTTACGCGCCAGAAGTAAACAAATGAAACAGCTTGGCCGCCTTGCCATTGGGCCAGCCATCTTTAACATCAACGAACCGATCATTTTTGGAATGCCGATTGTCATGAACCCAATGCTCCTCATTCCGTTTATCCTTACGCCAATCATGATGATCATCACCACATATATCGGAATGAGCACAGGGCTTGTGGCAAAACCAGCCGGGATCGCTGTTCCATGGACCATGCCGCCAATCATTTCAGGCTATCTCGCCACAGGAGGCAAAATCTCTGGTGCTGTCATGCAGCTGATTAACCTTGCGCTGTCATTTGCTCTATACTACCCATTCTTTAGAATGTGGGATAAGCAGAAATTGAAGGAAGAAAGTGAGCTAGAAACAAAAGCATCAACTGATGAAAATGTCGTCAGCATGTAATAGAGGAAACAAGGGGGATGCGGCCGATGGAAATGGAACAAATTGTGTTTCAACTCATCCTGCACGGCGGAAATGGCAGAAGCTCCGCGATGGAGGCCATTACATGTGCAAAACAGGGAAACTTTGATGAGGCGAAGCAAAAATTGCAGGACGCACAAGACGCGTTAAATGAGGCGCATCACGCACAGACAGAGCTGATCCAAGGAGAAATCAGGGGCGAAAAGACGGATATTAGTCTCTTAATGATTCATGCGCAGGATCATCTCATGAACGCAATGACCGTCAAGGAGCTCGCAGCAGAAATCATCGAGCTCCATGAAAAAATGAAGCAACTCGGAGGTGTCAATTCATGAAAGAAGGAATCAAAATTGTCACAATAGGCGGTGGATCGAGCTATACGCCTGAGCTCGTCGAAGGGTTTATTAAACGATATCAAGAATTGCCTGTAAAGGAATTATGGCTTGTGGATATTAAAGCGGGTCAGGAAAAGTTAAACATCGTGGGCGCTCTGGCGAAACGTATGGTTGAAAAAGCGGGTCTGCCGATTGAGGTACACCTGACTCTTGATCGCCGGGAGGCCTTGAAGGACGCAGATTTTGTGACGACACAATTTCGTGTAGGACTGTTGGAAGCACGGGCAAAGGATGAGAGAATACCGCTTAAATACGGCGTCATCGGTCAGGAAACGAACGGACCAGGCGGTTTATTTAAAGGCCTTCGGACCATCCCAGTCATACTAGACATTGTGAAGGATATGGAAGAGCTTTGCCCAGACGCATGGCTTGTGAACTTTACAAATCCAGCGGGCATGGTCACAGAAGCTGTTTTACGCTACACGAATCTAAAAAAAGTGGTCGGTCTATGCAATGTGCCGATTGGGATCAAAATGGGGATTGCCAAAGCGCTTGATGTGGACGTTGAACGCATCGAAGTACAGTTTGCTGGTCTCAATCACATGGTCTATGGATTAGACGTATATTTAGACGGGGTCAGCATTATGGATCAAGTGCTTGATGAACTAGGAAATCCGAACAGCCAGTGGTCCATGAAAAACATTGAAGCGAAAAACTGGGAGCCTTCTTTTGTGAAAGGATTAGGGGTCATCCCATGTCCGTATCACCGCTATTACTATAAAACGAAAGATATGCTGGAAGAAGAGCAAAAGGCGGCTCAAGAGAAAGGAACACGAGCAGAGGTCGTACAGCAGGTCGAGCAGGAATTATTTGAGCTCTATAAAGATCCTGATTTGTCGATTAAACCACCGCAGCTTGAAAAAAGAGGCGGGGCCTATTACAGCGATGCGGCCTGTAACTTAATCAGCTCCATCTATAATGATAAGCACGACATTCAACCAGTCAATACAGTGAACAGAGGGGCGATTGCCAGCATTCCGGCTGAATCAGCGGTTGAAGTAAACTGTATCATTACGAAGGACGGACCAAAACCAATCGCGATAGGTGATCTGCCTGTAGCTGTAAGAGGACTCGTTCAACAAATCAAATCATTCGAGCGTGTGGCAGCAGAAGCGGCTGTGACTGGAGATTACGAGACGGCTCTTGTGGCGATGACCATCAACCCGCTCGTCCCATCTGACGACATTGCAAAGCAAATTTTAGACGAAATGCTCGAAGCGCATCGTGAGCATTTACCGCAATTCTTCAAATCAGTCAATGCTTAACACATAATGGCCCCTTTATGGGGTCATTTTTTATGATTGCCCCATATGGAAACTGGAGAAAGAAGTGTATGATTAGAAATAACAGCATGTATGGCTTCAAAGAAAGGACTGTTGGAATATGGTTGCAATTGGTTTAATGCTTTACGGGTTTGTCGTACAGCCTGTCATGAGTTATGGTACAGTGATCTTGTTTTTGTATGGCCTTATTGCTTCGTTTGTTGGCCTCATTCGGCATAAGGAATATGTGTGGATCTATGTTCTCCGCCTGCTCGTTTGTTTTACCATTCCGGTGACCAATCTGTTGATGTATTTTGCAACGATTGGAGGAGATGCAAGAAAATTTGATTTCCAGCCAATGCCGCTTGTTTATTATCTTGTCTTTATCCTAGAAATCATGATCATCTTTTTGCCAGAGATCTTTTTACTGATGGAAAAAAAGCGGAGCATCAAAAGAAAACAGTGGATATACGCAGGGGCGGTTGTTGGGGTGTCGGTCTTGTTTTGGTGCACGATTTGATGGGAAGCAGACAGGTCAACTAAGTCTATTTCGCCTTTTTTTCTGTAACTTCTTTCGTCGGACCTTTACAAAAGAGATGGAAAGAGCAAGGATAGAGATTCCAAGAGCCTTAAATAAAAACCGGGTGAGGAACGGTGAATCGTCGAAACCAGTGGCGACGATCATCGATCCGATGCAGATTCCAAAGAACGCTAGTAGATAAGTAAAAAACATACCATCACTCTCCTTATTTATGTATATTTACCATTATAAGGGGTAAAAGAGAGGTAATTAAACAAAAAGGAACCCTTCATGATAGAAAGGTTCTTTTTATATGCTTATGCTTGCTTGACGACTGAGTCAACTTCAACTGTCCAGCCAAAGATGTCTGGCTGTGTCCCTTTTTGAATGCCAGTAATGGCCTCATACAATTTCTTGGATACTTCGCCTGTTTGACCATTTTGGATCACATATGGCTGATCATGATAAATTAATTCCCCGACAGGAGAGATCACGGCTGCCGTTCCAGTTCCGAAAATTTCTTCAAGCTCGCCAGATTGATGTGCTTCAATTAACTCATCAATTGAAATTTTGCGCTCTGTTACTGGAATTCCCCAATGCTTTAACAGTTCAAGTACAGAGTTACGTGTGATGCCTTCTAAAATGCTGCCGTTCAATTCAGGCGTCACGATTTCTCCATTGATTTTAAAGAAGATATTCATGCTGCCGACTTCTTCAATGTATTTTTTCTCGACCCCATCAAGCCAAAGAACCTGTGAAAATCCTTTCGTTTCAGCAACTTGCTGTGCTTTAAGGCTTGAGGCATAGTTTCCAGCTGTTTTGGCATTTCCTGTTCCACCCTTAACGGCACGGACAAACTCATTTTCAACTGCAATTTTGACCGGATGAATGCCTTCTTTATAGTATGATCCCACTGGGGATAAGATAATCAGCAGCTTATACGTGCTAGACGGTGCAACGCCTAAATACGGCTCAGTGGAAATAATGAATGGACGAATATACAAGGAAGTGCCCTCTGCATCAGGTACCCAATCCTTATCAATACGAATGAGTTCATTTAAGCCCTCTAATACTGTTTCTGTATCAATTTGCGGAATACACAGGCGGTCATTGGATCTGTTTAAGCGCTCCATGTTTTTTTCCGGACGGAATAAGAGAATTTTTTGATCCTCAGAAACATAAGCCTTCAAGCCTTCAAAAACAGATTGACCATAATGGTAGACCATCGAAGCTGGATCCATTGGAATGGCCTGATAAGGGATAATTCTTGGATCGTACCAGCCTTTATCAACTGAATAATCCATCACAAACATGTGATCTGTGAAGATTTTTCCGAATTCAAGTTGATCAGATTGAGGTTTTGGTTTTTTTGTTGAACTAAGTTCAACGCGGATGGGTTGTTTTGGCATTGTAAATCTCCTTGCTGTTTGATTATTTGAAAATTCTAATAATATGAAATAATTATGATTCTATTCTATACCTTCACAAAATATTAGCAATAGGTTTTCTGGAATTCAGACAAGAAAAATCTGTTAAAGCGCTTTCCTTTTCTCTGCTGTCAGTTTGACTCCTGTCACCCCTTTTTAAAAAAGAAATAAAATCCAAATGCATTATTAACTGATTAATCTGACAATTTAAAAACGAATGGTTTTCCTGTAAGATATTCTTTCAACCATACACCTTTTGACTAGTACATTGCAAGGGACATCGTCATATTTTAATCCTCTTTTTTTTAACCGATAAAGGAAGAAGAGAAGAGAAAGGAGCAAACAACAAGATGAAACGAGCGATACCAGGCATTTTACTCATTTTATTCATGACCGTGATCAGCTTTGGCTGTCAGGCGGTGACAGATGAGGCTGGCGCTAAGCAAAGCACAGCCTATTACGTAGCGGTAAACGGAAGCGACAAAAACCCGGGAACAAAGCAAAAACCTTTCCGCACGCTGAAAAAAGCAGCAAGTATGGCGAAGGCTGGGGCAACCATTTACATGAGAGGCGGTACATACAAAGAAAAATTGATTGTCCGCCATTCAGGAACAAAGAAAGCACCCGTTGTCTTTCAAGCTTACGGAAAGGAAAAACCTGTGATTAGCGGGGCTTCCCTAAAAGGAAATCAAGCCGATGGAGGTCTTGTCACGATCGATCAAAAGAGCTACATCACCCTCAAAGGCCTGACTGTAGGACACCTTAAGACGAATAAAGAAGATTTGACACCAGTTGGTATTTTCATCAAAGGAAGCGGTAAAGGCGTCAAATTGCTTAATAACCGAGTGTATGATATTCAGACGAAACATAAAAATGGAAATGCACATGGAATTGCTGTCTATGGGACAAAAGCTCCTGCAGCGATTGAAGACATTGAAATCAAAGGAAATACCGTTGAAAAATTAAAGCTGGGCTTCAGTGAAGCGCTTGTGCTAAATGGAAACGTCAAAAAGTTCCGTGTGACACATAACACGGTCCGGCACACTGATAATATTGGCATTGATTTAATTGGTTTTGAGAACGTAGCACCCTCTAAAAAGTATGATCAAGTTAGAAATGGGGTCGTCTCTAGAAACAAAGTATATGAAATTACGAGTGCAGGGAACCCAGCCTATGGCAGCGACATCTCCGCTGGCGGAATTTATGTTGATGGCGGAAAAGACATTGTGATCGATCATAACATCTCACATCACAACGACCTGGGGATTGAAGTCACAAGCGAACATAAAGGAAAAATGGCGGACCGTATCCGTATCGAACACAATCAAGTATATTTAAACCGTTATACAGGCATTTCTATTGGCGGCTATGATAAGAAGCGGGGCGGTACAACCCATACGACGATTTCACATAATACTTTGTACAAAAATGACACAGCCGGCTTAGAAGGCGGTCAATTGCTGATGCAATATCAAGCAGTGAACAATCGAATCACGAATAATATCATGACAGCTAGTGCCTCGCATTACTTAGTCGTGAATCTTTATCAAGTGAACCAAAAGAATACCTTCCAGAAGAACGTTTATGATGACCGCAAAGGTGCGAAAGCATCACAGTGGGTATGGCGCGGGAAATGGATGGAAGGCTACAAAACGTATCTTTCTAAAAGCGGTCAAGATAAAGGATCAGCACATCTCAACCCACAATTTGTGAATGAGAAAAAATATGATTTCCGTCTGAAGAAATCATCACCTGCGAAGAAAATCATCGGAAGCTGATGATATTTTAGAAATTTTCAAAAAAGTCATTGACATTGATGTGACATCACATTAAAGTAAAGAAGACATTTCAACGAAAACAAATTTCATAACGGATCTCTTATCAAGAGAGGCAGAGGGACTGGCCCTATGACGCCCAGCAACCGTTTCTATTTTAGAAATTGGTGCTAATTCCTGCAAAGCTGTTACAGCTTTGACAGATAAGAGAGGAAGACTTCCCGATACATGTTTCATGCAACGGTGATCAAGCCTCTCTTTCCAAGAGAGGCTTTTTTTCGTCTCTTTTTCGAATCAAATGCCTGTTTTACAGGCGTATTTCCACTTTTTTACCTAGTTTTCCGATGTGAAAAATAAAAACAACTCGAGGAGGAACAGCAATGAAGCGTAAGCATTTTACATCATTTCTTGTCTTATTAACGGCATTGACCGTCCTGTTAACTGGATGCGGCACCGGATCAAGTGCAGGTTCAAAGGCAAATACGAACGAAAAGGTTTCCTTTGATAATGTACCGAAGCGATTTGCAAAGGGACAGGGGGCAAAAATTAAAGTCATCCGCAAAATTGGAGGAGACGATCATACAGCTCAATTTTTAGCTGGAACGAAGGCAGAAGGTGAGGCACTAGGCTTTAAGGTAGATGTCTACACAGCAAATGGAGATACAGCGAAGTTCCATGATGCCATCTCTCAGGCGCTTGAAGAAAATTACGATGGCTTTATCATCTCTCACGGGGACGACGAGGCGACAGTCGCTGATGTGAAAAAGATCACAGCGAAAGGCATTCCAGTTGTAGCATTTGATTCGAATCCTAAGCTGAAGGACATCAAAGGGGTCACAGTGACATCTCAGGATGACGAACAATTAGCGAAAAAATCATTAGATGCGCTCGTGTCTGATTTTAAAGGAAAAGCAAATATTGCATACCTGTGGGTAGATGGATTCCCACCAATGGTGAGACGAAATAAGGTCTATCAAGAAACGCTTAAACAACATTCAGGGATCAAGGAGCTTGACCGCTTTGGTATTGCCTCCTCTGATACGTCTGTTCAAACGCAAAATGCAGTAGCAGCCATGCTGAATAAGTATCCAAAGGGCAAGCTGGACGCTATTTTTGCCACATGGGATGCCTTTGCGATTGGGGCAGCAAGAGCGTTAAAGGAAGCAGGAAGAACAGAAGTGAAGATTTATGGGATTGATGTATCAAATGCGGATCTTCAAGAAATGACGGCGAAGGACAGTCCGTGGAAGTACACAGCAGCGGTTGATCCGAAGCTCATCGGTGCAGTCGACGTGAGGATTCTTGCGAAGAAAATAGCTGGTGAGAAAACACCATCTTCCTATGACCTTGAGGCCTCTCTCATCTCGCAAAAGCAGCTTCAGCAAGCAGGAAAAGCCATTAACATGGTCAATCTTGCAGACGAAGTGAAGGGATTCGGTTCATCGACTGCTTTTGAGGAAGATTGGATGAAGACCTTGAAGAAGCATTATACAAAATAAGTGACGTGCACTCTCTTTTCATAGAGGGTGTTTCGTTTTTCAGATGATATCAAGAGAAGGAGGACACCAATGACAGCGCCGCTTGTTCGTATGAAAAATATTTCAATTGAATTCCCAGGGGTCAAAGCGTTAGATCAAGTAAATTTCACATTAAAAAAAGGGACGGTCCATGCACTGATTGGAGCAAATGGTGCTGGGAAGTCAACGTTAATGAAGGTTCTTTCTGGCGCTCATTCCCACTTCGACGGGACCATCCACATCAATGGCCAGGCGGCAACCATTCAAACCCCAAAGGATGCATCCTCATATGGTGTGCAGACGGTCCATCAAGAAGTGGATACGGCGCTTGTTCCCTACTTAAGTGTTGGTGAGAATATGATGATGCATGAAATTGAGAAAAAAACATTTGTCAGCTGGAAAGAGCTGCATCGCAGGGCGGCTCAGCTATTAAAAGAAATGGACATCGACATTTCCACAAAACGACTTGTCAGCGATCTGACCCTTGCTGAAAAACAGATGGTGCTCATTGCCAAGGCCGTTTCCATTAAATGCAGCATTTTAATCTTAGATGAACCAACGGCTCCGCTTAGTCATGCAGAAACAAGCAAATTATTCTCAATGATTGATCGGTTGAAACAGCATGGGACGGGGATCGTGTTTATTTCTCACCGCATGCCTGAAATTTTCACCATCTGTGATGAACTGACTGTGATGCGAAATGGAACGGATGTCGCAGCTCACCTTGTCAAAGACACAAATCCGCAGCAGGTCATTGAAGAAATGCTAGGTGCCCCATTAGAGGAGCAATTCCCGTCTCGCAGGCCACTGAAAGATGCACCTATAGTGCTTGAAGTGAAAGAGCTAAACGATCAACATAAATTAAACAACATTCACTTTTATGTCAAAAAAGGAGAAATTCTCGGGATCGCAGGACTTGTCGGTGCTGGTAAAACAGAATTGTGCAAAGCCCTTTTCGGTGCCTCAGTAAAAAAGACGGGGACCGTGCAGCTTCATGGTCAAACCATTCGCATCACATCGCCTCATCAAGCGGTGAGAGCTGGAATGGCTCTTGTGCCGGAAGAGCGGAGAAAAGAAGGGATCCTGACCGAAGAGAGCGTGGGGTGGAACTTAACGGCTGCAAGTCTTCACTCATTTTCACGGATATTCAGCTTCTTACATCGTTCGAAGGAAAAACGGGAAGCAGGCGACATCGTCAAACGGCTTGGTGTCAAAACGCCTTCGCTTGAAGCAAAGGTGAAGCACCTATCTGGTGGAAATCAGCAAAAGGTTGCCATCGGAAAATGGCTACTGGCTGAGGCAGATGTGTATCTCTTTGATGAACCAACCAAAGGTGTAGACGTTGGAGCGAAAAAAGATATTTTTACTCTGATTGCAGAGCTTGCTGCCCGCGGAAAATCTGTCATTTATGCGTCGAGTGAGCTGTCAGAGATTGCAGGTATCGCAGACCGAGTATACGTGCTATATGATGGCAGCATTGCCCGGGAAATGACCGCACCGACGACTGAAGAGGAGCTTTTATATCATTCAACAGGAGGACAATCATGAGCGAACAACAAATTCCAGCCCCTGTGCAGCAAATCAAAAAACAGCGGCCATCCTTTCATCTGTTTGATTTCTTTTATCAATATGGCACAATCTTAACCATTGTCGTGTTGATTGTGGTATTTGCGGCATCGAATCCAGCGTTTTTGCAATCAGGAAATATCATCAATATTCTACGATCTATCTCAATAGTGACCATCATTGCGGTGGGTTTAACCATCTCATTGGCAGTAAACGGCTTTGATTTATCAGTTGGATCAGTCGCTACGCTATCTAATGCGATTGTCATTTCTATGTTCGTATGGTTCTCGCAAAACCCACTGATTGCAATCCTCTCTGCACTAGCAGCTTCTATCATTGTTGGTTTGCTAAATGCATGGATGATCGTCAAAATGAAAATTCCAGATATGCTCATGACATTAGCCATGATGTTTATCATTCAAGGGCTGGCTCAAACGTATACGAAAGGGGCGACTATTTCTGAAAATATGGTGCTTCCCGATGGCACGTTCTCAACGGGAACGATTCCTGCCTTTTTCAGCAAAATTGGACAGGTGCCATATATCATTCTTATTATGGCTGTCATTGTACTATTTGCGCATGTTTTCATGACCTACACAAAGCACGGCCGATTCATGTACATCATCGGTGGGAATAAGGAAGCGGCTCGATTGTCTGGCATACATGTGAACAAATACAAAATTGCGGCCTATCTGCTTTCTGCGTTATTTGCAGCGATCGGCGGTATCGTACTGGCATCAAGGGTCATGACAGCAGAAATTAATGCGGGTGCACCATATTTAATGGATGGAGTAGCGGCTGCTTTTATCGGCTTTTCCGTCATGGGAGCAGGTAAACCAAACGCATTTGGCACTTTTATCGGAGCTGTACTCATCGGTATCTTACAAAATGGGCTTGTGATGATGTCTGTCCCTTATTATGCAATGGATATTGTGAAAGGCTCTGTGCTGGCCCTTGCGCTGGCGCTGACATATTACAAACAACGAGGCTAACTGCGTATTTTTTAAAACCATTCGAGTCCTCTCTCCGTCTAGTAAACGGAAAGCGGTGCAGCTGCCGTTTCCCAAAAGGAGATGACAAAAAGAAAATGAATATGTCAGCAACTCATGTAGAAGATTTGAAAAATGTCATGGAAGACTGGAAAAATGAACTATTAGTATATAAATTTGCATTAGATGAAATGGATACAAAGTTTTCAATTATCAGCCAGGAGTATAATTTAATCCATGGACACAACCCAATAGAGCATACAAAATCACGAATTAAATCCTTTGAAAGCATAGTGAATAAACTAGCAAGAAAAGGATGCGACATCACGACACAATGTGCCAAGGAGCATATCCATGATATTGCAGGTGTCCGCATCATCTGTTCTTTTATTCAAGATATCTATAACATTATGGATGTATTGAGGCAAAGAGAGGATTTAAAGATCCTTGAAGTGAAGGACTACATTCAACATCCAAAACCAAATGGCTACAGAAGCCTTCATTTAATTGTTGAGATACCTGTCTACTTAACAAATCGTGTGGAGCATGTGAAGGTTGAGATTCAGGTGCGGACCATTGCGATGGATTTTTGGGCGAGTCTAGAGCATAAAATCTATTATAAACTGCAAAACGATGTTCCTCATCAGCTGACTGATGAACTGAAGGAAGCCGCAGATATTGCCCATTACTTAGATGAAAAAATGCAGAATATTAAACGAGAAATTGATTAGCACATCAAAAAGCAGCTGTTTTGATCACAGCTGCTTTTTTCATATTAAGGGTTGGTTCCACGGTCTCTCTTTTGAATAATATCTTGAGATTGTGCAGATTGACTGTCTTTTTGAATGGAAGTACCAACAGAAACACCTGTTATCAAGAGGGTTAAAATCGCACTTGTGATGAGCCAATTCTTCATCATACATCACTCCATTTTCTTAACAAGTTTTCAAGGACAACGCCTTGTTTCTAAAATAAGAGGATTCTTCATGAAGCCCAAGATCCGTTAAGTAAGCTGCTGCATCCTGACAAATAGCTTCAAGGTCAACAAGGAAATTCATTGATTCTAATTGATCGCAATAATCCTTGATTTGCTCAATCATGTTGTCTGGCTGAATCATAAGTGTTTCTAAAATGGATAATTTAAGTGAAATGTTTCGTTGTTTTAAATTTTCTGCTTTTTGAAGTGAAAGCTGTACATAATAGTGGAACAAACCTGGCTTTTTCAGCTTAAATAGTGCTTTTGTGTAGGCGTACATGGCAAGTAAATAGCCGCCTGGAGAAGAAGTTTCGAATGATTCTATCATTAAAGCCTTTTCTAGGAGTGGCACAGCTTCACTGTATTCATTTCTTAGACTTTTAATAAAGGCTGCATTGCAATAGGCATGTCCAAGTAAATCTGGATCATCCATCTGTTCTAGTGAATGAATGACTTCTTCGAACAGCGATTCTGACTCATCATATTTCGACTGATCCGCATAATTCAAAGCAAGCATCATTTGACAGCTGATTGATTTTTTCACATAACATGGATCTGCGTCGTAAATAGATGAAGCCATCTTTAAGTGGTGAATGGAGAGAAGCGTGGATCTAATATTATAGTAAAGACACCCTGTTTTATAATGAAATTCGGCTTTTTCAATGTCATCGTGCACGAGATCTAATTTATCCTCGGCCAATTTTAAATGGTGAAATGCCGTATCCTGATTGCCTCTGCGCATTTCATACATCCCTTTAAAGAAATAGAAATAATAGCTGAGCATATCATCCGTACGGATGGCATTTTCATCAACAAAAAGACTATGATCTAACGAAGCTGTATCTTCTATTAGATCTTTAAAACGGTACTCTAGCAGTTGATAGTAAAGTAAGACGTCTTGATTTTCTTCCATTCGATCAAACGCTTGAAGAATGTCTTCTTTTAACTGGATAGCACCTTGTATCTCTCTTTTTTTCATCATGACATACCAATCATTGAGCATATTCGCTACATCAACGGACGACAAAACACCTGCTTCTGCCAATTCATATCCTCCTTTCTTCATCTATCAGTAACCGTTCTTCTGAATCAACTTCCCATATTCCAGTATCTTCTTATATTTTAAGCTCTCTCGTGCAGTTTGTAAAACATGTTTTTTGATGTAAATTCAACCAGTAGTGAAAGAAATAGGGAGCCACTGCTCTTTTTGTATACGCTTACATATTTTTAGGTAAAAAGAGGGTTTTGAAAAAAATATATTACAATATCAATAAAGAGAGGAAAGAAGTTGTTGAGTTTGCTTTCGTATGCAAGGGAGAAACTTCATTTATCAAGGCGCTGACTCGTTTTTTGTGAGATTATCTCACATCATAATTGTGAATCACTCTTCTTTTAGAATAAAATGAGTTATTCGCAAAAAAGTAAAATTTAAAGAGACTATTGATCTAGAATTGTATGGATCTTTGGTATTGATAAAAAATATCACACACTATAGATTTAGCGTGGTATAGTATTATTGTTATTGCGAATATTTAGACAAAACTGACAATGGGGGTCGTGTTTTATGAAGAAATCGATGTTATTGATCATGGGACTAATTGTTGTGCTTGTCATGGCAGCCTGTGGATCAAAATCGGACAGTGGTTCGGGAGAAGGCAAAGGCACATATAAAATTGGGATAGATACAACTTATCCGCCATTTGAATTTGAAAAGGGCGGTAAATATGAAGGGATAGACGTTGATTTAATTAATGCAATCGCGAAAGACCAAGGTTTCAAAGTGAAGCTTGAAGCCATGGACTTCTCAGGCATCATTCCAGCGATGCAGGCAGGACAGCTTGATGTTGGAATGGGCGGAATGAGTATTACAGATGAGCGTAAGAAGAAAGTAGATTTCTCAGATCCTTACTTCGACGCTGGACTGACAGTTGTTGTGAAAAAGGACAGCAGCATCAAATCTATTAATGATTTAAAGGGGAAAAAGCTAGCTGTTAAAAACGGGACGACTGGTGCAAAATTCGCATCTGATAACGCTGATAAATATGGGTATGAAGTCGTTCAATTTAATGACAGCCCATCTATGTTCCAGGAAGTATCAAACGGAAATGCAGATGCCTTAATTGAGGATTATCCTGTCATTACGTATGCGATCGCACAACAAGATTTAAAATTGAAAACAGTTGGAGACCGCTTGAATGGAGACCAGTATGGTATCTCTGTCATGAAGGGGAAAAACCAAGACCTATTGAAGAAGATCAATAAAGGCCTTGAGAACCTAAAGAAAAACGGTGAATATGACAAAATTATTGATAAATATTTGAAGTCATAACACAAGCGAGGCGCGCTCCGAGCGCGCTTTCTTTATGTGTCAGCCGTATGTGAATTAGGGAGGGAGAAACATGGATACTATTATTAACGCATTTCCGTATTTAATGGATGGTTTGCAAACCACTTTATATATCTTTGTTGTTGCCATCATTTTAGGGTTTATCATCGGGTTAATTGTGGCATTATTCCGTCTGTCACCATTTAAAATCTTAAATTTCATCGCACTCGTTTTTGTGAATGCCATTCGAGGTACACCATTTATTGTACAGCTATTCTTCATTTATTTTGGTTTGAATACACTTGAATTCATTTCGCTTGATCGAGTGCCTGCAGGAATTATTACAGTAGCGATTAATGCAGGGGCTTATTTCTCAGAAATTATTCGTGCAGGGATTCAGTCTATTGATAAAGGACAAACAGAAGCTGCGCGCTCATTAGGCTTTACAGGGGGGCAAAACATGCGCTTTATCGTCCTTCCGCAGGCATTCCGCCGGATGCTCCCGGCGATTACAAACCAGGCCATCATCAGTTTGAAGGATACATCTCTCTTATCTATTATCGGGATTGCCGATATTATGCAGCGAGGACAAGTTCAAGCATCGGCTACATTTGATCCTTTGAATGTCTGGCTTATTGTCGGTGTCATTTATTTCGTGATCATTTATTTACTTTCTCTACTGGCTAGCTACGCAGAAAGGAGATTTGATATCAAATGAGTATGATTACGGTGAAAAACTTAAAGAAATCTTTTGGCGACCACGAAGTGTTAAAGGATATTAACGCAGTCATCGAGGAAAAGGAAGTAGTGTGTGTCATTGGTCCTTCTGGATCAGGGAAAAGCACGTTTCTAAGATGCCTCAATAAATTAGAAGATATCACGGCTGGAGAAGTCGTTGTCCACGGACACACGATTACAGACCCAAAAGTGAATATCAATAAAGTACGACAAGAAGTAGGCATGGTGTTTCAGCACTTTAATTTATTCCCTCATAAAACCGTTTTAGAAAATATCACGATTGCACCGATCAAGGTAAAAGGCATCGAGAAGAAGGCAGCAGTCGAAAAAGCGTTAGACTTGCTTGAAAAAGTCGGCTTAAAAGACAAAGCTCAAAGCTTTCCTAATCAATTATCTGGTGGACAAAAACAGCGTGTCGCCATTGCAAGAGCCTTGGCAATGGACCCGAAAGTACTATTATTCGATGAGCCGACATCGGCTCTTGATCCTGAGGTTGTGGGGGATGTATTAGCTGTAATGAAACAGTTAGCTGTCGAAGGCATGACAATGATTGTGGTCACACATGAAATGGGCTTTGCAAGAGAAGTAGGAGACCGTGTCATCTTTATGGATGGCGGATATATTGTCGAGGAAGACAAACCGGAAGCTCTCTTTGGGAACCCGCAGCATGAGCGTACAAAATCATTTCTTAGTAAAGTGTTATAAAAAAGAGTAAGGGCATGTATATGCTCTTACTCTTTTCTTTATGAATAAATGGAGAGATTTAGCGGCCCCATTTCCTAGGAAATATTAGCGCTGGAAGAATTCGATCCATTCTTGGTCTGGTCCTCTGAAAAAGAAGTAACAATATCCATTTGGTAATGTCGTGATTTCTTCATCAATTAATTCAATTTGCAGTTTTTGAATACGATTGAATTCAGCATGAATATTGTCTGTTGTGAAAGCGAGATGATGGACCTTCCCTTCAGATGGCAGGTCACTGCTGTAGCCTTGGATGAGCTCAATTTCCGTTTCGGTTTCATCTTTAAAACCGAGAAAGGCAAGCTCAATCACTCCATTTGTATGAGTGATGCGGTCCTTTAATTTCATGCCCACCACTTTTTCATAAAAATCAATCGACTGATCAATATTCGAAACCATAATACCTGTATGATCTAAGCGTAATGTCGTCAAACGAAGTGCCTCCTCTATGTCATGTTGATATTTTTCTCCTCATCTTATCATAATAGAAGTAACGTATACATTCATATGGTAGGATAGAGAGAGTCAATTTAGGATAAGGATGACACAAATGAAAAAAATCTCATTAAAACAAACATTTGCGGAGCAAGTGAAAAAAGGATATCCGCTCATTTCCAAAGATGCAGTATCGCATGTGAACGGTGTACGGGAAGGCGAGCTCATTGAATGGGTAGATGAGCGAGGCGCTTTTTTAGGAAAAGGGTATTATGGTGTACAAAATAAAGGAATCGGCTGGGTCCTAACCTTTGATGCGAACGAAAAAATAGATCAAACTTTCTTTGTCTCTAGGCTTGAGCAGGCGGCGAAAAGCAGAACGCATTTATTTCGTGATGCACAGACGACTGCTTTCCGCGTCTTCAACGGAGAGGGTGATGGAATTGGCGGCGTCACGATTGATCATTATGACGGATTCTACCTCATCCAATGGTATAGCGAAGGAGTCTATACATTAAAGGAAGATGTATTGGCTGCACTTGAGCAGGTATATCCAGACTATAAAGGCATTTATGAAAAGAAACGATTTGATACGTCTGGACAGTATATAGAAGATGATGATTTTGTGAAGGGAGAGAAAGGTGAATTTCCTCTCATCGTGAAAGAAAACGGGATGAACGTGGCGGTTTACTTAAATGATGGCGCGATGACGGGTATCTTCCTTGATCAGCGTCATGTGAGAAAATCGATCCGAGACCGTTATGCAAAAGGAAAGACTGTGCTCAATACGTTTTCTTACACAGGCGCTTTCTCAGTGGCAGCTGCGCTTGGTGGAGCGAGCCGTACGACAAGTGTGGATGTTGCAAACCGCAGCTTGAAAAAAACATCTGAGCAGTTTGAAGTCAATGGTATTGATGTGGACGGGCAGGATATCAAAGTCATGGATGTCTTTAAATATTTTCCGTTTGCAGCGAAAAAAGGCTGGACCTATGATCTCGTCATCTTAGACCCGCCTTCCTTTGCACGAACGAAAAAGCACACATTCAGTGCGGCGAAGGATTATAAGAAGCTATTAAAAGAAGCCATCCAAATTACAGCTGAGAACGGCGTCATTGTGGCATCAACGAATAGCAGTGCATTTGGCATGAAGAAATTTAAAGGGTTTATTGCACAGGCTTTTAAAGAATCAGGGCAAACCTATCGGATACTTGAAGAATATACACTTCCTGAGGATTTCCGTACAACGAAGAATTATCCCGAAGGAAACTATTTAAAGGTTGTCTTCATACAAGCATAAGAAAAAGCCATTTCCGATAAGGAATGGCTTTTTTCTATAAGGCAAACGACATAAGGATAGGCGCTGCACATAATGTAATAATGGCTGAAATAATCATCGATACACTTGAGATCGTCCCTGAGACGGAGTTCATTTCAAAGGCCTTCGATGTTCCTGCACCGTGTGCACCTGTTCCAAGCAGGACGCCCATGGCAATGTCATTATCGATGCGGAAATAACGGATCACCATTGGACCGATAATCGATCCAAACAGTGCGGTTAAAATGACAAATACGGCCGTAACGGACGGCATGCCGCCGATCATTTCTGACACACTCATCGCTACAGGTGTTGTGACCGATCTTGGGACAAGGCTCTCAATAAGGCCTGTGTCCAGATGAAACAACTTGGCGATGAATGCCGTTGATAAGATCGCAATGACAGAGCCGCAAGCCACATTCAAAATAATTTCCACTGCATGCTTCTTCAGGATATGAAAATACTTATATAAAGGAATGGCAAAAGCAACAGTCGCAGGCTGCAGCATATTCGTGAGCCATTTCCCGCCTTGATTATAAGCATCGTAAGGAATGTTGACGATTAACAGCAAGACGACAAGGACAAGCGGAGTGACAAGTAACGGTGAGACATAAACCTTCGGATGCCGTTTGTACACCGCTTTTGATCCGAGATATAAAAGAACTGTTAAAATCAGAAATAGTCCGCCAACTAACATAGCTTTTTCCGCTCCTTTCGTTTCGCAATCATTTGCGTCATGATACCAGTTGAGAGCATGACCACAAACGTACTAATTAAGACGACAAGGACAATACTTGTGCCAGATTGAGAAAGCAGTTTTCCATAATCAATGACACCAACTGCTGATGGAATAAAGAAAAGCAGCAGTTCTCCGAGCAGCCATACGGCGCCAAGTTCTATCCATTTTAATTGAATGATCTTAAAATGAAGTAATAAGAAAATGACAAGAATGCCTAAGATCGTGCCCGGAATTCTTAAATGCAAAAAGGCCGCCAGCACATTCATGAATTTCGCAAAAATAAACAAGGCCATAATCTGAAGGGCAGCAATCAGCGGCGTTTTGAGCAATTTCACTTTCTGTTCACTCCTTTTTCTATATAAATTGTTCAGTGTTTCACAAAAACATGACAACGTTCCAAGTGATGAGCTTACTTTAAAGTGTACAGCACGTTCAGTTATAGGTAAAATACATATATCGAATAGTAATTATTCCTTTTGTCTATAGGGAGGATGAAGCATATGGACATCAGACATTTAACATATTTCTTAGAAGTGGCAAGGTTAAAGAGCTTCACGAAAGCATCGCAGTCCCTTTACGTATCGCAGCCGACCATTTCCAAGATGGTCAAAAACCTGGAGGATGAGCTGGGGGTCCAGTTGTTTTACCGCAATGGCCGGCAGGTTGAAATGACAGATGCTGGCCAAACCATGTATACACAGGCGAGTGAAATTACACAGTCATTTCAGAATTTAACGAGCGAATTAAATGATTTAATGAATGTGAAAAAAGGGCATATTCGAATCGGACTGCCGCCGATGATTGGGTCAAGTTTCTTCCCGAATGTCATGGGGGAATTCCGCCAGCAATATCCAGATGTCACATTTCAATTGGTTGAGCACGGCTCTATTAAAGTAGAAGAAGGAGTTGAGGATGGGTCGCTTGATATTGGTGTCATTGTACTGCCTGCAAATGATAAAATTTTTCATACGTACACCATTATTAAAGAGAACATGAAGCTCGTAACGCACCCATCCCATCCGATGGCTGGTCGTGAGGAGGTACATTTAGCTGATTTAAGGGAAGAGTCTTTTATTTTCTTTAGAGAAGATTTTGTTCTGCACAGCCGGATTTTGAATGAATGTATGAATGCGGGATTTCGGCCAAATGTCATTTATGAAACGTCTCAGTGGGATTTCATTAGTGAAATGGTAGCTGAAAACTTAGGGATTGGACTTCTGCCAGAACGAATCTGCCGTGATCTTGATCCTGAAAAGGTAAAGGTCATTTCCCTAAACCCATCGATCCCGTGGCATTTAGGTGTCATTTGGCGTAAAGACCGCTATTTGTCGTTTGCGGCAAGAGAATGGTTAAAGCATACGAAATCCTACGTGTGGGATGCAGAGTAAAAGGGAGGACGATACGGATGAAAACAAGCTGCGCGTCTCATTTATTGGAGAAGGTTCGAGAAAAAAATCCACTCGTTCATAATATCACCAATCAAGTCGTGACGAATTTTACAGCGAATGGACTGCTTGCTTTAGGTGCTTCGCCAGTCATGGCAAACGCCAAAGAAGAAGTGGCTGAAATGGCGCAATTAGCGGATGCACTTGTGCTTAATATTGGCACACTGACCAGAGAGACGGTGGAAGCTATGATACTCGCTGGACAAGCCGCCAATGAAAAAGGTGTACCTGTTTTGTTAGATCCTGTCGGCGTCGGTGCGACAACGTTTCGAGCGAATGCCGCTAAACAGCTGTTAAAGAAAGTGAAAATGACCGTTGTCAGAGGAAATGCTGCTGAAGTGGCTCATTTACTTGGAGTGGATGGCTGGGAGTCAAAAGGCGTTGATGCGAAAGCGGCGAATGGAGATGTATCGGCATTAGCCAAACAAGCGTCTATTGCACTTCAGACAATAGTGGTAATTACAGGAAAAGTCGATGTGGTGTCAGATGGAGATGAGGTGCTGTCCATTCATAATGGACATGAATGGCTCACCAAGGTGACGGGAACCGGTTGTTTGCTGACGTCAGTCATCGGGGCATTTTGTGCAGCAGGTGAACAGCCGCTTCATGCGTCGGCCGCTGCATTGCTGTTTTATGGTGTCGCCGCTGAAAGGGCAGCTCTGCACGCAAAGGATAAAGGACCGGGAACTTTTCAAATGGAATTGTTAAACGAACTATCACACACAACCGGAGATGAAGTGCTGACGTTAGGGAAAATAGGGGGAGTTTCACATGACAAAGGCTGAGCAACAGCAAATCAAACAGCAATTATCGGTTTATTTTATTATGGGCACAGCGAATACAACGAGGCAGCCGCTTGATGTTGTGAAAGAGGCCATTCAAGGCGGAATCACCATGTTTCAATTTCGTGAAAAGAGTGAAAAAGCTTTGCAGGGTGATGAGAAGAAACAATTGGCTCGTCAAATTCAAGCGCTTTGCCAAGAAGCAAATGTTCCTTTTATTGTGAATGATGATGTACAGCTAGCGATTGATCTTGATGCAGATGGCGTTCATGTTGGACAGGAAGACACAAATGCAAAAGACGTTAGAGAAAGGATCGGGAATAAAATATTAGGCGTGTCGACGCATAACCTAGATGAAGTAAAACAAGCCATGAAGGACGGAGCAGATTATGTCGGGATGGGCCCAGTCTATCCAACGGAAACGAAAAAGGATACACGCAGTGTCCAGGGTGTGTCTTTGATCACTGAAGTCCGCCGTCATGGCTTTCAGATTCCGATTGTAGGTATCGGAGGGATCACATACGATAACGCTGCACCAGTGATACAAGCTGGGGCAGACGGTATAAGCATCATTAGTGCTATTAGCCAGAGCGCCGATCCAAAAAAAGCAGCAGAAGAGCTGAAATCACTTGTTGTAGCAGAAAAAGCATCTCTTTAATCTGAAGGAGACATGGATTGAATCAATTCATGTCTTTTCTTATGCCGGGGAAAATAGACAGGATAGAAACAATTGTGTACAATTATATAGTTCGATTATTTTCGAAATGACAGGTAAATAAAGGAGAATCAACATGGAAGTGCTCAATACGTATTTTCGCCGATACGATGAAGCAGGAAAAGGGCAGGAGAAACTGGATGAATTGCTGGCATTGTTTTCTGAAGATGTCATGATTGTCTTAAATGGCGCCCAAAAGCCTGGTATCCAAGCATTCACACAGTTTTTGAACACATTTTTCCACGTACATGATGACATTAAGCATATGTGGGATGGGTGGATAAAAAGAGAAGATGGAAAGTATGAAACAAACTGGGCCGTTTGCGGAAAACTTTCGGATGGCCGTGTCTATACAGCAGAAGGAATTGATATCGCCGAGCTGGACGACCACGGGAAGATCGTTTATTTAGAAAACGTTCCGAAAAACCCAGAGTTATTCCAGCGCTATTAAAAAGCCGGCTGTGCAGCCGGCTTTTCCTTATGAATCAGTATCCATATGCATGCCTGTATGTGCCTTTACTTGAATTTCCGTAAAGGTGTCTTCATCTGCTTTTTCAGAAGAGAATATCGTGCCTAAGTATGCGGCAAGGAATCCGAGTGGAATTGAGATAATCCCAGGGTTCGACAGCGGGATGAGCGGCTCTCCTGTGAAGATGGCTGCTCCTGATGGGTCCCAAACGCTTGGGCTGAGCGAGACGATGATCAGTGCACTCAGAAGGCCTGTTAAGCTTCCGGCAATGGCACCCGTAGAGTTAAAACGTTTCCAAAAAACAGTGAAGATAATCAAAGGTAAATTCGCACTCGCTGCGACTGCGAAGGCAAGAGACACAAGAAAAGCGACGTTTAAGGACTGGGCAAATAATGCAAGAATGATGGAGAGGATCGCCACGCCGATTGAAGCAAAGCGTGCCGCCTTCACCTGCTCCCGCTCACTCGCTTTTCCTTTGCGGATAATCTGACTATAAAAGTCATGGGCAAAAGCTGACGCGGCGGATAAAACAAGACCAGTCACCACTGCCAATATGGTCGCAAAAGCGATAGCGGAAACAAAGGCAAATAATAAATCTCCTCCAAGGGCTTGTGCCAGAAGAGGCGCGGCCATATTTCCGGCTGCATCTGCTGCTGTGATCGCTTCTGTTCCAACAAAGGCAGCAGCACCGAAGCCAAGGAAAACCGTCATTAAATAAAAAATCCCGATGATCCAAGTAGCAGAAAGAACCGATTTTCGCGCAGAAATCGCATCCTTTACTGTGTAAAAACGGATCAAAATGTGCGGCAAACCTGCTGTCCCAAGCACTAAGGCGAGGTTAAGAGACAAGGTTTCTAAAGGCACATCATATTTATTTCCCGGGTGAAGAAACGATTCACCAAGCGGGGTTGCAGTTTTCATCTGTTCAAACATCTTCAGCAGACTAAAATCAAACTTTGCAAACACAAGCAGAGAAATAATGAGCGTCCCAAGCATGAGAAGCACAGCCTTTGTGATTTGTACCCAGCTGGTCGCAATCATGCCGCCAAACACGACATAAATGGTCATCAGGACACCCACGATCAGCACTGCGATCCAGTAATCAATGCCAAGAAGTAGCTTGATTAATGCACCTGCTCCAACAAGCTGTGCAATCATATAAAAAGTGGAGACTGTAATGGTATTAAAGGCGGCAACCCCTCGAATGGCAGGGCGCTTAAATCGTGCAGCGATCATATCGGCCATCGTATATTTCCCTAGATTTCGTAGCGGTTCAGCCACAACGTAAAGAACGACAAGATACGCTACTAGAAAACCAATGCTATAGAAAAAACCGTCAAATCCGTTTAACGCGATCATTCCAGCAATCCCTAAAAATGATGCAGCAGACATATAGTCGCCAGCAATGGCAAGGCCGTTTTGAAACCCAGTCAGACCTCCGCCTGCTGTGTAAAAATCACTCGCATTGCTTGTTTTTTTCGCAGCAAAATATGTGATGACCAATGTGAGACCTACGATCGCTACGAACAAAATAAAAGCGGTCATGCTCATTCGTCATCACCTCTTGATTCAGTTTTTAAAGCGCTTACATAATTGTCGAACTTAGCTGCTTTTTTTGCATAAAGTCCACATAAAACCCAGGTCATGACAAATTGTGTGAGGGCGAATAACCAAGCCCATGAGATCGCGCCAATTGCCGGCGTGTTCAAAAAGGTGAAGTAGGATGTAGCAACCGGAAGTGAAAAGTAAAAGAGAAAAAAGAAAATCGTCATCGGTACGATAAATCTGCGTTTTTCCTCAAGAAGTTTTCGAAAATCCTCTGAAGCGGCAACCTTCTTATAATGAACTTTTTTGTCTGCCATTGTTTCCTCCTTTGTACGAATTAGGGACAAGGTACTCCAATGCATATGAGACGATCTGGCTGTTTATGACAGTATATCATAAAAAAGGCACCCGAAAAGGGTGCTTTCTATCGATAATTTGCAAGAAATGTTTCTCTCGCTTTTTCATATGCTTCTGCGTCAAAATGATCTCCGCATTTATGAATACACCAAGGCTCTTCTTGTCTTGCAATCCCAACTTTATAGCCCTTCTGAGTGAATTCAAAGGACTGCGAGACATCATAAAAATGAAAGCCGTCAAAGAGGTCCTCACGCCACCTCACATCGTATTGTGTTGCCATGAATAGACCATCAATGGCCGCAGCTTTGATATAATCTTGCGCTTCGGGCTGCTGACGGTCTCTTTCAAACGAAAGCAGCTGATAGGTGTCGTGACGATATTCAATGACTTTTCCCCTGCAATCAGAACTCTCCCACCAAATTCCATTGTCAGGCACGTTTTCTGCTCCAATCACGCCAACCATGCCAAGTGATGGATTTTGTAAAAAAAGCGGGATGAGTTCAAGCAGCATATGCTGTTTGACAATCAAGGTATCCTGATGAAGATAAATTTTAAACTGAGCTGGATGAGTGATGGCTTCATTGTATGCAGAGGTCATACTTGATGCCTGTCTGATTGGTAAGACCTCCACATGGTATCCATGAGGAGCCGGAAGTGAAGCGAGCTGCCGGAAGCAAGCTTGAAACATCGATTCATCATTCACACATAAAACAAACAGAATCGTCGGATTACTCATGAAATGGAACCGCCTCGACCACATATTGATAGGCTGTAGCAGACTCGTGAAAATCAGAACGAATGCCGTGTTTCATGAGTAATTCATGTAAATCATTCAACACGCTTGCATAGGAAGGATGCTGTACGCGAATGGCCTCGAATTCGCGAATGTGAAAACCCGCTGAATGAAAGAGTGCATGTATTTCGTGAAGGGTGAAGAAACGTAAATGTGTTTGATCCATTAACCCTGCATCTGTATAAGTAAATCTGCCGGCTAGTAATTCTAAAACCGTGGAAATGTGGCCGATATTTGGAATAGATGACAGGATGGCACCCTCTTTTTTAAGGAAGGGTTTCACCTTTTTTAAAACGGCCCAAGGGTCCAATAAATGCTCGAGGACGTCTCCGAAAATCATGCAGTCAAATTGTTCATGTTGATAAGGGAGAGCCATCTGTTCAATATTTCCGCAGAGAACATGATCCAGCTCTTGCTTAGCCTCTTTTACTGCATCTTCAAATGACTCAATGCCATAAATGGTCCGGCCCTTTTGTTTCAGGACTTTTCCAAGCTTGCCTGTGCCGCATCCGATATCCAACAAAGACGTCCATTCCGCGCGGATACGGCTGACGATGACCGGGTTTACCCCATGATAATACTGATCCTTTTTTTGGTGATAATACGAAAGGGAATCTGAACTCACGCTCTACCCACCTTTCTGCTTTCTCGTTGTTTTCATGCTTAATATATGGGTGAGCAGCTTGGTTTTATAACGAGAGAAGGACAATTTTCATGAATGACGGCTAAAAAAGGGATCATATAAAGAACAGGAAATGGACTGTCCTCCTAATATAGAAAGACAGAACCCCATTGAGTGAAGGGATTGGTATGGAGAGGTGTTCAATTATTGTAGCGTATCGTCATGAAAGGATTTTCAAAAGGTCAATTGACAGGTCAGAACTTATAGCCAAAGCAGTCTGAAAGACAAAGGATAACGGCGTTGATTTACGGTTTGTTTATCATCTTCTGATCACCGTTGGATGTTAAAAAAGCTTGTATTTCTTCGATGCCTAGTCCAATTTTTTTCGCTTCCTGAATCAAATAAACCCACTCTTCGTCAACTCTTCTTTTCACTTGCGTATCCATAATATCCTCCAGTTCAATAAGACATATTCACTGCAACCAATGACTTGAACAAACCGTCTAGTAACTGTACGTGTGGTTGAAAACAGCGCAAAATAAATTTTGTCGAAAAATGATGACATTTAACCTATTTTGTAAAATCTATCACCTACCACGTCCCTAAAAAAATGACTAAAAAACCCATAAATATTGAAATCTTACTTCTAATAATAAACAATTGTAAAGTCAGTTGAAAGATTATAAATTAAAATAATGATAAAGACCTAAAACATTTGACTCATATAAACCAATTGTGTTGACATTTGCCATCGAGTAGAACAAATTTCATCTTTGCAGGACATACATATTGTTCGTTTGGGAAGTTCTTCTCAAGATGGTATTCTAAAAGAAACAGAAACCACCAAGAAGGAATGAAGAAAGACATGTATAGCCTTTTTCAAAAGTATCAAGAAGTTGTCATGTATCTTGTGATGGGTGTGTGTACAACCATTGTCAATATCGTCAGCTTCTATTTATTCGTTGAGATGTTTTCCATGGATTACAAAACAGCTACGGTTGTTTCATGGGTATTTGCTGTTCTCTTTGCTTATATCACCAATAAGAAGTATGTCTTCAAGCAAAAGGCTCGTGACACAAAAAGCCTCATGCGTGAGCTTTCTTCATTTTTTAGTGTCCGTCTCATGTCTCTAGGTGTAGATCTGGGGCTGATGATTTTATTTGTGAGCCAAATGGCGCTCAATGAAACCGTCGCAAAAATTCTCGTCAACTTTGTGATTGTGGTGGTCAATTATGTCGCCAGTAAGTGGTTCGTCTTCAAGAAAACAAAAGAAGATGCGATTTAACACATAAAAAAAGATAGGTGATGTGAAATGAGCAGCAGGCCAGACGACTTATATGATGCCATATATCAACAAACAGAAAAGCAGCATGAACAAGTGCTGAGGCTAGTCAAAGAAATGACCGCACATCCAGAAGCGTTTTCGGAACAAGAAAAGGAAAAGATCAACCGAATGGACATTGCGCTTCAAACGGCAACGGACATTTTAGAAAACTTAATGACCCCTGATACACAAATGACCATTGTTTTAAGACAAGGGAGAATTCATGTTGACCTGTCAAAAGCGTAAAAGAAGCAGCCAATGATGCAGCGGCTGCTTTTTATTATGCATCGCTTGTTTCCCGCAGTTGCTTTGGAGACATGCCGATTTTCTTTCGAAAGACTTTATTCAAGTAATTCGCATTTCGGTAGCCGCACTGTATGGCGATTTCTTCAATCGAGTATTTCGTTGTTTTTAGTAATGTTTCCGCCTTTTCTAACCGGATATTGGTTAAGTAGTGAATAGGTGTGAAGCCAGTGGCCTTTTTGAATTCTCTCGTAAAATGACTTTTGGATAAACGTGCCGCAGCTGCCATATCGTCTGGGCCAATTTCCTCGTGAAAATGATGGCTGGCAAACAAGGCCGCTTGGACGATAGGCTCAGGCCATTTCTCCATTTGTCCCTCAAGCTTTGGCAAATATGAATACAGTTCCATGACAAATTGATAAGCAAGGCTAGACCCCTCAAATGGATTGGTTATCCGTCTTTCACTGGCTTCATCATAAATTTTCTTCAGCAGGCGGATCGGTTTGGAATGAGGATGAAAACGCATGACCTGCTTTCCTTGATCTATAAATTGGTCAAAGCAAAGATCGCAGGCTTCCCCATAAAGCGTCAAATAGAGAAATTCCCAATGCTCACTGTCCTCTGGAAAATAATATTGATAGGCACTAGGGCTTTTCACAAGAAAGGCCTGCCCCGGCAAGACTTTAAACCGCTTCTGTCCGATTTCAATCATGCCATGTCCAGACAGTGTGAGCTGAAAGATGCACTTGCCCTGATCCTTCCGCTCCACGCCATTCCAGCTGTATAACGAAGATGATTGAACCTCCCAGCCAACAGACCATATTTGTGCCGGCAATGTAACATCAGAATGGTGAAAACGAAATGCAAATGCTTCCTTCTTCAAATTGGAAAACCTCCTTCACAGCAAAAAACAACCTTTTTCTATTTTGAATCATGGTACACCTCATATCACATCGTACCATTCACAGCAAAAAAAGGGTATTTTTTAACGATTTTTTTACCATTGAACTTACGCAGTTCAGGCAACTAAAATAAGAGTATCAGAAGAGAAAAGGGGAATGGATATGATCGATATGTTACGCACGGCATTTCACCAGCAATTTGGGGATAGAGAAGAAGAACTACGCTATTTTTTTGCCCCGGGAAGAGTGAACTTGATTGGTGAACATACAGATTACAATGGAGGTCATGTATTCCCTTGTGCGCTCACTCTCGGTACATATGCAGCATGTGCAAAGCGGACAGATGGCCGCGTGAGAATGTATTCCTTGAACTTTGATGGCGATGGTGTGAAAGAATTCGACCTTTTTGAAATCGCTTACTTAGAATCGGACGGCTGGGCGAATTATCCGAAGGGTGTGTTCCATCAGTTTATCGAAGCAGGGATGAAGATAGAAGAAGGCTTTGACATTGTATACGGCGGCAATATTCCTAATGGCGCAGGCCTGTCTTCCTCTGCCTCGATTGAGCTTGTCACCGCCGTCTTCATCAATGAATGGCATTCATTCGGCGTTTCAAATGCCCGTCTTGCCCTCCTTTCGCAGCGTGCAGAAAATGAATTTATTGGCGTCAATTGCGGCATCATGGATCAGTTTTCAATTGCTCTTGGAAAAGAAGATCACGCCATCTTGCTCAATTGCGATACCCTTGATTTTCAATACAGTCCGTTTCGGCAAGAGGGACTGGCGCTTGTCATTGCCAATACAAACAAAAAGCGGACACTGGCAGACTCCAAATACAATGAACGCCGGTCAGAGTGTCAATCAGCTTTAAACGATTTACGAAAAGAAATCGATCTTGCCCACTTATGTGAGCTCACGGCAGATGAATTTGCCGAACATGCCCATTTGATTCAGGATGAAACATGCCTTAAACGTGCAAGACACGTAGTGACAGAAAACGAGCGGACCATAAAAGCAGTCAAATTTCTGAAAAATGATAAAATGGAAGAAATAGGCGCCCTCATGAAGTCTTCTCATCTCTCTTTAAAGAATGATTATGAAGTGACTGGATTTGAACTAGATACACTTGCAGAAGCCGCTTGGCTCCATCCTGGAACGATTGGCTCTCGTATGACGGGCGCGGGTTTTGGCGGCTGCACCATCAGTATTGTGAAAGAAAAGCAGCTGGCATCATTTATAAAAGAAACGGGTGCGATTTATCAAGAGAAGACAGGCATTCAAGCCTCTTTTTACACAGCTGGAATTGGAGGCGGCGCAAGAGAACTCACGAAGGAGGAAGTGTAATGACAATTTTAGTGTGCGGGGGAGCAGGGTACATTGGCAGCCATGCGGTAGCTGCTCTTTTAGCGAAAGGTGAACAAGTGGTGGTAGTGGATAATTTGCAGACAGGCCACAAAGAAGCTGTTTTGGAGGGAGCTGTTTTAGAAGAGGGAGATTTACGAGATCAAGATTTTTTAAGACAGGTTTTCAAAACACATCAAATAGAAGCGGTGATGCACTTTGCCGCAGATTCACTTGTCGGCGAGAGTGTAACAGACCCGCTAAAGTACTATGACAACAACGTTGGAGGAGCAACAGCCTTACTTCAGGTGATGAATGAATTTAATGTGAAACACATCGTTTTCTCTTCAACCGCTGCCACATATGGTGAACCAAAGCGAGTGCCGATCGTTGAAACGGATGAGACGAATCCAACCAATCCTTATGGAGAAACGAAACTAGCCATTGAAAAAATGCTGAAGTGGTCTGAGCAGGCATATGGAATGAAATACGTCGTGCTTCGCTACTTTAATGTAGCTGGCGCTCATACAGAAGGACTTGTCGGAGAGGATCATCAGCCTGAGACACATCTCATTCCGATCATTCTGCAAGTGGCTTTAGGAAAACGAGATCAGATCATGATTTACGGTGATGATTATGAGACAGAGGATGGCACGTGTATTAGGGATTACATTCATGTCATGGATTTAGTAGACGCGCACATCTTAGCTGTTGATCGTCTGCGCGCTGGAAAAGAAAGTGCAACATATAACTTAGGGAATGGCACTGGTTTCTCCGTGAAGCAGGTAGTAGATGCTGTTAGAAACGTCACGGGGCATGCGATCCCAGCACAGGTGGCTGACAGACGCACGGGAGATCCAGCAAAGCTGATTGCTTCTTCTGAAAAAGCACTGCAAGAATTAGGGTGGACACCTCAATATGCTGACCTTCACACCATCATTCAAAGTGCGTGGGATTGGTTTCAGAAGCATCCAGACGGCTACCAGAGTAAATAACGCATAACAGGCAGGCAAGAGAGGGGACAGAGAGAATGGCGGTTGATATTTTTGAAAAACTGGAACAGCTGATTCAATACGGGATCAATCAAGAGCTGATCACACGACTAGATATCGATTATACGAGAAATCGGCTGCTTGAGGTGCTTGGGCTGGATGAAGCTGAGCCGAGAACAGTCTCAGGGGAGGCGGAGCTTGAAGACATCTTAATGCCGATGCTGGATTGGGCAGTTGAGACTGGCCTTATCCCTGAGGGGACGGATACGTATCGCGATTTACTAGATGCGAAAATCATGGGATGCTTGGTGGCGCCTCCAAGTGTCATCTACGCAAAGTTTGAAGAGAAACGCCAGCATGAAGGGCCAGAGGCGGCTACAAGCTGGTTCTATGAAATGCAGCAGCACGCACACTATATTCATACAGGCAGAATCGCCAAAAATGTGCAGTGGTTTACACCAACAGATGACGGCGTGCTGGAGATCACAATTAATCTATCAAAGCCGGAAAAGGATCCAAAAGCAATCGCTGAAGCCAAAAAGCTTAGTCAAAAACAATATCCTCTTTGTCTCCTTTGCAAAGAAAACGTTGGGTTTGGGGGGCGGATCAACCATCCAGCGAGACAGAATCACCGGATTATTCCTGTGACACTCACAGATGAATCTTGGTTTCTACAATTTTCACCTTATGTGTATTACAACGAGCACTGCATTGTGTTCAAAGGCGAACATGAGCCGATGAGCATCACCAAAAAGACCTTTGAACGATTGCTTTCTTTCATATATATATACCCTCACTACTTCATCGGATCGAACGCCGACCTTCCGATTGTCGGGGGCAGTATATTAAGTCATGACCATTTTCAGGGCGGTGCGCATGAATTTCCGATGGCGAAAGCGGAGGTGGAAGATGTCTTTTCTCTGAATGCCTTTCCGAATGTGAGGGCTGGCATTGTGAAATGGCCGATGTCTGTCATCCGGCTTCGAAGCAGCGACCGGCAGACGCTTGCAGACGCCGCAGACTTTATCTTAACCAAGTGGAAAATGTACTCAGATGAAGAAGTAGAGCTGCTAGCTCATACAGGAGAGACACCGCATAATACCATTACACCCATTGCACGCCGCCATGGCGATGACTATGAATTAGATCTAGTGCTGCGCAATAATCGTACAAACAAGCGGCACCCGGATGGAATTTTCCACCCGCACGAAGAAGTCCATCATATTAAAAAAGAGAATATCGGATTAATTGAAGTGATGGGTCTTGCAGTTCTTCCTGGTAGATTAGCAGAGGAATTAAGTCAATTAAAAGAAGCGCTGTTATCCAAAAACCCCCTTGAAGAAATCAAAGCCCGCCCTGCTATTACGAAACACGAAACATGGGCAAAGCGTCTGCTTGAAGAGAATACCTTTACAGAGGACAATACAGAAGCCATTTTACAAAAAGAAGTCGGTATGATTTTTTCTCGTATTCTCTCACAGGCGGGTGTGTTTAAAAGAACCGAGCAAGGGAAAACAGCTTTTAAACGTTTCATTCATACACTCATATAGGCAGGTGATTAGATGATTGAACAAGTAAGAACATTAATGGAAGAAAAACAGCTCGACGGTGTCTTGATTCAAAAGCGTAATAACTTCTCCTGGCTGACAGGAGGAAGAAGAAATCACATCGTGTTAAATACACCAGAGGGCGTGTGCAAGCTGCTTGTGTTAAAAGACGACATCGTCCTCATTGTGAATCAAATGGAAGAAAAGCGGATCATTGAAGAAGAGATGGCGTATATCGATCACCCATTTCAAGTGGTAACGATGGATTGGTTTGAGGATGATACGGCACACATTCAAACACTCACAAAAGACAAACGGATCGGGTCAGACATTCAAATGGATGGATTCGAATGGATCGAGCCGGATTTGTCGCAAGTCCGATCCATTCTTTCCGCATCACAGCTCCGCCAATATGAAACGCTTTGTCATGAAACAGCAGTCATTGTAGAGAGTGTCTGTAAAGAAATCGTTCCAGGACAGACGGAGCACGAAATCGCTTCGCTTGCGGCTCAAAAAGCGATCGCCCACGGAATGACGATAGAGGTACTGCTTGTGGCAACAGATGACCGGATTCATCAATACCGTCATCCAATTCCGACAGACAAAAAACTTCAAAAGCATGCGCTTGTTGTTCTTTGCGCTGAACGGCATGGACTCGTGGCGAATGTCACAAGGTCTGTTTACTTCGGTCAGCTTCCAAAGGAGCTTGAAGAGAACAAAGAGCGGCTTGCACGAATTGACACGGTCATGAATGCTGCCACGCGCCCTGGTAAGACATTGGGAGATGTATTGAAAGCAGGTATTGCTCAGTATGAAAAAGAAGGCTTCCCTGATAGCTGGAAAAAGCTTCATCAAGGAGGGAAAACGGGCTTTGTATCTAGAGAAATCATTGCAGTTCCCTCATCGAAGGAAGAAATTCAGCTGCAACAAGTGTTTACTTGGAACCCTTCATTGCCTGGATTGAAGTCAGAGGATACGATAGTCGTAGAGAAAGAGGGGAACCGCTTTTTAACCTATACAGGCAAGTGGACATACATTGACGTTGAGCATGAAGGGGACATCTATAGACGCCCTGATATTTTAGTGAGAGAAGAATAACTGCAGAATGCCGGCGCTGAGCCGGTTTTTTGCTGGAAGTCATTTAGCGGGATTCCACATATTCATCTTTATTGCCAATTCTTACACCGCATAGTCAGAGGATCGATACTTTCTTTTCTTGTCAACTTGCGTTAAAATAAGTAAGGTTTTTGTTAAATGTGGGGATACCTATTTTGAAATTGTTTACCTAGATAAAATTTCATTAAGTTAAATTGAAATTTGACCAAACTTTTTTATTGTGGTAAACCTAAATTTGACAAAGTTCTTGATTGTTTGTCCTTTGCCTTCAACTCTCAACTTTTCAAAATCCTAGAAATTTATTGTGTGTGCAATAATATAAATTTATGTCGAATTTATGACATTTTGATAGAAATCTGTTGAAAAATAAATGAACTTTTGAAAAAAGGGAAGCTAACTCTAACAGATTTTGATAGCATTACAAAGGGAAGAAAAGTTTTCGAAGGCAGATGGCTTTTCACAATTATTCAGCAATTTATACATTATTTAAGGAAGGATGGTGATCTTCTTGTTCAGAGCCATTAAACCTATGCTTTTATTAGCGATGCTCGTGAGTGTTTTTGTATTAGGAGGTTGCAGCAATATCGCTGTTTTAGATCCTAAAGGACCAGTCGCAGCACAACAAAAAGACTTAATCCTTTTATCTATCGGATTTATGCTCTTTATCGTTGGTGCGGTATTTGTACTGTTTACCATCATTTTGGTTAAATACCGTGAGCGTAAGGACGTTGGAAACGCCTCTTATAACCCAGAAATACACGGGAATACGCTTCTAGAAGTTGTCTGGACAGTGATCCCAATATTAATCGTTGCTGCTCTTTCGATTCCAACTGTAAAAACAATTTACTCTTTGGAAGAGGCACCTCAAGCAACAAGCCATAAAGATCCACTTGTCGTTTATGCGACAGCTGTTGATTGGAAATGGATCTTTAGTTATCCAGAGGAAAATATTGAGACAGTGAACTACTTAAACATTCCAAAAGATCAGCCGATTTTATTCAAAATCACTTCCGCTGATACTATGGCATCACTATGGATTCCTCAGCTAGGCGGGGAGAAGTATGCGATGGCTGGAATGGAAATGGAACAATATCTTCAAGCTGATGAAGTAGGCACATACCAAGGAAGAAACGCCAACTTCACAGGCGAGGGCTTTGCTCAGCAAAAATTCAAAGTCAATGCGATGACGCAGTCTGACTATGATAAATGGGTAAACAAAACGAAGAAAGAAGCACCAAAGTTAACGAAGAAAACGTATGACTACTTGATGCTTCCTGATGCTGCAGATGTGCAGACGTTCTCATCAACACATTTATCCTTTGCGAAGCACGGAGAAGATTCTGAATATGCACTCCAAGCACGCAAACGTTTAGGTTATCAAGCAGTTTCTCCGCATTCCAAGACAGATCCTTTCGAGAATGTGAAGAACTATAAAAGAAAATTAGAAACAGAATAAACTGACTAAGGAAAGGAGGAGGCCGTTATGCATTTAAAATGGGATGAGTTTTTTGTAACTGGAGACCCATTAATTCTTGGTGCGCAAATTTCTATCGCTCTTACTTCCATTGCCATCGTGTTTGTTTTAACCTACTTTAAAAAGTGGAAATGGCTTTGGAAAGAATGGCTGACATCAGTTGATCATAAAAAGCTTGGAATCATGTATATCCTTGCTGCTGTGATTATGTTCTTCCGCGGTGGGGTAGACGGACTGATGATGCGCGCGCAGCTGGCGCTTCCTAATAATACGTTTTTAGATTCAAACCACTATAATGAAATCTTTACAACGCATGGTACGATCATGATTCTATTCATGGCGATGCCATTTTTAATTGGTTTAATCAACGTCGTTGTTCCTCTTCAAATTGGTGCACGTGACGTTGCATTCCCTTATTTGAACAACCTTAGCTTCTGGACATTTATGGTCGGAGCAATGCTGTTCAACATTTCCTTCGTTATTGGAGGATCACCAAGTGCAGGCTGGACGAGTTACATGCCGCTCGCCGGAAATGATTTCTCACCAGGACCTGGACAGAACTACTACTTGCTCGGGCTCCAAATAGCAGGTATTGGTACACTTATGACAGGTATTAACTTCATGGTGACCATCTTAAAAATGCGTACAAAAGGTATGACACTTATGCGTATGCCAATGTTTACATGGACAACATTGATTACGTCTGTCATCATCGTGTTTGCATTCCCTGTACTAACAGTTGCTTTAGCACTTATGACATTTGATCGTTTATTCGGTTCTGCATTCTTTACACTCGAAGCAGGCGGTATGCCGATGCTTTGGGCGAACCTTTTCTGGATTTGGGGACATCCTGAGGTATATATTGTGATCCTGCCGGCTTTCGGTATTTTCTCAGAAATCTTTGCGACGTTCTCAAGAAAGCAGTTGTTTGGTTACAAAGCGATGGTTGTATCGATTGTGGCAATCTCTGTTCTTAGTTTCCTTGTGTGGGTTCACCACTTCTTTACGATGGGGAACAGTGCAGCGGTTAACTCATTCTTCTCGATTACTACAATGGCGATTTCTGTACCAACAGGTGTGAAAATCTTTAACTGGCTCTTTACGATGTATCGAGGCCGTATCAGCTTTACATCACCAATGCTTTGGGCACTTGGTTTCATCCCGAACTTCGTAATCGGTGGTGTAACTGGGGTTATGCTTGCGATGGCAGCTGCGGATTACCAGTACCATAACACGTACTTCCTTGTATCCCACTTCCACTATGTATTAATCGCAGGTACTGTATTTGCTTGTTTTGCTGGTCTTGTTTTCTGGTATCCAAAAATGTTTGGTTACAAGTTAAACGAAAGAATCGGCAAATGGTTCTTCTGGGTATTTATGATCGGATTTAACATCTGTTTCTTCCCGCAGTACTTCCTAGGACTGCAAGGAATGCCAAGACGTATTTATACGTATGGACCAGAAGATGGCTGGACTGCACTCAACTTTATTTCAACAATTGGTGCTTTTATGATGGGTATCGGATTCATCATCCTTTGCTACAACATTTACTACAGCTGGAGACACTCAAAACGTGAAGTGTCTGGAGACAGCTGGGGAGAAGGACGTACACTTGACTGGGCGACATCTTCTGCAATTCCGCCGCATTATAACTTTGCAGCACTTCCAGAAGTGACAACACCAGATGCATTCCATCATTGGAAGCAAAACAATGTGGACGTTCATCCTGAAAAAGAATTCAAGAAAATTCACATGCCGCATAATTCAGGCAGACCGCTGATCATGTCTGCATTCTTTGGACTTGGTGCATTCGGTCTTGTATTTGAATGGTACTGGATTGGCGTTATTGGCTTAATCGGTGTATTCGCAACGATGATTTTACGTTCATTTGAATATGACGATGGCTACTATATTCCTGTTGAAGAAGTCATTGAAACAGAGAAAAAGAATAAGGAGGCGCAGAAGTAATGGGACATAATGATAGCAGCTATGCAAATGCACCGCTTGAATATCAGTCTGAAACCGGACGTTTAAACATCCTTGGTTTCTGGATATTCCTTGGCGCGGAAATCGTGTTGTTCTCAACACTTTTTGCGACCTACTTTGTTCTACATGGCAGAACAGCTGGCGGCGTTTTACCAGCTGAGCTGTTTGATATGAAGCTTGTATTGATCATGACATTCCTGCTATTGGTTAGCTCATTTACATGCGGGATTGCTGTTCATGAAATGCGCCGTGGAAGTACAAAAGGGGTTGTCATTTGGACGATTCTCACATTGCTTCTAGGTGCAGGCTTCGTTGGATTTGAGCTTTTCGAGTTCTTCCATTATGTACATGAAGGTGCGAGCATCCATACAAGTGCGTATTGGTCTGCATTCTTTGTACTTTTAGGAACTCACGGATTACACGTATCGATCGGTATCTTCTGGATTACCGGGATCTTGTTCCAAATTAAAAAGCGTGGATTAACTCCACAAACAGCAGCGAAGATTTTCATCTCAAGTCTATACTGGCATTTCCTTGATGTTGTATGGATTTTCATCTTCACAGCTGTTTACTTGATCGGATTAGGGGGGCTTTTGTGATATGGCTGGAAAAACACATTCCTCAGCAGAGCACGAACACTTCCCTTGGAAACACGTAGTTGGCTTTATCCTATCCATTGTGCTGACAGTCTTAGCATTCTGGATTGCGATTGGAGCTGAAATTGGCAGTTCCGCAAAACTATGGATTATCTTTGGTTTTGCGTTCATTCAAGCATTCTTGCAGCTGTTCATGTTTATGCACATGACAGAGAGTGAAAACGGAACTGTTCAAGTCGGAAATACTTTGTTTGGTCTGTTCTGTGCGATTATCTTCGTCATCGGATCTGTTTGGATCTTTGCGGCTCACTACAGCCACGGAGAGAACAGTAAAGACGGTTATTCACCGTCTGCGCCAAAGCAGTCTGAGCATTCAGAGAAATAATAAAAAAACCACTCATCTCTTGAAGGTGAGTGGTTTTTATCATGATGGTGATAACGCTTCCAATAGTTGGACGATATCTATCTGCTGCTGAATCTTTTGCGAATGAATGGAAGTCCGTAGATGAGGAACGCTGCAATGTGAGCCAAAATCACGTTAATGGCAAAGAATGCGATCATGAAGGTATGTCCTGCTGGAGATAAACTGCTTGTCATGTAAAGACCAAAGAAAATCCACATAATCATAATGGGTGGAATAGATGCTAATGCAATTTTTCTGTTTTCCAGCCATAAAAACAGGGGTGTAGCCGTTGCTATACATAGGTACGCAAAGAACATATCCATCGTATCCAACTCCTTTGTAAGTTGATATTCAAATCAAATGAGAGGTCAGGATGCAATTGTGTCTGTTTTTAGGAGATATTGTGAACATTTTGTTACAAGTATTATACCACAATTGACTTTGAAGTAAACGTAATAATTGGAAAATGGGCCTTATTCCATACAAAATGGTTTTATTCCTCTTTCCTCAGTGCAGCTTATGCTCGTTTGATGTTTACTTGTTATATTGCCACATAGGTCATTGAATTTTCCCCTTAAAATCTGTAAAATAAACTTTTTAAAGGACTTGAGATCGATTGAATGAAAAGTGGATAGAGGGATTTTTTCCTATTGTTAGGATGAAAAGTATTTCATTTTTTGAAAATTGAATGGAACCTTTCGGATGTATCTTCCGTCATATTTAAGGTGAGTTGATTTTGTGAAAATTTCAATCTAATATAAATAAGGGCTTTTATGTTTTGTAATAAGGGTGGTTAGTTCATGAACAAGCAGAATACATCTCCTTACTATCAAGGAGATTTGATTTTTATATTTTTAGCCTTCTTTGCCATCAGTGTCATTGCGATTTATGCTGCGGGTCAATTTGGGCAGTACGGATCTAATGCATGGACCAGACAGATCATATACTATATGGTCGGAGTTATATGTATTGTTGCTATTAATTATTTTGACTTAGAGCAATTAGAGAAACTGAGCTTATATATATTTATAGGCGGCATTATGCTGTTAATTCTTCTAAAAATCGCTCCTGCACAAATCGGAGGTCATGATTTTGCTCCAATCAAAAATGGTGCAAAAAGCTGGTTTGTGTTACCTGGAATAGGGACATTTCAGCCTTCAGAGTTCATGAAAATTGGTTTGATTATGATGCTCGCATCTGTCATTGGTAAGTCTACACCTAGAGGAAAGCGGACATTAGAGGATGATATTTTCCTTCTATTAAAAATTGCCGGAGTGGCAGCTGTACCAGTTGGACTGATCTTCTTGCAGGATGCAGGGACTGCGGCTGTTTGTATGTTTATTGTTGTCGTGATGGTGTTTTTATCAGGGGTCAATTGGAAACTGATCTCTCTCATCGGTTCAGTGGTTGTGCTTTTAGTTGCTTCTGTTTTAGCTGTGATCATCTTATTCCCTGATTTTGCGAAAACAATAGGCATTCAGCAGTACCAGATTAACCGGATTACCGCTTGGCTGCCTGATAGTTCTTCGACAGCCAACCAAGCACAGACGCAGGATGCATCTGGATCTGATAAATATCAAGTGGAGCAGGCGATTATGGCCATTGGTGCAGGGCAGATTTTTGGGAATGGCATTAAAAACTTAAAGGTCTATGTCCCTGAAGCACAAACGGATATGATTTTCTCCATTATAGGTGAAGCCTTTGGCTTTATCGGCTGTGCGTTTGTTGTGATCATGTTCTTCTTCTTGATCTACCGGCTTGTCGTACTGATTGACCGTATCCATCCTTATAGCCGATTTGCGTCATTCTTCTGCGTAGGATATACAGCATTGATTGTAATCCATACGTTCCAGAACATTGGCATGAACATAGGCGTGATGCCTGTAACAGGGATTCCACTCTTATTTATCAGCTTTGGTGGAAGCTCTGTCTTGTCCGTTCTTATTGGATTCGGGATCGCCTATAACGCAAGCGTTCAATTAACGAAATATCAAAGTTATTTATTTAAATAAAACAGGTAAGGGCAGTCTAAGCATAGGCTGTCTTTTTTTATGCGAGTTTTCATTTTTGAAAAGTCCTATGTCTTTGCCTTATGATAGAAGAAGTGAAGGAGGTCTTCGAATTGAACAAAACGATAGAAACCATATTAAATCATCGATCCATCCGTTCGTTTACAGACGAGCGTTTGACAGAAGAAGAGGTGCTGACACTGATCAAAAGTGCACAGGCTGCTTCGACATCAAGCTATGTACAGGCGTATAGTATTATTGGGGTGACAGATCAGAAGAAGAAGGCCAAGCTTGCTGAACTGGCTGGGAATCAGCCATACGTTGAGAAGAACGGGCATTTCTTTGTCTTCTGTGCAGACTTGAAACGCCATGATCATATTGCAAAAAAAGCAGGGAAGAATCATCAGGAGGCGCTTGAGAATACGGAAGCCTTTCTCATTAGCGTCATCGATGCGGCATTGGCTGCACAAAATGTCAGTGTTGCTGCAGAATCAATGGGACTTGGGATCTGCTATATTGGCGGACTGCGTAATCAGCTGAGAGAAGTCTCTGAAGTGCTTGAAACGCCATCTTATGTGCTGCCGTTATTCGGTCTGGCTGTTGGCCATCCAGCTAATCAGTCGTCACAAAAGGAACGGCTGCCAGTTGAACTCATCTATCATGAAAATTCATATCAGCAAGATGAAGCGCATGTGGATCGTTATTTAAAAGAATACGACGATCGTATTTCCGCATATTATGAAGCACGAACAAACGGTGAGAGAAAAGATACTTGGTCTGAGCAGATGCTGCGGGGCTTTAGTCAGCCAAAGCGTGCCTTCCTTGGGGAATTTGTGAAAGAGAAGGGCTTTAATCGAAAATAAATAAGATATCCCCCTTTCCATTAAGAGAGGGGGATTTCTGTAAGAGGTGCAGCATAATGAAATTAAGTATACTGGATCAATCTCCTTTGATAGGAGGCGCTACGCCTGCTGAAGCACTGAAGCAGACGGTTGAACTGGCGAAGCAGGCGGAGAAGTGGGGTTATCACCGTTTTTGGGTATCAGAGCATCATTTTTCAAACCGGCTTGCAGGATCGAGTCCAGAGGTGCTTCTCGGCCATTTATCAGCCGTTACGTCGCATATACGCATTGGCTCTGGCGGCGTTATGCTCCCCCACTACAGTGCCTATAAAGTAGCAGAGAACTTCAGGGTTCTCGAAGCGCTGGCTCCTGGCAGAATCGATCTTGGGATTGGACGTGCTCCTGGTGGTATGCCTATTTCCTCCATTGCCCTTCATCATGGTGAGCGCAAGCGTCTAGGCGACCAGTATCCTGAGCAGGTAGAGGAATTGAAGGTCTATTTACATGATCTAGCGGATGAATGTTACCCGCTGCCTCATTTGACCGCTTCTCCGAAGGTAGAGACCGCGCCAGAAGTATGGATGCTTGGTTCTTCTGGAGGGAGTGCAAGGCTTGCGGCGAAAGCAGGTGCAGGCTACACGTTTGCGCTTTTTATTAATGGTGAAGGCGGAGAAGACTCTGTGGAGCAATATATCAACTGATTTGAACCTTCAGTATTCGGTGATCAGCCGCGTGTCAGTCTGGCAGTCTTTGTTTTATGTGCCGAAACAGAGGAGCAGGCAGAAAAACTGGCTGTCAGCTTAGATTTATCTTTACTTGCCAATGAACAGGGGCTGAATCTTGAAGGCTTTCCTTCATATGAAGAGGCACAGTCGTATTCCTACAGTCCTTATGAACAAAAACGAGTGGCTGCCAATCGTCAAAGGATGGTCATTGGAACACCAGCATCTGTGAAAAAGCAGCTGACCACACTCGCGAAGGCTTATCGGACAGATGAATTGATCGCTGTGACCATCACACATCACATGCAAGACAGGCTCACATCGTATCGTTTATTAAAAGAAGCCTTTGATGCATAACGTATGTATATTTATCGCCTGCGGAGCAAGTACAAGGGGAAAAGGAGCATCATGGTGAGGAAGAAGGCGGCTGACACCAGCAGGCTGAGCGGATAGATACATGAAGCATAAACAGTCAGCTCGCATGCTTGATGAAAAGGACGAGGCTGCTTCGTATGTAAAAAGGTTAGAAAATAAACCGAAGTGATCGTCAGAAAAAAAGCAGTAAAAAAAGAAACGATCCATAGCAATATCAACATGAGTTTCTCTTTCCTCCATATATGATCGAAAAGCCTTGATGAGCTTATCCGCTCATACAAGGCTTTTCTTGTGATGCACATTTATTCAGGGTAAATTTCGAAAGGTTCCTTCGTTTGTACGGTATCTGATTTTCCTTTCAAACTTGCATACGCAAGCATTGTATACTCACCAGCTTCAAGCTTCTGGCCTTGATTGATTGTGCCATTCCATTTTACGCGGTGCTCTCCTTTATCAACATGTTGATAAACACCAGCTTCACCTAAATACTCTCCATCGGTCGAGTAGACAAGGAATGCAAGGTTCTCAGCACCGCCAGGCAGGTAACTGCTAATGACATAGCTTCCAGCACGGTTGTCCGGCTCTACGGAAACAGAAGTGACGCGCGGATAATCAGGCTCTTTCACAATCAATAAAGTAGGGATTTCCGTGACCTTTCTGCCATTTTCGCGAATGGTGATGCTGCCTTGGTACGTCCCTTTTTTGGTTTTTCCGTAATTCACCTGTACTGCGGAAGTAAAGGATCCAGTGGAATTCCCTTTGACGGTGATTTTTTTCGTTCCGTTTGTACTAATGCCGCTGCCATTGAATTTGTAATCAATGGTATACGTTTTCGGTGCTTTTGAAAGGTTTTCTACCTTAAATTTCTTCGTTTTGATTTGAACGCCTTTTTCCTTTAAGAAAGTGCCGTATGAATAGCTCGCATCAGAAACGATAGAAGACGCTTGAAGTGATTCCATGATTCGAACGCTGCCTGTTCCTTGTGTGTTATGAGGGAATGGGCTGCCATTTGCGTCAAACAGTTTTTCTGCTGTATTCATCAGCAATGCTTTGATTTGTTCAGTTGAGTACGATGGTTTTGCTTGTTTGATGATCGCTGCAACTCCTGCCACATGCGGAGATGCCATACTTGTTCCTTGCTTAGAACCATATCCGTAAGGCTGAGAAGGATCATGCGTTGGGATCGTACTCACAATGCTGACACCGGGTGCTGATAAATCAGGCTTAATCATCCACGTATCCACAACCGGTCCGCGGGATGAGAAGTCAGCGACTTGCTCACTAAGTTCTTTGACAAATTGAATGGAGAAAGCCGTTGTATCGTTTCCAGCCTCAATGGCTTTAATAAGCGCTGTTCCTTCAGCTTTTGACAGCTTAATTGTAGGAAGTGCGAGACCTGGTACGTCGACTGGAATTTCTCCATCGGTATTGTTATACATCACAACGCCGATTGCACCAGCGGCTTTTGCATTGTCGACTTTATCCACAAAAGCAATGGCACCACGTTCAATCACGGCCACTTTTCCTTTAACATCGATGTCTTCAAATGCCTTTTCGTCACCGATTCCTGCTTGGACGAGAATGACTTGTTTTTGGTCAAGCGCTTTTAAATCACTCTCTTGGTAGTATCCCATGACTTTTGCAGTAGAATAATTCGGGAATTTCACATTGTAAAGGCTGTACGGAAGCTGAGTTGCCCCGACAGAAATGGCCTCTCTTGACGTGCCGGGAGAACCGACAGTCCAGTTATTAGGACCGCTGTTTCCATTCGAAGTAACAGCTACAACGCCTTCAGACATGGCCCAATCGAGTGCAATGCTCGTTGCATAATCAGGGTTATTGACACTGTTCCCAAGAGAGAGGTTCATGACATCTGCTCCGTCAGTAACAGCCCGGTCGATGCCTGCAAGAACGTTCTCGGTTGTTCCAGATCCACCTGGTCCCAGTACACGGTATGCAAGAAGCGTGGCATCCTTTGCGACCCCTTTAATTTGTCCATTTGCCGCAATCGTTCCTGCAACGTGTGTGCCGTGATCTGTGGATTCGCCTCTAGGATCTCCTTTAGGTGTCTCTTGCGGAGAATAATCATTATCAACAAAATCATAGCCTTTGTATAAACCGAAGTTTCCTTTTAAATCAGGGTGGGTATAGTCTACTCCAGTATCAATGACTGCGACTTTGACCCCTTTTCCAGAATAGCCGGCATCCCATGCTTTTGGTGCACCGATAAATGGAGCGCTCTTATCCATAAGCGGGGAGACATCTTCGTTTGGAAGCTGGATGCTTTCCTTTTTCACTTCATCGGTTTTATATGTAACATCCGGATAAACGGCTTTTACTCCATCAACTGCGAGCAGCTTCGGGATTTCGTTTGCAGGAAGTTTCATAGAGAAACCAGAGAAGACTTTTTCATATTCTTGACGAACACTCGCTTTATCTACCTCTTTGAGTGCTGCGTTCTTTACTTTTGTTCGAGATTTTTTGAGGGAGGCTTTTGTTTGTGCTTCGCCATCTTGCTTGGCTTCAACTAAGGATTTTTCCTTTAATTCAACAATGACAGTGGTTTGTTTTCTCGAGTTGACATTGATTTCACCGAAGATTTCTGCTTTTTCTAGTTCCATCTTTTTGTTAGATGGAGCAGCAGCAGCCTGTTGACCGGTAAAGAATGTGGATAAAATAAAAATAGTGGAGAACAATAGAACAGAAGAACGAGATATTACCTTTTTCATTAATTTTCCCCTTTCTAGCTGTGTTTTTAGGGAGATAGCCTTTCTTTTTGTGGATAAATAGGAAAGATTCACTGCCCGTTATTAAGTATTCAATACGTTGAAAACAATTCCTTTACTAAAATGGTCTTATTTTACATAGTTATAAAGAACTATTTTGTTTATAAAGTCGCACTTATTCACAAATATCTGTTGATAACTCGATTATTAAGATACATATATGGAAAATAAAAAATTTACATACACAAAATCTAGTAAGAGGGTGTTGATATGTGGATAAACCCTGTTGATAAGGTGTGCTTATCTTTGGGATAGCGTGTGTATAAAATTTTCAATAAAACATCCAGGAACATGATGATCTTCTGCACTTTTCAACAAAACTTCTGAAAACTAGTTTGTTTTTTCACCCAGATTGTGACAAACCTCTCTTTTTTCTCGGGATATGATAGGAGCAGTTGTTTTGCTAGAGCTGCTAGATTCTAAGAAAAGCGGAGGGATGTTCAGTGAAGAAATTAAAAAGCTGGTTGAGCGTATGGTTTGGTTTCATGATGAATGTGCTTGTGAACCCTGGTGTGATGATGAAGAATCAAGAGTTTCAGACGGCCGCGGCGGATGCCGGATTCTTTCAAGTAGTGAAAGAGAGAGAGCTGGAGAAGCTGGCAGAAGAACATAAGAAGAAACGCAGGGCAGAGAAGCGGTTTACTCAAAGTCTGATGATGCTTGAAGAGAAGACGATGCGAGAGGCGCGTGCTGGTCCGCTCTTACCTTTACAGAAAAAGTGAAACAGGGTAAAATCCCACATAAGAAATGTTATCTGCTGGGAGAGGATACCCCTTGAAGATATATAAAATATTGAATAACAACGCAGTGGTTGTGAAGGAGGGCGATCAGGAGAAAATTGTGATGGGACCCGGAATTGCTTTTCAGAAGGGGAAAAATGACGTCGTTCCTCTTCAAAAAATAGAGAAAATCTTTGTTGTGCGTGAAGAAAATGAGAAATTCAAACAAATTCTTGCCACATTGCCAGAAGCGCATATTGAGGTGGCAGAGCATATCATCAGTTATGCAGAGGGGAAACTCATGATGCCGCTCAGTGATCACATCCACATATCACTGACTGATCATTTGTCCTTCGCCATTGAACGCCTTCAAAAAGGCATTGTGCTATATAATAAATTGCTTGGTGAGATCAAAGTCTTATATAAGCAGGAATATGAGATTGGAAAGTATGCCATTCGTTATGTAAAGGAGCGGCTTGGGGTTGAACTGCCGGACGATGAGGCAGGATATGTGGCACTTCATATTCATACGGCCAAAATGAATACGGAGTCCATGAAAAAGACCGTGAAATATACAACGATGATTAAAGAAATGATCGAGCATATTGAAAGCTATTTTCAGCATTCAATTGATGAGGATAGTATTTCCTATCAGCGGCTTGTGACACATTTGAGGTATGCATTAGGCAGGTTGGAATCGAATGAGGCATTTCAAATCATGGACGAAGACATGCTGATTTTTATCCAAACAAAGTATGATACGGCGTACCGGTGTGCACTTGGACTGGCTGATTTGTTAAAAGATGAATATGGACTTCATCTCCCTGAATCGGAGATCGGCTACATCACGCTGCATGTCCAGCGTCTGCAGGAAGCCGAATTGGTTTAAAATGATCGTGCCTGCATGCAGGCTTTTTTTTATGCACACTACCCTTATTAGTGTATATGGGTCATTGGATTTGAAAAAAGAGGTTGACGCATGTCACAGTCTTATACTATGATGAAAGCGTAATCAAAATTTGATACCGCGGGATTGTGACTGTCAGGCAGGCAAGACCTAAAATTTGCGTAACGAGGGGACGTGTATGTCCTTTACTCGTTGGTGAATTTTAGGTCTTTTTTGCTTTAAAAAAGGAGGAAACTTCATGGATTATCAAAAAACAGCCAAAGAATTAACAAAACTGTTAGGCGGCAAAGAAAATGTCATCAGTGCTACGCATTGTGCAACAAGACTCAGATTGGTGGTGAAAAATGAGGATTTGATTGACAAAGAGGCCATTGAAGAACTTGAAGGTGTAAAAGGGGCTTTCTCAAGTTCAGGACAATTTCAAGTCATTTTTGGAACGGGATCTGTCAACAAAGTATATGAACCATTTGCTCGTGAGACTGGTCTTGAGACTGGCGACGAGAAACAAAAGCCTGTCAGCCATGATGAAGCAGTGAAACAAAAAATGAATCCACTTGCGCGTTTTGCAAAGACGTTATCAAATATTTTTGTACCGATCATTCCAGCAATTGTGGCAAGCGGTTTGTTAATGGGTCTCTTAGGTATGATGAAAGCCTTCAAATGGGCTGATCCAAGCTCTGCGATCTTCCAAATGCTTGATATGTTCTCAAGTGCAGCCTTTATCATTTTGCCGATTTTAATTGGGGTCAGTGCAGCGAAAGAGTTTGGCGGAAATCCGTATTTAGGGGCTGTCATTGGGGGAATTATGATTCACCCGAATCTGCTTAATCCGTGGGGATTGACGGAAGCAAAACCTGAATATATGCATTTATTCAATGTTGATATTGCTCTTCTTGGTTACCAAGGGACGGTTATTCCAGTGTTATTGACCGTATATATCATGTGCCTTGTTGAGAAAAATTTAAGAAAAGTGGTTCCGAACAGTATTGATTTACTTGTGACCCCATTTGTGACCGTGATTGTCACTGGATTTTTGACATTTATTGCAGTTGGACCGCTTGGAAGAATGCTTGGTACAGGAATTTCGAATGCACTGACATTTATTTATGACCATGCAGGGTTCTTAGCAGGACTCATTTTCGGCGGTGCTTACTCTTTAATTGTGCTCACAGGGGTTCACCATAGCTTCCATGCGATTGAGGCAGGATTGCTGAATGATATTGGGCGTAACTATTTGCTGCCGATCTGGGCAATGTCCAATGTCGCCCAAGGCGGGGCAGGATTGGCTGTCTTTTTCTTAGCCAAGCGTGCAAAAACAAAAGAAATTGCCCTTCCTGCCGCCTTCTCTGCTTTTTTAGGAATTACTGAGCCTGTCATATTCGGTGTAAACCTCCGCTATCGTCAACCATTTATTGCGGCGATGATTGGAGGAGCATTGGGCGGGGCATTTGTAGTTTTCACGAAGGTAGCAGCCAATGCCTATGGTTTAACAGGCATACCGATGATTGCGATTGCAGCACCATTCGGTGTTCAGAATGTGGTCAATTATGTGATTGGTATGTTAATCGCTGTTGCTGTTTCATTTATTCTCACTATCATTTTTAAAATAAAAGAAGTCGAAAAATAATCAAGGAGTGGTCACAGTCATGACAACAACTGACGCAGCACTTCGTCAAAAGATAGCAGACCGTATTCGAAACTATGAGCATTTGGTCAAAAAGGATGTGTACCGGCAGCATTTTCATTTGATGCCGCCAGTCGGTCTTTTAAATGATCCGAATGGGCTGATTCAGTGGAAAGGAATTTACCACGTCTTCTATCAGTGGCAGCCATTCAAAACGGGGCATGGTGCAAAATTCTGGGGGCATTACACATCGACAGATCTAGTCAATTGGCAGCACGAAGAAGCCGCTCTTGCCCCAAGTGATTGGTTTGATCAAAACGGCTGTTATTCTGGCAGTGCATTTATAGACGATGGGCGGATGTATGTGATGTACACTGGAAACGTTCGGGATGAACAAGGGAACCGTGAGACGTATCAATGTTTAGCTGTTTCGGAAGATGGTATTCACTTTGAGAAAAAAGGTGTCGTGGCAACGCTGCCGGAAGGATTCACTGCCCATTTTCGAGATCCGAAGGTATGGAAGCGAAATGGCCAGTGGTACATGGTCCTTGGTGCACAAAGCTTAGATCTGAAAGGACACCTTGTCTTATTTACCTCTGATACGTTAGATAATTGGACGTTTCAAGGCACGATTGCAGGCAGCGGAAAGAATGGTTTAGACAAATTCGGCTATATGTGGGAATGTCCAGATCTGTTTGAATTAGACGGCCGGGATGTATTGATTGTGTCACCGCAAGGACTAGAGCCGGATGGCTTAAAATATCACAACACACATCAATCAGGCTATTTTGTTGGCACATTAGATGATCACTCCTATCAATATACACACGGAGCGTTTGAGGAACTGGACCGCGGTTTTGACTTTTATGCGCAGCAAACCTTTCTAGACGAAACAGGCAGGCGACTTTTAATCGGGTGGATGGGGGTGCCTGATCAAGGAGAAGAGCATCATCCGACCATTTCTTATCAATGGATACACTGTCTCACGATCCCGAGAGAGCTCCATTTAGATGAGGACGGACATCTGATTCAAAAACCAGTAAGTGAACTTCAATCCATGCGGACCAATGAACAAGAGCATGTTTTTCATATTAAACGTTCTGTTCATTCCATCCCTGTAGAGGATATTACGAGCGCAGAGGTATTCATTGATCAAATTGACACACAAAAAGGGTTTGAATGCTGTATCCGTGCAGCTGCACGCATCATCTATGATAAAGAGGAAGGGAAGCTGACATTAGAGCGGGATCGATTTGAAGATCGATCAAAGGAAGTTCGTGAAGCAGTCATAGAGGAATTACACGACCTTCATATCTTTATCGACTCATCGTCAATTGAGATTTTTGTAAACGGAGGCCGAGAAGTTTTTACTGCACGTTACTTTCCTTCCCCGGGAAATAAATCGATCTCCATCAGTGGCAGAAATGAAACAAAGCTGAAACTGAAGACATGGCATTTACAAAGAGAAGCAGGTCAATGATCTGCTTTTTTCTAGTGAGATCAGCCTGTATCTTAGAGCCTATAACGTGTATATACAAGGTTGGCCTAAAGCGGTTTGATGACGTTTTACATATATGATAACAGGTGGAATTATGGTATCATTTTAAAATATATACAGCTGAGGCTGACGTTTATCCAAATGCGGTAGGACAAAAAAAGGGGTTGTTTACTTGAATTCAAAACAGCAGCCGACGACTAGAAAACGCTTGGAGACAATGGCAGATCATGTTGAAGATAAACGTGAAGAATATAAAGAATTGCTCATTCAAGTTCAATCTATTCTCGGTGAACCTTCTTTAGAGCAGGAAGAAGTGAAAGAGAAGCTGTCAGATACGTATAAACAAATGAAAGAATATGCTTTATTTGTTGAATCCATTGAAGCCTTTATTCGAAAAATGGCGAAAGAGTCCGATCAGCAAAAATAAGCATTCATGTTTGGATAAAAGAGTGTACTCGGAAGAGGGTACGCTTTTTTAATTCAATAAGATTATTCAGAAATTTAAATGAAAGCGTTGACATTTATATTGTCATGATCAATAATAAATAAAAAATTCATCTGAGCATGTACAGGAGGAACGATATGAACCATACAACCAAGAAATGCCTGATCACCTTTATGATTGTCCTATTTTCTATGAGTTTTCTTTTTCCTTCCGTTTCTTCTGCCCGAACTCAACACACGTCATTTTTTGCACCTACTGCCTCTGTACCATCTGGTGAATATTATCGCTCACAAGAGGTGGTTCTCCATTCTCCGGTGCCAAAAGCTTCTCTTTATTACACAACAGATGGCAGCCAGCCGACAACTCAAAGTCAGCGATATAAAAAGCCTATTCATATTGATGCCAATACGACTTTAAAAGTAAGCGCTTACAAAAATAGGTATCGACTTGCTACGTCTACGTACAATTATCGTTTTGTCACACGAGAGGATATCGCATCATCCTTTTTATCTTTTGAATATCAAGGAATGCCTTATAGGTTGTACATTCCGAAAAATCATAAGAGGGGTAAAGCCTATCCTCTCGTCCTATTCTTACATGGAGGCGGGGAGAGGGGAACAGACAATCAAAAGCAGTTACTTGCGAATGATGGTGCAGTTTTATGGGCTTCTCCTGAAGTCCAAAAGAAACATCCTTCGTACGTACTAGCACCTCAGGCGCGAAATGCTGTCGATGGAGGCTTTGCTTTAACAAGAAATTTGCAAAATGAAATTGATCTGACGAACGTGTTTCAATTTTCACCAGATTTACACAAAGCTTATGATGTCCTTCAGCATGTGTTAACTTCTTATCAGATTGATCAGAAAAGAATTTATGCGACGGGTTTATCACAAGGTGGATTTGGCACGTACCAGTTGAACATCACATATCCTCGTTTGTTTGCAGCGATGATTCCTATTGCGGGGGGGGGGGCAGATCCAAGCAAGGCAGGAATTTTAGCACACAAGCCAATATGGGCATTTCATGCAGAAGATGATTCCATTATCCCTATCAGCTATGCAAGAAATACAATTCAAGCTATTCAAAAAGCTGGCGGCCAGCCGCTTTATACGGAGTACGTAAGCAAGTATGGATATGACCATGCATCATGGACGCCTGCTTATGAGACGCCAGGCTTAACAGATTGGCTGTTTGCACAGAGACGAAGCTTTCGATAAACAAAAACCGATTCACCCTAACAAGGCGAATCGGTTTTTTCTGTTTTATTTGTCAAAACGATGAGCAGAATGCTTTGTTGGTCCAATGTATTCGTTTAGCTGGAAAGAACCTTTAATGGCAGCCGTGATGAATTCTTTTGCTGCATAAATGGCTTCTTTCACATCTGATCCATTCGCTAGTTCAGCTGTGACTGCTGCTGAGAATGTGCAGCCTGCGCCGTGTGTGTATTCTGTGTCGATTTTATCTGTTTCAAGGCGTTCGAAGGTTTGTCCATCATAAAGTAAATCGATGGCTTTGTCTTCGCTGAGCTTACCGCCTCCAGTGATAACCACATACTTTGCACCAAGTTCGTGAATGCGTTTTGCTGCTTCTTCCATTTGTTCGATCGTTTTGATCTCGCCGATTCCGCTTAATTGACCTGCTTCGAAAAGATTAGGTGTGATAACGGTTGCCAGTGGCGTGAGCTTTTCGCGCAATGCTTCCGCGTGCTCTGGGTAAAGGACTTCGTTCGCACCCTTACAAACCATGACAGGATCAATGACGACATTTTTTAGGTCATATGTTTTGATGGTGTCAGCTGCAAGCTCGATCACGTCGACGGTAGGAAGCATACCCGTTTTTAGTGCATCTACACCAATGCCTTCTACAATGGTAGAGAGCTGCGCGCGAATTGTCGCCGTATCAATTGGAAACACCTGATGATCCCAATGATGATGTGGGTCCATTGCAACGACAACGGTTAAAGCTGTCATCCCGTAGACGTTTTTTTCTTGAAACGTTTTTAAATCTGCTTGGATACCTGCACCGCCGCTTGAATCCGAACCTGCGATGGTGAGTGCTTTATTCATAGACATAGTTGCTGAACCTCCAATGTGATGTGTAACAGTTATTGTTCTATCCCTTATTATAATCAGCTTTTCCGTTTATCACAATGAAACGGCATAAAAAAGCGTTCCTCTCTTCGGAACGCCTCTTTTTCTTACCTTTTACAAATCACCAATTTCCCTTTTTTCAGCTCGTCTAAAAGGGTTAAGGCTAACTCTTGATCGGCCCCAGTTGACATCATTTTGGCCATCAGTTCATCATCCCGGGTGCGAATGACATTGGCGACTTGATCCAAAATCCCTTGATCGACCGCTGTCATGCTTTTGGCGTCTGTATGCTCTGTTACGGTATCAGAGCGTTCTGGGTCGTAGGCAAAAACAAAAACAGCGTCCTTTGATGATCCCGATGAATGAATGTGGTCAATGGTCTGTTTTGCTTCTTTACTATTCTCCACCGTGATATATTCCATCATCATCACTCCTTTTCATCAAAAATTCCCATTTTCCCATCAAATCAAACCGCCTTTTATATCATGAGAAGAAAGTCAATTTATGTTTTAATGGAAAAAGACGAATCTATTAAAGGAGTAAGCTGCATATGAAGATTTCCTTATTAATTGTGACACATAACCGGCTCAGCGCACTGTGTGAGCTGCTTGAATCCATTACAAGACAAACCGTACAGCCTTTTGAAATTGTTGTCGTCAATGATGCAGGAGAGCGAGTCGACATCATTCAGGAACTTTACCCTGAGCTTCCGATCCGCTTGATTCATTTAGATGAGAATGTCCAGCATGTAAATGCCAGAAATGTGGGGGTGCGGGAGCTGACAGGCGACGTCATCATGCTGAGTGACGACGATGATTACTTCACATCTTGTCATATCGAACGCATGAGTAAGGCGCTGGAGGATGCCGATTTTGTCTTTTCTGATGCAGAAATTGTATCATTTGAAGAAAAAGGTGCGACCCGTTTTCCGCTGTCGAGACGTTTGTTTGCTTATACAGCAGATATTGAGGATATGCGTGTCTTTTCTACATATGTTCCTTCGGGCAGTATGTACAAGCGCTGTATACACGATGAGATAGGCTATTTTGATCCAGCGATGCATCATTATTGGGACTGGGACTTCTTTTTGCGTGTATCACAGCATGCCCGAGTGAAACGGGTGCCAGCTGCGAGCGTGATCTATGCATTTTTTGACGGCGGTGGAAATCAGTCTAGTGATCTTGGTGAAACAAGGAAAAACTACTTAGATGATTTAAGTGAAAAGCATGAACTGGGCGATCTGCCGACAGCGAACTTTGCTATATTATTAGAAGAACCAGCGATGAAAAAAAGAGAATCAGAGAGTGAGATTGTGTGGGATGGAAAACCGATGATCTCCAGACTCGCGCAGCAAGTAGAAGGAGGAAAACCGCAATGAAGCCATTTTTAAATGATAGCTGGTGGGCTGTGATGAAAAGTGAATTTGAACAGCCGTATTATCAGGAATTACGTGAATGGATGAAGGAAGAATATCGCACGCAGACCGTTTTTCCAAAACCAGATGACGTGTATCGTGCTCTTCATTTGACGTCATATGAAAAGGTCAAAGTGGTGATTTTAGGACAAGACCCTTATCATGGCCCAGGGCAGGCACATGGATTAAGCTTTTCTGTTCAGCCGGGCGTCAAACATCCGCCATCTTTGAGAAATATTTTTCAGGAGCTAAAGGATGATCTTGGCTGTCCTGTTCCAAACCACGGCTCACTTGTCAGCTGGGCAGAGCAGGGTGTGCTGCTTTTAAACACTGTGCTGACTGTGAGAAAGGGCGAGGCGAATTCTCATAAAGGCAAGGGCTGGGAACGTGTGACAGACCGCGTGATTGATGTGCTAAATCAGCGTGAACAGCCCGTCGTTTTTGTGTTATGGGGAAGACATGCTCAAAACAAGAAAGAACGCATTGATCAAAACAAGCATTTCATCATTGAGTCACCTCATCCAAGTCCTTTTTCTGCAAGAAACGGCTTTTTTGGCAGCCGACCGTTTTCAAAGGTAAACGCGTATTTAAAGCAAATGGGGATTGAAGAAATCAATTGGTGTATCAAGGATATTGAATGAAAATAGGACGAGGGGAGAGACCCTTCGTCCTGTTTATTTTAAAAATTTACGAACCAAGTCGAGTCCGTTTTTCGCATTTGGATAACGGAAGGAAAAATCGAAGCGATTGGTTTGCCGCAGGACGCTTTTTTCATGCGTAAAAGTAAAGAAGCTGTCCTTCCCGTGATATCGCCCCATGCCGCTTTCGCCGACGCCTCCGAATGGCAGGTAAGGGGTAGCGACATGCATAAGCGTGTCATTGATACATCCTCCGCCAAATGAGAGGTTGTCTAGAATATAGTTTTCTGTCTCTTTATTTGTTGTAAATAAGTAAAGCGCAAGCGGCTTTGGCCTTGCTTTGATCATATGAACTGCTTCATGCAGAGAATCAAAGGTCATGACAGGCAGAATCGGTCCGAAAATTTCCTCCTGCATGACGGGATCTTCCCATGAGATGTGGTCTAAAATGGTCGGAGCGATTTTGAGCTCCTGTTCATTGCGCTGTCCACCTGTGACGATCGTTCCATTTGAGAGAAATTGTGTGAGCCTGTCAAAGTGGCGCTGACTAACATTTTTTCCAAAGTGCGGATGCGTTTCGGGATGTTCACCATAAAAGTCACGGATACAGGCCGTTATTTCTCGCAAAAGTTCCTCTTTGATGGATTCATGAACGAGCAAATAGTCTGGTGCAATGCAGGTTTGCCCTGCATTGGTGAATTTTCCAAAGGTGATCCGCTTCGCTGCTAACTTGATGTCGGCATCAGGCATGACAATGCTGGGACTTTTTCCGCCAAGCTCAAGTGTGACAGGGGTCAAATGCTTTGCGGCGGCTTCCATGACGACTTTGCCAACTGCCACACTTCCAGTAAAGAAGATATAATCAAAGGGCAGTTTCAGCAGTTCTGTACTGACATCGACACCGCCCTCTACGACAGCTGCATGGTCTTCTTGAAATACATGTTTGATGATTGTGCTGATCACTTGTGAGACTGCCGGCGTCAGCTCAGACGGCTTTAAAATCACGGCATTTCCCGCAGAAATCGCACCGACTAATGGAGAAAGGGCCAATTGGAAAGGATAGTTCCAAGGAGCAATGATGAGCACACTTCCATAAGGTTCCTTGATGATCATGCTTTTTGATCCGATATGAGTCAGCGGTGTTTTCACGCGAGTTGGCTTCGCCCATTTGTGAAGGTGCTTGATGGTATGATTGATTTCTTCATACACCATCCCGATCTCTGTTGTATAGGCTTCCTGTTCGGATTTATGTAAATCATGGGCTAAGGCCTGTAAAATATCCTTTTCATGCTGTTTGATTGCTGCTTTTAAGTCTTGAAGAATGCGGATGCGTTCTTGAACCGCCGGCTTCTGAAAGACTTTTTGTTTCTGAAATAGAGCAGTGAGCTTGTCCATTATTCAATCCTTTCATAGACGATGTTGTTTCTTTTATTATGTGTGAATGAAGATGACGGGTCAAATAAGAGAGTCGTGAGCGCACTGCTTTGAAAAAATGAACCCATTTGGTTTGTTCATTTGGTAAAATAATGTTGAAAAGAGATTTTTTTAGATTGGAGGGTCTACCCTTGAATATTCATATATCAAGCCTGCTTCAAAAAATGGAGGAAGCGGTTCAAAAAGCAAAACAAAGTGGAAATGATGAAGAGGTGAAACGTCAAGTGGCGGCCATTTCTTCACTATGTGATGTCATTCTCGACGCACCATCACAGGTGCAAATGCCGCAGTCGCCGGTCATTTCACCACCTTCATCGATACATACACCATCAGCACCATCTGTGTCTGCAGATCAAGCCATGCTGGAGAAACTCATGGGCACAAGTGGCGCGAAGAAATTTCAGCAAAATGATGAGGGTCAAAAAGAGAAGGACGGGAACGGCGACTCTATTTTTGATTTTTAATGGTCTTGTCACGACAAAGGGAAGGTGATCGGTTTGAAACTATTTTTAGGCGCCATTCAGTGGATGGCATTTTTTATCGCAGCTTCTATTGCCGTACCAATTGCGATTGCACAAGCATTTGAATTGAATCAAGTGCAATCGGCGGAGCTGATTCAAAGTACTTTCTTTTCACTTGGTCTTGTGGCAATGGTGCAGTGTTTATGCGGCCATATGCTGCCGATTAATGAAAGTCCAGCAGGGCTTTGGTGGGGTGTGTATACCCTTTATGCCGGCATGACAGGTACAATCTTTGCGACGTATCCTGAAACCCTGCAAGCATTACAAGGGGCTTTAATTTTTAGTGCTGTTTTCTTTTTTATATTTAGTTTATTTAAAATCATCAATTGGCTCGCGTCTTTATTTACGCCAGTCGTCACAGGCATTTACCTGCTGCTGCTTGTTGTGCAGCTAAGTCAGCCAATCATGAAAGGGCTGATGGGCATCGGCTATCGGGGAAATCAGGTGGACGGGCTTGTCTTTTGCTTATCGATCTTGATTATTATCCTCACTTTCATGATCAGCCGCTCAAAATGGCATTACTTGAGGCAGTTTTCTGTGTTATTCGCTCTTGCAGGCGGATGGCTGTTATTCGCTCTACTCGGATTGGCGAAGCCAGTTCGAATTCCAGAACAAATCATCGAGTTTCCGAAGCTGTTTCCATTCGGTATGCCGGTCTTTGACAGCGGATTGCTTGTCACGTCCTTTTTTATAACGATTTTACTCATTGTGAACATGCTGGCAAGTATTCGAATTGTGGAAAGCTCAGTGAAGGCATTTGGTGAACTGCGTGAGCGGAAAAGAGCACGTCCTGCCGGTTTTGTCGCAGCATTTGGTCATTTACTAAGCGGGCTGATCGGTGCGATTGCGCCTGTACCTATTTCCGGGGCAGCAGGATTTATCCAGACAACCAAAATTCCTTCGAGAAAGCCTTTTTTCATAGGAAGTCTGCTTGTTGTTCTCATTAGTTTGTTTCCGCTGCTCATGAGCTTTTTCTCTGCATTGCCATCACCTGTGGGGCTTGCTGTAAACTTTGTGGTCTTCTCTTCTATGATTGGGATTGCGATGTCGGAGTTTGATCAGTATGAGAAAGAAGAAATTCCGCGGATTCGCTTTGTTCTTGGTATTGCTGTTTTAGCAGGCGTAGGGGCGATGTTTGTGCCTCAGGAGGCCTTGAAAGGCATGCATCCTGTGCTCATTTCATTATTAAGCAACGGTCTTGTTCTAGGCACACTCATTGCGATTGTGGTTGACCAAGTCTTGTTACGAAAGAAAAAGAAATCCGACAATCTCGTGTCAACGTAAAGGGAAAGTTGAATGTCGCCCTTCACCCGCGCTATGATAAATATAATTGACGAGATAAGGAGAATGACGAATGAAACTATTTTTCATTTTAGGCGCCATTAACGCCATGCTTGCTGTTGGACTTGGAGCCTTCGGTGCGCACGGTCTAGAAGGGAAAATCCCTGAAAAATATATAGAAATATGGAATAAAGGTGTTCAATATCAGATGTTCCATGCCATTGGCTTATTTGTTGTCGCTTTTCTTGCAGATAAGCTGTCAGGTGTCTCCTTGGTTCCTGCCGCTGGCTGGGTGATGCTTGCAGGCATCCTTTTCTTCTCAGGAAGCCTTTATGTGCTGGCATTGACGCAGGTGAAGATTCTAGGTGCCATTACCCCTATTGGCGGAGTAGCATTTATCGCCTCTTGGATCATGCTTGTCATTGCAGCAGCAAAAAATTTATAAGCCAAAAAACCGATGCTCTCATAGGGGCATCGGTTTTTTTTAACTCCAGTAAGGGGTATAGTTGGGCGGTGCTTGATAATATGGGACGTAGTGAGATGGAGGGACAGGGTGCGTTTGAGACTCTTCCTCCCGGTGGCAAAATGGTCCGATAAACACACTTGGTTTCACAGGCTTTATCGCCTGCTTCCACTGTGTTTCGTTCATGCAATAAGTATGGGCCATGATGTGAGAAGGGGTGAGGGTGAGAAGGTCTGAGCCTAGGATCACTTCAGGTGTAGATGCGTTAAAAATGGCTAACAAATGAGTTCTGTCTTGGAGAGCGACTTCATAGTGCCACCAGCCTTGAGGCACGTTTGCCACCTGTCCAGGTGTGATGGTGTAGGTGTGCAGTTTTTTTGTAAATGGATTCAGCATCGATACGGCAGCAGAACCGGCTATACAATAAACAAGCTCTGCCGCATTTTGATGATAATGAGGCTCTACAACTTTGCTTTTACTCAAATATATATCCAGCAGGGACACTTGATCCAACGAGTTTAATTGTTTTTTTCCTAACACATTAATCAGGTTATGCTGATCGAATTTCACAAGGGGGCTTTGATTCAAATCGTATGAAAATTTGACATTTGGTGATGTATAATCCAGCTCAACAGTCATTGATGTCACCTCTAGGCTTTTGATAAAAACTACTAGGCATCTTATGAGCAGCGCCCTAGAGGTGTGACAAAAACCTAGACAAAAGAAAAAAGCAAGGGCACCTGAGCCTTGCTTTTGCCATGCTTGACGTTATCTCGGAGAATACGTAGACATCGAGTATGGATAGTCATATTGAATTTCCCCATCAAACGTAATGTAATCAAGATAGATCGTTAATAGTAAGTATCGTGTTCCTGTCTTATTATCACTAATGATAATGTGGTCACGTCCTGCAGCTTCAATGACGCCTCTAAAAATCTTCGAATTCCATTCCTTGCTCGCCTCAAATGTCATATAAATCGTGGCTACCTTGCCGCGGTTCAATCGTAAAATATTTTCAATATAGGACTGCTCAATAGGCAGCTGCCCGGTGACATTCTGCTGATAAACCGGTCCAGAAGGAATTTGATAGGGCTGACCGCCGCCCTGCGTTCCTTGGCCTCCTTGTGAAGTGCCGGTAGACGGCATTGGTGAAAACCCCTGCTGCATTTGACCCTGCGTTTGGGGAGGGACTGAATAACCCATCTGCTGCGCAGGATACGGATTTGCTCCATATTGTTGCTGGCGGAAATCTTGACCTTCGAAACCCGAACCTTGCCCAAATTGATTTTTCAATTTCATAACGTTCCTCCTCTTTCCTCATGGTGTTCTAAACAGAAGGCGCTAAAGCACCTGTTGTTTCCATAGCATTCTTTCTCTCTTTCACACTATGAGACAGGAGGGGAGAATATGTACATTAAACGAAAAAAAGGAACTGCTATGCAATTCCTCAGCGTGTAGACAAACCCTCGCATTCTATCGGTACTCGTCCTTTTTACATGATCCAGTTTACAGCGTGCTGAATATCAAATAAAAGTGTCATGATGAGAAAAAACGCGGCGGGCGGTGTGATCACAATGATGAAGGCTTGCCATAATCTGAGCTTCATCACAGCGACAATGCCTAAAACAGCCATTCCAAATATCCACGTCTTTGCATATACATCCGTAAGAGTTAAAAGATCGAGATAATACCATACTTCATAATGCTGATCTAAATATGGTGAGACTTTAACAAACGTATACGGACCGAGCATCCCAACTGTGAAAATCCAAGTAAGTGAAAATAAAGCAGAAGGGAAAAAGACCGTCAGTGTGCAGGCCTTGAGTATATCTCGATACGCCGTTTGACAGCCGAAAAAGAGACGCCCTAACCATTTGATCAGGAGGACACCGAAAAATAGAATAATATTGCCTGCCAAAATACCATATCCCGCTCCTTGTAACAGAATAAAAGGGAATGGAATATGATTGCCCATATACTCGCTAAAATACCCTTCGTAGATCCAGCCCGTACCGGCGATACTTGCAAGGAGCATCATCAGCCAAATGGGAATATTGGAATGTTGATATGAGCGAATAATCGTTTTTGTCGCGACGAAAATTTTAAAAAATCGAAAAAATCCTTTTAATTCCTCTTCTTGGGAGTGATCATTCTTCATAGCTTCCAATGTTCTTTACTCCTTTAATACACACAAATGATTACTTATATTACCAAAAAGTTCGCATTTTTCAAAGATAGATCAATAAAAAAATACAATTTTATAAAAAATAGGTCACTCTACAGTCTCTTTAAGAGGAGACACATATGATAAACATAGTTTGAAAGAGACCGAGGTGAAAACTTTGACAAAAGTAACTGTCATTATGACGAGCTACAACAAGGCGGCTTACGTCGGCAGATCGATTGAAGCGGTCCTGCAGCAGACGCTGTCAGACTTTGAACTTTTTATCATGGATGATGGATCAAACGAAAAAACCCTTGCTGCGATTGAACCGTTTCGCAAAGATCCCCGCGTTCATTTTATCCAAAGCGGTGTCAAAACGCTGGAAGAGAGAACAGCGAAAACTCGCTACGCCGTGCTGATTAATCAAGCATTAGAACTGGCAAAAGGGGAGTATATTTCCTATGCCACAGATGACAATGTCTACGCCCCGGACCGTTTAGAGAAGCTCACTCATTATCTAGATACCCATCCAGGTAAAGATATTGTCTATTCTAGTTCTAAAGTGATCTATTTAAATAGCAAAAAAGAGCCAGTGAAGGAAACGATTCGGCCGGCGCAAACAGTGCAATGGAATGCCCCCTGCGCCATAGATCATTGCTCGGTCGTGCATCGTACATCCATTTTATCAAAAATTCATGAGGAATTTGGGTCTTACTGGGACGAGAGTCCGCATTTTTATCGAATAGGGGATGCCCGTTTCTTTTTCCGGTTAAATCATTTTTATCCGTTCTATCCGTTTGATGAAATATTAGATACAAATTACATCACAGATCAGTCGATTCATTATCAGCTGGCAGAAGAAGAGAAAAGTGCCTTTATTCAAGCACTTCCCGAGCAGTCTACCTGCTGGGAGCTTCGCAGTATATTAAAACAAAGACATGGGAGGTGACCTGAAGTGTCACACTATATTCATCATTATTGGCAGGTGTACTTTGAGTATGTGAATCTAATGAAGGATTTGTCCTACAAGCAAATTCCTCTTGGGTTGATCAGTAATTTTTATCAATATATCAGTCCTGAAGTGAGGGAGCACATGGAAGATGAAGCATTCGGTCAAGAACTGACAACCGCTTGTCCATTACCGGAAGAGATTCAGCCATTTTTTGATCAGCATAAGCAGCAGATCAAGCGTATTGCTTATCGTCCGGCGAATGGAAAGGTATTGCTTCACTTTGAACACCTGCGTTTTACGGAACAAAATTACACGCGGTTCCATCCAAACCAAACGGTGGTGCTCGCTCGCTGGAAGAAGGCGGATTATTACGGATTACCCGTGATCAGTAAGCCGGAATTAGCCGGAGAGGTTAATAAAGAAGCCCACGCTGAATATATTGAAAAAGCAAATGTTCTCCTTAAACCTTACGCTCACCACCCTGTCTTTGGCAATGTCTTTTTTAGAGAAAAACTGCGGAAGGACATTGTGCAATTTATTGATGTCATTGACCAGATAGAAATGCTATTTCAAATGCTGCCGATTGCAGCTGTTATTGTTGGAACGACAGAGGATGTCTACAGCCGCGTACTCGCTTTGCAAACAGTGAAACGCCAGCTTACGAGTATCTGTCTTCAGCACGGCGCGCTTATGGGAGACGAAGCCTTTTTACCGATTTTCACGACTTGCCATGGGGTGTTTGGAAAATATGAAAAGGACTGGTATGTAGACAAAGGCTGTCAGCCGGAACAGGTAGAAATCACAGGTCATCCGAGGTTTGATCTGGTGAAGGAGCGAACGCCGCTTCAACAGGATCTCATTTTTCGTAAATTGAACTTCAGTCCGGCTAAAAAGACCGTGCTTGTGGCAACGCAGCCGTTTTCTGAAGCCTTTTATGGCGATGTTCTTAAAACGATCGCCAAACGGAAAGACATTCAGCTGATCATGAAGCCGCATCCTTGGGAAATTGCTCGAAATCGATTAAATGACTATGTGTCTATTGAACGAGCTGGGAATCATGTGAGATTGATTAAAAAAGAAATTGACCTGTATGATCTGCTGCCATATGTGGATATCGTGATTACGCTCACATCCACAGTTGGTCTTGAAGCGATGCTTTTTGAAAAGAGTGTGCTGATCGGGAAAATGACAGAAGGCAGAAGATACCCATATTACGAGTCGCTTGGCAGCTATCATATGGAAAACCCTGTTGAATTAGCTGAGAAAGCCATTCGTATTTTGTCGGATGAACAAGAGATGAAACTGGCAAAGCAGCAAGGAGCTCAGTTCATTAAACAACATTATCCGCATGCGCGATCTATCGATGTTCTGCTTTCTCTGCTTAAAACAAAAACTGGTGTGGATTTTCAGAGATGAAGATAGGGGTGTGCAAGCGATATGGGAAAAAAGAGAGCACAATTTCTTCCTTATGCTCTGCCTTTCATTGAGCAGGAGGAAATTGATGAAGTCATTGGAACATTAAAGTCCGGCTGGCTGTCAACTGGACCAAAAGTAAGACAGTTTGAAGAAGAATTTCAGCAGCTGACAGGTGCAAAACATGCGATCGCTGTCAATTCATGTACGGCTGCTTTATTTTTAGCATTAAAGGCAAGAGGGATTGGGGCTGGGGATGAGGTGATTACAACCCCTCTGACATTCTGCGCAACAGCTAATACGATTATCCATACGGGGGCAGCGCCTGTATTTGTCGATATTGATCCAGCGACACTCAACCTGGATGCAGAGAAACTAGAAGCGGCCATTACACCACATACAAAAGCGATTGTTCCTGTTCACTTTGCCGGTCAATCGTGCGATATGGACCGAATTTTAGCGATTGCCAAAAAGTATGATCTATTTGTACTTGAAGATGCTGCCCACGCTCTTTACGCAACGTACCACGGTCAGCCCGTTGGATCCATTGGTGATGCGACCGCTTTTAGCTTTTATGCAACGAAAAACCTAGCGACTGGTGAAGGCGGCATGCTGACAACAAATGATGATGCGCTTGCGGCTCGAATAAGAAGACTAGCGCTCCATGGGATGAGCAAGGGAGCGTGGAATCGTTATGGAGAAAAAGGAACGTGGTATTACGAGGTCGAGGAACCAGGCTATAAAATGAACATGTTTGACGTGCAGGCATCGTTAGGGCTTGTTCAGCTAAGCCGTCTGGATGACATGCAGGCACGGAGAGAACAAATTGCGAAAGCATACAATCAGGCTTTTCAAAAAGAAGCGGGTCTGATTCTGCCGCCTGTGCATCAAGAAGGAAGACATGCATGGCATTTGTATGTACTGCAAGTGAACCCAAAAGAAGCATTCATCACGCGGGATGAACTGATTGATCAGCTGCAAAAAGAATATAAAATCGGCACGAGTGTTCACTTTATCCCTGTTCACTTGCATCCATACTATCAACAAACGTATCACTATTCACCCGAGGATTTCCCTGAGTCACTCACATACTACAAGCAGACGCTCTCACTGCCGCTCTATCCGAGTATGACAGATGAAGATGTGCAGGATGTTATCACAGCGGTGTTGTCTATTTTAAAAGAACAGAGGGCATCATCATGAAGGTCGTTCATGCTGTAGATGATCAGGTGCTCGCTGCTTGGCTGGAGAAATACGGTCAACAAGCGGAACAAATGAACGGCTTCAAGCAGTTTGCTCTTGTTAATGGCGCCCAGCTCAAAGCAGTCCTGTTATATGAATGGTCAAAATGGGAAAGCGGCATTTTTGATCAGCATATTTTTCATGTGAAGTTTGTGGAAGCGGAGTCAGCGTCTGCTTTTCAAGAATTGATGGAGCGCTTCATCAATTGGATGAGAACAGAAAAATGCGATTTTTTCTTTTTACGTCTTGAAGCGTCTGACCTTGTAAAAAACCGCATCGTCCAAAGGCTGTCACATGTGTACTATGTGGGCGGTCTCACTCGTCTTGAGGCGCCGCCTGTTCAAATGGAGCTTCCATCAACAGGTGATGATGTGGTTATTAGTCTGCCGGATGAAAAGGATTACGATGAGGCGGTGTCACTTGCTCATCAGGCGTTTGTGAAAAGCCGGTACGCACTTGATCCTTTTTTAGATCTGAATGTCGTCCAGCATTTCTTTCAGGAATGGATGAGAAACAATTTACTCGGACGTGCAGATATCAATCTCGCAGCAAAGGTGAACGATGAAGTCATTGGTTTGATTCAAGGGGTAACAAAGGGCGATGAACTAGTGCTTGATTTATTGTCCATTAGACCGGATGCACAAGGAAAAGGGATCGGAAAAAAGCTCGTGATGGCGATAATAGAAGCCTCTTATGAGAGAGGGCATCGGTTTATGTCTGCCGGAACTCAGATGCATAACACAACCGCGATTCAGCTGTACGAAAAGCTAGGCTTTAGAACAAAAAATGCCTTCTTGTATTACCATGTGTGGCCGAAAAAAGGAGAGAGGTAAGATGGCGCATTTCTATATCGGAGATCGCAAAGTAGGGGATGGTGCGCCTGTCTTTATCATTGCAGAGGCAGGCATTAACCATGATGGAAAGCTGGATCAGGCGCTTGCTTTAATTGATGTGGCAAAGGAAGCAGGTGCCGATGCGGTGAAGTTTCAAATGTTTCAAGCTGATCGGATGTATCAAAAGGAACCGGGTTTGTACGAAACAGCCAAGGGGGAAGAGGTGTCTATTTTTTCTTTAGTGGAACAAATGGAGCTGCCGCCAGAATGGCTCCCGGTGTTATTGTCACGTTGCGCGGAAAAAGGGCTGATATTTTTAAGCACAGTGTGTGACGAAGAATCTGCGGATCTATTGAATCAAACCGATCCGCCGGCTTTCAAACTGGCATCCTATGAAATCAATCATTTGCCTCTTATGCGTCACACGGCATCTTTTCAAAAGCCCATCATATTCTCAACTGCCGGGGCAACCATTTCGGATGTCCATGAAGCATACGAGGCGATTACAAGCGAGCAAAATCAGCAGGTCGCTATCATGCATTGCGTAGCAAAGTATCCAGCACCTAGAGCTTACACGAATCTGCGCGTGCTTCAAACCTTAGCTGCGGCATTTCCAGAGGCAGTCATTGGCTTTTCTGATCATAGTGAGCATCCAACTGAAGCGCCTGTAGCTGCTGTGAAGCTTGGGGCAGCAATCATTGAAAAGCATTTTACAGTCGATAAAACGTTACCTGGGGCTGATCATTCCTTTGCGCTTGATCCTGATGAATTGAAGGAAATGGTTCAGCATATTCGAGCGGCAGAAAAGCAGCGGAATTTAACAGAAGCTGACATTCATTCAGTGCCAGAAGAGCTCCTTGGCAGTTCTTATAAAACGACAACAGCCATTGAAGGCAAGATTCGTGAATTTGCGTATCGAGGCATTTTTACGACAAAAGGCATTGCAAAGGGTGAGACTTTGACCGCAGAAAATCTAGCCGTGTTACGTCCAGGACAAAAAAGCCAAGGTCTGCATCCAAGGTATATGGCGGTTTTACTTGGCGCAAAGGCTGTCAGAGATATCCCAGCCCATACAGGGGTTTCGTGGAAAGATGTACTCATGAAGGAGACGCCAAATGATCAATGATGTCCTTTTTGTCATACAGGCGAGAATGGGCTCAACAAGGCTGCCAAAAAAGGTGATGAAACCGATCGGCGGTATGGCGCTGATCGACCTGATTGTTGAACGAGTAAAGCAATCAGATCATTACAATCACAAAACGCAGAACCTCATGATCGCCACAACAGTTGAGGCAGAAGATGATCAGCTGGCCCATTATTGTCTCTCCAAGGGCTATAAAGTATTTCGTGGAAGTGAGACGGATGTACTGCAGCGATTTGCGCAGATTGTCCGTCATTTTAAACCGCAAACCATTGTGCGTTTAACGGGAGATAACCCATTTATAGATCCAGTCCTTTTGTCGAAAATGCTTGAAAAACATAGGCAAGCGAAGGCTGATTACACGTATACGGCTGGGACGCCACTCGGTATTTCCGGGGAAATGATCAACGCACAGATTTTAAGTGAAATCGAAAATTTTCCCCTTACGCAGCCAGAGCGTGAGCATGTCACGCTCTATATCAGAAAGCATCCTGAGCAATTTCACCAGCAATTATTCACACCGCCCAAAGAACTTGCATATCCTGCTTATCGATTCACGATTGATACAGAAGAAGATTATGTGTTTGCGACCCGTTTACTAGAGAAAGCTGGTGGCTCCATTGCTGTGCCTACGGCTGAGCTCATCACCATTTGCGAACAAGATCCTGATATTGTTCGGCTGAATCAATTTGTGAAACAGAAGGATGCTGAATGAACAAGAAAATCATGATTGTTGTGTACGGTGGGTTTTTAAGAGGGATGGGTCATGTCGTCAGAATGAAACGGCTGGCAAATCAACTGCTTCAAGAAGGAAACGACATATTTTTCTATACAAATGAACAGATCTGTGTAGAAATGCTCTCAGGTCCAGATTGGCACGTTCATTTGGTGCAGGAGTCGAGGGCATTCCTTCAGATGGAGCAGGACATAAAAGAGCTGAATCCAGATCTTCTGCTGATTGATGTACTTGATTGTGACCTCCAATTTCTTCAATTAGTCAAAGCATCCTCCAGCTCTGCCAGGCTGGTCTTATTCGAAGAAAAAAGAGCAGAAGCCTGTCAGCTTGCCGATGCTGTCGTGAACGGCATTTATGGCGGGCTGGACGAAAAGCACATGCAAGTAGATGGGACAGAATATTTTTATGGAACACCTTATTTATTGTTAGATCAAGAGATAAGCCGATTAAAAGACACATATGAGGTTCGAAAAGAATGCAAAAAGGTGGTCATCAGCCTTGGGGGCAGTGACCCGCGCGGATTGTTATCAAAGGCTGTATCAGCAATTCTCGAAGCGGACCACTTACACATTTTAGCGGTTACAGGAAAAGCCTCCCGCATTGAGGAACAAATAGAGGCTGAGCATATTCAATTCATTCGTCATACAGATCAATTACCTGCGCGTCTCTCGGAAGCTGATCTGGCAATAGTTGCTGGCGGGATGACATTATACGAGGCAGTTTGTATCGGAGTGCCCAGCATTGTCCTTTCACAAGTCGACCATCAAGCAGTGACAGCCGCTCGTTTTGCGCAAAAGGGAGCGTGTCACCATCTTGGATTAGGTGAACTTGTGGATGAAAAAGATATACGGTGTGCTGTGGAAAGACTGTCCAGCAGCTACTTTCTCCGCAGGAGCATCCATCTCAATGGACGGACACTTATTGATGGAAAAGGAACTGAACGAGTGAAAAACATTCTTATACACCTCATGAATCATCACCAAAAAGACTATAAGGATGTGTAGATGTGAAGGGAGTTATTTTAGCTGGAGGAAAGGGATCACGACTGGCGCCTTTAACGAAGATTTTCAATAAACATTTATTGCCGGTTGGTCCATATCCAATGATTTATTGGTCATTGTTCAAATTGAAGGAAGCAGGGATTTTAGATGTGATGGTCATATCACAAGAAGAACAAATCCCGTTGTTTCAAAAGCTGCTTGAAAGCGATCAGGAACTGGGGATGAACATCGTATATCAGGTACAGCCTGAAGCGTCTGGGATATCAGACGGTTTATCCTATGCAAAGCTCTTTGTAGAAGAGGAAAAGTTTGTGCTGATGCTTGGTGATAATGTATTTGAGGATTCGCTAAGCCCTTTTGTTGAAGCCTTTCAGCGGCAAGATAGAGGAGCCAAGGTTTTGTTGAAAGAAGTGACAGATCCAAACCGGTTTGGCATTGCAGAAATTGATGCCACGTGTCAACGGATTTTATCAATAGAAGAAAAGCCGGAGTATCCGCGCTCATCTTACTGCGTCACGGGCATCTATTTTTATGATCAAGAAGTCTTTCAATATATTGAGAGAATCTCGCCGTCAGATCGAGGCGAATTAGAGATTACAGACGTGAACAATCTCTATATCTCAAATAGCCAGCTGACCTATGATATGTTAAAAGGGTGGTGGATTGATGCAGGAACACATGAATCTCTCCACGAAGCATCTGTGAAAATGTTTGAAACGATGAAGAAAAAAGAGGGATCCGAATGACGAAGTCTTATTTAATTACAGGCGGAGCGGGTTTTATCGGACTGAATTTTGTGAAGCTGCTGCTTCAGGATACAAATGTCAGGCTCACCGTTTTTGATAAATTAACATATGCCAGTCATCCAGACGAGATGGAAGAATTATTAAAGTTGTCTCATTTTCGGTTTATTCAAGGGGATATTACCCTTCAGCATGAGCTGGATCAAGCATTTGACGAAGTCTATGATGCGATCATTCATTTTGCGGCAGAATCGCATGTTGATCGCAGCATTGAATCGGCAGAGCCTTTTATTCAAACAAATGTCCTCGGAACGTATCGTATGCTTGAAGCGGTCTTAAAAGGAAAGGCGAAAAAGCTCATTCATATTTCAACAGATGAAGTATATGGAGATTTGGAGCCAGATGATCCTGCTTTCACAGAACAAACACCACTTTCACCGAATAATCCTTATTCAGCAAGCAAGGCGAGTTCAGACCTGCTTGTGAAATCCTATATCCACACTCACCAATTACCTGCGATGATTACACGATGCAGCAACAATTACGGACCGTATCAGCATGAGGAAAAATTAATACCGACCATTATTAGAAAAGCAGTCAATGGAGAGAAAATCCCGATTTATGGAGACGGCCGGCAAATTCGCGATTGGCTGTATGTAGAGGACCATGCGAGAGCTGTGAAGAAGGTGCTCGAAAACGGCACAGCCGGGCAGGTATACAATATTGGTGGCGGCAATGAGAAAACAAATCTCGATTTAACCAAAACGATTCTATCGCAGCTCGGAATCAGTCATGATCAAATTGCGTTTATTCAAGACCGAAAAGGACATGACAGACGGTATGCCATTGATGCCAGTAAGCTAAAAGGAGAGCTCGGCTGGACGCAGGAGACGTCATTTGAAGAAGGTATCGAAAAAACGATCAATTGGTATCGAACCAAATATGATCAGAGCGAAGAAGGGTGACGGATGAAAGTTTTAATCACCGGTGCAGGCGGCCAATTAGGGAAAGAATTGAGCAGACAGCTCAAAGAAAAAGACATGACCGTCATTGCCTTAACGAGGAACATGCTCAATATCACAGACCAACAGGCAGTTAGACATGCGATGAGACACTATCAGCCTGATATTGTTGTCAGTGCAGCAGCCTATACATCTGTTGATCAATGTGAAACAGAAACCGAAAAGGCGTATCTTGTGAATGGCATTGGCGCCTACTATACAGCCCTGGAAGCAAAGCGCGCAGGCGCTGATGTGTTACATGTCAGTACAGATTATGTGTTTGACGGGCAGGCGGACACCCCTTACCAAGTCGATGCACAAGCAGATCCTCAAACCATTTATGGAAAGAGTAAAAAGCTTGGTGAGGAATTGATTCAGCTTGTGTCAGACGAAGTGAAAATCATTCGTACTTCGTGGCTTTATGGACATGAGGGGCATAACTTTGTGAATACCATTCTTCGGGTCGCTGAAACGAAGGATCATTTGCGCATTGTGAACGATCAAATAGGGTCTCCTACTTATACAAAGGATGCAGCCGAGGCCTTGATTCATTTGTTTGATCAGAAGGCAGGCGTGTACCATGTCAGTAACCGAGAAAGCTGTTCCTGGTTTGATTTTGCGTCAGAAATTGTGATGAAAAGCGGTCTTTCCGCCACAATTGAGCCGATTTCCACGGAAGAGTACGGCTTCCAAACGCCTCGCCCAGCCTATTCTGTTTTAGATCTTCAAGCGATTGAAGACACAGGCTGGCAGCCGAGGCATTGGAAGGATGCACTTTACGAATATTTGCAGAAAGAAGGGAGATGGCAACAGCATGATTGATGGTGTTCAAACGAAAAAACTCATGAAACATTGTGATGACCGCGGCTTTTTTGCAGAGCTCATTCGAGATGATGAACCGATGCTGAAACGCTTTGGTCAGGCGTCATGGTCGAAAAGCTTTCCAGGTGTGATCAAAGCCTTTCATTATCATGAAAAACAAGACGACGTTTGGTTCTTCCCGGCAGGTCATGCACAGGTCGTGTTATATGATTTGCGAGAGGACTCTCCCACAAAGGGGCAAACCGATGTGTATTATATGGGGGAAGACAATCCGATGCTGCTACTCATCCCAAAGGGTGTCGCGCATGGCTACCGTGTACTAGGTGAGACGCCGCTGCAAATTGTGTATTTCACAACAGAATCGTATGACCCGAAAAACCCAGATGAAAAGAGGATCGCTTGGAATGACGAAACGATCGGGTTTAATTGGGAAACGACATTTAAATAGAGAACGGGGGGCCTTTCGCAGGAGAAAGGTCTTTTTTTGTTGAAATACATTCTATATGTGTCATTTTATGTATATGTACGAAGCTGATAAGAAAAGGGATGTGGATGAGTTTGTCTAAAAGAATTGCGTTTGTAACAGGAGCAAGTACAGGGATTGGAAAGGCCATCGCCGTAAAGCTTGCCGCTCAAGACAATGTAAAGGTCATCATCAATTCTAGAAATCAATCCTCGCTAGAAGAAGCGCAGCAGCACATTGGGCGTATGGCAGAAACAAAGGAGCAGGTGGCTCTTTTCTGTGGGGACATGTCAGATGAAGGGGTGAGGGCTGAGGCTTTTACGAAAATAGAAAAAGAGTTTGGCAGACTGGATGTGTTGATTAATAACATTCCAGGGGGGATGCCGGATACCTTTGATTCATGTGACAGTGAGCAGATGATGGCAGCATTTTCTCAAAAAGCCATTGCGTACATTGATACGATGAAGCGTGCGGCTGCGGTGATGAAACGACATGAATATGGCCGGATCATTCAAATTGTCGGGAACCTATGGAAGGAACCTGGCGACCAAATGTTTACGAACAGTATGATGAATGCAGCGATTATTAATGCTAGTAAAAATGCTGCCACACAGCTTGCACCTTCAGGGATCACAGTGAATTGTTTAAACCCGGGATTTATTGCTACAGATCGGTACGAACAATTTATCGGAAACATGATGCGTAAACAGGCATTATCGCGGGAAGAAGCTGTACAGGCTGTAGCGTCAGGAATTCCAATGAAAAGAGTGGGGTCAGCGAGTGAAATGGCTTCATTGGCCGCTTTTATCGCATCAGAGGAAGCCTCCTATCTTACAGGACAACAAATATCCGTCGATGGTGGTTCGATGAAAAGTATATAATATCAAAAACCCGCTATATGCGGGTTTTTTGATTAAAGCGAATCGGTAGGATGCGAAGCCGGTCGATAAACAGGGCAAGCTGTTCAATTGGAGCAACCATTGAGATGCGGACATGACGCCTACCATGTGCTCCAAACACACCCCCAGGCGTGACAACAACATCAGTATGTTCGAGTAAATAGTCAGCAAATGCATGAGAATGTTCAAAATCATCAGGGATTGGAGCCCATAAATAAAAGGCACCAGCTGGATGTTCGATGGACCATCCTAGCTGCTTTTCGGCCTGACGGATGAAGAAGTGAATTCGTTCAAGGTAGACCTCTTTTAATGATTGTATGTGACGGTCATCACTTTGCAAGGCGACGGTTGCGGCTTGTTGAAATCCGCCATACATACTGACAAACACATGGTCTTGGAAGGCATTAATGGCTTGGATGATGTCCTCATTACCTACAGCAAAAGCGACTCTCCATCCTGCCATATTAAATGTTTTGGATAGAGAATATAATTCCACTCCTACGCTTTTCCCAAGAGGAGCCTTCAGAAAGCTTACTGGTTTTTGCTCATAATGAAATGAACCATAGGCAAAATCATGAATGACATGCAGTCCGTGAGCCGATGCAAAATCAGCAGCCTCTTCAAAAAATGCATCATTTGCCACAGCACCTGTTGGGTTATTCGGATAATTTAAGAAAAGAACCTTTGCCTTTTTGAGCACCTCTGGATCAATTGAAGAGAGATTCGGCAAATAGCCATTTTTCGATTCAAGTTTGATGCAGTAGGGCTTAGCGTCTGCCATCAAGATCCCAGAATGATATTCTGGGTATCCTGGATCGGGGATGAGGGCAACGTCCCCAGGGTCAAGCAGACACTGACTCATGACATAAAGGCCTGTTTTCCCTCCATTGAAAAGAGCAACTTCTTTCTGTGGGTCTATCTCAGTGCCGAACTCCTTTTTGTAGAAATCTGCAATGGCTTGCTTGAAAAAGTCGAAGCCTCTAAAAGGTGCATATTGCTGAAATTGCAAAGTGGCTGCTGCCTCTTGAAGGGCGCTTACGATATGTGCAGGAGTAGGAAGATCGGGATTTCCCTGACCAAGGTTTATGATGTTCGCTCCGTTTTGTGCTTTTTGCGCAATTTTCTCAAATACGGTTCCAAATTTCTGTTCTGGCAGCCGTTTAATCATGTTAGATGGTAAGATCTCCACCACGTTACCCTCTCTTTCTATCCCTTGACTAATTCATCCATTAAATGAATGGCAGCTTGCTTCTGTAAGTTGCGGATGGATGTGGCAACATCCTGTGAGGATGACCCTTTTAACTCAAGCGACACGATGCCGTTAAAGGCTTCAAATAAAGATAGATCGACAAAGGTGCCTTTGGACGGGACGGATTTACTGACGATCACAGTATCTCCAACTAAAGCATCCTGCGGAATATGGATATGATCAATGGTGATATGTGTGGCCTCGGCCGGTATGTGCCCGCTTTCTTTGAAATGCTGAGGGTACAAATGGCAGTCTGCAATATAATGCGTATGTCCAGAAAGCAGCTCTTTTGGCAGCTCCGCTTTTTTTCCATCGACTAATACATCGATCAGCAGCTTGACCATATCCACCCCAAACACTTTTTTGATATTCGGAATCATATTCCAGCCAGCAAATCTAGCTGCGGATTCGATCAGTCCTGTTTCTCGATTTTTCATGAGCTTGATCTCTGTATGGGTCGCACAGTTTTCAAGACCCAGCCCTTCATTTGCCTTCTTAGCTGCTTCAATGATGATTTGCTGGGCTTCATTATCTAGGATCGAAGGAGTAATATGAGCCGTTTCTGTAAAACCGATTTGAGGGGTCTTGTCATGTATGACAAAAGGGATATATTCTCCCTCCACGACTAACCCTTCTACACTGACATAATCAGAATAGCCACCCTCCTGATACCAATCCTCGTAAGCACCCTCTAAGTACGTTTCAGCGACAAATGGCGCTTCATATGTCACAGCGTTTGGGACGGGAATCGTTTGCAAATAGGATTGTACGTTTAAAAAGAGATCATCACTGCCGGCTCTGTCATGAAAAAGGGTCACACCAATAGAGCTTGCTAAATATGTAGGCTTTAAAATAAGCGGTGTCCCGATATGTTCAATAGCTTGCTGGAAATCAGCTAAAGTCGTGACAGGCTGAGTTTTCACCGCTTTGACACCAGCAGCGTTGAATGCAGCCCTCATTTGGCTTTTATCACGTGCCATTTCAGCTGCTTTTACCCCAGCGCCGCGCAGCCCCAGCCGCTCAGCAGCTTTTGCCATTGGTGCAATGAATAATTCATTATTGGTGGTGATGGCATCAGCTTTGAAAAAGGAAGCCACACGGACTAGGTCATCTACCACTTCTTCCTCTGATTTCAGATAATCATCATGTGCCCAGTAAATAGAATCAGGGTGTTCAAAAGAAGGGTGTGTCTCAAAATAATCACGATCTTTGATGACGGCAATGGAGTATTTTTCGATTAGTTCAGCGTGACCCTTTGTAATGGCAAAGGGTCTCGGAATATAAGAAACGATATGATAAGATGCCGCCACGCTTTCATAAAACATATGGGGCGGGCATCCTCCTAAGTCAGCAATGACAAGTACGGTTTTTTTACTCAATGAAAGCACTCCTTTTTATCTAGCGGTGTATCCGCCATCTGCTGTGACAACACTTCCGGTCATATAGCTGGATAGATCAGAGGCGAGAAACAGCATCACGCCCGCAATTTCTTCGGGTTTTCCGAGACGAAGCAAGGGATTCACCTTTGCTTTTTCCTTTTTGACAACCTCAAGACTTTCTGAATGATTGTCTAAAAAGGATTTTTCATTTAATGGCGTATCAATGATGCCTGGGGCGATACAATTCACCCTGATTTGATGAGCGGCATAGTCGATCGCCATCGATTTGGTGAGCTGGATGACACCGCCCTTTGTTGCGTTGTATGCAGGAATGTCAGGCCAGCCAACGAGACCTCCGACAGATCCGGTATTAATAATACTTCCGCTTTTCTTCTCAAGCATATGGGGCAATGTATGCTTACTCATAAGAAATACACCAGTCAGGTTGACCTGTAGAATATGGTTCCAATCCTCCAGTGTCATCTCGTGAATAGGTGAGACAATTTCGATGCCTGCATTGTTAATCAAAACATCAATTGTCCCGAATTGGCTCAGCACGGATTGAACGGTTTTTTGACAGTCAGACTCATTCGTAATATCTGTTTTGAAAAACGCAGCATGTTCATGAGGCAATGATTCAATGAGTTGTTTACCGCTATCTTCATTGATATCAGCCACTGCTACTTTTGCTCCGTGCTCAAGGAAAAGCTTGACGGCGGCAAGCCCAATCCCAGACGCACCTCCTGTAATCAGGACGACTTTTCCGGCAATGTTCATTTCTTCACCTTAGATGCTTTTGGCTTTAAGCGGTTATAGCGTGGAGGGAAGAAGAGATTAATAGACTTTGATGCTTCTGGCTTTGGATTAATGGCGCCGTGATCTTCTTTTGGATCACAGAAGTAAGTCGTGCCAAATTCCATCTTTTCTGTAAAGCCTTCAATCGTCATATCGTACCCACCGCTAATGCAAATCCCAATTTGTTCATTACGGTGCTTATGAAAAGGCATTTCCCCGCCATTTCCCGGAATGTTGGCAATCATAAGCTCCATCCAGTCCTCCACAAAAAAAGTCACTTCCATGCCAGGAAGTAAATCACGCGTTTTGAAAATGTCTAAGAAATAAGTAGGAGGAGCCGTATATTCCTCGCCATCTTTTAATCTCTTAATATCAATGGCGATCACTTCCTCATCTGTCAGATTCGATGCGCCGTGAGGAACGAATGGTGGTGCAATATAGGCTGATTCTAATGGGGTCAGCAATTGGGTCGATTGGCCGACCGTCATTTGAAGCTCGCCTTTTAATACGATGCCGATTTGTGCTTCTGGATGCTCGTGAGGTTCGATGATCGTGTGAGGAGGGACGTATGAAATTAACACTTCCGTATCGCCTCTGACAGTAGAATATTGGATGACACCATTATCCCATTCTCGTTTTTTCGCTTGAGGAAAATATAATTCTTGCACCTTTTGTTCAGTTGTCATGTTACATCTCTCCTTTTCCGAATATAGACCAGCTCATAGGAATGCTTTTAAATGTTCGAATGAAGGTGAGCCCGTATGTAGCTCTTGCCACTTCATTGGTTAAAGCGAAATCAAATTCGCCGTCTCTTACCTTTTGTGCGGCTGTACTTGTAGAATTGACAAGCTCAAATTCAGCATTTTGATGAATAAAATATTGAATCAAATTCACAGGTGCAGGATGAGAAACAATTTTTAAATGGTGAAGCATTTGTTCTTGAAAGGGGAAATCTGGTCTGACAGCCAAACCATACATGGGCGTGTCACATCTGAATATTTGTAAAAGCTGTAGGTCAGGTCTCATGTAGAAGTGTTTGATTCCTTCGTATGCGTGTGGAACGAGAGTGTATTGGAGTGCGTTAGAGAGAGTATGTTCAATGCAAGTTTCGAATGTGTCGTAAAGGGATAGTTTCGTATGGGTGCCGAGTGTAGTGGTGGAATGAGAGATGAAATGTTTTGCTGCATATTCACTGCTTGTCCCCTTAGGGCCTAATGTATTGACTGTAAACATCTTAGGTGAAACGATGGGCTCTTCTTTGAAATGAAAAACATCATTCTTTAAGATCATGTTTACCATCCAATCTTTTTCAAATTTTTACTAGATTATAAAAAATTAAATTGGCAATTGTCAACAAAATTTATAAAAAATGTATTTTACGATGATATTAAAAATTGATCTAAAAAACTGCACATATCGAGATGTGCAGTGAAATGAGCTCACGTTTCAAATGTGTTTTTATGTTTCTGCTGTAAGGTTTTTTCGCGTTTATAGCTGACGAAGCTGATGAGAAAACCAACAAGTGTAATGAGTGCACATACAAGCCCTACCGTATGATAGCCGAAATGGACATAAACAGGTCCCATCAGAGCGGACCCAAGCATCACGGCAAGATTAGAAGCAAGGCTGTAAAAAGCCATCACTTTGCCTCGGTGGGTTTGAGAGCAGTCGCTCAGGACGGTGCTCAAAAGCGTGACGGATAAACTTTGCATGGCACCCCAAATAAATAAAGCGAAAATGAGCAATGTCCATGAGAACGGTGCATAAGGAAGTAAGGCAAGAACGAGCGTAATGCCGCCCAGCACAAAGAAAAGTGAGCGTGTTTTGCCAAACCAATCAGCTAATTTCCCGGTAAACATACTCATGGAAAAACCAACGCCATAAGCCATGATCAGAAGTCCAGCTGTTGATTGACCTCCGGAAAACAGACTTTGCAGGTAAGCCCCTAAAAATGAGTACATGCCATAAAATCCAAGCATGTTACAAAATGTCACGGTCAAATAGGCAGGGACTCGGTCGATTTTTAAAGCCCCCCATATAGAGCCTGATTTCTCCCTAGCTTGAGATGCCTTCGGATCAGCTGTGGCGACTTGTTTTCGAGATTCAAGGACGACGAGCAGCAGGACAACGAGACTCATCATGGCGAAAATCCAAAATGTCCAGCGCCAGTTCAAACTTTGACCGATAAAGGCGCCAATGGGCACACCAAGGACAAGAGAAAGAGACCAGCTCGATACAATGAGTCCCATCACTTTGCCGCGATATTCGTATGGAACTCGGTCGCCCACAAGAGCATAGGCTGTTGGTACAAATACACCAGTCGCCAGCCCAGAAATAGCACGGCCTGCAAAAAACACGGCCAAATTTGGGGCAGCAGCACACATCACTGTGCCAACCAAAAAGAAAGACAGCCCAATCATCAAACACAGCTCTCTTGAATACCGGTCCCCTAAAGGAACGAGCAGCGGAGCTCCAACCAGCACAGCTAACCCATAAATGCTGATGGAAAGAGCGAGAACATCAAGAGAGTGCTGAAAGGAGTTTGATAAATCAGGCAGCAGTGGTGAAATCACCAGCTCTTCCGATCCCGCAGCAAAAACGCCAAGTGTGAGTGCGATGGCAAGTGTGATGGGAAATGTTTTAGAAGCCTGGCTGTCTAAAGATTCTTTCATCAAGTGATCCCTCCATACTTGCTTTTTCATTCAATTCCGTTAAAATAAATTCTACCATTATTTAGTTTTATTTTACATTTCATATCATAAGTATTATCATCAAATACTTTTCAAATGGAACGATTTTTGGATAGGAGAGGTACGAATGAAAATCACCGATGTAGATGTGCATATTTTAAATGAATTGAGAGAAGATGCTCGCTTATCCATGAGGGAATTGTCCAAACGAGTGAATTTATCAGCACCTGCGGTAGCAGAAAGAGTGCGTAAATTAGAGGATGCAGGGATTATCGAAGGGTATTCTGTTCAGGTCAATTATAAAAAATTAGGGCTTCTGATTGACTGCCTGCTGGAAGTTACGGTGTTAAATGGGGAGTATCAGCGTTTTGTGGCTTTTATGAACGAGCACCCACGCGCCTTTTTTGCTTATCGAGTGGCAGGGCAGTCTTGCTTTTTCATTAAGCTGTCAGTTTCTTCTCTTGAAGAAATTGAAGCCTTTATTCAAGAAGTATCTGGATTTACAAAAACCGTCTCCCATATTGTCTTGTCAGAGCACTCTTTTTCCCATCCAATTCAGGAACGCTTGAAACAAATAGAAGAGCCAGAAATGACCGTGGTGAAATAAAAAGTTTCAGATTGTTGACAAAGGGCTAAAATGATTTTTATTTTAGCCCTTTGTATTCTTTTCAGCTTTTTATGCTGAAATATTCGTATAGTAATAATTTGAGATTAAAGGAGTTCATATTTTTGAAGCTTTTAAAAGTAATAGATTACGCAGCATTAATGGATATGCACAGAACAAGAAGCAAAGAAAGTCACTATAATAATTGGCCTATTGACGTAGGTAACAGGGATCGTTTTTTTAGTGCTCAGCCAATTGATTTAGAATTTCACATCGATAACCATACAGCAAACGTAAAAAGTGGAATATTTTCTTTTCATTCAAGCATCAAATCTGGTGTAGATAAGAATGACAAGGTTTCGGGGGAAGTGTTTTTACGAAAAGAGTCAAAGCACAAGCCCAATGTAATCTTCGTACATGGATGGCGAATGGATTCATACGACAGAATCAAGAAGATTTATCACGATAAGATCGTTAAAAATTATGATTGGAATATGTATTACTACACGCTGCCTTATCATTTCGATAGGGAACCACAAAATTCAACATATTCTGGTGAACACATGATTAGCGCCAATATTAGTCGAACAGTGCAATCCTCCCAGCAAGCTATTGTTGAACTTAGAGGGCTGATTAAATGGATCATGGCAAATGAAGGTGGGGAAATAATCGTAGTTGGTATTAGTTTAGGAGGGTGGCTAACAAACTTATTAGCAACAGTCGAGAAAGACGTGAATATTATTGTATCAGCTTTTTATGCGAATAATATTGCGCATTCCATCTGGAACACTCTACCTGGGAAGTATATACGAAGAGATCTGGAGGAACATGGGACAACGTATGAAGAACTCGACAAAGCTTGGGATATTATGAACCCTAGTAAAGCAAAACTTCTTGTAGACAAAGAAAATGTACTCTTAATATCAGGGAAATATGACATGTATATCGACATAAACGATGCTGATACTCTGTGGAATAGCTGGAATCAACCTAAAAGGCACGTATACAGTTGTGGGCATGCTGGAATTGTACTATCTAGAAATAGAATAGCAGCCGACACACTTCAATTTATTGAAAGTAGGCTAAAGAAATAAAATGATGTTACTCCTCACTGTATTGTTGTGGGCTAGGAGTTTTAGTTTTACTTCTTACTTATCCTGAAAATGAAGATGTGATCACCTTTCTAAACAAATACATAAAAAAGCTTCGGAGAGATCCGAAGCTTTAAGAGTTTATCATACATGGAAATAAGACGCCAGCTGCTCGTTTGCTAATCGGTTTCCAACAAAGAAGGAACCAAATTCGCCGTAGCGTGCACTGACTTCATCAAAGCGCATTTCATAAACCAATTTTTTAAATTGAAGCACATCATCAGAGAATAGGGTAACGCCCCACTCATAATCATCAAAACCAACAGAACCTGTAATGATCTGTTTTACTTTCCCAGCATAGCTTCGGCCAATTAAACCGTGGCTTCTCATAAGAGATTTACGCTCATCCATGGAAAGCATGTACCAGTTGTCATTGCCAGAACGTCTTTTATCCATTGGATAGAAGCACACGTATTGAGAAGAAGGAAGCTCTGGATATAAGCGAGCACGTACATGCGGGTTCTCGTAAGGATCTCCGCCATCGCCGCCTCCTGCTAAGTAGTTGCTGAGCTCAACAACTGAAACATAAGAATAAGCTGGAATCGTAAACTCTGCTAGTCGTGTCTTGTTGAATTCGAGTTCAATTTCACCTAGTTCTTCCATTGTCGGACGTAAAATCATAAGCATAATATCTGCTTTTTGGCCGACAATACTATAGATTGTTTGGCTTCCAGCTTTATCTTGCTCAGCTGTTTTCCATTTTTCCAATAGACCTGTGAACTCATGAATGATGGCTTGGCGCTCATCACTTGTCAGCAGCTTCCAAGCTGTCCAGTCGATCGTTCTAAAATCATGCAGCGCATACCAGCCATCTAGTGTTTGAGCTGCTTCATTTGTTGTATGTTGTTCGCTCATTTCTTTCACTCCTATTAACAGTTTTCCATCTGTTCCAACTATAACATAGTTTGTCCAAATGGAGATGTGATCAAAACTTGAACGAGGAAAACAGCTTTTATCAAAATTGATTAAATTAGTTTGAAAAATAAGAATTTAATTTGTAAGCGCTATAATATAAGTTGGTTGTTTGAATTTAGGTAGAAGAAGAGTATGCTTAAAAGAGAACGCTTTTTTTGTAAAATCAAGGAGGGTATTGAAGTGGCAGATATTTTTTCAACAGTTCAGGAAAAGGTTTCAGGTAAAGGAGTAAAGATCGTTTTTCCTGAGGGAATGGACGAACGCATTCTAACAGCCGTTCAAAAATTAGCAGATGGCAAAGTATTGCAGCCAATTGTGGTAGGAAAAAAACAAGAAGTTGAAGCTAAAGCAAAAGAATTAGGTCTTACACTTGATGGTGTTGACGTGTATGATCCTCATACATATGAAGGTTTTGAAGAGCTTGTACAAGCTTTCGTAGAAAGACGTAAAGGCAAAGCAACAGAAGAGCAAGCAAGAAAAGCATTACTGGATGAAAACTACTTCGGTACAATGCTTGTGTATAAAGGTCTGGCAGACGGACTTGTGAGCGGTGCGGCACACTCAACTGCTGACACAGTACGCCCAGCACTTCAAATCATTAAAACAAAAGAAGGCGTAAAGAAAACATCTGGCGTCTTCATCATGGCTCGCGGCGAAGAGCAATATGTGTTTGCTGATTGCGCAATCAACATTGCACCAGACAGCCAAGATCTAGCTGAAATTGCGATCGAAAGTGCAAACACAGCAAAAATGTTTGATATCGAGCCACGTGTGGCAATGCTTAGCTTCTCTACAAAAGGCTCAGCAAAATCAGACGAAACAGAAAAAGTATCTGAAGCAGTTCGCATTGCAAAAGAAAAGGCACCTGAGCTTGTACTTGATGGAGAATTCCAATTCGATGCAGCTTTCGTTCCTTCAGTAGCAGCGAAAAAAGCGCCAGATTCCGTCATCAAAGGCGACGCCAGCGTATTTGTTTTCCCTAGCCTCGAAGCTGGAAACATTGGCTACAAAATTGCACAGCGCTTAGGTAACTTTGAAGCTGTAGGTCCAATCCTGCAAGGCTTAAACCAGCCAGTGAACGATCTTTCAAGAGGCTGTAATGCCGAAGATGTTTACAATCTTGCACTTATCACAGCAGCTCAAGCACTATAATGATTTCGACAAAGGCAGCCAGTACGATAGATTCGTGCTGGCTGTTTTTTTGATGACAAATGTGTACAATATAGGGAGAAAAGAAAAAATCTGATCGTAGATAAAGCCGATAGAATGGGCAGGTGCTATAATGGACGATTTAATACATAAGCTTCAGCATAAGGTCTCGGGATTAACCGAGGCACAAAGGAGAATTGCAGATTATATCGTGCAAAATCCAATGGAAGTCGCGTTTTTAACTGTAGATAAATTGGCGTCAAAAGTAGGGACGAGTACTGCGACCATCATGAGATTCTCTGCTGCTGTAGGGTATTCCGGTTTCTCCGAGCTTCAAAAAGAGCTTCAATCAAATATGAAGCATAAAGCTGCCCCTCAAACGAGACTTGAAGCGAACCTCAAGCATTCAAATAAAAGTAAGCTCCTGCATAATCATGTCGAGCTGCAATTTCAAAATATCCAGTACGCTTTAGACAATATCACGGAAGAAACCTTTCAGCATATTGTTGAAAAAATAGCCAGCTCCCGTCAGGTTCTGTGTACAAGTGTTCGAAGCGGAAGACCTGTTGGAGAGTATCTGTCACTGGGAATCAATCGGCTGTTGGGGAACAGTCAATATATTGATGCAGACAAAAGTGACTGGGTCGATGACCTCGTTCATTTTCAATCTGATGATTTCATTATAGCAGTCAGCTATCCCCGCTATGCAAAGCGTATGAAGGATTTGCTGGAGGCAGCGAAGTCATATGGAGTGGAAGTGCTTTTAATTACAGACAGCTACAGCTCTCCACTAACAAAGTATGCACAATATGTATTGCCATGTTCCTCAGCAAGTGTGGGCTCTCATAACTCTGTCGTATCTGCTATCTTTATCGTAGATTACATTTTAAGTGCCTTAGCCATTAATGATCCTGACAGGACAAAACCACGTTTAGATCAAATCAATCATATGTTAACGAAAATGAGTTATCACACAACACATTAGTCGTGTGGGGACTCATTTTTTTATTTTAAAATTTTATGAAAGCGCTTTACTAAATAAAAATGAGATGGTATGATCTTATCACAAAAGTAATATATATTACTTTATATAATATTAAATGTAATGAATATAACTCAAAGGGGATGATGGAAACAATGAGTACTGTTCAATTCGTGTCAAATGATCTAATAGATCGGGCAAGAAAGCTTAACTCGACCTTGCTGTCCGACGTGATGGGATGCACCGGCGCGATGGATCATCAAATCAAACCAGTTGCAAGAGGCATGAATGTAGCAGGTACAGCTTTTACCGTTAGCTTACGACCAGGGGATAATTTATTTCTTCATCAAGCGATCTACTCTGCAAAAGAAGGAGATATACTGATTGTTGATGGAAAAGACCATAAGGGTCATGCATATTTAGGGGAATTGATGGCAGGTGCTGCAAAGGCTGTAGGAATAGAAGGAATCGTGATTGACGGGCTTGTTCGCGACAAACTCGCTTTAGAGGAACTAGCGTTTCCGATCTACAGTAAAGGGTTTATGCCAAATGGACCTTTTAAAGATGGTCCTGGGGAATTGAATCAAACCATCTCGTGCGGCGGTGTCAAAGTAGCACCAGGTGATTTAGTCATTGCAGACGATGATGGAGTCGTCATCGTTCCAAAGGAGAAGGCGGAACATCTGCTGACACTAGCGGAAGAGAAACAAGCGTATGAAAATCAGAGATTAAAAACGATTCAACAGTATGTGGACGAAGGAAAGCAAGACATCAGTCTTTTAGCACCGGCATGGCTGGAAGGCAGAATGAAAAAATATCAGGGATAGGGGAGAATCGGTGATGAAGATAGGCTTTATTGGATATGGAGAAGCGGCATATGAGTTGTCAACAGGATTGAAAACAGAAGGATTAGATCAGTTTTATGCGTATGATGTACTTTTACAAAATGAGAAATTGTCTGGTGCGTTGAAAGAAAAAGCATCGCAGACAGGAGTTCAATTAACCAGCAGTATTAGTGAAGTCATTGAGAAATCTGATATTGTCATTGCTGCTGTGCCAGCAAATAAAACCTTAGAAGTGGCCCAATCCGTATCGGGAAGTTTGAAAGAGAATCAATTATATGTAGATGTATCGGCATCAACACCAGACATCAAAAAACAAGTGGCAAACGAAATTGAAAAGCAAAAAGCTCTATTCGTAGATGCTGCCATGCTAGGGCCTCTTCCAGTCAACAAACACAAGGTTCCGATCACGGCAAGCGGAAGTGGAACTGACCAATTCATGAAAGTAATGAATGCTTATGGCATGAATATTAAAAAAATCAGTGACCAGCCAGGAGATGCTTCGGCCTTGAAGCTGATCAGAAGCGTTTATATGAAGGGGATCGTTGGTCTCATGATTGAATTTTTGGAAATTTCAAAAAAGTACAACGTGGAACAACAAGTGATTTCTTCACTAAGCGATACAATGGATAGCAAAAGTTTTGAAGAGACCATGAACCGTCTTGTGACAGGGAGTGCATTGCATGCAAAAAGGCGAGCGATCGAGCTTCTTGGCTCTATTGAAATGCTAGATGAAGCAGAGGTTGATGCCAGTATGTCTCGGGCAGCACAACAAAAGCTTGAGAGATTAGCAGACTTTCAATTCGTTGAACGGTTTAATGGGAAAAAGCCGGCCAGCTGGGAAGAAGTCATTGACGTGGTGCAGCAGGGGTAATAAATTGTAAGCGTTTTATTTAACGAAGGGGAGGCGAAAAAACGATATGGGTTTTATTGCGTTGATTGTATTCATAGCTGTCATTATTATATGGAATGTCGTCGTGAAGCGGAATATGGGAGAAGCCATGCTATTAGGCTTTATTGCAACCACATTATTTGGCGGATTGGATGCATTAAGACTTTTCTGGGATGGATTAAAATTTGCATCCACATATGAGGTGCTCTATGCAGCTGTCGCATTTGTATTCATGGCCTATTTAATCGAAAAGCTGGAATTAATTCATGCACTCTTGCGAATCTTAAATTCGGTTGTAGGAAAACTTCCCGGTGGAGCGGCTTATATGAGTACGTTAGGTTCAGCAGTCTTAGGTGCACTTTCAGGTTCAAATTCTGCAAACACAGCGGCCACTGGCTCTATCACAGCTTCTTGGATGATTAAATCAGGCTGGAGCCGAACCCATACAGCGACCATTTTAGCAGGGAATGGCGGACTTGGGGCGGCACTGCCTCCGAACTCTTCCATGTTTATCATGCTGGGGTTTGCACCAATTGCAGCCCTTGTATCTGAGGGAGATTTATATATTGCCCTGTTAATAGGAGGACTGTATCAAGTCGTATACCGATTTATTCTTGTGTATATTCTGGTGAAAAAGAATAAAATTCAGGCCATGCCGCCAGATGATATTCTTCCTTTTAGGGAAGCTGTGAAACAAGGGTGGAAGTCGATCTTTATTTTTTTCGGTGCCTTGATTCCTATCATTGTCACGATAGGTCCGCTGGCAAACTACTTGAAAAGTAATCCAAACATTGGACCAGAGGCAATGGATCAAATTTCTTTAATTACGTGGATTCCGATTCTCATGATGTTGATTAGTTTAACAATTGGGAGAAAAAAGGCGTCTGCACTAGATTGGTCTCAGTTTTTCAAGTCGGCTATACCTAAGTTTACAACGATCGGTGCCTTGATGCTGTTTGCTGTTGCTGCTAGTCAGGTGCTTGCTGAATTAGGATTGGCAGAAGATTTGACGCAAATCACATCAGTACTTACCATTCCGAAATGGCTTATGGTGCTCATTGTGGGTATTCTTGTCACGCTGGTGGCTGGACCATTATCTTCTACAGCCACATTAACAGCTGTTGGACTTGTCTCATTTTCAGCTTTAGTCTCAGTCGGAGTGGATCCAGTTGTGGCTGTTGTCGCCATTCTTGCTTTTTCATCAACAGAAGGCGCTTCCCCGCCGGCATCAGGATCGATTTTCATTGCTTCTGGTCTTGCAGGAGCCAGACCGGAGAAAACATTTATACCGCTGATTCTCTACTATATGCTGCCGATCGTAGGAATTGGCTGGCTTATCGGAATGGGAATACTTCCAGTATAGAAAGGAGAAACACATGAGAGCATTGATGGAATTTTTATTTAAAGTGCTGCTTGTCCTGTTCTTAACGTCAGGAGCCCTGTTGGTATTCGGTCAAATACTAGGGATTCTTTTGCAAAAGGGAGATATGATCATTGCAAGTACGAACCTATTCAAAAACCCAACATTGGTGTTAAGTGCCTTTTTCAGTCTTGTCGGTTTCTCTCTCCATTATATTCCTGAAAAGAAAGACACCTCATTTAGCGATCATCCACCAGCAACAGCAGGTGATTCGCTCAAATAAGCAATAAGAAGCTGGATTCAGTAAATGAATCCAGCTTTTTTGCGCGCGAGAAATAGGTATTAAAACCCAATACGTACGATTCATTTTTTGGTAAATTCACTTTCAATCATATGCCTCTTGTGCTAGTAAATGGTAACATAACGGAGGACTATTTAAGGAATAGAGGTGTTTGACCATATCTGGAGCAATCATCGGTTATAAAGCAGCCTTGTATTCGTTAAAGGCAGATATATCTATCAAAAAAGAACAAATCATCGAACTCAATATGTGCCGAAAAGAAATCAAAGAGGCAAAATGGGCCCTGTCAGATGCCAGCAAAAAAATCACACATCCAGACCTGACATCACATACATGGTTTGGCCATTTGGCAGACACGTTTGATGACATTCGAGACGAAATGGCTTCCGCCAGTCAGGAAATAAAAGATGTACAGCTAACCAATCTATTAAATCGAATCAATGAGAAAATCAGTGATTTAACATCGGATATCCATTCGTTAGAACATGAAATTCATTCGGTTGAAAGAAAAATAGAGAAAGAAAAGCAGAAACAACTGGAAGAAAAAAGAGGGTAGTCACATGACGAGAGAAATTAAAATAGATGCCAGTCAGGTCAAACGAGTATTACAGCATGCAAAACAATCAGGCGCTCAAATGAATGCAGCCCTTCCAACAACCGTCAAAGGAAGAAATCAGCTCCTGACGGCAGACACAATAGAAAAGATCAATCAGCAGCTGAACGAATTAAGTACATCCTATATAGGCATTCTTCAGAAACAGCTTGTACAAACAGAACAAGCGGTGAACACCATGATTGAAACGGACAAGGCGCTTGCTTCCAGCAGTAAAAGAAAATAAAGGAGAACACAATGAAAACCCTTGACGCCTTTGCGCTAATAAACGGAATAGATCAAACGCTGAATGCGTTAAAGCAGCAGTCACAGCAAATCAGCTCCCTAGAAAAACAAATCAATCACATCATCTTACTCGATGGCGCACTAAAGGGAGAGGCGGGACAAGCCATCCGCGCCTTTTATACAGAATGCCATATTCCCTTCCTGCAATTCTTTCAGGTCGTCATTGAGGAATATAGCGCTGCATTGAAAAACACAAAGCAGGCGCTTCACGCGCTAGAATCAAATGAGCACGGCTTTATATCACAAGCATTTATCGAACATGATCTTGATCAAGGCTTAAAAAAAGCTGAACGAACGATTTCTGAAATCGTATCAGAGGTAAACCACGCCATTGGCAGAGTTGGTCATATTGTTCATTTACCAAATGTAGACGAATCAGTGTTTCAGCAAAACTATCAAAAGGCATGGCTCGAGACCTCAAGAACCATTGGTCTGCTTCATGCATTTGACCGGGAGCAGACAAGTGCTTTACATGAAACCAAAAGCTCCCTTCAAACAATGAAGCAATACATCGACACCTTAAGTACCATGTTCACCGGCCCAAAAATCGACATCACGAGCTATCAAAAGGGATCTATTTTCAAAGATGGAAAAGAAGAGAAAATAAGCAGCACCATCAGTGGATTAAAAGATAAAATAGACAACCCAAAAGACAACCCATTGATGATTATGCTGAAGAAACTTAGAGAGAAACAACAGGCGAATGTGGAGACGGTTGTTCGAAATGACACCCATAAAAACATCAGTAAACAAGTCACAGCAAACGATCCATCGCTTACGACATTGCAAAGGGAAGCAGTGAACGGGAAAAACAAGATTCATAGAGACATCAGGGTCATAAATGGTAAACTATTCAACGTAAAAGGCATTAAAAAGTTAAAAGAATTCGACATCGCAGATGAAGTCGTCACTGATCCGTCGGATATTGATTTTATTGGCGGACGATACACCGTTTACGCCAATAAACAAATCATCCGAACGTATATCGCAAACGGCGAAATAAGAATAGAAGAAGTCGACAAAATTCCAGAAAGCCGCAGCCGTGGCAACGCTAAACGCATAATAGACGGTGAAGTCGTCTCAACCACCGAAAACATCATCCTAGAATACAGCGGCATCTACGACGGCTACCGAGCCGTTACTGGCAAAGACCCAGAAACCAGCCAAAACATCAGCAGCACAGACCAAGCTCTATCCGCAGCCTCTATCATCCCAATAACGAAAATAGTGAAGGTTGGGAAATATGTTTTTAGGTTGGATCAAGGGAAGAATGTGAAGAGGGTTAAAACACCTACTTATGGTAAACAATCCGTACCAAAAGGACCGTACCGTGAAGTAAATGGTTTCCCTGCAAAAATAAAATCAGGAGCTCAAGAAAAACATATTCCAGAAACACCAAATTATAAGCAAGAAGTAGCAAATGGAAAAAAGAAAAGCATTTTTTACGGAGATAATAAAAAGGCACAAGAATTGCTGGATAAATATGCAGGGACAGGAAAAGAATTGGGTAAGAATAAAGAAAGGATAGACTTTGGCCAAGCGATAGGAAAATACTATAATATTGATACTGGAAAGTATGAAGAGACTACTAAGGGAATGATACATTATGGAAAAGATGGTGCTCACATCGTACCAGCGAGGCCTTAAAATGATAAATCGGAGGTAAAAAATGGGTTATGATTCTTTGATTGGAACATTAATAAAGTATGAAAAAAAAAATATGATTTTGGAATGGAATAGTGGATTGAAAATCTTAGGAAAACTAGATACAGTTTTTGAAACAAGTAATATGTTAGATGAAGATGATATTAATTTTACAGAATATATTGCTGCTGCTTTCCAAGTAAATGATATTCTATCTCATCCTAATGAAAGCAGTGGCAGTGTATACGATTGGTTAATTCAAGAGAAAAGCTCTTTAGTTGAGATATCTCTTTATGATGATCCACCAAATAAGATTTTGGTAGATGGTCAAATAGTATGGGAATTGGCAGATGAGTAACAATTGACAAGCCCTCGGTAAGAGGGCCTTTTTATATTTATGAGTTAGCGAAATATGCTTCAAGTTGATCGTTGGCAAAACCGGTTTCTGTAGGTTCATAACTGGGGCAGTTTGGGCTGAAATATGATAGCGCATGTGTATCATCAAAGCTCAATAAATATTATTAACAGTAAAGTACCATTGAATGATTTAAATAAAACCTTGAAAATAGGAGCGTTCAATGAACAAAAAACAAAAACTAACGAAACAAATCCAAACAGTCATCAACATCCTAGAAAAAGAATATCCACAAGAAATCAATCAAGGTGTTCTCCAATTAATATACAAAAGATATAAAAATGCACAAAGGATCATTCAGAACAATGAAGATCTCCAAAAGATTTTGATCATTGGCGGGGTGAGAGCTTATTTGGATAGTTATAATGACTATCTAAACCCCTTTCTAGATGAATTACATAAAGCAGAGAGTTTGCTTAAAGAAATGCTGTCATAGATAGGACGGTTGTCTGTAGTACTGGAATCAAGTCTTGTATCGGGCAGCAAAACAGAGAAAGGAATGCCTATGGAACATAAACAATACAAAAACAAAAAAACATCCAACTGGCTATTAAGTATCAGTGTTCTGATTGTTATAGGAACAGCTTTGCTGAGAGGAGTTTCTTACTCAGATGCTGATTATCGCGGTTTCCCTATTGATTGGCTAGTTCTGCACGGACATCATACTTTTGAATTTCTAGTGTGGGGTTTTATACTTGACGTGGTCATTTTCTATTTTCTTTTAAAAATGCTCCTTCGTTTGTATAAAAGGGTGATGAAAAAATCAGCGGCTTAACATAGAGGAGGCTCTTAAAAATGATCAATTTACCCCAAATCCCACATTTGCACGTGAACAAACCAGCCAGTGACATACATATCACAGAGGCAGAATCACAGCTAAACATGCTGCTGCCTTGTGCTTATAAGGCTTTGCTGAAACAGACAAATGGATGTTCCATTGGCGGTGAGGTGCTTCTATACGGTACGGAGGACATGGCGGAACGCAATGCAACATGGGAGGTTCAGCAATATGCAAGCGGTTATGTAGCAATTGGCGACGATGGCGGCGGACAAGTATTTCTCATGCGGCTGGCTGATGAGGAGAAAAAGGTGTGGATGGTGGATGCAGGTGTGATGGACCCTCAGCATGCAGAGCTCCTAACCGACAACTTTCTGAAATGGGTGAGTGAGGGCTGTAATATAGAAGCGTAATCCAATAAAGGAGATGATCACATTGCCTTGGAATACATGGATCACTGCTTGTCTCGTAGTTGTGATACCCATCGTTTTAGTTTTCTCTGTATATTTCATCATGAAAAGCAAGAACAAGAAAACCAAATCATCCAACTGAAACGCTCTGTGACGCCAAATGTTATGGAGCTTTTTTGCATTCTCCCCCCATTCATCCCATGTTATAATAAACACAGTTTATGAACGAGAGGATATGCAGGAGATGAAAAATGAACCTATTGAGTTACTGACACAGCCGAAATGGCGGATTATCGATCAGTCGAGTCTTGGTCTTTATGTGGACCCGAAGCAATCCTTTGCGATGGATGATACGCTTTGCGCGTCGGTGGGGAAGGGCCTTTCACCAGCGACAGCCCGTTCTTGGGTGCATCACAATACGATTGTGCTTGGGATTCAGGATACAAGACTTCCATTTCTCCAAGATGGCGTAAAGCTGCTTGAGGAAGAGGGATATCGTGTGATTGTGCGCAACTCAGGCGGTCTTGCTGTGGTGCTGGATGAAGGTGTACTGAATGTGTCTTTAATTTTTGCGGAACAAAAGAAGGGCATTGATATTGACCGCGGGTATGATGCGATGGTGGAATTGATCCGCCGGATGCTGTCTATGTATAATGTGGACATTGAAGCCTATGAAATAGTCGGCTCTTATTGTCCAGGCAGCTACGATTTAAGTATCAATGGAAAGAAATTTGCAGGCATTTCTCAGCGTAGATTACGCGGTGGGGTCGCTGTGCAAATTTATTTGTGTGCAGATGGAAGCGGGCGTGAACGTGCCGACTTGATCCGCCGTTTTTATGACGCTGCCTTAAAGGATAAACAGCAAGAAGTAAAGGCAGTATTTCCTGACATACAGCCGGATACGATGGCATCCTTATCAGAATTAATCGGTGAACCGATTGATTGTACGCTTCTTATGCGTTTATTACTAGAGGAGCTTCAAAAGCTTAGTAATCAGCTGACAGCCTCGGGCCTGAATGCAGAAGAACAGCTGGAATTTGAGAAAAACATGACGCGGATGATTGAGCGGAATGAAAAGGTGTTTTCGTAAACATCAGCCTTTTCATCTTGAAAAGAGTAGAGGTGAAGTGATGGAAACAAAGCTTGAAAAAGCCATTGAACTTCGAAAAAGTGGACATCTTTAAGAATCAAATGAAATGCTGTCTCATCTTGCAAAGGAGTATCCAGACGATGCCTCTATTCATTATCAATGTGTGCCTTGAGTTATGACCTGTTAGGAGAGGAAAGGCAAGCTGTCTTTTTTTATGAAAGGGCCATTGAGTTAGGATTGTCTTCAGAAGAACTAGAAGACGCTTTACTAGGGTTAGGAAGTACATACAGAACTTTAGGAGAATACGAAAAGTCAAAACAGATATTCCTAAAAGGGATGGAAACTTATCCGGACAACAAAGCCATTCAAACGTTCTATGCCATGACTTTGTATAATTTAAAGGAACACAGTAAAGCGATGGAAATATTACTGAACTGTTTAACTGAAACGACAAAAGATCCTGCTATTTTAAGTTATCGAAAAGCGATTGATTTTTATTCAAATCAGTTAGATACATTGTGGAAATAATATATTGATTTGGCTGCTTGAATAGGTTTGGAGGGGCAATCTTATGAAAGAATCCCCTCCTTTGTTATGGAATTTGATATGTGATAGTCATTTATGGCGTAAGAAAGAAGGTAAATTTGTTGTCATTATTCACCACGTATTACCCGCTGTTGATGCTTTGTGTTTTGTCTGTGTTGTATGTGATGTATCGTATTCAGCCGATGGCCTCTACTGTTAAAAAAATCATCATTGTGCTCTGTGTGTTAACAAATGCCGCCTATATTTGCTGGCGTCTCTTCTTTACACTGCCGCATGAAGGTACATTTAATATAATAATGGGCATCTTGCTTGTTGCCTGTGAATGTATTGGATTTTTACAGCTGCTTGTGTTTTATACACTTGTTTGGAAGCCTTCAAATCGGAAACAAGTCACGATCAGTGATCTGGACAGGCTGCCAACAGTTGATATTTTCATAGCTACATATAATGAACCGATTGAAGTGCTGAAACGCACGGTGGCAGGCTGTTTGAATCTGTCTTATCCAAAAGGCAGCGTCCACATTTATTTATGTGATGATGGCAAGAGGGAGTCTGTGGAGCAGCTTGCATCTGAGTTTGGCGTTCATTATCTGACAAGAACAGATAACAAGTTTGCTAAGGCGGGTAATTTAAACCATGCGATGTCTCAAACGAATGGGGAGCTGATTCTCACACTTGATGCTGATATGGTCCCCCTTCCTGCCTTTTTAGAAAAGACAGTGCCTTACTTTCATGATGGAGCGACTGCGTTTGTTCAAGTTCCACAGGCGTTTTATAACGAAGACCCTTTCCAATATAATATGTTCTCGAAGGATCGAATTCCAAATGAACAGGACTTCTTCATGCAAACCCTCCAGGCTGGTAAGGATCGGTTCAATGCGGTGATGTATGTCGGGAGTAATACTGTATTTAGAAGAACGGCCTTAGAGGAAATTGGCGGTTTTGCTACTGGAGTGATTACAGAAGACATGGCGACCGGAATGCTTCTCCAAGGGAAGTTCAAATCTGTGTCTGTCGGAGAAGTATTGGCCGTCGGTCTCGCACCTGAAAGCTGGCTTGACTTGTTAAAGCAGAGAGACCGGTGGTCGAGAGGGAACATTCAGTGCGCCCGTAAGTTTAATCCATTGAAGGTTCGCGGCTTAACGCTTATGCAGCGAGTTCTTTATTTAGATGGCATTGTGTATTGGTTTAACGGTTTGTTTAAAATGATTTACATTCTTACACCAATATTGTTTTTATTATTTGGTATTCAAAGTTTCTGGGCCGATTTCCAGTCCATTTTTATGTTTTGGCTGCCGGCGTTCTTTAGTTCGTATTTAGCGTTTAAACTGGTGTCGAATCAAAAAAGAAGTATGTTTTGGAGTCATATTTACGAAAGCTCTATGGCATTCCACTTGGCTGGTGTAGCTTTAAGTGAGCTGTTTTTGAAGAAGAGGGTTGAATTCCTTGTCACGCCGAAGGGAATTCAAACGGACAAGAGACATTTTCATTTGAAAACGATGATTCCTCATTTGATCTTCTTGCTGCTCTCATTGCTTGTCCTTGTGAAAATAGGATACGATATGAAGGTAAATGGGACGATGAATGCTGATCTCACGTTGATTAATATTTTTTGGGTGCTTTACAACGGTGCAGGTCTATTCATGGCACTGATTGTGGCGTTTGATCGTCCGCGTTATCGAAAATCAGAGCGGTTTGTCATAGAAAAAGAGGGGCAGCTCTGTTCTGATCGTCAAGAAGAATCGATTGCTTGTTTTCTACTAGACATGAGTGATTCAGGTGCGCGTCTATCCATTCCACTTGATCAAGCTTCTTCTTTAAATCAAGGGCAAATGCAATTGTTCTTTTCAGAGGATCAAAGTGTGGCGTGTGATGTGGTTTGGAGCCATCCAGATGGAGACAAGCTGATGGTTGGTGTTGCTTTTACTGATACAGAAAAATCAGAGTACCTATCATTGATCCGTTTCTTATTCACACGAGAGCATGTATCGATAACGGATCGTGAGAAAAAATCCTATGCTGTTCGGACATTTCTCCGCTTTATAAGAGAAACGGAGAAAGTACCAAGGGCCTTGCGGCGCAAATGGGTGAGAAGACCGTTGCAAAGCGTGACAGGCACGCTGTCCTATGAGGGCCGGTTAGAAGAGAAGGTGCCGGTGAACATACATGATATTAGTGTATCTGGGTGCAAAATCGAGTCTGAAGCTTCAATTGAATTACATGAGAAAGTGCTGATCACCATTGACACAGAATCTCTCACTGATCAGCCGGCGATTGCAGTCTGGACATCACAAAAACGCGGCCGCACAATGGCCGGACTCAAGTTTGTTCAGCCTGAAATCAAGCAGATAGAAGAAAGAGAGGGAGTGGTTTCTTGAAATCCAAAAACGGCGGTTACCTCTATTTACTATGGCTTCCTGTCATCATGGGAGCCGGCTACGGCATTTCGCTTTTAGTGCCATTTCTTCAGCCTGTCCTGACACTTGGCATCGCAGGTCTTTATATTTTTATGTTTGGTGATTTTCAGGTAAGGCAGGTCAGATATATTTTTATGTTTGTGTTTTTGATCAATGTCCTTTTTAGTGTGATGCTATTTTTGGGCATTTAAAAAAAGTGCTTCCCGAGGCGGGGAGCACTTTTTGTTATTCTGCCATTTTTTCGAGGTTGCCGTTCCGGTCCATTTTAAAGGTTGGTGCGGCACTATCGTCCTCTTCAAACAAAACTAGTTTTCTTGCACGGTTCATGATTTTCACGAGTGTTTCATAATCTTCTTGAATCGTGAGCTGATCCTTTTCAAGCTTCTTCACTTCAGCTTCTAGCTGCGAGACTTTATGAGAAAGCTCATTGTTTTCTCGTTTTAAGCGGCTGTTTTCCATACGTAAGGCAGTGGATTGCTGACCATCGCCTTCATAACGGCGTAAGAAATCAATGATATCGTCGATGGTTAATTCTTGATGCTGCCTAAATGGATTTGCTTCCGGCTTTTTCTCTGCGGTATTTGGGGCAGGAGCAGCCTGTGACAATAAATGTGATAAACTAGCTAACTCTTCATTGTAGCTTTGATCCACAAACTGAAGCTGTTCAGCAGTTTCAGCTGCTGGTGCAAATGTTTCTTCCTTTGCTGGCTCCAGTTCCTGTGAGAATTCCTCTTGAGTGACCGTTTCTTCTACTTGCGGCTGATAAAGTAATCGTTTTTTCGCTGGCTGTCCATTACCAAGTGCACGCATCCGTTGTTTTCGCTGTTTTTTGGCAAGTGCCAGCGCTTTTTCATATTGATGTCTGACGACAGCGTTCCATCTAAATCCGCATGCCGCTGAGGTGCGGTTCAGCTTGTCTCCAACTTCTTCAAACGCATTTAGTTGCGTGCTGCCCTCTCTGACGTGACGTAAGACGGTTTCTGCCAGGAGGAGATCATTTTCCTCTGACCAAGCATCTTGTCTTTGTTTTGACATGTGTTTAAACCCCCATATGATTTGATGGTATTAGATTAGCCAAGTTCAAGAAGGTTTATACAAGTTTGCTAAAAGGATAGTGGAAAATACTAGCTTTTATGTAAGCGGATGATGGGGGCAGCAAAGCGTCTTGCAAGTCCAGCCGCTTCGATGTACAATGTTGGGTGGTATATTATTCATGATTGGCTGTCCAACTGTTTCATATAGAATGAAGTATCATCATTGAAAGGAAGCGTAAGACCATGGCTAATGAGTTTCGCGTATGTGACGATTGTGATGCGACGAACCTAAAGACGTTATTGCCTCGACTCAAATCGGTTGACCCTGATGCAAAAATTGAGATCGGCTGTCAATCCTATTGTGGTCCAGGACGAAAAAAGGCTTTTGCGTTTGTGAACAATCGCCCATTATCCGCACCAACAGAAGATGAATTACTTGAAAAGGTTCAAAAAAAAGTCAAATAAATGTCACTGAATGTGTTCAGTCGACCTAAAAAGAGGTCCGTCCCTGTCAGGTCGGGCTTTTTACGTCCGTGCAATCTTTGAGAACACATTCATCAGCAAATTCAAGGATGTTTTCGGGAAAAGTTACCCGATATAATAGAAACACGTCTTAAAAAAAGAGGGACGAAACGATGGCGTATCCAAAAGGGAAATTATCTGAGGAAAAGGTATTTAAAGATCCTGTACACCGTTATGTTCACGTAAGGGATGCATTAATATGGGATTTAATAGGAACAAGAGAGTTTCAGCGCCTGAGACGAATTAAACAGCTAGGAACTACTTATTTGACGTTTCATGGTGCAGAACACAGCCGATTCAATCATTCACTCGGTGTATACGAGATTGTGAGACGAATTGTGGATGATGTGTTTAAAGGGCGGCCTGAATGGGATGAAGGGGAGCGCGAGCTTGTACTTAGTGCAGCCTTGCTTCATGACCTCGGACATGGTCCATTTTCTCATTCCTTTGAAAAGGTCTTCCACTTAGACCATGAATCGTTTACAAGAGATATTATTTTAGGGCAGACGGAAGTCAATGAAGTGCTCCGCCGGGTGAGTGATGATTTCCCGAAGCATGTGGCTGAAGTCATTGCCAAAACGTATCAAAACAAACAGGTGGTCAGTTTGATCTCAAGTCAAATTGATGCCGACCGAATGGACTATTTGCAGCGTGATGCCTACTATACAGGCGTCAGCTACGGCCACTTTGATATGGAACGTATTTTACGTGTGATGCGCCCGAGAGAAGATCAGATTGTGATGAAGCAGAGCGGGATGCATGCGGTTGAGGATTATATTATGAGCCGCTATCAAATGTACTGGCAAGTCTATTTCCACCCAGTGACACGCAGTGCGGAAGTCATTTTAACGAAAATCCTTCACCGTGCAAAAGAGCTGCATGAAACGGGTTATATTTTCACACATGCCCCCGTTCACTTTTATTCAATCTTTGAGGGGAATGTCACCACAGAGGACTATATTAAGCTGGATGAATCCATTGTCTTATTTTATTTTCAGGCGTGGGAAGATGAAGAAGATCACGTGCTGGCTGATTTGTGCCGCCGTTTTATGAACCGCCGATTGTTCCAATATACAGAGTTTAATCCAAATGAAGAAATGACGAAATATTTCAAGCTGACCGCCTTGTTCAAGGAGGCAGGAATTGATCCTGACTACTATTTAGTGGTCGACTCTTCCTCTGACTTGCCCTATGACTTCTACAGACCAGGGGAGGAAGAAGAGAGGCTGCCAATCCACCTTTTGACGCAAAGCGGTCATATTAAAGAACTGTCGAGACAGTCAGATATTGTTGACGCCATTTCCGGTAAACGAAGAACCGATCATAAACTTTATTTCCCGATGGACTTAATTGTAGATATGTCGGAAAAAGCTGAAGAAAAAAAGGCGATCATGAAGCTGCTTGGTTTGGGATAAGGAAGTACTGAAAAAGGAGATGTCGGGAATTTGTTGAAAGAGCATGCAAAGTTGATGAAGGTATTCTCTGAATCAGGGGAAATCGTTGGACGGAAGAAGCTGCAAAAAATGATTTACATAGCAAAAAAGCTAGATTTGCCTTTTTACGAGAAATACGATTTTCATTTTTATGGCCCCTATTCAGAGGAGTTGACGCTCAGAATTGAAGAGCTGTGCAACCTTGGATTCTTGGACGAAATGAAGGAAAAAAAGGGCGGATACTATCAATATCGCTATTCGCTGACGGACAATGGGAAAGAGTTTCTCGATCAGTGTGAAGTGGACATGCCTGACCTCAAAGCGCTGACGAAGCAGATGAACGAGCAATCGTCCCGTTTCCTAGAGCTTGTCTCAACGATTTTATATTTTGATAACCTGCCAGAAGATGAGGTAAAGGAAAAGGTCTTCACTATTAAAAGCAAGCAGCGCTATACGGACGAAGAATTTGAGGCGGCTCTTGCTTATATTGATCAGTTGAAGGAATTGAACTAGTTGAACAAAAGCCCGACTTTTAGGGCTTTTTTTGTTTTGTAAGACCCGGACCAAAAGCGCTATTTTTCGATGAAATGTGTGCCAAAATATCCGAAAAATTAGTGAAAATGACGTAATTCGACTTTCTTCCTGTGCATCTAATTCCCTGTTTTTGACTGAATAGAAGGAAAATGGTGAATTTTCAGTGAATATATAACCTTGTGAAAAACAAAGGAGGGATAGGAATGAAAAAGCGTTCAGTCTTTTTGTCATTTTTATTGGTAGGTAGTTTGTTACCGGGGGTAAGTTCAGCTTCAGCACCAGTAGCGAGTGCAGGTCATGGGCATGATCATGGTCATGCGCCGTTCGAAACCCATATTAGTGAGGGGTTGCCAAAAGCAAAAGATTTTAAAGATTTGAAGACAGCACCTCCAATTGAACGAGATGTGACAACAAAGGTATTAGATGAGTCTGGTAAGCAGGTAGGCTCGAGAACCTTTAAGGCCAATACAGGAGATTCTATTTCAACAAAAGCAAGTACAGGCAGTCAGAAGGTCACTGTTTATGCGGTCGCTGATGCGCAGTATCGTGCGAAATATAGTGACTGGCAAACACGGATTGTCAGCATCATTGAGCAAGCAGATGTCACATTTAACCGTGATCATGATGTGGACTTTGTCGTACAAGCAGTAGGATCTTGGACGTCTTCGGGATCAAATGCAGAGCAAATTTTGTCTAACCTTGCGCGCAGCTTTGATGGCAGAGGATATGACTTTGTCACTGGATTTACAGCAAATCCAAACTTTGATGCTGGCGGAATTGCTTATGTTTACAATAGTGCACCAAGCGGAAGTGCATTCGCCGTTAACCTTGATCAAGGAACAGCGAACACTGCAAAAGCGGCTACGCATGAATACGGTCATAACTTTGGCTTACCGCACGACCCTCAAGGAAGCGGTATTGTCTGCTTAATGAATTATGATTATTCTTACACAGTTGACTACTTTGATGCGGCTCATAAAAATCAAGTGAACCGTAACAAAGCGTGGTACAGATAAGAATGCAGACAAAAGGACAAACACTCTATGTGCTTGTCCTTTTTATATGCTTACAGATCGCTCATTCGCTTTCCTGCTACAGCATAGTGTTCTTTTTTCATTTCTTCAATAATGACAGAGACTTTTTCTGCCCCTGCGCCTGTTGTTTCAACAACGGCATCTGTGACTTTCTCCACAAGAGCTCTTTTCTGCTCGTCTGTTCTTCCTTCAAGCATTTGAACGGTGACAATCGGCATGGCGAAAACCTCCTTTTTCCTTTAATGCTACGCTTCCCTTTAGTTTAAGGGACTTCTTATAGTATACTGAATGAAGTAAATCATTGTATAGAAAGAAAGAGGGATTCATGCCTTTGAACCAATTTCTTGTTTATCCATTAGAACTTATTCCATATGTCGCCATTACGCTTGTTGTTGCATTTACGATGCACGAGCTGGCGCATGCATATGTTGCGTACCGATTCGGAGACCCGACGGCTAAGAATCAAGGGAGACTGACGCTCAATCCACTGAAGCATCTCGATGTATTCGGGACGATTTTGATCTTTGTGGCCGGGTTTGGCTGGGCGAGACCGGTACCGGTGAATCGTTACCATTTTAAAAAACCGCGCTTAGCAGGGATTTGTGTCTCCATTGCTGGGCCATTAAGTAACTTGGTGCTGGCGTTTTTGGGCTTTTTTGTGTATGTGCTTCTTCAGAAATTTGGCGGGGAGTGGATCATGCGCTTTGAGCCGGGAATCGATAATTTCTTTTTAATCTTTATTAACTTAAACGTCATCTTGTTCCTATTTAACTTATTACCACTTCCGCCGCTGGATGGGTATCGGATTATTGAGGACGTCGTCAGCCCCCGTATCCGGGCGAAAATGACGCAATTTGAACAATATGGGATCATTATTTTTCTCATATTCGTGATCACACCACTGGGACACTTTGTGTTTGGTCCATTGATCGGAATGCGGGATCAAATCATACACTGGTTTAATCTTATTTTGAAGCCGCTGCTTTAGGAGGTTTAATGAATGGAAGGTAAAAAGAAGAAACCAATTGGTTTTAACATCATTAAAAAAACAGATGCAACCGACGGACATGGAGGCTTTGGGGCAGGCGCCCTCAGTCTTGATAATATCTCGCCAGTCATCATTGATGTAGAAGAAAAGGAAGCTGTCATTGATATTGGTGCTATGCATGCAAGAAGTGCCGTCGAAAAAGGAATTAAATTTTTGAAAACAAAAGAAGAGGTGCCGAACGGAAAACCGTATTGGCTCGTATGGGTGACGATTGACCGCAGAGAAGAAGGGCCTTATTATGCAGGTGTGACGGCTTGTGAAATGACCGTTGACCGTTCGATCCGCCGCGGGTATAAGTCACTTCCAGAGCATGTGAATTTAATGGATAAATCGATGAAGCGAAAAATTGTCGTGAGTCATATGGATGACGTATCCAAAAAGGTGCTGGCTGATTTCTTAAAAGGGCATAATCAAGCGCTGTGGGACGCATCAACAGATGAATTAAAAGAAGGATTGGCTGTCCCTGAATAATTGTGAAATTTTTGTGAAGATTGGCGGATGTCTACCAATTCTCTCCGGTTTTTGAGTAAACTGGTGTTAAAGCTAGGACATGGAGAATCCCGAGATGCAGGTCTCGGGGTTTTTCATGTCTTTTTTAACGTTTCAGCCACTTTTCCCACCATTTCTTTGGCTTTTGATCTTGAACAGGTTCCTGCTCAGAGGCTTTTTCTTCAGCACCATAGCAGACACCTGTCGGCTCCGTTCCTTCTATAAAATAGGTGAATACCTTTGATTCACATCCTGGACCTGCGAGGTCGCCGGTTTTTGGATTAATATATACCCCTTTGACACCGTCTGGCGGCATGAAGGAGGAGGCTGGCTGCTTCGAGAGGGCTGATTCCATAAAGGAAGCCCATATTTTTTTCGCATAGGCTGTTTCTTCGACTGAATCAATGGTGCGGCCTTTATCATAGCCAGTCCATACACCTGTGACGAGCTGGGGAGAGAAGCCGATCATCCAGCTGTCGGCGCCTGTAGTCCCGGACTTTCCTCCGTATGTTCTTGTAAGGTCCTTCATAATAGTGCGGCCAGTGACACTTGTATAGCCGTTTAATTGATCATTGAACATGCCTGACATCATGTCGGTGGTGACAAATGCTGCTTTTTCATCAAGGATTTGTTCTCGTTTTTGTTTCTCTTCAAAAAGCACATTGCCTTTTGCGTCGGTTACTTTCGTAATAAAGGTTGGTTTTACGCGTTTTCCGCCATTGACCAGCATGGCGTAAGCATTGGTCATTTCAATGGGTTTCACAGGAGACGTGCCCAGGGCAAGAGAGGGTACTTGATCTAGTTTCTCCTTGATTCCAAATGTCTTGCCAGCACGTACAAGCTGTTCCATTCCTAAAAATAGATGGGTTTTCACAGCGTAAATATTATCAGACAGTGCTAAAGCTTGAAGCATTGTAATGCCGTCATTGGCGTAATAGCCGTGATAATTGCTTGGTGAATAAGCGGCATCGCTGCCTGGATCATCCAATTCAAACACCGTTTCCTCACTGCGCATGACGGTTGCGGGTGTAAACCCGTTTTGCAAGGCAATGTAATAGAGAAGGGGTTTCATGGTTGAACCGGGCTGCCTTTTTGCTTGTGTCACCCGATTGAATGGACTTTTCTCATAATCTCTCCCGCCTATGAGGGCAAGTACATGCCCTGTTTGGGGATGGATGGCAGCAAAGCCAATTTGGATTTCTGATTTGGAATTCATCGTGTTTTTTAACGTCTTTTCTGCGATTTTCTGTAATTCTGGATTGAGAGTCGTTTGGATATGAAGCCCATAGGTTTCAATCTGTTCCTCAGTTAACCCCAAGCTTTGTTTCAACTCTCGAATCACATCGTCATAAAAATACGGGGCTTGCTTTGCTTGCAGCTGCTTCTTTCGCAAAGGGCGATAGGACAGTTTTTCTTTCGCAGCGTCATCAGCTACTTTTTTCGTAATCATGCCATCCTCTTGCATTTGCCTCAGAATCATATTCTTTCTTGCGCTGGCTTTCTCCTCATTCACATAAGGGGAATAGAGCGAAGGCCCCTTTGGGATACCGGCAAGCAGGGCAGATTCAGCGAGGGTTAAATTTTTCGCCTTTTTCCCGAAATACAGACGGGACGCTGCTTCCACGCCGTACGCTCCGTGACCGTAATAAATGGTATTCAAGTATCCTTCTAAAATCTCATCTTTTGTATAGTTTTGTTCTAAACGAATCGTGTAAAAGGCTTCATTCCACTTCCGCTTCCACGTTTTATCATGATCTAAATAAAGGTTTCGTGCATATTGCTGGGTGATCGTGCTGGCACCTTGCACCTTAGCCATGGCACGAATATCGGCCACCGCAGCACCTGCCATCCGTTTCACATCAAAGCCATGATGCTCATAAAAGGTTTTATCTTCAACAGCGACAACTGCCTGTCTGATATGAGGAGACATCTCCTTTAATGGCACCCAATATCTCTTTTCTCCAAAGCTGGATTCTCCAAGCTTTGAGCCATCGGCTGCATAAATGGTCGTGGATTGGGGAACTTGAACAGAAGGGGCACCTTGCCATTTAGCTATTAATAGAATCGTCAAAAAGACGGTACCTGCAAATAGAAAAGCGAGCAAGCCGATAAAAAAACAGGCTCGAATCGTTTTCACGGTCATGCGGATTTTTTTATTACTCATGATTGTGTCCATGCAAAGCCCCCATTTTGACGGTTTTTTATCAGTATGGAACAAAGAAAACCGTTTTAAACAAGCGATTGCAGGAGCGCTTTAAAAAATGAAGAGAACTCATGCGGTTCTTTACAATTTGATATGAATCCACTATACTTTTTTCTTGGACAATCGATATAGTCAAAGCCGATAAAAGGCGCTAACAATAGATGTTTGTTTATTATTGGATGAGAGGAAGATGAACAATGAGCGAACTTTGGTATACAGAGAAGCAAACGAAGAATTTTGGTATTACATTGAAGGTGAACAAAACCCTTCACACAGAACAAACAGACTTTCAGCATTTAGAAATGGTGGAAACAGAAGAGTTTGGCAATATGCTGTTTTTAGACGGCATGGTGATGACGTCTGAGAAGGATGAGTTTGTATACCACGAAATGGTGGCACATGTTCCTCTTTTCACTCATCCAAACCCGGAAAATGTTCTTGTTGTAGGCGGAGGAGACGGCGGTGTCATTCGTGAAATCCTCAAACACTCAAGTGTGAAAAAAGCGACACTTGTTGATATTGACGGAAAGGTCATCGAATACTCGAAGAAATTCCTTCCTTCTATCGCTGGAAAACTAGACGATCCTCGTGTAGATGTCAAAGTCGGAGACGGTTTTATGCACATTGCTGAAGCTGACAACGAGTATGATGTCATCATGGTTGACTCTACTGAGCCAGTTGGACCAGCCGTGAACCTGTTCTCTAAAGGATTTTACGCAGGAATTGCAAAAGCACTCAAAGAAGACGGTATTTTCGTTGCACAAACGGACAACCCTTGGTTCACACCTGAGCTGATTACAAATGTACAGCGTGATGTAAAAGAAATTTTCCCAATTACAAAGCTTTACACAGCGAATATTCCAACGTATCCAAGCGGTCTTTGGACATTCACCATCGGTTCTAAAAAATATGATCCACTTGCTGTAGAAGACAGCCGTTTCTTTGATATTGAGACGAAATATTACACAAAAGAATTGCACAAAGCGGCCTTCGTTCTGCCGAAATTTGTGAGCGACTTAATCAAATAAATCAAGCGAAATGGACATGCGCAAATGACGGTTTGCGCATTTTTTGAAGCGTAAAAGGAGGAATCTTGCATGAGATTCGACGAGGCTTATTCAGGAAAAGTGTTTATTGGAAGTCATCCGACATGGGAAGATGCAAAGGTCATTTTATACGGCATGCCGATGGACTGGACAGTCAGTTACCGCCCAGGTTCACGTTTCGGTCCGAACCGCATTCGTGAAGTATCGATCGGTTTAGAGGAATACAGCCCTTATTTAGATCGTGAACTGCACGAGGTGCCATTCTTTGATGCGGGTGACATCCCACTTCCTTTTGGGAATGCACAAAAGAGCTTAGATTTAATTGAAGAGTATGTCGACAGCATTTTAGAAAAAGGGAAGTTTCCATTAGGAATGGGCGGCGAGCATCTTGTGTCTTGGCCGGTTTTCCGTGCGATGTATAAGAAATACCCTGATTTGGCCATCATCCATATGGACGCACATACAGATCTTCGTGAGGAATATGAGGGTGAGCCGCTTTCACATTCAACACCGATTCGTAAAGTTGCAGGACTTATTGGAGCTGAAAATGTATTCTCTTTCGGCATCCGTTCTGGAATGAAAGAAGAATTTGAATGGGCAAAAGAAGCGGGTATGCACATTTCTAAATTTGAAGTGCTGGAGCCATTGAAGCAAGTATTGCCAAAGCTAAAAGGGCGTCCAGTATATGTGACGATCGATATTGATGTACTTGACCCAGCTCATGCACCTGGTACAGGAACGGTAGATGCTGGCGGTATTACATCAAAAGAGCTGCTTGCATCCATTCATGCGATTGCAGGATCTGACGTCAAAGTCGTTGGGGCAGACCTAGTCGAGGTAGCACCTGTATATGATCACTCTGACCAAACAGCGAATACAGCGAGTAAGCTTTTACGCGAAATGCTGCTTGGATTTGTGAAATAATCAGTTGATAGAGGAGCTTGTCATCTCATGTGGACAAGCTCTTTTTTTTACATTGGTCAAAAAATAAAGGAGGGAGCTCATGTTTTCGTCAATATTGATGGGGATCCTCGCTTTATGTGTGTTAGCGGCAGGCTTTCTCACACTGAAACGAGAGCTCGCAGCTGATCCGCCTGTTTTTGCTTCAAAGAAGGAAGCAAAGGAAGAGATGCTGGGGCTGTTTCACGATCGAGGCTTTTTCTATCTGACGACCATTGCGTTATTCATGCAGGTAGTATTTAAAAAGGATCAAATCGCACCATTTGATTTTTTCCAGGCATTTTTGGCAAGTTCAGGCATACAGGCTCTTTTTTACTTAATGAAAAGAAAAGACTTAGGTGTAAAGGCTGGACTTGTCGTAGTGGTCAGTTGTATTTTTCTTTTTTTCTAAAGGGATGGCTGAAGATGAAAAACGAAGTTTAATCGCCTTGAAGAAGAGAAATGATGGTATGATAGGCGATCATGATTATGGTATACTATTTTAGTTAAACGGGTCTTAGCAAAGGAAGTGCAAAATGACACAAAACCAAATTTCAATTCATGTAAAGTCAGTGATGAAACCAGAGACGGAGCCGGCTGAAACGATCGAATTCCGCACGACTGGAACGTACCAAGAGAAGAATGACAAAACGTATCTCACTTACCATGAAGAACATGAAATGGGTCAAGTAAAAACCGTTGTGAAAATGAGTGAAAAAGAAATTTTTGTGATGAGATCAGGGGCTATTCAAATGAAGCAGCGCTTTCTCATTGGAGAAACGACCGTCACACATTACACGATGCCATTCGGTACACTTCAGTTAGATGTGCACACACATGGTATTGATCTCGATGTGGACAAGGGACTGCTGCACATTACGTACGATATGCTGACAGGAGAAGATCAAAAGCATTTACATACATTATCGATTTCGTATAAGGAGGATTTACGTTCATGAATATCGCAGAACAGGTCAAAGATGCGTTAAAAGAAGAAATCATAGCGGCAGTCGTCAAAGCAGGACTTGCCGATGAAAGCCAGGTGCCAGATGTCCTTTTAGAAGTGCCGAAAGACAAAACTCACGGTGATTACTCGACCAACATGGCGATGCAGCTTGCCCGCATTGCGAAAAAAGCACCTCGTCAAATCGCAGAGGACATCGTCAATGCGTTTGATAAAGGGAAAGCTTCCATTGAAAAACTGGATATCGCAGGTCCAGGGTTCATTAACTTTTATATGAACAATCAGTATTTAACAAAGCTCATTCCAGCTGTCCTTGAGGCAAAAGAAGCTTACGGCGAAACGAATACAGGCGGCGGTCAAAAGGTGCAAGTCGAATTCGTCTCAGCTAACCCAACAGGTGACCTTCACCTTGGACATGCCCGCGGAGCAGCTGTAGGAGATTCCCTTTGCAACATCCTTGATAAAGCAGGGTTCGATGTGAGCCGTGAATACTATATCAACGATGCAGGGAATCAAATCAATAACCTCGCTTTATCTGTAGAAGTACGTTATTTTGAGGCACTCGGTCTTGAAAAAGAAATGCCTGAAGACGGCTACAGAGGAGAAGACATCAAAGGCATCGGACAAAAGCTTGCGGATGAATTTGGTGACCGTTTCGTGCATGAGCCGGAAGAAGAGCGTATGAAGTTCTTCCGTGAATACGGTTTGAAATACGAATTAGAAAAATTACGTGTAGACCTTGAGAATTTCCGTGTGCCATTTGATGTATGGTATTCAGAAACCTCTTTATATGAAAACGGAAAAATCGAACCAGCGCTGGAAACACTTCGCGCTAAAGGCTATGTCTTTGAAGAAGACGGCGCAACATGGCTGCGTTCAACTGATTTTGGTGATGATAAGGACCGTGTGCTGATTAAAAAAGACGGCAGCTTCACTTACCTGCTTCCAGACATCGCATATCATAAAGACAAATTGGACAGAGGCTTTGACCAGCTCATTAACATTTGGGGAGCGGACCATCACGGCTATATTCCTCGGATGAAAGCGGCGATCCAAGCACTTGGATATCCAGCTGACAAACTGGAAGTAGAAATCATTCAGCTTGTGCATCTTTACAAAAACGGCGAAAAGATGAAGATGAGTAAACGTACAGGAAAAGCCGTCACAATGCGTGATCTGATTGAAGAAGTCGGCTTAGATGCGACTCGTTATTTCTTTGCGATGAGAAGTGCGGCGACACATATGGACTTTGACCTAGACTTAGCGATTTCTACGTCTAACGAAAACCCTGTGTACTATGCACAATATGCGCATGCGAGAATTTGCAGCATGCTGCGTCAAGGAGAAGAAAAAGGCTACGAACCTAACCTTGAAAAAGCCGATTTCTCTCACATTCAATCGGAAAAAGAATACGATCTTCTGAAAATCATTGGCAGCTTCCCAGAAGTTGTAGCAGAAGCAGCTGAAAAGCGTATTCCGCACCGCGTGACGAACTATATTTATGACCTTGCATCAGCCCTTCACAGCTTCTACAATGCCGAGAAGGTCATTGACGCAGAAAAAGAAACAAAAACAACAGCACGTCTTTCACTCATGAAAGCAACACAAATCACGCTTGCTAATGCATTAAAACTAATTGGTGTATCGGCACCGGAAAAGATGTAATGAAATGAAAGAAAGCCCCACTCTATTGAATGAGTGGGGCTTTTTCGTATAAAAAACCTGCTATCCTCAAGAGACAGCGGGTTTTGAAAATTATCCAAGCGTATTAATCATGTTAGAAATAGAATCGAATAATTGGCTAAGTACATCAGAAAACATATTTTTGCCTCCTCTCTTTTCTTTTTACATCTACTTAACGAAGGGGATGGAGGGTTGGATCACTTTTTCTAAAAAATTTCAAAAAAGATGGCGGCATAGAAAAAAGCACCGCCTATTTGGGTGCTTTTTGGCCTTTAGTCATGAATGAATGCGCAGCTTCACGTCTCCATTTGTACACGCTAGCTGAACGTTTCCGCCAATCGGGAGGGTGAAGACGGGCTGTGTATGTCCGAGATCGACATCGTAAATCACTGGGATGTGTTTGAGCATTGGGTGCTTATCTAGGATGAATCTTAAATGTTCCTCTGTCATCTTGGATTTCTTCTGAAAGCGTCCGATGATCAACCCTTTGATTGATTGTGCATGCTGTAAGAGGGAGGTAAGGTCTCTGGCGAACATTTCAGGGAACACCAGCTCATCATCCTCGACAAATAAGACCGCATCCTTTACATTCGGCATAAATGATGTCCCTTGCAGTAAGTTCAGTGTACAAAGGTTTCCGCCAAACAAGGTGCCTTCAGCTGTTCCTGCCTGATATATGTTCCATTTCGTCGGATGAAACTGCCTGTTCGCTTGATCGAGATACCACGCATCATCACTCCATTTTGTTGAAGGAATCACATCAAACGGTTCGCCTCCGTTCATCAAGCAAGCTTGAAACATAGCGGTCTGCTCCTCCTGTCCCTGCTCCATTTGAAAGCTTGAGAAATGGGGGCCAGAATATGTTACCATATCACATTTCGCTGTAATGGCGCTTGCAAGTGCTGTAATGTCACTATAGCCGCAAAGGACTTTAGGATGCTGACGGACCAAGTCGTAATCAATATAAGGCAAAAGCTCATTGGAGTTGAAGCCTCCGATGGCTGTCAAAATACCATCGACCTCATCATCTGTGAAAGCCTCATGCAGATCAGACAAGCGGTGTTCAATAGACGATGAGGAATGAAGGTCACATTCAAAGACGTGCTGTCCAAAAGAGACAGTGAACCCTAAAGACTCCAGACGTTTTTTCGCTTGAGAAATTCCTTCTTTTGATAAAATGCTGGCACTTCGGCTTGGGGCAATGACACGAATATGGCTGCCTTTTTTTAAAGGTGGGGGTGTATGCATAAACAAATCTTCCTTTCCATCACGTATTTCTCCATTATATCGGATCAAATAGCGCAAGTCTGTAAAGGCTAGGAAAAAGGAATGGGTCGTGCGTTTCATACAAGCTGTGTAAAGGGTATGGAAGAGAAAAAGACAGAATGAGGGCGGAGAATGTGAAAAAGAGAAGACTGGAATTTTTATTTTTATATTTTATGATCTTCGGGGCATATGTGGTGTATTGGTGGACTGTGCCGGCGTGGAGCGTTCAGCTGTACGCAGCGATTTATATCGCCATTATTTTATTTAGTATCATCTCACTCATGCTGGAGAACCGTACATCACAGCACACGCTGTTATGGATATATGTGCTGATTTTTTTCCCGATCATTGGCTATATGTTCTATCTGTTCTCAGGGCAGCTCTATGTAAAGGGTCATTTATTCAAATCAAAGAGAATGTATAACCGCGAGAAATTACGCAGAATCTCTGAGCTTGAGAGTAAGCCGAATGAGTCACGTTTAACCGATAATCAGCGTGCTTTTTTTCATTACACAGAAAAAGCAACAGGCATGCATGTGAATACAAATAGTGATATGGAGATTTTAAAGAATGGGGAGGAGACGTTCCCCAGAATTTTTGAAGAGTTAAAAAAGGCAAAATCGTTCATTCATATTGAATATTACATGTTCAAATCTGATTTCCTTGGTCACCGGATGATGGAGATTTTGATTGAAAAAGTGAAAGAAGGGGTAGAGGTCCGCTTCATATATGATGCGGCAGGCAGCATCCGCTTCTCCCGAAAAGATATTAAACGCTTGAAGCTGGCAGGGGTCAAGGTCGCTCCTTTTCTGCCTTTAAAATATGGATTCTTTAATCAAAAATTTAATTTTCGAAATCACCGGAAAATCGTCATTATTGATGGAGAGACAGGGTTTGTCGGCGGGTTAAATGTCGGTAAGGAATACGTAGGACGGGATGAAAAGATCGGCTTTTGGCGTGATACGCATGCCATGTTAAAGGGTGAGGCTGTTCAGACCCTTCACTCCGTTTTTATGCTGGACTGGGAGTATGTATCAGATGAAGTATTAATTGATGATCCGAGGTATCATACGCCGCATTCTGTGACAGGCGAGGATGTCATTCAGGTTGTACCAACTGGACCTGATATGAAAGAAAGTATGAGTGATTTATATGATGCCCTCATTTCTAATGCGAAACAATTTGTCTGGATTGCCACACCTTACTTTGTACCAAACGAATCGATTCGCACTGCGCTCAAAATCGCTGCCACAAGAGGGGTGGATGTGCGGGTGATGGTACCGGAGATCAATGACGGATTTCTCACGCAATATGCCACACGATCCTATTTTTCTGAGCTTCTAAAAGAGGGCATCAAGGTGTATCACTATCAAAAAGGGTTTATGCATCAAAAGGTGATGATCGCAGATGGAGAACTCGCCTCTGTCGGCACCGCGAATGTCGATATGAGAAGCTTTCAGCTCAATTTTGAAGTCAATGTCTTTACAGCCGCCAAAAAGCCAATTGAGCAATTGATGGCCCACTATGAGGAAGATATGAAAGAATGTGAGCAAATGGGTCCTGTACATTTTTATAAAAGAGGCTTAAAAGAGCGGTTGAAGGAATCATTTGCCCGGTTGTTTTCTGGCGTATTATGAGGATTTCCAGTCAAAGAAATCATTTCCTGATCTAGTATTTTGAAGAGGATTCCTCTATAATTGAAAATGATTATCAATTATAGAGGGAATGAGGTTCTTTTACATATGCTAAAACGCTTTTTCGCCTATTACAGGCCCTATCGCGGTCTGTTCTTTTTAGATTTCTTTTGCGCTGTCGCAGTTGGATTGATGGAACTTGGTTTCCCGCTGATCGTGAACTACTTCATTGATACATTATTACCAACAGGGAATTGGACGGTCATTGCCTGGACCGCACTTGCTCTGTTTATCATTTATGCACTCAGCTCGGTTATGCAGTTTATTGTGTCGTACTGGGGGCACATGTTAGGTATCAATATTGAAACAGATATGAGGAAGAAGCTATTTGATCATTTTCAGCGTCTCTCATTTAAGTTCTTTGATAACAACAAAACGGGTAAGCTTATGTCTCGGATGACAAATGACCTCATGTACATTGGTGAGGTGGCTCATCACGGACCTGAGGATTTGTTTATTGCGATTATGACGATTCTTGGCGCCTTTGCTGTCATGCTGATGATTAACTGGCAGCTTGCTATTTTAACCTTTCTGATCATGCCTGTCATCATTTGGCTTGCCCTTCATTTTAATAAGAAGATGACACAGGCGATTACACAGCTGAACAATGACATTGGAGACTTTCATGCAAGGGTTGAAAACAATATTGGCGGCATTCGTCTTGTTCAAGCTTTTGCCAACGAACATTTCGAGAAAAAGCGTTTTGCTGAAAACAACAACCGCTTTCGGAAAGCGAAGCTACTTTCATATAAAATCATGTCGGTGAACGGCTCAATCAGTTACATTCTCACACGTCTTGTGACACTGTTTGTCCTTCTGGCAGGGACATGGTTTGTTCTGCAGGGTCAATTAACGGCAGGTGGATTTATCGCGTTTGTTCTCATTACAAACGTCTTATTCAGACCGATTGATAAAATCAACACAGTGATTGAAATGTATCCTAAAGGAATTGCGGGCTTTAAAAGCTATGTCGATTTACTTGAAACAGAGCCAGATGTGAAGGATACAGAAGGAGCTCGTGATGTATTCGGATTGAAAGGTGAAATTGAATATCGAAACGTGACATTCGGCTACGATGAGCACAGCCATGTGTTAAAAGATATCGATTTGAAGATCAAACAAGGAGAAACCGTTGCGTTTGTCGGGCCTTCAGGAGCCGGGAAATCGACGATTTGCAGCCTGCTGCCACGTTTTTATGATGTGGATGAAGGGGAGATTACAATTGATGGTGTGAGTACAAAATCGATGACCCTGTCTTCTTTAAGACAGCAAATCGGCATTGTGCAGCAGGATGTCTTTTTATTCTCAGGCACCATTCGAGAAAACATTGCGTACGGCAACCTAGAAGCCAGCGATGCAGAGATTTGGGAGGCTGTACGTCGTGCGCATTTAGAGGAACTCGTTCAGCGTTTCCCAGAAGGATTAAATACAGTCATAGGTGAGCGCGGCGTCAAACTGTCGGGAGGTCAAAAGCAGCGTCTGTCGATTGCGCGGATGTTCCTAAAAAATCCTTCGATTCTTATTTTAGATGAAGCCACATCAGCACTTGATACAGAAACAGAAAAAGCTATACAGGATGCACTGAGCGAACTGGCTGTCGGCAGGACAACACTCGTCATTGCCCACCGCCTGGCAACAATTAAGCACGCCGACCGTATCATCGTCGTGACAGAGGAAGGCATCCAAGAACAAGGCCGCCACCAAGACCTCATTCAAATGGGCGGCGTGTACAGCAGACTGCATGAAGCGCAGTTTGGTCATTAAAGAGAAAGCCCTTTTGATAAAGGGCTTTTTTTGTTAGGATAGAAAAAACGTTTGTAGGAAGGATCTGATGGAATGAAGGGGCTTCGGCGATTACAAAAGGGCGATAAGATTGGTATTTTTTCACCTTCCAGTCCTGCATCAGCGACCTCGCCTCTAAGGTATGAGCGGGCGAAGAAGTGGCTTGAGCAAAAAGGATTCATTGTGGTTCCAGGATCATTAACAGGGAAAGAGGATCACTACCGTTCAGGTACAATTCAAGAACGAGCAGATGAGCTGAATGAGCTGATGGCTAGAAAGGACTTGGCGTGCATCATGTCAATGATTGGCGGGACGAATTCAAATAGTTTGCTGCCTTATCTTGATTTTGACCTGCTGAAACAACATCCGAAAATCATGATCGGTTATTCAGATGCGACAGCAATTCTTTTAGCGGCATACGAAAAAACGGGACTGCCTGTTTTCTACGGGCCGGCGCTTGTTCCTTCTTTTGGCGAGTTTGAACCATTTGTCGATTATACATATCAGTCATTTGAGGACATCCTGATGTCCCAACAAACCATTCCTTATCAGATTGAAAAACCGCCTTTTTGGACAGATGAACGAATTAATTGGGAAGAAAAGACGCTTGACAAAAAGCAGCGTCCGAATGATTGGCTGTGCGTCATAGAGGGACAGGCAGAAGGCAGATTGATCGGCGGGAACTTGAATGCGATGTATGGCATATGGGGAAGTGAGTTCATGCCAGCCGTGAAAAACGGAGACATCCTTCTCATTGAAGATTGTATGAAAACCGCGTCGGTTGTAGAAAAGAACTTCTCTTTATTGAAAGTAAATGGAGTGTTTGAACGGGTATCAGGGATTCTTTTAGGAAAACATGAGCTGTTTGATGATGAAGGAACGGGCAAAGAACCTTACGAGATTTTACTTGAGGTGCTCGGAGAGACAAAAAGACCGCTCATCGCTGATTTTGACTGTGCCCATACGCACCCAATGCTTACGATGCCAATTGGGGCACAAGTGAAAATGGATGCATCCTCCAAACAAGTTTGGTTAACAAAAGAGTGGATATAGCAAAAGAGCAGCCCGCGGCTGCTCTCCCAGCATGTAGACAAACCCTCGCATTCTGTGTCAGGCCTGCGTGCCGGTGCTCACGAATGTCAAATTCGCTCCGCGCCGGTACTCGTCCTTCCTAGGCTGCAAAGGTTTTCTATCACGCTGAAAAGAAGACAAAGGGCTAAAATCAACATCATTTTAGCCCTTTGTCAATCAATTTGAAAGAGCAGCCCGAGGCTGCTCTTCTTTATGAAACCGTCTCTTTTTCAAACGGCTGAAGGAGATCTTGCGCTTTTTTCCCCTCTACGACAATTAAGTAATCAGATTCTAAATGAGTGAGCCTGAAGGTTTCAAGCTCTACGATGTTCTTAATGTTGCACATTGTTTTTTTAGAATACACATATATACGATGCTGAGCCTGCTGGCACTTTTCATAAAGAGAAATAAGCTTATGTAAATTCAACGCTTTTGCAGCGATTCGGATTGAATAAATTTGAGACATCTTCATATCCTCCTGTTAATTACTTTCTCACAATAGCTTTGTTACCCTGATTTGCACAAAGGTAAACCTTTCTCTATGATTTCCACTCAATGGTTCCTCCGCCCGTCCGCCGATTGCCCCTTATCGCAGACAGTTCTTCGACTAGACGGAGCAGAGCCTGATCCTTTAATTTTGCTTCAATCATGAAATCTACATCACGACCATACGGTTTTAATGTTTGAAAAAGCGGTAAGACAAAGTTCATATCTACTCCATCTGCATGACTGCGTATAGCTTTTTCTGATTTAGGTGAAGACAAATGGATTTTGGGCGGAATGCCAGTGTTTGTCCAAGTGTTGAACATTCTTGGCAGGATGTCATCGAGTGCATCATCATCATCTTTATTTGCCACGTGATGATGGTAATCAAAAACAAACGGAATGTCATGCTTTTCACATACACCAAGCGTTTCGAGCGACGTATATGTTTTGTCATCGTTCTCAAGTGTCATTCTCGCCTTGATATGAGCCGGAAGCTGTTTGATATTTTCATCAAAGCGTTGAAGAGCCGATTCTTTATCGCCGTACGCCCCGCCTACATGAATGTTCATGTAGCCTTCCTTTTCGAGCTTCATCGCCTCAAGCATCTGATAATGGTACGTCATATCGATGACGGCATTTTCAGTTATCGAAGGTTTTGGACTAGTAAACAAGGTAAATTGATTGGGGTGAAAGCTGACCCGTAAGCCGTGCCGTTTCACCAGCTTGCCGATCTCAAGAAATTCTTTGCGAAAAGGTGTCACAAAGTCCCAGCGCACCTCGGGATGGGTCGCGAGCGGGACGATCGAGCTTGAAAAACGGTAAAGCGGGATATCATGAGCAATGGCGAAATAAAGCGTTCTTAATGTATTCACGAGATTGGCTTTTGTTGTTCGCAATAAAGCCTCGTTTCTTTCTTCCTTAGCGAGCTTGCTGTATCTAGCAAAGGTCAGCGACTTGGCAGGAGAAGCTTCCCACAAGGTGACGGCATTGGATACATAACCAAATCGATAACGCATAGGTCATCTCCTTTATAAAAAATACGAGAACATGGCGGCAACCCACTCAAGCGGCCGTGTGAAAAGCGGGCGCTTTGACAATGTTTCTTCTGTCAGGATTTCAGATACCTCCATATGCTCCCGAATCTTTTCCTCTACGTGTGCAGTAAAGTCGGGATCATCAATGGCCACATCTACTTCTTCGTTTAAAAACAAACTGCGTTTATCAAAATTCGCAGTGCTGATCATACAGCGGCTGCGATCAATCAAAATGGCTTTCGAATGATAAAATCCTTTATAAAAACGATAAACAAGGCATCCAGAGGCAATGAGATCCTTCAAATAATGAAAGCCAGCCTCTTTGACAAGTGGATGATCCGCTTTCATTGGAATGATGATTTCAACTGTGACGCCGCGCTTTCGTGCATCAAGCAGCGCCTTCAGAAGAGGGGAAGATGGAATAAAATAAGGCGTACAGATGATGATCTGTTTCTTCGCCTGTTGAATATCTTTAAGAAATAAAGCTTCTAAAGAAAAGCCAGCAGTCGCGCGTGTTGTGCATTGTAATGTTCCCGGTTCCAATGCAGGGAAAACCTCATATTGCAGCTGATGAATACCAGACGACCGGTACAAATCATTCAGAAATACATGCTGGAGATCTGCGACAACCTGTCCAGTCATCCGCAAATGATAATCCTTCCAAATGCCAAACCGGCCTTTCTTTCCAACATATTCATCGCCTATATTAAATCCGCCAATATAGCCAATTTTCCCATCAATTACCGTGATTTTACGGTGATTTCTCATGTTTAAACGGTAAATCAAAAAAGGAAACCGAGGCTTATTTAAAAAGTAAAATTGAATGCCGCTTCTTTCTAGCATGTCAATCGCCTTTTGATCAAACGGATAGGAGCCCAATCGGTCGGTCAGCAAAAAGACGGAAACTCCTTGCTCAGCTTTGGCTTTCAATGCTTGTAAGACCTTTTGACCAATCTTGTCGTTCTTTACAATAAAGAACATCATATGAATAGAAGAAGAGGCCTGCTGTATATCGGTAAGCAGCTGATCGAAAAATGGTTCGCCATCATGATAAAAGGCAGCATCGCCGCTTGTTTGGTCAAAAGACCGTTCAAATGCGTGAGTAGAAAAATATTTCCTTCCCATATAAAGGTCTAACATCACGAGCAAAACGATGGCAATGAGTACGAGTAGGATGATCAATGCGATCATGAAACTTCCTCCTTTTTTGCATATTTCAATAGTGTACCCAAACGTGTAAAAAATATTGACTGAATACTCATTCATTATTTATGATAGAGGTACAACATGGAAACGGAACAAAGTGGGTTTTGGGGAATGAAAGGGGGAGCAAGATGAATAGCCTTTTAATCATCAACTTGATCGCATTTGCGGCGGTGACCGCTTACGCAGTGTATTTGTTTGTTTATCTCATTCGAACACGAGCGGCGTATATTCGTCTTGGTAAAAAAGAAGAGTTTCAACAAGACATGAAGAAACGCTTAGAGCGTGTTTGGGTCAATGTATTTGGGCAAAAGAAGCTGTTAAAGGACAAGAAGAGCGGCATCATTCATGTGCTGTTTTTCTATGGATTTATCCTCGTACAGTTCGGAGCCCTTGATTTTATTCTGAAGGGGCTTATTCCAGACAGCGGGCTTCCTTTAGGTCCGGTGTACGGCGTCTTTACGTTTTTCCAAGAGGTGGTCACACTTCTCATTTTAGTGGCCGTTGTATGGGCGTTTCATAGAAGATACGTGGAGAAGCTTGTCCGTTTAAAACGAGGCTTCAAATCGGGTCTAGTGCTTTTATTTATTGGCGGCTTAATGCTGACAGTCTTACTTGGGAACGGCATGAACATGATCTGGCATGGACACTCTCTATCACCAACTGAGCCAATCGCTTCTGGTATTGCTTTCTTGCTGGGCGGAATTTCACCTCTTGCGGCTGCGATTGTTTTTTATGCCGCATGGTGGGTGCATCTTCTTATTTTGCTGACATTCTTAGTATATGTTCCGCAGTCAAAGCACGCCCATCTGATTGCAGGGCCTGTGAACGTATTTGTCAGCAGATTAGACCCGCCAGGCAAGCTGCAAAAAATCGATTTTGAAGATGAGTCACAAGAGACCTTCGGTGTGGGAAAAATTGAAGACTTCCGTCAGTCTCAGCTCATCGATCTTTACGCCTGTGTGGAATGCGGGCGCTGCACGAATATGTGCCCGGCAACAGGGACAGGGAAGATGCTGTCTCCGATGGATTTGATATTAAGGTTAAGAGATCATTTAACCAATAAAGGGGCCGCTATTACATCAAAGACACCTTGGGTCCCGCAGCTTGCCTTCAAGCAGACAACAGGAAACCAGCTGGCACTGCAGGCGAGAGGAGCAGGTGCGGAAGAGTCGGCTGCCAGCTCTATATATCATCCTTCTCTTATTGGAGAGGTCATTACAGAAGAAGAAATCTGGGCATGTACGACGTGCCGAAACTGTGAAGACCAATGCCCTGTCATGAATGAACACGTTGATAAGATTATTGATATGCGCAGATATCTTGTCTTGACTGAAGGAAAAATGGACGCAGATGCACAGCGTGCCATGACAAGCATTGAGCGCCAAGGGAACCCGTGGGGACTGAACCGAAAAGAAAGAGAAAATTGGCGTGAACTGAGAGAAGATGTGCATGTGCCGACAGTGAAAGAGCTGAAAAAAGCAGAGCAAACCTTTGATTATTTATTCTGGGTTGGTTCAATGGGGGCCTATGACAATCGTAGCCAAAAGATTGCGCTTGCCTTTGCAAAGCTCCTCAATGAAGCTGGGGTCTCCTTTGCCATCCTAGGCAATAAAGAGAAGAACTCAGGTGATACACCAAGAAGACTCGGAAACGAATTTTTATTCCAAGAGCTTGCTGCAAAAAACATTGAAGAATTCCAGAAAAACGGCGTTACAAAGATCGTCACGATTGATCCACACGCCTATAACTTATTTAAAAATGAATATCCAGACTTCGGACTTGAGGCAGAAGTGTATCATCATACAGAATTACTGGCAGAGTTAGTGAAAGAAGGGAAAATAACACCTGTACATGAAGTGAACGAAGTGATTACTTTCCACGACTCTTGTTACTTAGGCAGATATAACGAAGTGTACGACCCGCCAAGAGACATTTTAAAAGCCATTCCTGGTGTGACGCTGAAAGAAATGGAGCGCAACCGTGAAACTGGTATGTGCTGCGGTGCAGGCGGGGGCTTAATGTGGATGGAAGAAGAGACGGGTACCCGGATTAACACTGCACGAACGGAGCAGGCGTTACAGGTCCAGCCGTCCATCATCAGCTCAGGGTGTCCTTATTGCTTAACGATGCTGGGAGATGGGACGAAGGCGAAGGAAGTAGAGGAGCAGGTAGGCACATTTGATGTCGCCGAACTTCTTGAAAAATCAGTGTTTGGTGAGCCTGGAAAGCAGGTGTCGTAAACATGACTGGCCGATGAATAGGATGTTCATCGGCTTATCCATGGCGCTGTTTCATCAGCTGCCTAAATCATATGTAAGCGGTAACAAACGGGGAGGGGCATACATGAGTTCGACGGTCATTGTATCTGGAGCAAGAACACCATTTGGAAAACTAGGCGGTGCTCTCAGTGGTTTGACTGCCGCAGAACTAGGCGGTATAGCGATCAAGGCTGCACTGGAAAGAGTTTCGGGTTCTCATGAAATAGATGAGGTCATTATGGGATGTGTGTTACAAGGAGGGCAAGGGCAGATTGCTTCAAGGCAAGCAGCAAGATATGCTGATCTTCCTTGGTCTGTTCCAACACAAACCATCAATAAAGTCTGTGCATCCGGAATGCGCAGTGTGACTGCAGCAGATCAAATCATTCGAGCCGGAGATGCTGAGGTCATCGCAGCGGGCGGTATGGAATCTATGTCTCACGCTCCTTATGTGCTAAAAAAAGCGCGATGGGGCTACAAAATGGGAGATGGTGCAGTACAAGATGCGATGATTTTAGATGGGTTAACCTGTTCGTTTACAGGCGTTCATATGGGTGAGTATGGAAGTATGGCTGCAAAGGAGCTCGGCATCACGCGCGAAGAGCAGGATCTGTGGGCACTCAGAAGTCATGAACGGGCCATCGAAGCGCAAAAAAACGGCTTTTTTGAGCATGAAATCACCCCCGTCACCGTCAAAATAAAAACGGGAGAACGGCTGATCACAGAAGATGAGTCTCCGCGGCGTGATACGTCATATGAACGGCTGTCAAAGCTCATGCCTGTTTTTGATCAGAAGGGTACCATCACCGCTGGAAATGCACCAGGTGTCAATGATGGTGCAAGTGCGCTCCTTTTAATGAAAGACACGTATGCTGCACGGCATGACGTAAAGCCAATGGCAGTCGTTCTCGGTCATGCTCAGGTTGCTGTAGAGGCGAAGGATTTTCCGAAAACACCAGCCTTTGCTATCGAGAAGCTTTTAAAGAAAACAGGAAAGCGCCTAGAGGATATTGATTTGTTTGAAATCAATGAGGCCTTTTCAGCTGTGGCTTTGGCATGTGAAAAAATAACCGGGATCGACCGGCGGAAAATGAATATCAACGGGGGGGCTGTCGCACTCGGTCATCCGATTGGGGCAAGCGGAACACGCGTGATATTGACATTGATTCATGCATTAAGACAAAGAGGTGGAGGCATTGGCATTGCGGCGATTTGCAGCGGAGGCGGTCAAGGAGATGCCATCATGATAAAGGTAGATGAAAAGGGAGGCGTTTATTGATGAGTATAGAAGAGACCGTTATGGTCGTTGGGGCTGGTCAAATGGGATCAGGCATTGCCCAAGTGTTTGCTCAGTCAGGCTATACAGTCCTGCTCCATGATGTATCAGAAAAGCAGATTCATCGAGCGATTTCCTCCATGACCAAACAACTGACGAAGCGGGCAGAAAAAGGAAAGCTGGCACATCAGGCAGTCCGAGATATCACGCAGCGGCTTGCCGTTTCCACAGATTTAAAAGACGTCAAGCAGGCTCATTTAGTCATAGAAGCCGCATCAGAACAAATGAGTGTGAAAAAACAAATCTTTGAAACACTTGATCAATTTGCAGAGGCTGAGGCCATATTTGCGACAAACACGTCTTCCTTGTCGATCACAGAATTAGCAGCTGTGACGAGCAGACCGGAGAAAGTGATTGGCATGCATTTTATGAATCCGGTTCCTGTCATGAAACTGGTTGAAGTCATTCGAGCGCTGCAAACAAGTGATGACACATATCAAGTTGTTTATGAAACAGCGAAGACATTAAACAAAACCCCAATTGAAGTGGAAGATTTCCCAGGGTTTGTATCAAATCGCATATTGATGCCAATGATCAATGAAGCCATTTACACCTTATATGAAGGCGTAGCAGATGCAGAAAGTATTGATGGCGTGATGACACTTGGGATGAATCATCCAATGGGGCCGCTTCGTCTAGCTGATTTCATCGGACTGGATACATGTTTATTTATTATGAATACCCTTCACGAGGGACTTGGAGACAGCAAATATCGACCTTGTCCTCTTTTGAAAAAATACGTGAATGCAGGCTGGCTGGGCAAAAAGACAAAGAGAGGTTTTTACACATACCACGACCACTTATAGGGGGAGTCAAGATGGATGTTTTGCTTACGGATCAACAGCGTCTCTGGAGAGAACAGACAGCAGAATTTGCACGCCAGCGTATATTCCCTGAAGTAGAAGCCATGGAACAAGGCCGGTTTCCAAAAAACCTTTTAAGTGAAATGGGACGGCAAGGCTATCTTGGGATTCCAATACCAGCTTCGTATCAAGGCTTAGGAGCAGATTTTACAACGTATATCATCGCAATCCATGAATTATCGAAAGTGAGTGCGACCATCGGTGTCATTGTGTCCGTTCATACATCTGTTGTGACGATGCCTATTTTGACTTTTGGAACGAAGGAACAAAAAGAAACTTATGTGCCGCCGCTTGCATCCGGGGAGAAGCTGGGCGCCTTTTGTCTGACTGAACCAAAGGCCGGATCAGATGCCTCCAGTATTCAGTTAAGAGCAGAGCGGATGGGCGGCGATTATGTATTAAATGGGACGAAAATCTTTATCACAAGCGGTGGGGAAGCAGAACTGTATCTTGTTTTCGCAGTGACCAATCCGGCTTCTGCGAGAAAAAATATATCGGCGTTCATTGTCGAGAAAGATACGCCGGGATTTACGATTGGAAAAGATGAGAAAAAGATGGGACTGCACGGTTCAAAAACAGTCACGCTTCATTTTGATGGCGTGCGGATTCCAAAAGATCAGCTACTCGGTGCAGAAGGAGAGGGTTTTCAAATTGCCATGTCCAGCCTAAATGCAGGGAGAATCGGAATTGCGGCTCAAAGCCTTGGCATTGCAGAAGCCGCTTTAACCGAGGCAGTGGTCTATTTAAAGCAGCATCCAGCAGGTCTTGAAACGACCATTCGACTGGGCGATTTGGCGGCGAAGCTTGAGGCGGCCAAACTGCTTGTCTATCAAGCGGCTTCTTTCAAAGAGGCAAATCGACCGGTCACAAAGGAAGCATCAATGGCAAAGCTATTTGCGTCAAAAACGGCGGTGGAGATCAGTACAGAAGCGATCCATTTGCTAGGCATGGATGGTTATACGAATCGCTATCAAGCAGAACGTTACTTTCGTGATGCGAAAATTTGTGAAATCTATGAAGGAACAAGTGAAATTCAAAGGCTGGTCATCTGTAAACAGCTAATATGAAACGAGGTGGCTCACGATGCAGTTCCAATTAAGTGATGAACATGAAATGATTCAAAAAATGGTGAGAGACTTTGCGAAAAATGAAGTGGAGCCAACAGCAGCAGATCGAGACGAAACAGAGACATATGATCCATCTATTTTTCGCAAAATGGCGGAGCTCGGTTTAACAGGTATTCCTTGGCCGGAAGACGTGGGCGGAATCGGCAGTGACTATTTAGCCTACGTCATAGCAGTTGAGGAGCTTTCAAGAGTGTGCGCCTCTACAGGTGTCACCCTGTCCGCTCATACATCTCTTGCTTCATGGCCAATCTATACATTTGGAACAAAGGAACAAAAAGAGAACTACTTAAAGCCGCTTGCAGAAGGGCAGAAGATAGGAGCATATGCGCTCACTGAGAGCGGTTCTGGTTCAGATGCAGGCGGGATGAAGACAACGGCCGTCAAGGCAGGCAGTGAATATGTCCTGAACGGGGCGAAAATTTTTATTACAAATGGAGGCATTGCAGATTATTATATTGTGTTTGCCGTAACAGACCAAGAAGCTTCGTCTCGAAATACAACTGCTTTTATTGTAGAAAAAGAGACACCTGGTTTTTCCGTTGGCAAAAAGGAAAGCAAACTGGGCATACGTTCTTCGCCAACAACTGAAATTCGATTTGAAGATTGCCGAATTCATGAAAGGAACCGGCTCGGTCAAGAAGGAGAAGGGTTCAAAATAGCCATGATGACACTCGATGGCGGCAGAAACGGCATTGCTGCACAGGCGGTTGGGATTGCGCAAGGCGCTCTTGATGCGGCGGTTGATTATGCCAAGGAGCGTAAACAATTTGGCAAACCAATCATTCAGCAGCAAGGGATCGCCTTTAAGCTGGCTGATATGGCAACAGCGATTGAAGCATCAAGGCTGCTTACTTACCAGGCGGCATGGCTCGAAACAAAAGGCCTCCCGTATGGAAAGGAATCAGCCATGTCCAAGCTCTTTGCCGGTGATACAGCGATGAAGGTGACGACAGAAGCGGTTCAAATCTTCGGCGGGTACGGCTACACAAAGGATTACCCGGTCGAACGATACATGCGTGATGCGAAAATCACTCAAATTTATGAAGGAACTCAGGAAATCCAGCGCCTGGTCATCTCAAGGAAACTGCTAGATATGTAGAAAACAAGCAAAGACCGCCTGAACGTAAGGTGGTCTGTTTTGGTTCGTCATGCAGTTTTCAAATGTAAGCGCATTGTCAATGTTCATCCATATCACCATCGTGTTATGTTAAAATTAGGGAAAATTTCAATAAGGAGGTTATGATGATGAACTCAACAATTATGGGCATTTTGGCAATCGTCACGATGGTGATCTGGATCATGGTGTCCGCGGAGCTTTCGAAATCTCCAAAGAAGCAGGAAGAAAAAGAAAACAGCCGCAGAAAACTAATCGTACTCATGTCTGCTGGAATGTTATTCACGATTCCTATCGTTGTCTCATTCATTCAGAACATCCAATTTTAAAACAGACGAGAAAAAACCGAACGACAAAAAGCATGCCGTACACACTCTAGGTGCTCCCCATGAGAAAAATCAAAAATTAACATCAATAAAGGTGGCATAAACTCCCCTAATTTGTTTATAATGAGAGGTATGGTTTGTCGTAAGAATAAGGTATAAATACTTATTATTTCACTGATAAATGGATACATACATGTAATAGAAAGGGAGTGTCTGACCTTGAGTTTGAAAGAATACTCACAGGAACAGCTCAAACAAATGTCTTTAGTTGAACTTGCTTATGAAATTTTCAGAGACAGCAAAACACCAATTACGTTTTCCGAGTTAATAGATGAAATTATCCGTTTGCAAGGAATACAAAAATCCGATCTTGATGATCGACTTGCTCAATTTTATACAGACTTAAATATAGATGGCCGCTTTATTTCGTTAGGTGATCAGAGATGGGGACTTCGCAGCTGGTATCCAGTTGATCAAATCGAAGAAGAAGTTCAGCCAGCTGTGAAAACAAAAGCGAAAAAGAAAAAATCAAAAGCAGCTGTCGTTGAAGACGACTTCGATGAGATCGAAGAGGAAGAAGAAATCGACGAGCTTGAAGAAGACCTTGATCTTGTTGAAGACGACGATGATCTCGACCTAGACGATGATGAAGAAATTGAAGAAGATCTTGAAGACTTCGACGAAGATGATGATGAAGATGATGACGGCTTAACGGAGATTGATGAAGACGATTTAGACGATGATGAGGAAGACAAATAACCCTCTCAAACCGGTCTTCAAAACAGGACAAAACCGTCTTGACTTTCGAGAGCGAACTATGTAGTATGTATTTTGGGCTCTCTAAAAAAGAGTACGTAAAGATACGTTCATTTACGCTCCCTTTCATTTATTTGAAAGGGAGCTTTCTTATTTTTCAAGAGATTTAGGGATACACTCTAAAAAGGATGAAGCTGTGCATGTGTAGACATGCAAGGGTAAAAAAGAGAGGAGCATACGAAATGACAAAGTATATTTTTGTAACAGGAGGAGTTGTTTCCTCACTTGGAAAAGGAATCACGGCTGCATCGTTAGGCCGCCTTCTGAAAAATAGAGGGATGGATGTCACCATTCAAAAATTCGATCCATACATCAACGTAGACCCAGGGACAATGAGTCCATACCAGCACGGTGAGGTTTTTGTCACAGATGATGGCGCTGAAACAGACCTTGACTTAGGTCACTACGAGCGTTTCATTGATATTAACTTAAATAAGTACAGCAACGTCACAACTGGTAAAATCTACTCTACTGTTCTGAAGAAAGAGCGCCGCGGTGATTACTTAGGTGGAACAGTACAGGTCATTCCCCACATTACGAATGAAATCAAAGACCGCGTGTACCGTGCCGGAAAAGAAACGGGTGCAGATGTGGTCATTACAGAAATCGGCGGAACAGTAGGAGATATCGAATCCCTTCCATTCCTTGAAGCCATTCGTCAAATGAAGAGTGACATCGGCCGTGAAAACGTGATGTACATTCATTGTACCCTTGTTCCTTACATCCGTGCAGCGGGTGAATTGAAAACAAAACCAACACAGCATAGTGTAAAAGAACTTCGCAGTCTTGGTATTCAGCCAAACGTCATCGTGGTCAGAACGGAAATGCCAATGACGCAAGATATGAAGGACAAAATTGCGCTATTTTGTGATATTGATACAAAAGCTGTTATCGAATGTCAGGATGCAGACACGCTATACTCCATTCCGCTTGATTTACAAAAACAAGGGCTGGACAAGCTAGTATGTGAACATATGAAACTTGACTGCCAAGATGCGGACATGACGGAGTGGACAGCGCTTGTTGATAAAGTGCAAAACCTTTCGAAACAAGTCACAATTGGTCTTGTAGGGAAGTATGTTGAGTTGCAAGATGCTTATATTTCTGTCGTTGAATCACTTCGTCATGCTGGTTATGCGTTTGATGCAGATGTTCAAATTAAATGGATCAATGCAGAAGAAGTGACAGCAGAGAATATCGCTGATTTCGTACAAGATGTGGACGGCATTATTGTTCCTGGAGGCTTCGGAGACCGCGGAGTAGAAGGGAAAATCATTGCTACACAATATGCCCGTGAAAACAAAGTGCCATTCTTCGGAATCTGCTTAGGAATGCAAGTGGCATCTATCGAATACGCGAGAAACGTACTAGGCCTTGAGGGAGCTCATTCAGCGGAAATTGATCCTGAAACAGCATTCCCAATCATTGACCTTCTTCCAGAACAGAAGGATGTAGATGATCTAGGCGGAACACTTCGTCTCGGTCTATACCCTTGTAAATTAAATGAAGACTCAAAAGCATTTGCTGCATACAATGACGAAGTGGTCTACGAACGCCACCGTCATCGCTACGAGTTTAATAACGAATACAGACAGCAAATGGAAGCAGCAGGCTTTGTCTTCTCTGGTACAAGCCCAGATGGACGTCTTGTTGAAATTATCGAGCTGAAGGATCACCCTTGGTTCCTTGCTTCTCAGTTCCACCCAGAATTCGTTTCAAGACCGACAAGACCACAGCCATTATTTAGAGATTTCGTTGGTGCTTCACTTCAAGCATCTGAATCAAAATAAAACAAAAAACTGCCGAGAATATCACTTCTCGGCAGTTTTTTTATTCATATTCCTCCACGATTTCCTTCACAGTAAACGATAGAGCGTGGTAGACGTATAAGCAGGTCATTAAAGCAGGATAACCAAACCTTGTCCCATCTTCAGCAGGCACAAGCGGTTTCTTGAGCTGGAAATCAATGTGGACATCACAATGCTCTTCAATCGTAGACGGCTCCTTTTGTGCCGGCCCTACACCAACAACGGGCGTATCTTGTTCGTGCAGTTCTTGTGCAAGAGATTGAATTTCTGGATCTTCTGGGTCTGAATAAAATAGCAGCACCCTGTCACTTGGATGAAGTAAGCTGCGTTCCTTTTGATCGAGCGGCAGCACCTTCGCACCGGGAAACGGCTCCTTGCTTTCAGATGCCTCTAGGGCGACAGCAGCCAGTTCATTCTTTCCGTGAAAATAAACGGCATGTCCACTGACCACAGCCTGAGCAAGAAGGCGTGCACCGTCCTCAATCGCTTCAGCCTGCTTTTCTCCAATACGTGAAAAAATACCTGATAACTGGGTCGTAAAAATTTTTAACAAGACTCATTTCCTCCTTCGGTCAGATCATTTTATAATAGAATATAAAGAGAATATTAGGAAAAATGCTCAGAAAATGTCGTAAAGTAAACTATTATAATTAAAGGAAATGTGAAAATCAAACAGAATTATTTAACAACAGCTCTTTTTATGGCGAAAAATGAAAGCAATGGGGTGTAACAGATGAATGAGAAAATTTTAATTGTCGATGATCAGTACGGTATTAGAATATTATTGAATGAAGTGTTTCATAAAGAAGGCTATCAAACCTTTCAAGCTGCCAATGGACTTCAGGCATTAGATATTGTGAAAAACCATAGACCGAACCTTGTCCTGCTTGATATGAAAATTCCCGGAATGGATGGTATTGAAATTTTAAAACGAATGAAATTAATTGATGAAGACATTCGTGTCATCATTATGACAGCCTATGGAGAATTAGATATGATTCAAGAATCCAAAGAACTCGGTGCATTGACGCACTTCGCTAAGCCTTTTGATATTGATGAAATCCGAGATGCTGTTAAAGAATACCTGCCGCTTGAAACAAATGGCTAGATGGAAATGATTGAATCGAGTCATTCTGTTGCCGATTTGTCGAATAATTGGTATTCTAGAAAAGAAGAAGAAAGCGATCTGACTTTGAAAGTTTACATATGGCGAGAAATTCTGGTCATGCTAGGGTGGAGAGCTTTTTTTAGCAAGCAAATTAGCTACATAGGGAGGATTTTTCATCATGCCTTTAGTTTCAATGACAGAAATGTTGAAAGACGCAAAGGAAAAAGGTTACGCTGTTGGACAGTTTAACTTAAATAACTTAGAATTCACGCAAGCGATTTTACAAGCTGCTGAAGAAGAGAAATCTCCTGTTATCTTAGGAGTATCTGAAGGAGCAGGACGCTACATGGGCGGCTTCAAAACAGTTGTCGCAATGGTTAAAGCGTTAATCGAAGAATATAATGTAACAGTTCCTGTTGCGATTCATTTAGATCACGGTTCAAGCTTTGAATCTTGTGCAAAAGCGATTCATGCAGGATTTACTTCTGTCATGATCGATGCTTCTCACCATCCATTCGATGAGAATGTGGAAACAACTGCGAAAGTCGTTGAACTTGCACATTTCCATGGTGTGTCTGTAGAAGCTGAACTTGGAACTGTTGGTGGGCAAGAAGATGACGTCATCGCTGAGGGCGTTATTTATGCTGATCCAAAAGAGTGCCAAGAGCTTGTAGAACGCACTGGTATTGACTGCCTTGCACCTGCATTAGGTTCAGTACATGGTCCATACAAAGGTGAACCAAACCTTGGTTTCGCTGAAATGGAAGAGATTGGTAAAACAACTGGTCTTCCACTTGTTCTTCACGGCGGAACAGGTATCCCAACTGCTGACATCAAGCGTGCAATTTCACTTGGTACAGCAAAAATCAATGTAAACACTGAAAACCAAATTGCTTCTGCGAAAGCAGTACGCGAAACACTTGCTGCAAAAACAGAAGAGTATGATCCACGTAAATATCTTGGACCAGCTCGTGACGCAATTAAAGCGACTGTTATCGGCAAAATGCGCGAATTTGGTTCTTCTAACCAAGCATAATTTGATGAGAACCGAAAGCCGCCTGAGTCACAGGCGGTTTTCTCCATATCTTGAGAAAGCGCAATCAGATTTACATTTCAGACAATTTATTGATAGGAGAGTGGCACAGTTATGTTATTTTTCGTAGATACAGCGAATATTGAAGACATCAAAGAGGCGCACGAGCTTGGCATTTTAGCAGGCGTCACAACAAACCCTAGTTTAGTAGCGAAAGAAAAGGACGTATCATTCCACGACCGCCTTCGCGAAATCACTGACGTGGTATCAGGTTCTGTCAGTGCAGAAGTGATTTCCTTAAAAGCAGAGGAAATGATTGAAGAAGGAAAAGAGCTTGCTGCCATCGCACCGAATATCACAGTCAAAATTCCAATGACTACAGATGGCCTTAAAGCTGTCAAAGCATTAACAGACCTTGGAATTAAAACAAACGTCACTTTGATTTTTAGTGCAAACCAGGCACTGCTTGCAGCTAGAGCTGGTGCGACGTATGTCTCTCCATTCCTTGGCCGCTTAGATGACATTGGCCAAAATGGTCTTGATCTCATCAGCGAAGTGAAAACTATTTTTGATGTTCATGGATTAGATACACAAATCATTGCTGCATCCATTCGTCATCCGCAGCATGTGACAGAAGCTGCGCTTAGAGGTGCTCATATCGGCACAATGCCGCTGAAAGTCATCAAGCAGCTGACGAAACACCCATTAACGGATGCAGGCATTGAGCAATTTTTAGCAGACTGGAATAAATAAATGATTGTGGCAGGCGGGATCGTCTCTCGTTTGCCGCAGTTTTCCTTATAAACGCTAAGAAATGTTTTGTGCAAAGAAGAGAACATCACAGCCTCGCAAAGCTTCGATTATTTTTCTTCCGACAAATTTCGTTTAACCTGTATTCTTTCTCTTGATATTGGCTAAATTTTGGACAAGACCTTTTAAAGCGCGACATCCACAAACAGTATAACTCCAACAGTGATCTTCTTTAAGAAGGGAGACAAATATGGAAAAGTTAAACATTGCCGGCGGTGATCCCTTGCGCGGGACCGTACATATTAGTGGTGCGAAAAATAGTGCTGTGGCACTGATTCCTGCCACGATTCTCGCTGATTCTCCAGTAACCATTGAAGGCCTTCCGCATATATCAGATATCGACACATTACGGGATCTGTTAGAAGAAATTGGCGGAAAGGTCACTTTTGAAAAAGGTGAAATGGTTGTTAATCCTGTTTCCATGATCAGTATGCCGCTTCCTAATGGAAAAGTGAAGAAACTGCGTGCATCCTATTATTTAATGGGCGCCATGCTGGGCAGATTTAAGCAGGCTGTCATCGGACTGCCAGGAGGATGCCACTTAGGACCTAGGCCGATCGATCAGCATATCAAAGGCTTTGAAGCACTTGGAGCCGAGGTGACAAACGAGCAGGGTGCCATTTATTTGCGCGCTGAAAAATTAGTCGGAGCCCGGATTTATCTTGATGTTGTCAGTGTAGGTGCGACGATCAACATCATGCTGGCAGCCGTACTGGCTGAAGGAAAAACCGTGATTGAAAATGCTGCAAAGGAACCCGAAATTATTGATGTAGCGACACTGCTTGCAAGCATGGGAGCCAAAATCAAAGGTGCGGGTACTGATGTGATCCGAATCGAAGGTGTAGAATCTCTTCATGGCTGTAAGCATTCCATCATCCCTGACCGCATCGAAGCAGGAACATTTTTAATAGCTGGTGCAGCGATGGGAGATGAAGTTGTACTTGATAATGTGATCCCAACTCATTTAGAATCAATTACGGCGAAACTTAGAGAAATGGGGTTCACCATTGAAACGAGCAACGATCAGATGCTGATCGTTGGCAGAAACGAAGGACTCAAGCCTGTCGATATCAAAACCCTTGTGTATCCGGGCTTTCCGACTGATCTTCAGCAGCCGATGACGGCGCTGTTAACAAAAGCGAAAGGCACGAGTGTGGTCACAGATACGATCTACTCAGCCCGCTTTAAGCACATTGACGAATTGCGTCGAATGGGTGCAAACATGAAGGTCGAAGGAAGATCTGCTATTATTACCGGACAAACGCAGCTCCAAGGAGCAAAGGTCAAAGCAAGTGATCTGCGTGCAGGCGCTTGTCTTGTTGTCGCAGGGTTAATGGCAGACGGTGTGACCGAAATCACAGGGCTTGAACATATAGACAGAGGATATAGTTTGCTTGAGAAGAAGCTTGAAGGCTTGGGTGCAACCATCTGGCGTGAAAAGCTGAATGACCAAGAAATAGAAGAACTTCAAAATTCATAAGGCTTTGACTGTGAGAGGAGATTTGGACAAAAATGGAAAGAAGTTTATCGATGGAACTAGTACGGGTGACAGAAGCAGCTGCATTAAAATCTGCCCGTTGGATGGGAAGAGGATTAAAAGACGAAGCGGATGATGCTGCAACAAGTGCAATGCGTGATGTATTTGACACCATTCCGATGAAGGGAACAGTGGTCATTGGCGAAGGAGAAATGGACGAAGCACCAATGCTTTATATTGGGGAAAAGCTTGGGAACGGATATGGACCTCGCGTGGATGTCGCTGTTGATCCATTAGAAGGAACAAACATTGTGGCAAGCGGCGGCTGGAATGCCTTAGCTGTCATTGCAGTTGCAGATCATGGCAACCTGCTGAATGCACCTGATATGTACATGGATAAGATCGCAGTAGGTCCAGAAGCGGTAGGCTGCATCGACATTGAAGCGCCTGTCATTGATAATCTTCGCGCTGTTGCAAAAGCAAAAAACAAAGATATTGAAGATGTGGTTGCAACGATTTTAAACAGAGATCGACATGAGAAAATTATTGCTGAGCTGAGAGAAGCAGGAGCAAGAATTAAACTGATCGACGATGGTGACGTTGCAGGAGCCATTAATACAGCATTTGATCACACAGGTGTTGATATTCTATTTGGTTCAGGCGGAGCGCCTGAGGGTGTCCTTTCTGCTGTTGCGTTAAAGGCACTTGGTGGTGAAATTCATGGTAAGCTTCTTCCTCAAAGTGAAGAAGAACTAAGACGCTGTGAGAAAATGGGGCTGGATGTTGGGAAAGTCCTCAGAATGGAAGATCTCGTAAAAGGAGATGACGCCATTTTTGCAGCGACAGGTGTAACGGACGGCGAATTACTTAAAGGTGTTCAATTCAAAGGCTCTGTGGGAACAACACATAGTGTTGTCATGCGTGCGAAATCAGGTACGGTTCGTTTCGTAGACGGCAGACACAGCTTAAAGAAAAAACCGAATCTTGTCATTCGTCCGTAATCTGAAAGCGGGTATTCATTACCCGCTTTTCATATAGGTGTCAAATGTATATCATTTTCTTTTAAAAGTTGAATATTCTCTGCAAATGAGGTAAAACTAAAGAGTGCTGCGAAATTTTCTGCGAATTTACTTCTTTTAAGCTTCAACAAAGTTTAAATACTGCCGCATCATGACGATATACTCATTATCCTTCTCTATGTTGACAAAGCTCTATTTCACATTGTTCCTATCTTTCACGATAAAACGAGTGGGAGCGTTACCATCAGAGCGAGGTCATTCCAACAACAACGGAATTAAAAGCTAATCAAATACAATGGTCATGCATTTGTAAAGAAATACATTGACTAGAAAAGTGTGGTGTCCATATTGAAAGATGTATCGATTTCATCTTTGGAAAATATGAAATTAAAAGAGCTGTATGAGTTAGCAAAGCGATACAAAATCTCTTATTACAGCAAACTAACAAAAAAAGAATTAATTTTTGCCATCTTAAAGGCGAACGCTGAGCAAGAGGATCTCTTATTTATGGAAGGGGTTCTTGAAATTATTCAGTCTGAGGGATTTGGTTTCTTAAGACCGATTAACTACTCACCAAGTTCTGAAGACATTTATATTTCAGCTTCACAAATCAGACGCTTTGATTTACGAAATGGAGATAAAGTGTCTGGAAAGGTAAGACCTCCAAAAGAGAATGAACGCTACTATGGCCTCCTTCATGTAGAAGCGGTAAATGGGGACGACCCAGAATCAGCAAAGGAACGTGTTCACTTTCCTGCTCTCACACCGCTATTTCCTGACCGTCAAATGATTCTTGAAACACAGCCTAATCACCTGTCTACTAGAATTATGGACATGATGGCGCCAGTTGGATTTGGACAGCGTGGTTTAATCGTTGCACCGCCTAAGGCTGGGAAAACCATTTTGCTTAAAGAAATTGCCAACAGCATCTCTGAAAATCACCCAGAGGCAGAGCTGATTGTCCTTTTGATTGACGAACGTCCAGAAGAAGTAACAGATATCGAACGTTCTGTTGCAGGGGATGTTGTTAGTTCAACCTTTGACGAAGTACCGGAAAACCACATTAAAGTAGCAGAGCTTGTCTTAGAGCGTGCGATGCGTCTTGTTGAACATAAAAAGGATGTCATCATCTTAATGGACAGCATCACAAGACTTGCTCGTGCATACAACCTTGTGATTCCGCCAAGCGGCCGAACGCTTTCAGGCGGTATTGATCCGGCGGCTTTCCATCGTCCAAAACGCTTCTTTGGTGCTGCGCGTAACATTGAAGAAGGCGGAAGCTTGACGATTTTAGCCACTGCACTTGTTGATACAGGATCACGTATGGATGACGTGATTTATGAAGAGTTTAAAGGAACTGGAAACATGGAGCTTCATTTGGACCGTTCTTTGGCCGAAAGAAGAATTTTCCCTGCGATCGACATTCGCCGTTCTGGTACGAGAAAAGAAGAACTGCTTGTGCCAAAAGAGCATCTTGATCGTCTATGGGCGATGAGAAAATCGATGTCAGATACACCTGACTTCGCTGAGAAGTTCATGCGCAAAATGAGAAAAACAAAGACAAACCAAGAATTTTTCGATATTTTAACGCAAGAATGGAAACAAGCCAATATGTCTGCATCAAGAAGATAGCTTTCCTGAAAAAATACATTTGCAATCATAGACTCACACTGTTATAATTTTATCATGTGCGTTTCAGAATTTATTTCTGAGATATTAACTCTGTTTCCGAATTGGATTCAGGGCGGAAGGAGATGACAGTAGATGAAAACAGGAATTCATCCTAACTACAAAAAAGCTACAGTCAAATGCGCTTGTGGAAATGAGTTTGAAACTGGATCAGTAAAAGAAGAGGTACGCATCGAGATTTGCTCTGAGTGCCATCCTTTCTATACAGGCCGTCAAAAATTCGCTTCTGCTGATGGACGTGTTGACCGCTTTAACAAAAAATACGGTCTTAAGTAATAATAGATACAATAAACAGGCAGGAATCCGTTCTTGCCTGTTTTTTTACGTGGATTGATGGAACTTTAAAACGGGGGAGAAGACCTTATGTATGTGATGAAACAAAGCGGTTGGCTTGAAGTCATCTGCGGCAGTATGTTTTCTGGAAAGTCGGAAGAATTGATTCGGAGAGCCAAAAGGGCCACCTTTGCCAAACAAGAAGTAAAAATATTCAAACCATCGATTGATAACCGATATAGTACAAGCTCAGTTGTGTCACATAACGGTTCATCATTAGATGGGATTGCAGTAGCCTCACCAAAAGACATAATAACGCACATATCAGAAAGAACCGATGTCATTGGCATTGATGAGGTGCAATTTTTTGATGAGACAATCATTGACATTGTCACTCAATTGGCTGACCAAGGCTATCGAGTCATTGTTGCAGGCCTGGATCAAGACTTCAGAGGAGAGCCATTTGGTGTTGTTCCGCATTTAATGGCATGTGCAGAGCTTGTAACAAAACTTCAAGCAGTTTGTTCGGTATGCGGCTCCCCAGCGAGTAGAACACAACGCTTGATCGACGGTAAACCCGCATCCTATGATGATCCTATTATTTTAGTAGGTGCGCAGGAATCATACGAAGCACGATGCAGACATCACCATGAAGTACCAAGACTTGATGTTGGTACAACACTTGACAAATAAAAAAATAGCAAATGCCGCTGTGTTTCGTTTTTAGAAATTTTGGCTGAACACCCATCATTTGTACTTAAATAAATTAAATAACACTACGATTAAATTATCTAATTTTCAACGCTTGCGTTTTGTCATAAGCAGGCATAAAATGACTAACTGTAGTGTAAAGCATTTAAACGAAAAGTTCGATTTCTTGTCATAATTTTTTTGATTAAGGATTTTTCTCCTTAATCGTTCTTTGGATTAATAGTTCACTTTATTTATATTTTAGAAAGAGGGTAGTTTTTGATGAACAACGTGAAGAAAACAAAAGAAGGGTACCTCGAAACCACTTTGACAGGTAAAGATGTATTATCGATTCCAACGTTGAACAAAGGCGTTGCTTTCTCTGAAGAAGAAAGACAAGAGCTTGGACTAGAAGGCTTACTTCCTCCAACGGTTCTAACTTTAGAACAGCAAGCGGAAAGAGCGTACAAGCAGTTTCTAGCTCAGCCGGATCGTCTTCGTCAAAACGTATACTTAAGTGATTTGCAAAACCGTAACGAAGTATTGTTCTACAAGCTTCTAACAGAAAAGCTTCGTGAAATGCTTCCAGTTGTGTACACACCAACTGTTGGTGAAGCGATTCAAGAATACAGCCATGAATACAGAAGGCCTCATGGTGTTTATCTTTCAATCGACGACATTGACGGAATCGAGAAAGCATTTGAAAACTTGCACGCAACTGCTGGAGATATTGACCTCATCGTTGCAACTGACTCTGAGAGTATTCTTGGAATTGGTGACTGGGGTGTTGGTGGTATCAACATCGCAATCGGTAAATTAGCTGTTTACACGGCTGCAGCAGGTATTGATCCTAGCCGCGTGATTCCAGTTGTATTAGATGTTGGAACAAACAATGAAAAATTATTGAATGATCCATTATACATTGGGAACCATCACAAACGTGTACAAGGTGAAAAATACGAAGAATTCATTGATGCTTATGTGAAAGCAGCACTTAAATTCTTCCCGAAAGCATTGCTTCACTGGGAAGACCTTGGAAACAAAAATGCGCGTAACATCATGAAAAAATACAACGATAACATCTTAACGTTCAACGATGATATTCAAGGTACTGGTGCCATTACTTTAGCGGGTGTTCTTGCAGCTGTCAAGAAAACTGGTACTCAATTGAAAGATCACCGTGTTGTCATCTTCGGAGCTGGATCAGCTGGTATCGGAATCGCAGATCAAATGCGTGACACAATGGTTCTTGAAGGTCTAACAGAAGAAGAAGCAAACAATGCATTCTGGACATTAGACTACAGAGGATTGCTAACAGATCAATTTGAAGATGAAGTGCTTGATTTCCAAAAACCATACCTGCGTACTTCTGATGAAGTAGAAGGCTGGGCACGCGATGAAAAAGGACAAATCTCATTTGCTGAAACTGTTCGCAGGGTGAAGCCTACCATCCTTATTGGTACATCAGGTCAAGGCGGCGCATTCACTGAAGAAATCATTAAAGAAATGGCAGCTCATACAGAGCGTCCAGTGATCATGCCAATGTCTAACCCAACACCGCTTGCTGAAGCAGTGCCAGAGGATCTATTCAAATGGACTGACGGCCGTGCGCTTGTTGCAACAGGAAGCCCGTTCGAAAACGTTGAGTATAACGGAATTGAACATGAAATCGGACAATCAAACAATGCGTTCGTTTTCCCTGGACTTGGTCTTGGTTCAATCGTAACAGAATCAAAAATCATCACAAAAGGCATGTTCGTTGCTTCTGCGAATGCAATTGCTGAAATGGTTGATCATGAGAAACCAGGTGCTGGTCTTCTTCCAAGTATTGATAAATTGCAAGAAGTGTCAATTCATGTAGCTGTTGAAGTAGCGAAAGCAGCAATTGAAGATGGTGTCGCAAGAAAAACGCCTGACAACATCGAACAAGCTGTGAAAGACGCAATGTGGATTCCTGAATATAAAAAAATTGTAAGAGCATAATAAAATGTGTAACGCGGCATTGCTTCGGGTAATCTAAGCAATGCCGCAATAAATAAGAAACATGTAAAGGATTTAAGGAGGAAGAGTAAGATGGACTTTTTAAATATTTTGATCCTCCTAGCACCGATTTTTTTCGTTATCGCGCTGGGTTGGTTCGCAGGGAACTTCGGCAGCTATGACGCTAAATCTGCAAAAGGTGTAAGTACACTTGTTACAAAGTATGCTTTACCAGCGCACTTTATCGCCAGTATTCTGTCAACACCAAAAGATAAATTCTATAGTCAAATTCCATTTTTCGTTGCATTGATTTTCGGAATCGTTGGTTTTTATATCATTATCCTTTTAGTTACGAAATTTGCTTTTAAATATGATTTAACAGATTCTTCTGTTTTCTCGTTAAACTCAGCACAACCGACCTTTGCATTTATGGGGATTCCGGTCTTGGGCAGTTTATTTGGGGCTCAAGAGGTTGCAATTCCGATTGCGATTACCGGAATAGTTGTAAATGCACTGCTTGATCCAATTGCAATTATTGTATCAACTGTCGGTGAAAAAACAAAAGGAAAAACAAAAGACGGCGAAAGCTTCCTAAAAATGACGACAAAAGCGATTTTGCACGGTTTATCAGAGCCGCTTGCACTTGCACCGTTAGCCAGTATCATTCTTGTTCTTTTAGGATTTAAACTTCCTGCAATTGGACATGAAATGTTAGAGGAAATTGGCAGCGTCACATCAGGTGTGGCATTATTCGCAGTCGGTGTCACTGTTGGTATCCGCAAAATTAAATTAAGCTTGCCAGCCTTCAGTATTGCATTGCTAAAAGTAGCTGTACAACCATTACTTATGTATTTCATTGCCGTTCTTATGGGTCTTTCGGCTGATGAAATTACAAAAGCTGTATTGCTTGTTGCCTTCCCAGGTTCAGCTGTTGCAGCGATGATCGCAACACGATTTGAAAAACAAGAGGCGGAAACTGCATCCGCATTTGTAATCAGTGCCATCATGTCACTCATTACATTACCGATCATTATTGCACTTACCGTATAATATAGTAGAAAGGCTGCCAAACGAGGCAGCCTTTCTTAGCGAAATGAATGAAACAGAGGGAAGAGTACACGCTTTTTTTTGATGTCGGGGTTTGCGATTTCCTCTTTTTCTTCTACTTGTGACGGTTGTTTCAAGGATGCGGCGAGGCGGTCAAATTTTGTGGATAAGTCTTCAATTTCTCTGCGGTGCTGAAGCAGCTGATACGATACACCTTCATCTGCTTTTTTAGCCAATTTCCGTTCAAGTTCTTGCAGGCGGTCTTCTACATCAGTGACATGTAATTGCTGCTGAATGAGCGCTTTCACTTGTTTTTCTAATGCTTCAATCCGCTGTATAGAGACATCAGCTTCGGCAGCAGGTGCTGATTGACGAACGGTTTCCTTATGGATTGGCAGTTGAATATCTTGGAGGATCACACCTTCACTCATTTGGTATTTGACCTCTTTGAGCAGCTGTACAATATCTTCATGAAATTCATAATGTCCAAGTTCATTCCGGGCGACAGGGATGTTGAGCTGTTTGACCCAGCGCTGAATCGTCTTTGAAGAAACACCAATTTCCTTTGCAACCTCATTTGTATTCAAAACAAATGCCCTCCCTTTTTTCAATTACAAGTACCATTCTCTTTAAGGAGTTCCTGTTCCTTCACGTTAGACAAAACAAGTAACCAATCGCCAAAGATCGTGTTTTCTAGCGAAAAATTGCAGGAAATCAATTGTTTTGGAAATTTTTTTGACTGTCATACCCCGCTATACTATAATTAGACTGTTACGCACAAAACAGAGGTGAAGACCATGTTAGACCGTTTAAAATCAATTGAAGAACGCTATGAAAAGCTAAATGAATATTTAAGTGACCCTGAAGTGGTGAACGACCCTAAGAAGCTTCGTGAATATTCGAAAGAACAATCCGATATTCAAGAAACTGTTGAGGTATATAGACAATATCGTGCGGCATACGACCAGCTGAATGATGCGAAAGCAATGCTCGAAGAGAAGCTGGATGCCGAGATGCGCGACATGGTCAAAGAAGAAATTTCAGAGCTCACGGAAGAAACGGAACGTTTAGAAGACGAGCTGAAAATCTTGCTGATCCCGAAAGATCCGAATGACGATAAGAACGTTATTGTGGAGGTTCGTGGTGCAGCGGGTGGAGAAGAGGCTGCTCTTTTTGCGGGAAATCTTTACCGTATGTACAGCCGTTATGCTGAAATGCAAGGCTGGAAAACGGAAGTCATGGAAGCAAGTGTCACTGGCACAGGCGGTTATAAAGAAATCATCTTTATGATCAGCGGGAAAGGCGCATACTCCAAACTAAAGTTTGAAAATGGTGCACACCGCGTGCAGCGTGTTCCAGAAACAGAATCAGGCGGACGGATCCATACATCTACTGCGACAGTCGCTGTATTACCTGAGGCTGAGGAAGTTGAAATTGATATCCATGAAAAAGACATCCGTGTAGATACATTTGCATCAAGCGGACCTGGCGGACAAAGTGTCAATACGACCATGTCTGCTGTTCGATTAACTCACCTTCCAACAGGTGTTGTTGTGTCCTGTCAGGATGAGAAATCACAAATTAAAAACAAAGAAAAAGCCATGAAAGTGCTGCGTGCGAGAATTTATGATAAATTCCAGCGTGAAGCACAGGCTGAATATGATCAAACACGTAAATCTGCGGTTGGAACAGGGGATCGTTCAGAGCGTATCCGTACGTACAACTTCCCGCAAAACCGTGTAACAGACCACCGCATCGGATTGACGATTCAAAAGCTTGATCAAATTTTAGAAGGAAAACTTGACGAGGTCATTGATGCACTAATTATGGAAGACCAAGCAAGAAAGCTTCAAGATGCAAAATAAAGAGCGAACAATCTTCGAAGCCCTTAAATGGGCTTCTTCTTTGTTAACGGAAGCTGGCAGAGACCAAAATGCAGCAGAACTCCTGTTGATGCATGTGCTCGGCTGGAGCAGAAGTGAGCTTCTTGCACGATTTCATGATGCGCTGCCTGAGGAGCAAGATCAACTGTTCAGCAAATTTGTGACGCAGCACAGGGCGGGTGTTCCTGTTCAGCATTTAACGGGTGTTGAATTCTTTTACGGACGTCCTTTCGAGGTGAACAAGCATGTTCTCATCCCTCGTCCTGAAACGGAAGAAGTTGTTTTGGCGGCGCTCCATTTGGTAGGTGACGTTTTCCCGCCCGATCAGCCGCTCAAAGCAGTTGACGTTGGCACAGGAAGCGGGGCCATTGCGATTACGCTGGCTCTTGAAAAAAAATCACTATCTGTCACAGCGACTGATATCTCACAAGAAGCGCTTGCGGTAGCAAAACGAAATCAACAAACGCTCGGTGCAGACGTTCATTTTTTACATGGAGATTTACTTGAACCGGTTATAGCTCAAGGCATCAAAGTGGACGTATTTATTTCCAATCCACCTTATATTGCGGCGGAAGAAATGGACAGTTTGTCTGAGGTTGTGACAAAGCATGAGCCGGTGAATGCGCTGACGGACGGACGTGATGGCTTGTGGTTTTATCAGCGTCTCGTTCATGATCTTCCCAGCGTGCTGAGTGATCAGGCAGTTGTTGTCTTTGAAATTGGACATACGCAAGGTCAAGATGTCACAGCGCTTCTTGAGCAGGCATTTCCTAAAGCGGATGTCTGCATCGTCAAAGATATTAACGGAAAAGATCGAGCTGTTTGCGCACACATTCAAAACGGAAAGTCCGGCTGAAGAAAGCCGGACTATTTTATTATGTAAAGATGAAACTTATGGTAAAAGAGAAACGTATATATAGAAGAATGAACATTCTGATCATGATTTTTTACATAAATTTGTTTTGAAGGAGCGAATGGTGTGAACAAAAGGTATGCGATGGTGTTGGTCATCGTCAGTGTACTATTGATTGTGAGTGCTTGTGGTAAACCGAGCTTTAAAAAAGAGGCAGCAGCATTTGGAGAAAGCTATAAAAAAGCACAATACACAGTGAATCGAACGGATGACCTATCTGACATGAAAGAGAAGCTGAAGGTTTATTTAACCGAACATGAATATCAAGAATATACACAAGACAGCATGTTCCCGAGCATATTAGAAGCGGCGAAGGATCAAGATTGTCAAATAAAGCTGAAAAAAATTATGTTTACGCCTTCAGATGAAAGCGATGACAGAATTGAATTTAACTATGAAATGGTGATCCAATTTATCGATCAAAAAGGAAAAGTCAAAAAAGAAATCGAGAAAAAAGGAGCCATGACTGTCATCAAAACAGAATCTGGTTTAAAAATCAGCCGAGATTGGGATGGAAGACTATACCCTTCTGACTACCAATCCTCACTCAAAAGTCGTTCTTAATGAGAGCGGCTTTTTTGTTTTGACTCATAATCTATTAAAAAATTCATGTTGACTGTTTATGAAATGTGTTTCCTGGACACAATGTTTGTAGCGAAGAGAAAAGTGGGGGGAACACACAATGTTGAAAAGTAAAACGATGATTTGTCTTTATATGTTTCTATTATTATGCGGTGCTTTTGCAAACCTTGGCAGAGAGGAGACAGCGGCTGCTTCTGCAAATCAGCCTGTTGTCATACCAGATGAAGCGATTCGATTACGCATTTTAGCAAATAGTGATCGTTCAGCGGATCAGGATGTGAAAAGAAGTATTCGTGACGAGGTCAATGCGAGTATGACGGAGTGGGTGAAAGACCTCACATCCATTGAAGAAGCAAGACGTGTCATTCGATCAAAGCTGCCAGAAATCAATCGTATTGCTAAAGCGAAATTGAAGGAACAGCACATAGATCAATCCGTATCGGTCAGTTTTCAAAAAGCTTCATTTCCAACAAAGCTCTATGGAAATTTCGTCTACCCTGCTGGGAAATATGAAGCCATTTTAATTACGCTTGGAGAAGGAGACGGAGCCAACTGGTGGTGTGTGTTATTTCCGCCGCTCTGCTTTATCGATTTTTCAAACGGAGAAGCCATCGCCTCACCAGAAGGGGATGATGATAAACAAGTGACAGCGCAGCAAACGAAAGAGTCTGTTAATGAAGTGGTGAAAGAAGAGGAAGAAGAGACAGGTGAAGTGAAGTTCTTTTTGTTTGAATGGGTCTCTAGTCTTTTCTCTTAAAAAAGGTATAAATCGGTTTTTGCCTCATAGAGTTGAAGTAAGAGATCAAAAAGAGGTGAAAGCATGTATTATCAATTAAGAATAGCTACAGAACAAGATGTCCCGGCGATCAATGCTTTTCTTGAAAAGGGACAAGCAAAAGGAGGAGTAACGCTTGCGGAGCGAACGGCATTTGTAGTGATGGAAGATGCGGATGGTCAGCTGGCAGGCTGCTTAGGTCTTGAACAGCTCAATGAACAAGAGGGATTGCTGCGGTCTCTTGTCATATCAGATAAGCTCGGTCAGGGACACATTGTCTCTTTGTTCCAAAGTGTTCAAACGCTCGGTGAAAAAATGGGTGTGGATACTTTTTATGTCGTCGCAAACCATTCCTCTTCCCATGATTTTTTGGCATTAATGGGCTTTGCGCCTTTAAAGGAAATTCCAGAAAGCATATGGAGCTCTGCACATGCAAAAGAGACATTGGGGAAAGAACAGGCTGTGGTCCTGCAAAAAAGGCAGTTAATCACAAAATGATGGACTTATACACATACTTATCCACTACAAAACAAGCGTTATCCACAAATTGTGGACAACGCTTGTTTTATTTATCATCATCTTTTATACTTTCAAAAGGATAATTGAGATATATCAACAGTTTTATCTTTTTTAAAAGGAGTTTGTATGATGTTAAATACAAAAAGGTGGTCTGTGGATTTAGAAAAGGATTTATCCACATACTATCCACAAATTAAACAGGCGGCCGATCTGCTGCAGCAAAATGAAGTGGTTGCTTTCCCGACAGAGACCGTTTACGGACTCGGGGCAAATGCGAAAGAGACAGAAGCCGTTATGAAAATTTATGAAGCGAAAGGGCGTCCGAGTGATAATCCGTTGATTGTTCACATTGCGGAGGTTCAGCAGCTTCACGAATTTGCACAAATAGAAAGCGAAAAAGCGGAGGCGCTGATGGATGCCTTTTGGCCGGGCGCCTTAACTATCGTTCTTCCGTGTAAGCCGGGCACTTTATCAAAGCAGGTTACAGCAGGTTTATCCACAGTAGGTGTGAGAATGCCTGACCATCCCATTGCGCTTGAGCTCATCCGAGCAGCTGGTCTGCCAATTGCTGCACCAAGTGCCAATCGTTCGGGAAAACCTTCACCAACACAAGCAGACCATGTAGCGAGTGATCTCGAAGGGAGAATCGCTGGGATTGTGGATGGCGGTTCAACTGGTATTGGCGTTGAGTCAACGGTTGTATCCTGTATCGGTGAGACTCCAGTGATTTTAAGACCAGGCGGAATTACAAAAGAAGCATTAGAAGAGGTCGTGGGGACGGTGAGTGTGGACCCAGGGCTGACAAAAAAGGACGAAGCGCCTGTATCGCCGGGAATGAAATACACACATTATGCACCTGAAGCCAAGATGTATATCTTTCATGGAAGTGATGAAGACATGCAGCGTCACATACAGAAATACAAAGCTGAAGGGCTAAAAGTCGGAGTGCTGACAACAGAAGAAAAGAAATCGCTGTTTGCGGCAGATGTTGTGTACAGCTGTGGATATAGAGAAAAACCTGAAACGGTTGCTGCAAACCTCTATCGTGTACTGAGACAATTTGATGAAACGGATGTAGACTTGATTATATCAGAAGCCTTTTCAGAGCAGGGAGTTGGTTCTGCCATTATGAACCGTCTGCAAAAAGCCGCAGGAGGGCGTACACTCCCTTCGTTCCAATAGTTCTAACCTTTCTTGGACAAACATAGGTTAAAGGAGAATGTGTGTCCAAGGGGGATTTACATGAACGAACTAGCTGGCGAATTGCTGACACTCAGCATCATGGCTTTTGCACTTGGGATGGATGCTTTTTCGGTTGGACTTGGTATGGGGATGATTCAGCTGAGGTTCCGCCAGATCATTTATATTGGACTTGTCATTGGGATATTTCATATGTTTATGCCGCTTTTTGGCATACTGACAGGTCAGCTCTTATCCGGATGGCTCGGTCTTCTTGCCACCTATATCGGCGGGGCGCTGCTTTTGGTGCTGGGACTGCAAATGATTGTTGCTTCTATCCGCAAAGAGGATAAGCCCTTTATCGCACCAGTTGGGACTGGTCTCGTTCTTTTTGCGACAAGTGTAAGCCTAGACAGCTTCTCCGTTGGTTTAAGTCTCGGGATTTACGGTTCCCAGGTGTGGATGACTATATTATTGTTTGGTTTTTTTAGTATGCTCCTCACATGGCTCGGATTATTACTCGGTAAACAGGTTCGGTCATGGGTTGGTTCATATAGCGGCGCGCTTGGTGGAATCATTTTACTAGCCTTTGGTATCAAATTATTATTTCCGCTCTAGCCAGTCTCCTTACATAACATGTAGAATGAAATGCTATATAATAGAAGAAAAGGAGGGCGAAAGATGAAAATCTTATTTGTTTGTACGGGAAATACATGCAGAAGTCCAATGGCTCAAGCCCTTTTTGCTTCAATTGCAGATGAAAAAGGTTTAGAGGTCACTGTAAAATCAGCGGGCATTTTTGCCTCCGATGAAGGGAAAGCTTCTCCTCAAGCGATCGAAGCATTATTTGAGAAAAGCATTCCACTGAATCACTCATCATCAAAATTGACAGAGGATCTTCTGCGCGAAGCTCATTACGTCTTCACGATGACGATGCAGCATAAACAGTTGATTGCAGAGCAATATGCGCATGCAAAAGGCAAGGTCTTCACTTTAAAGGAATTTGCGACAGGAACAGAAGGCGATGTATCCGATCCGTTTGGAGGAAGTCTTTCTGTTTATCAGGAAACTCGAGATGAACTAGAAGCCTTGCTGTATCAGCTCGCTGAGAAGCTGAAAAAAGATCATCATAATAGATAACCTGTAAAACCGTTGCCTCAACGGTTTTTCTGCTATTGTTTGCAAATCACTAGGCAGAGGTTAAAATATAACTGTAAATAAAGAATGAATGTAAGACATAACAGATCAACTCACCCTTAGGAGGAATTGCCCGATGAAAGTAGCCATTGCATCCGATCACGGCGGAACGAATATTCGTGAAGAAATCAAACAACTGATGGATGAATTGAAGATTGAATACATTGATATGGGTTGTGAATGCGGATCAGGTTCTGTAGACTACCCAGATTATGCTTTCCCTGTAGCCAATATGGTGGCAAACGGAGAAGTCGACCGCGGCATTTTAATTTGTGGGACAGGCATCGGCATGAGCATCTCAGCAAATAAAGTAAAAGGAATTCGCTGTGCATTGGCTCATGATACATTTAGTGCGAAAGCAACTAGAGAACATAATGATACGAACGTTCTTGCAATGGGAGAGCGAGTGATTGGACCAGGATTAGCACGTGAGATTGCGCAGATTTGGCTGACGACAGAGTTTACAGCAGGGCGCCATGCTGTGCGGATTGGCAAAATAGCTGATTATGAAGAAAAGCACCTATAAGGAGCGCTTAACATGAACATTGGTCAAGATTGGCTTGAAATGTTAAAAGAGTTTCATCAAACAGTTGAATTGCGTGCCGGGCAAATCTTAGTCATTGGCTGCAGTACGTCAGAAGTGGCTGGTGAGCATATTGGTACTGCAGGAAGTGAGCAAATTGCTGCCTCGATCTATCAAGAATTGGATCAGTTAAGACGAGAGACAGGCATTGAGCTCGCCTTTCAATGCTGTGAACATCTAAATCGTGCCCTTGTGGTTGAAGAAGAAGTGGCTTTCCGTTTTAACCTGGAGATCGTAGGTGCAGTACCTGTCCGTAAAGCGGGTGGTTCGATGGCGGCTCATGCGTATCAGCAAATGGAACATCCTGTATTGGTCGAATGCATTGAGGCACATGCTGGAATTGATATCGGCGATACGTTAATTGGGATGCACTTAAAGAGAGTCGCTGTACCTGTCCGCCTCAGTCGTCATCGATTAGGAAATGCACATGTGACTTTTGCGAAAACGCGTCCGAAGCTGATTGGCGGAGAACGAGCCGTTTATACAAGATCATAGCTTCGATATATTTCTGATATAATGTTGAATGATGAAGACGCTTTACTACTTGAACATTCGGGTTTTCATAAAAAAGAAGTCGATTTTCCAAAAAAAACTTTTACATTTTACTCAAAAACCGTGTACAATGAGATGGTGAAAACATCGAATGGAAATAGATTGGAGAGGATTTCGCTGATGAAACATTTACCTGAGCAAGACGCACAAGTATTCAAAGCAATTCAACTAGAGCGGAAACGCCAGCAGGACAAAATCGAATTAATTGCATCAGAAAACTTCGTAAGCGAAGCAGTCATGGAAGCACAGGGCTCTGTATTAACAAACAAATACGCTGAGGGTTATCCTGGTAAACGCTACTATGGCGGCTGTGAACATGTAGACGTTGTGGAAGATATCGCACGTGACCGCGCAAAAGAAATTTTTGGCGCTGAGTATGTGAACGTACAGCCTCACTCAGGTGCTCAAGCGAACATGGCCGTATACTTTACAATTCTTGAGCATGGCGATACAGTACTGGGCATGAACTTATCACATGGCGGGCATTTAACACATGGAAGCCCTGTAAACTTTAGTGGTGTACAGTACAACTTTGTAGAATATGGTGTAGATAAAGAAACTCAGCATATCGACTATCAAGATGTACTTGAAAAAGCACGTGAACATAAGCCGAAACTCATCGTTGCGGGTGCAAGTGCATACCCACGCCAAATTGATTTCAAAAAGTTCCGTGAGATTGCTGATGAAGTCGGTGCTTACTTTATGGTCGACATGGCTCACATTGCTGGTCTTGTTGCAGCAGGTCTTCATCCAAATCCAGTTCCTTACGCAGATTTTGTGACAACAACAACTCACAAAACATTACGCGGACCTCGCGGCGGAATGATCCTATGCCGTGAAGAGTTTGGTAAAAAGATCGACAAATCGATCTTCCCTGGTATTCAAGGTGGACCACTGATGCATGTCATCTCTGCAAAAGCTGTTTCTTTCGGTGAAGTATTGAACGGAGATTTCAAAACATATGCACAAAACGTCATTGATAATGCAAAACAACTAGCTGAAACACTTTTATCTGAAGATATTCAGCTTGTATCTGGCGGAACAGATAACCATCTTGTTCTCATCGACTTGCGTTCTCTTGGCATCACAGGAAAAATTGCAGAAAACGTTCTTGATGAAATCGGTATTACAGTGAACAAAAATGCAATTCCTTATGATCCAGAGAAACCATTTGTCACAAGCGGTGTACGTGTAGGTACAGCAGCAGTAACAAGCCGCGGTTTTGATCAAGAAGCGATGAAAGAAGTCGGTTCCATTATTGCACTTGCGCTAAAACATCATGAAGATGAAGCGAAATTAGAAGAGGCGAAAAAGCGTGTATCTGATCTTACGGCCCGTTTCCCTCTATATAACGAATTAGATTATTAAAAAACAGACCCATTTGCCTATTTTTGGCATGTGGGTTTTTTTTGTAGGATTTGCGAATCATATTGAAAGATGATGTCTTTTTATGTAGAATTGTAGGAAGTGTGCAAAGTTCACCGGAAGATGACAGAAAAGGAGTTGTAGCAAGCAATGGCAAAGGTTTATGTATTTGATCACCCGCTTATTCAGCACAAACTTACATATATTCGTGACGTTCATACAGGAACTAAAGAATTTAGAGAGCTAGTGGATGAAGTCGCAACATTAATGGCATTTGAAATCACAAGAGACTTACCGCTTGAAGAGGTAGATGTAGAAACACCTGTACAAGTAGCGAAATCAAACGTGATCTCAGGGAAGAAACTCGGGGTTGTGCCAATTTTAAGAGCAGGTCTTGGAATGGTAGACGGGATTTTGAAACTCATTCCAGCTGCTAAAGTGGGACATGTCGGTTTATACCGCGATCCGAAAACATTAAAGCCTGTTGAATATTATGTGAAGCTTCCATCAGATGTGGAAGAACGTGAATTTATCGTAGTAGACCCAATGCTTGCAACTGGCGGTTCAGCAGTCGAAGCGTTAAACAGCTTGAAAAAACGCGGTGCGAAAAACATTCGCTTTATGTGTCTGATTGCTGCCCCTGAAGGTGTAGAAGAAATGCAAAAGCATCATCCAGATGTTGATATCTACATTGCAGCATTAGATGAGAAACTAAACGAAAAAGGTTACATCATCCCAGGTCTTGGTGATGCTGGTGACCGTATGTACGGAACGAAATAAGAAATTCTTAATAAAAGCCCACATGCAAACGCGCATGTGGGCTTTTTGAAATATATGACAAACGGTTGATACCGTTCTTAGAAAAATCAATGTATACTGAACATTGACTGTTTTTTTCAATGATTGTCACATCTCTCCTAAAGTTTGATGAAATTGTGAACATTTTGTGTGCTCTATCACTATAGAAAAGTTTTTTAACTTTCAACCGATTGACACATCATAGACGCTATTGTATGCTAAACGAGGGTATTATGGTAAGGTTTTCATAGCCTATAGCACTCTACTAATCCTCATTGTGAACCCTTTAATAATCAGGGTTTGTATCAACGAATGAAGCAGCATCCCATAGATCTAAAGATTTCAAGTCTGATTGTGCAATTAGACCGATGGGTGATTGATTTTTTTCGAATAGGACGGCTTATCATCAGCGTCTTCTACGCAGTTTTCATCACCATTTATCACCTTTTTTACAATACTTTTCATCGGGAGTCAGATGAATGAACGATCCAAACGCGATTTTCCGCAGACAGAGTAAATACATGTTCTATCTATTGGCAATTTTTGTGTTTGGCTATGCCATGCCTGGTTTTAAACCACTGTTTCTTGGTTTCATTATCGGCACAATTTTTGCTTTCTTTAATTTATTCCTACTTATACGGAGAATGCACGCTTTTGATCGAGCGGTTAAAAAAGGAAAATCCATTCGTTCAATGGGAAGTACAGCCAGGTGGGCCAACGCGATTCTCGCAGTAGCGATTGCTTGGCGTTACCCTAATGAAGTTCATCTGGCAGGTGTTGTTATAGGATTAATGACAATATATCCTGTCATTATGATAGATTCCTTCATTCAACTTAAACGTTCTACTATGGAAGAGAGGTGAATACTCTTTGGGTCACAGTTCAAAAACTACAGAATTTTTAGGGTTAACGTTCAACTTATCCAATGTTCTCATGATTACGATTGCTAGTATCATCGTTCTTCTCATAGCGGTGCTGACTACTCGTGTTCTGTCTATTCGTCCGACTAAGGCGCAGAACTTCATGGAATGGATCGTTGATTTTGTTCGAAATATCATAGGTAGTTCGATGGACATGAAAACAGGAGCCCCATTTCTAGCGCTTGGCGTTACATTACTCATGTACATATTTGTTTCAAACATGCTTGGACTGCCATTCTCGATTACGGTCGATCACAACTTGTGGTGGAAATCACCAACTGCTGATCCTGCAATCACAATGACACTAGCAATTATGGTCATGGGACTTACACACTTCTACGGTGTCAAGGCAAAAGGAGTCAAGGAATATACGAAAGACTTCTTCAAGCCAATCCCATATTTAGTGCCGCTGAAAATCATTGAAGAATTTGCAAACACGTTAACACTTGGTTTGCGTCTTTATGGAAATATTTTCGCTGGAGAGATTCTTCTTGGTTTACTTGCAGGACTTGCGACCAATTTCTACACGCAAAACATTGCGCTTGGTATCGTTGGTACATTAGGTGCCATCGTGCCGATGATTGTATGGCAGGCATTCAGCTTGTTTGTCGGAACAATCCAGGCATTTATCTTCACCATGCTGACAATGGTGTACATTTCCCATAAAGTCAGCGACGAACACTAAAAAATTGAGAGTCCAAAAAGGACGTTATTTTAAAGGAGGAGCTTTTTAATGAATTTAATAGCAGCAGCAATTGCAATCGGTTTAGGAGCACTAGGAGCAGGTATTGGTAACGGTCTAATCGTATCTAAAACAGTTGAAGGAATCGCTCGTCAGCCAGAAGCTGGTAGAGAACTAAGAACACTTATGTTCATCGGGGTCGCTTTAGTTGAGGCACTTCCAATTATCGCTGTCGTTATCGCATTCTTGGCATTCTTTGGTTAATATGTGAGAAGCGTTCTAATATGAATTTTAATGGCGAAGATCAGATTAGTTCGAAACTTCGCCATTCCTTTATGTTTTGTTTCTTAACATATTATTTAAAGAAGGGAGTTGCCGTACTAAATGTCTCAGTTACCAGTGGTTTTAGGAGCAGGGGGCTTAAGCTTCAACGCCGGTGATATGTTATTCCAGCTTATCGCTATGCTCATCTTGCTTGCACTTTTAAAGAAATTTGCGCTTAAACCTTTATTAGGTATTATGAAGCAGCGTGAAGATTATATAGGAAATGAAATCTCAAGTGCTGAACAAAAGCACGTTCAAGCTGAAAAGCTTCTTGAAGAACAACGTGTCTTATTGAAAGAAGCACGCGAAGAATCACATACACTCATCGAAAATGCGAAAAAGATTGGTGAGAAACAAAAAGAAGAGATCATTCAAGCAGCACGTCAAGAATCAGAGCGCTTGAAAGAATCTGCTAGAACTGAAATCGTGAAAGAAAAAGAACAAGCTGTGGCTGCACTGCGTGAGCAGGTTGCATCACTATCTGTGCTGATTGCATCTAAAGTGATTGAAAAAGAACTTGATGAGCAGGCACAAGAGAAATTGATTCAAGAGTACCTTAAAGAGGCAGGCGAAAGCCGATGAGCGTAACTATTGTCTCTAAGCGTTACGCTTCTGCTCTTTTTGACATCGTTCTTGCTTCTTCGGCAGTAGACGAAACTGAAAAAGAGCTGAATGAGATCAAAAAAGTTCTAAAGGCTGATCAAGAACTCAATGACTTCCTTGTTCATCCAAAGATTACGGCAGACAAAAAGAAACAGTTGATTGCTGAAGCTTTCAAAGGTGTTTCTACTTATGTATTGCACACAATGTATTTACTGATTGACCGCGGACGCACGAATATTTTCCCTGAAATGACGTCTGAGTTTGTGAAACTTGCAAACCGCACGAAACAAATAGACGATGCGGTCGTGTATTCAGTGAAACCGCTAAGCGGTGCTGAAATTCAATCTTTATCTGAAGTATTTGCCAAAAAAGCCGGAGTCACATCACTGCGTGTTGAAAATGTGATTGACAAGGATCTAATAGGCGGAGTGAAAATCCGTATCGGAAACCGCATTTATGACGGCAGTGTCAGCGGAAAGCTTTCCCGCATTGAACGTCAGCTTGCAGGCGAAAATCGTTAGAAGGGGTGAAACCTTAGTGAGTATCAAAGCTGAAGAGATTAGCGCGCTGATAAAGCAGCAAATCCAAAACTATCAATCAGAAATTGAAGTAAAAGATGTCGGTACAGTCATTCAAGTAGGGGACGGTATCGCGCGTGTACATGGCCTTGACAACATTATGGCAGGAGAGCTGGTTGAGTTCTCTAACGGTGTAATGGGTATGGCTCAAAACCTTGAGGAGTCTAACGTAGGTATCGTTATTTTAGGACCTTACAAAGATATCCGCGAAGGTGACGACGTAAAACGTACAGGTCGTATCATGGAGGTTCCAGTAGGTGAAGAGTTAATCGGACGTATTGTGAACCCGCTTGGTCAGCCTGTTGATGGACTAGGTCCAATCTTAACAAGCAAAACACGTCCAATCGAAAGTGAAGCACCTGGCGTTATGGATCGTAAATCTGTACATGAGCCACTTCAAACAGGAATTAAAGCAATTGATGCCTTGATTCCAATCGGCCGTGGACAGCGTGAATTGATCATTGGTGACCGTCAAACAGGTAAAACATCTGTTGCAATCGATACGATTCTAAACCAAAAAGATCAAGACATGATCTGTATTTATGTAGCCATCGGACAAAAAGAATCAACGGTTCGTGGTGTTGTTGAAACACTTCGTAAGCATGGTGCGCTTGACTACACAATCGTTGTCACAGCTTCTGCATCACAGCCAGCTCCACTTCTTTACCTTGCTCCTTATGCAGGTGTAACGATGGGTGAGGAATTCATGTATAACGGCAAGCACGTACTTGTTGTCTATGATGACCTTTCTAAACAAGCGGCAGCTTACCGTGAGCTTTCATTATTGCTTCGTCGTCCTCCAGGTCGTGAGGCATTCCCTGGTGATGTTTTCTATCTTCACTCTCGTTTATTAGAACGTGCAGCGAAGCTTAGTGACGAAAAGGGTGGCGGTTCTATCACAGCATTGCCTTTCGTAGAAACGCAGGCTGGCGATATCTCTGCATATATCCCAACAAACGTTATTTCCATCACAGATGGACAGATTTTCTTACAATCTGACCTCTTCTTCTCAGGCGTACGTCCAGCGGTAAACGCAGGATTGTCTGTATCCCGTGTAGGTGGTTCTGCACAAATCAAAGCGATGAAAAAGGTAGCAGGTACACTTCGTCTGGATCTTGCTTCTTATCGTGAGCTTGAAGCATTCGCTCAGTTTGGATCTGATCTAGACCAAGCCACTCAAGCGAAATTAAACCGTGGTGCAAGAACAGTTGAAGTCTTAAAACAAGACTTGAACAAACCGCTTAAAGTTGAAAAACAAGTAGCGATTCTTTACGCACTAACAAGAGGATACTTAGACGATGTAGCCATTGCTGATGTTAAACGTTTTGAAGCTGAGTTATTCTTGTACATTGAAGAAAACCATAAAGGCTTGTTTGACACAATCTCTCAAACAGGAAATATGCCTGCTGATGAAGAGTGGAAGACAGCAATCGAAGGCTTTAAACGTACGTTTGCACCAAGCAACTAATTAGTAATCTTTCCGAGAGAAAAAGATTCTCTTTTTCTCTCTTTTCACGTAAATGAACACGGATTCCTGAAAAAAGGTGGTGAAATCTTTGGCCTCATTACGCGATATAAAGTCAAGGATCACGTCAACGAAAAAATCGAGTCAGATCACAAAAGCGATGCAAATGGTATCAGCTGCGAAACTGAATCGTGCTGAAAACAATGCGAAGTCTTTTGTTCCTTACATGGAGAAAATCCAGGAAGTGGTTGCTGCAATCGCAACTGGAACAAGTGCTAAGCACCCAATGCTTCTTTCAAGACCTGTCAAGAAAACAGGGTATCTCGTCATTACATCTGATCGAGGGCTTGCAGGACCTTTTAACAGCTCGATTTTGCGTGCCGCTTACCAAACCATTCAATCTCGTCATCAATCCGCTGATGAATATGCGGTGATTGTCATTGGTAAAATCGGACGCGACTTCTTCAAAAAGCGTGGTATTCCAGTTATTTCTGAAGTAACAGGGCTTGGAGACGAAGTAGCGTTTGCTGATATTAAAGAATTAGCAAGCAGTACAGTTCAAATGTTCTCTGATGAAGCGTTTGACGAACTTTACATGTTCTACAACCACTTTGTCAGTGCGATTTCACAAGAAGTAACAGAGAAGAAATTATTGCCGCTAACGGACCTTTCGGCCGCAGCGACACCAAATAAACGTTCCGCATCTTATGAGTTTGAGCCTTCTGAAGAAGAAATTCTTGAAGTTCTCCTTCCTCAATATGCAGAGAGTTTGATTTTCGGTGCGCTTCTTGACAGCAAAGCAAGTGAACATGCTGCAAGAATGACAGCAATGAAGAGTGCAACAGACAACGCAAAAGAATTAATCGACAGCCTGACACTCTCTTACAACCGTGCTCGTCAAGCAGCGATTACACAAGAGATTACAGAAATTGTCGGCGGAGCAGCTGCCTTAGAATAGAAATAATTGTCAGGAGGGAATGCAATGAAAACAGGACGCATCAGTCAGATCATGGGACCAGTCGTAGACGTTCGTTTTGAAGACGGTCACTTGCCTGAGATTTATAATGCGATCAAAGTTTCGCATAAAGCGGAAAGCGAAAGTGAAGTTGATATCGACTTAACTTTAGAAGTAGCACTACATTTAGGTGACGATACAGTGAGAACCATCGCAATGGCATCAACAGACGGTGTGAAGCGCGGTATGGAAGCTGTAGACCTTGGAAAACCAATTTCAGTACCAGTTGGTAACGTAACACTTGGACGTGTATTCAACGTACTGGGAGATAACATTGACTTAGATGAGCCACTTGGTGTGGAAGCTCAAAGAGATCCAATCCACAGACAAGCGCCTTCTTTTGATCAACTTTCTACAGAAGTTGAAATTCTTGAAACAGGTATCAAAGTTGTTGACCTGCTTGCTCCTTACATCAAAGGTGGAAAGATCGGTCTATTCGGTGGAGCTGGTGTAGGTAAAACCGTTCTGATTCAAGAATTGATCAACAACATCGCACAAGAACACGGCGGTATTTCTGTATTCGCTGGTGTTGGAGAGCGTACACGTGAAGGAAACGACCTTTACTACGAAATGAAAGATTCTGGCGTTATCGAAAAAACAGCCATGGTCTTCGGTCAAATGAACGAGCCACCAGGTGCACGTATGCGTGTTGCCCTAACTGGTTTGACAATGGCAGAGCATTTCCGTGATGAACAAGGTCAAGACGTATTGTTCTTCATCGATAATATCTATCGCTTTACACAAGCAGGTTCTGAAGTATCAGCCCTTCTTGGTCGTATGCCTTCAGCGGTAGGTTATCAGCCGACACTTGCAACAGAAATGGGTCAGCTGCAAGAGCGTATCACGTCTACAAACGTAGGATCGGTTACATCGATTCAAGCGATCTATGTACCTGCGGATGACTATACGGATCCAGCTCCAGCAACGACGTTCGCTCACCTTGATGCAACGACAAACCTTGAGCGTAAGCTGACTGAAATGGGTATTTACCCAGCGGTTGATCCTCTTGCTTCAACATCTCGTGCACTTGCACCTGAGATCGTTGGCGAAGAGCATTATGCGATTGCGCGTGAAGTGCAACAAACATTACAGCGTTATAAAGAGCTGCAAGATATTATTGCCATTTTAGGTATGGATGAATTATCTGAGGACGATAAGCTTGTGGTACACAGAGCGCGTCGTGTTCAATTCTTCCTATCTCAAAACTTCCACGTAGCAGAGCAGTTCACTGGCCAAAAGGGTTCTTATGTGCCATTGAAAGAAACTGTTAAAGGCTTCAAGGAAATCTTATCTGGTAAATACGATCACCTTCCAGAAGATGCATTCCGCTTAGTTGGACGCATTGAAGAAGTGGTTGAAAAAGCCAAAGAGATGGGTGTAGAGGCCTAATCTGGTCCTTAGGAGGGTAAAAGCATGAAGACCGTTCAAGTCAATATCGTTACTCCCGACGGCCCAGTGTATCAAGCGGATGTGGAAATGGTCAGTGTAAGAGCAGAAAGCGGTGAGCTTGGTATTTTAGCTGGCCACGTTCCAATGGTTGCTCCGCTAAAAATCGGTGCAGTTCGCTTAAAACATAGTGGATCAACTGAATTGGTTGCAGTAAGTGGCGGATTTGTTGAAGTCCGCCCTGAACAAGTAACCATTCTGGCTCAGGCCGCTGAAACATCAGATAAAGTTGATGTCGATCGTGCTAAATCAGCGAAGCAGCGTGCTGAAGAGCATTTGAACCACCCGAATGAAAGTGATGTACGCCGGGCGGAACTCGCATTAAAACGGGCGTTAAACCGTTTAAATGTAGCAGGGAAATAAAACAGAAAAACCTTCTTATCACAATGATAAGAAGGTTTTTTTTAGAATGACATGAGAGATTGATACATGGACACATAAGGGTGCGAATCCTGTTTTTCAAGATATAAGTGCTCGCAAAACTGCGTACTATGCCACGTTTTATTGTGACGGCGCAAACCAAGCGTATATTGATGCGGAGAATCCATATAAGGCCGCACCACCCAGTCAGCATCTGAATGATGACGGATGACAACCTCTCCTATATACACACTCATCATCGCTTCTAATGCATCTATTGGCATTTTCCACTCAGCGAACAGCTGCTTGGTTAATGCCTCAAAGTATAGTGATTCTAACTGATACAGGCTTTCCTCAGAGTAATCCAAAGAAATGTTATGAAAATGACACAATTGTGCTAATTCTTCTAGCTGTGTCTGTCTATAATCAAAGTAGAAAGCAATGGCCTCCCATTCATAATCAAATGAGGGAACCAATTCTCCGTACAAATCAACAAAGTCAGGAAAAGAATCTTTCAATGTGTTCAGCTCCTTCCACACGCAGTATATCATCTCCTTGGCATCAGGATAAGAGGGGATTCACACTAAATGTAGCTCTTTTTTCCAAATGATTCATCTTTCCGATTTTCGAGGATATAATGAAAGGGAGTTTTCCTTTACAGAAATAAATAAAAGGAGGATTCAATTGTATGGAAGACGTAGGACAACAAGCAATCGTGGGCATTGTGATCCACCTATTTTTTATCGCGGTTACATGGTGGGCACTGCTTGCTGTAAATATTGATCCACTCATTAAAAAAGGGAAAATCGTTCAAGCAAGGCTGCTGATGATGCTCATTACCATTGCTATCGCATCTGCGGTCAGCAATTTCTTCCTTGATTACTTAAATTTCTCCAGACAAATTCCTTATATGTTCTAACATAAAAGGTTTGGTCATGACCTTCTGCGGGAACGTAAAAGGAAGGGTCAAAAGGTTGGCCTTTTGTTGTCTTTTCCACGTATGCATTGCCCTCCTTGCGGCAACACTTGTAGCAAGGGGGAATGACAAGTGAGAAAGTATTTGAAAGGTTGGCCATTATTTGCGTTTATTCTTTTTTTTGTTCTGATGATTCAAGGTGTTCGTGCGGAAGAATCTTCCCCGCTCGCTCAAATAGCAGAAGGTCTGAAAAACCAGCAAATTGAAGTCGATGGGTGGACCCTCCATGCCAAGACAAATGTAGATATTTCATCCGAACAATTTTCAAAAAAAGTGAAACGTTTGAAAGACGAACTACGACAGTATGAGTGGACCGAAAAAAAAGAGCAACATGTCACCAAAGTCACAGGAATTTACAAAGATGAAAAAAATGATACAGAATCGAAAATTTTACTCGTGAAGACCGACACAAAATCCAATCAAAAGTCGTATTTATTATATGAGCAAAAAGGTGCTCGCCCACTGAATACCTGGGAGCATACATATGATCAGTTCGTACGTCATGCAAAAAGCATATTACAAGAGAAAATTGTAATTTTTACTTGTCTCGATGGTCATGTAAATGGTATGATGGATGTTGTTTTGCAAAAAAAAGCTGAAATGTTAGCAAATGAATTTCAAGCAAAACCAGTTGAGTATCTCGTTGAGTCTAATTTTGTGTCGCTTTCCGCTTACACAGATAAGTGGGAACAGTTCATTATGACTTCAAATGATAAAATGAATGTTCAAATTGCCATCAGAAGTTCGGAAATGAACGAAAATCATACGATTACGGTTGGCACACCAATCGTAACGACTGAATATTAATATAGAGAATTTGGGACGCGGAGGGGAAGACCTTGGAAAAAATCATCGTCCGCGGCGGTCAAAAGTTAAACGGCACAGTTAAAGTAGAAGGCGCAAAAAATGCCGTTTTACCAGTTATCGCTGCATCTTTGTTAGCAAGTACAGAAAAAAGCGTAATTTGTGATGTACCTACGCTCTCCGATGTATATACAATCAATGAAGTGTTACGTCATTTAGGAGCAGAAGTACATTTTGAAAATAACGAAGTATCAGTTGATGCATCACATGCACTAGAAACTGAGGCTCCGTTTGAGTATGTCCGTAAAATGCGAGCATCCGTGCTTGTCATGGGACCACTTTTAGCAAGAACGGGTCATGCAAGAGTTGCATTACCTGGAGGCTGTGCGATTGGTTCAAGACCAATTGATCAGCATTTAAAAGGCTTTGAAGCAATGGGAGCTAAAATTCAAGTAGGTAATGGTTTCATCGAGGCTGAAGTAAAAGGCCGTTTAAAAGGTGCAAAAATCTATTTGGATTTCCCAAGTGTAGGGGCAACTGAAAACATCATCATGGCAGCAGCATTAGCTGAGGGAACGACGATTTTAGAAAACGTAGCAAAAGAACCTGAAATTGTTGATTTAGCAAATTACATCAATGCCATGGGCGGTAAGGTTCGCGGTGCTGGTACTGGTACAATCAAAATCGAAGGTGTGGAAACACTTCACGGTGCAAAACACAACATCATCCCTGACAGAATTGAAGCAGGTACTTTCATGGTGGCAGCAGCCATTACAGAAGGAAATGTTCTTGTAAAAGGCGCAGTGCCAGAGCACATGACATCACTTGTGGCAAAAATGGAAGAAATGGGTATTCAGATCATTGAAGAAGAAGAAGGTTTAAGAGTCATTGGACCATCTGAGCTCAAGCCAATCGATCTAAAAACAATGCCGCATCCTGGGTTCCCAACGGATATGCAATCTCAGATGATGGCGCTATTGCTTCGTGCGAACGGAACAAGCATGATCACAGAAACAGTGTTTGAAAACCGCTTTATGCATGCTGAAGAATTCCGCCGCATGAATGGCGATATTAAAATTGAGGGTCGCTCTGTCATTATCAATGGGCCGGTTCAACTTCAAGGTGCTGAAGTGGCAGCGACTGATTTAAGAGCAGGAGCAGCACTTGTACTTGCTGGATTAGTGGCAGAAGGTCATACACGTGTCACTGAGTTGAAGCATATTGACCGTGGTTATGTGAACTTCCACCAAAAGCTTGCAGCAATCGGTGCAGATATTGAAAGAGTAAACGATGAATCAGCAGATGTGACACAAGAACAAGTTGTATCAGATCTGAACGCTTAATCATGAAAGAAATCAGTGTGTCCTTTGGGCATGCTGATTTTTTTTAGAATATAGAATGCTTCATTTCACGAAGCTTATCATTAGTGTATCCAGTCATCTTAAATTTTATTCATACAGACGAACAGTAAAATCCATTCGAAGAACAGCCTCATACCTCCATAAAAGACTTGTCCACTAAATGAAAGAAGCTGTCATATTAGCTTGTCCCTGCCCATAGGATAAAAGAGATTCAATGACAAATGGGGGCAGCCAAATATGAAACCAATGATATGGACAATCGCAGGAATATGCATCATCATTTTAATGATTCCAACATTACTTGTGTTGCCGACGTTCCAAGGGAAACCGGCGGCCAGCCAGCACGTAGCAGCAGAACCATCAGTTAAAAAAGAAGTGAAGGGTTCAGTCAAATTGAAGCAATCACCCGTCGCTATCCCCGTCTATCGCTCTGCTCATCAGCAGGTAGAAAACATCCCCTTAGAAGAGTATGTGATCGGTGTCGTAGCATCTGAAATGCCAGCTGATTTTGAAATGGAAGCACTCAAGGCACAGGCGCTCGCAGCAAGAACGTATATCGTCAGGCAAATGATCAGTGATAAGACTGTCAAATCACCTAAGGGCTCTCTTGTAGATGATACCCAAATGTTCCAAGTTTACAAAAACAAACAGGAACTCAAGAAAATTTGGGGGAAAGCGTACAATTGGAAATTAAAAAAGGTCACGGAAGCTGTCGCCAGCACACAAGGAAAAGTGCTGACTTATGACGAGAAACCAATTGATGCTTCATTCTTTTCAACAAGTAACGGAAAAACGGAAAATGCCGAAGCCTATTGGAAAAACGAAATCCCTTATTTGAAAAGTGTCTCAAGTAAATGGGACGAAAAATCGCCAAAATTTCAAAATAAGAAAACCATCTCGGTCAGTGAATTTCAGCAAAAATTAGGTGTGACGCTCACCCAGCAGGCTCAGGTCGGACAGATTGTAGAACGGACACCAGGAAACCAGGTAGCGAAAGCCGTGATCAACGGTAAAACAATGTCAGGCCGAGACATTCGAGAATCACTAGGCCTTCATTCAGCGGACTTCACATGGGAACGCCAGGGTCAGCAGATTGTCATTACAACAAAAGGATATGGTCATGGTGTAGGCATGAGTCAATATGGTGCGCATTATATGGCGCAGGCAGGCAAAAAAGTAGATGCCATCGTGAAGCATTATTATAAAGGAATTCAAATCGAATCAGCCGATCGTTTTCTCAACACGTATATGGCTAAAAAATAAAGCAAAGGTGCCTCAGAAATGAGGCATTTTTTTGTGTGTTCAAAGAGATTTGAACAGAATGTGTCAAATCGCGACTTAAGACGCAGATCAGGAAATCTTAAACATTTATGTCCTGACAAGAACCGATGGCCGATACAAAATCCCTCGAAAGACAGAGAAAACGAGAGAATAATGGGTGTGTTAGGTGAAAATATCTAGACATCTGACAGAATTTTAGTGATTTTGATGAAAAAGAAAAAGGGACCGAGTCCTATACCATTCCAAGACAGAATAATTTACGATTAAGATGTTTCAATCAAATACATAAGGAGGAAGGAAAAGTATGTTGAAAAAAGTAATCACACTCGTAACCTTAACTGTATTGACATTATCTATGTCAATCTCTTCACCAGTATTTGCAGAAGCATCTACAGTCAAAAAACATAACAAAGATGTAAGAGTGACAATCTTACTTGATGCAAGCGGAAGCATGGCAAGAAAAGTAGAGGGAGAGCGCAAATTTGATCTCGCTAAACAAGAGGTATTTAAATTTGCTCAGTCACTTCCAAAAGACGCTAAAATTCGTATGAGCTTGTTTGGTTCTGAAGGAAACAACAAAAATTCAGGTAAAGCTCAATCATGTGAAGTCATTAGAGGCGTTTACGGCGTACAGCCTTATGAAAAGGACAGCTTCGAAAACTCTTTAAACGGACTTGGGCCAACTGGCTGGACACCGATTGCACGTGCACTTGAAAATGCAAAGCAAGCGGATGAGCAGCTTACTGCAGGAACAAAGCATATTGTGTACTTAATCACTGATGGTGAGGAAACTTGTGGCGGAGATCCAGTAAAAGTAGCAAAAGAATTGCATAACTCAAAAGGATCAACTGTTGTAAATGTGATCGGATTAGACTTTAACGATGGCTATGAAGGTCAATTGAAGCAAGTAGCCAAAGCTGGTAAAGGCCATTACTACCAAGCAAGCACTGGTAAAGAAATGGGTTCTATCTTTTCAGCAGAATCATTAAAACTACACGAATAACTTGCTGAACAAAAGGGAAACGATTGATTCATGCTTTCGTTTCTCTTTTTCTGTACAAAAGTAAAAAAGGGAGGTTTTTATTAATGAAAAAAAACATCGTATTAACCATTTTGGCTAGTCTTGTCCTGCTTCTTTCTTCACCAGCTCATGCTGCAACAAAACAGGAGCCGCCTGCGCATGTGGTAATATTACTCGATTTAAGCGGGAGCATGGCACAATCAGTTGAAGGTGAAAAGAAAATCGATATCGCCAAAAGGTCTATTCAAAGCTTCGCGAGCATTTTATCAGAAGATACACAAGTTCTGCTTCGTGTGTTTGGTCATGAAGGAACCAATAAGAATGCAGGGAAAGCTGTTTCTTGTTCAAGTTCTGAAGCCGTTTACGGATTTGGATCATATGAGCCATCAACATTTCAGCAAGCACTGAATGTGTATAAGCCAACTGGCTGGACACCGCTTGCAAAAGCATTAACAGATACAAAACAAGATTTTGAAGATCACCAGGCTGAAGGGAAAAATATTGTGTATGTTGTCAGTGATGGTGAAGAAACTTGTGGTGGAAGCCCTTCACAAGCAGCAAAGGAATTACATGAAGACGGAATTGATACAATCGTCAATATCATTGGCTTCGATGTGAATGAAAAGGAAGCAAAAAGTCTTAAATCTGTTGCAAAAGCGGGTGGAGGACAATATCAACCGGCTGCAAATGCCGAAGAATTGAACCGTATTCTTCAACAGGAAGCGAGCGCTTTTGGTCGGTAGAGAGTGAATAGCAGCTGGGGAAACAGCCCCAGCTGTTTTTAAGTTGACGATTAATTCAAAGTCGTTTCTAATTCATCAATTCGTTTCTCCACGTAATGCTGGTCCTTTCTTGCATGGAAGGTTTCGGCTTTTTCTAATATGGCAGCCGTATTATACTCGGGAATCTGTGAGTAGCTCTCATACACACCTTTAGGAATTAAAACGTTCCCTTCCGGCCAATAAACTGCGATATTGCCGCGTCTCAACTCTCCGAATTGGGCCACTCCTTGATAGGATCCATATTGATTAAAGAGAACAACTGGATCACCTTCTTGGACGTAAAGCTCTTTTGCATCTTCTTCATTCATTAGGATAGAATGACGTTTTCCACCATTAAAGGCATCCTTTTCACTGTAGATCATCGAGTTGAATTGCTTTCCTCTTCTTGTCGTGATATTGAAATGTCCTTCGGTTTTTCGATATTGAGGCAGCTGGGCAGGAAGAAGATGTCCCTTGCCGTCTGGTGTTGGACACACGCCATCTTCACAAAGCCATGCTCCTCCCCATTGAAAAACGTCTCCCTTGTGACGTAAATGCTGGATGCCATCATAGTTTCGGTTGGCGACCGCAATCTCACGACGAATGTCTTCAGCTGTTTCAAAATGTATCAGCTCGGCATCTTCTGGCCGGACTCTTTTCGCAAGATCAACATAAATGTCCCATTCCGCTCTGGCTTCCTCAATACGAGGTCCTTCAATTTCTGGACTGAAATATACCATGCGTTCCGTACTGGTTGATGTGCCGCCGCCTGGTTGTTCATACCTTGTCATAGCAGGCAGCACAATCACCGCCTCTTCAGCGTCTACCAGCGTAGAGGTATTTAAAATGATATCTTGGTGAACACGGAGTTCAAGTTCAGATAATGCTTTTTCGATCGCTTCCGGATTTGGCATCGTTTCTAAAAAGTTTCCGCCACTCGTAAACAGCATTTTGAGTTTTTGTGGATGGTCTTTTGGGAGAGCCATCTTCTCAAAGGATTGCCCAATGGTGTCACCATGCCATTTAGGAATGTCAAACCCCCATATGCGTTCGATTCTTTCAATATTCTCTTCATCAAAATCACTACCCGGCAAAACGAATGGATCAGCACCCATTTCACCAGAACCTTGGACGCCGCTATGACCCCGAATTGGCATGACACCACAATGTTTTCTGCCGATAAATCCGCGCAGCATGGCAAGGTTGGCAACCTGTGATATATTATCAGTTGCAAAGCGGTGCTGAGTAAGGCCCATACTCCAAATAAAAACGCCTGAATTAGCATTGGCAAGCAGTGTCGCAAATTCCTTCATTCTTTCTTTTGATAAACCTGATGATGCTTCTAGGTCCTCCCACTTCAATTGTGCGACATGCTGCTTTAAATCCTGTATGCCTGTTGTATGTTTTTGAATAAATTCGTGATCAAGAGCCGAATGGGGAGCATGCTGCTCCATGTCAAACCAATGCTTGATGACGCCGTTCATAAACGCAATATCTCCGCCTATATTGACTTGGTAAAAATCATCTGCAATTTTTGTACCGAATAAAGCACTCTCTGGAATAGAAGGAACCCAATACTTTTTCATAGCAGGCTCTTTATACGGATTGATGACGATAATTTTTGTTCCCTTCTTTTTAGCAGCGTACATATATTTAGTGGAAACAGGCTGATTGTTTGCTGCAACAGATCCCCAAAAAATTAATACATCCGTTCCAATCCAATCACTGTAATTACAGCTGGAAGCACCGATGCCAAGGGACCGTTTAAGAGCGGTTTTACTTGGTGAATGGCAAATGCGAGAAGCATTATCAATATGATTCGTTCCTATAAATCGAGCAGCCTTTGCAGCCGTATAATAAACTTCATTTGTAATTCCTCTGGCGGTTAAATAGAAAGCAAGCTGCCGTTTATCAATTGATTGGATTTTAGCTGCGATTTGATCTAGTGCATCATCCCAAGAAATACGTGTAAAGGCATTGTCACCTTTTTTTCGGATCAATGGATAAGGAATCCGCCCAAGCTTGCGAAGAGAGGTGCTGTCCATTTGCTTTAGCTGATGAATATCTTCAAACCATTTTGGATCAATAGCTGGCATTGTGTTAAGACGAAGCACATTTAGTCTTGTGGTGCATATATGAGGTCCTGCGAGCGTTTGATCATACAGTCCTGAGACGCCAAGGGCACAGCCGTCACAAACACCCTGCGTTAAAATACGGTACGCGTAGGGAAGGTTATCTTTGTTCTCCCATGCCACTTTCATCGTATCTCGAATGTGTTTCGGTTTCACTTTGCCAAGCCCCATTGGTACAAAAGAGGCCCATAGCTTTGGTGAGGGTTTTTTATTGAGTTTAACAGGCCCCTTATGTTTTGTTTTCCCCATGAGATCATCACCCTCCTATTACTTTGTAAAGCGTTTTCATATCTAAAAATTACCTTTAGATTGTGATTCTGTCAAATTCAAATTAAGATCGGGCTGAGACAGAGGAAGCAGCAGATAGGTTTTTTTCTCTTAGCTGTTGAATATCCTTTCGAATGAGAAGTGATATGATAAAAGCAATGAAAAATAAGCCAGAGAACACCATAAGGCTTTGTGTGTAATTACCTGTTATATCTCGAATGAAGGATGAAAATAGTGGTCCTGCTAAACCCGCAGCGGCCCAAGCAGTCAAAATATAACCGTGTATGGCACCAAGCTGCTTTGTACCAAACAAATCGCCAATATAGGCTGGAATTGAAGCAAATCCTCCTCCATAGCACGTATAAATGATCGCCATCACGATTGAAAAGATGAGCGGTTCTTTTAAATAGGGGAGTAAAGGAAAAGCAATGAGCTGGATACTGAAAAAAATCGTATACGTATTCGGTCTTCCTATATAATCTGAAAACGATGCCCAGCCAATGCGTCCTAAACCATTAAAAGCACCTAAAATGCCCACAAGAGTAGCTGCAGCACCTGCAGTGAACCCAACACTTTCTTGAGCAAGAGGTGATGCTACTGAAATAATAGCGATTCCGCATGTGATATTAATAAAAAGCATAAGCCACAAATAATAAAAACGTCTTGTTTTGATCGCTTCATTTGCTGTAAGCTGTGATAAATCTTGAGGGATTTTTCTTTTCTTTGTTTTGAATACGTCAAATTGTTTGACGTCATCAGGTGTTGGTGGTGATAAATAAAGAGATGAGATCACCATGATGATAAAATAGGAGATTCCAAGGAAATAAAAAGTATTTGCGATATTCACTTTTTCAATGAGATATTGAATAATTGGGCTGCAAATAAGAGAAGCAAACCCAAACCCCATAATGGCTAAGCCGGTTGCAAGACCTCTTCGATCCGGAAACCATTTGACTAGAGTTGATACAGGTGCAATATAGCCTACCCCTAAACCGATTCCAGCAAGTACACCATAAAATAAATAAAGGAGAGGCAGTGAGGACATGTGGACAGCGAATCCTGACCCAGTCATTCCGATGCCGAAGAAAATAGCTGAGAAGAGCCCCGATGCCCTTGGACCATACCTTTCAACGAAATGTCCCATAAAAGCAGCAGATAAACCTAAAAATAAAATAGCAATACTGAAGGTGAGACTTATTTCTGTTAATGACCACTGAAAGGCTTCATGTAAAGGATTTGTAAAAACACTCCAAGCATAAACAGACCCAATAGATAAATGAATTCCTACAGCACTTGCTGCAATGAGCCAGCGATTTTTCGATTTGTTCATTTTGTTCCCCCCATATAAAGCAATCAAGAAGTTTGATAAGATAGAAATATGTTACATTTTTGTGACTTTTTAAAATAATATCACAATTTGATTGGATCATATAACTAAATTTGCATTGAAAGGAAGATCATACAATGAATCCTTCTGTTAAAAAGAAACGAGTCATACACCAATACCGTGAAGGTCAGTTTACCTGCAAAACTGATGAAATTGTAGAAGAATATCCTTTAACTGTGATGGTGAATGGAGAAGAATTTGTGACCCTTGTTTGTTCACCAGAGCACTTGAAAGAATTGGTTATCGGCTTTTTGGCTTCAGAAGGGGTCATTCGATTTGAAAATGAGATTAAAAGGTTTACAATAGATGAAAGTATGGGTTTTGCCTATGTTGATTTAGTTCACTCAAGTGGATTTGATTCATCAGATTTTACAAAACGAGTGATTGGTTCATGCTGCGGAAAAGGAAGACACTTTTATTTCCTTCAAGATGTGAAGACGGCAAAAACAGCCATTGACCAAATCAGTATTTCTGCTGAAACCTGTCTGCATCTCATGAAGAGTTTGCAAGAAGAAAGCCAATTATTTCAACATACTGGTGGAGTGCATAATGCTGGATTGTGTGACACAGAGAAGCTATTCATCACTAGAACTGATATAGGAAGACATAATGCTTTAGATAAAATTTATGGATATTGTTTACTTCAGCGAATTCCACTTAGAGATAAAATCCTTGTTTTTAGCGGCCGGATATCGTCAGAAGTTCTATTGAAGGCAGCAAAACTAGGAGTGTCTATCGTCATTTCAAAATCAGCACCTACTGAGCTAGCGCTTAAAATGGCAGAAGAACTAAATATTACAACAGTTGGATTCGTCAGAGGAAAATCCTTTAACATTTACACTCATCCTCAGCGTATTACAGAATAGGAGGCAAAGTATGGTCAGTATTTTAGATAAAAGACATCGACCATTGCGCGATTTAAGAATATCAGTAACTGATCGCTGTAACTTTAGATGTACGTACTGTATGCCTGCTGAAATTTTTGGACCGGATTATCCTTTCTTGAAAAAAGAAGAACTGCTTAGTTTCGAAGAGATTGAACGACTTGCTACCCTTTTTGTAAAGAACCTAGGTGTGGTAAAAATACGTATCACGGGCGGAGAACCTTTAATGCGAAAGGATCTGCCTGTCTTAATAGAAAAGCTCGCAAAAATTCCAGGGATTGAAGACATTGCGATGACGACCAATGGAACGCTTTTACCTTTATATGCTGATCAGTTGAAGAGAGCTGGTCTTAATAGAGTCACCGTTAGTTTAGATTCATTAAATCCCGACCGTTTTAAGCAAATGAACGGAAGGCATATTTCTATCCAAAAAGTGTTTGATGGTATTGAGGCTGCAAAAAAGGCTGGACTTGCTATCAAGATTAATATGGTTGTTCAAAAAGGTGTGAATGATCAGGATGTCTTACCAATGGCAGCTTACTTCAAAAAAGAAGGACACGTTCTCAGATTTATTGAATTTATGGATGTCGGTAATACGAATAAATGGAATCTAGAACATGTCATGACAAAGAAAGAAATAATTGAATTAATTGATTCAACATATCCTATCAAACCAGAACCTCCTCAATATACAGGTGAAGTAGCCAAACGATTTTTTTACAAAGATGGTTCAGGAGAGATAGGCATTATTTCTTCCGTTTCAGATGCTTTTTGTGGAACATGTAACAGAGCAAGGCTGTCTGCACGGGGGGAATTATTTACATGTCTGTTTGCATCATCGGGTTTTGATCTGAAACAGATGATTCGTACGACAAAAGATAATGAAGAATTAACGAACAGGTTAAAGGAATTATGGTCGAATAGACATGACCAATATTCAGCCGAGAGAGAGCAGAAAAAAGATCAGAAAAAGGTTGAGATGTCATACATCGGTGGGTAATGACAATAAAGTATCATGATCATGTATTTTTGAAAAGAAGAGAAAATGTCATAATCGTGGTTGAAAATCCTTTTTTGAAAACAGGTCTTTTTATCTTATGAACTTAGTCACTATAAAAAACCAGCAGAATCGGGACTGACCCCATAAAGTGAGACAAATAAAAACACCTTTAAATTGAAAAATCGGGTATAGCATATCTGAAAACAATTTGGAGGTGTTTTTTGTATGGGAAAAAGAGTTAGTTATCCGATTAGTGTA
>NZ_LZRW01000041.1:0-262 GCF_001974945.1 Bacillus sp. I-2 | reverse complement strand
TTTGGGACCAAGGGGTCGCAGGTTCGAATCCTGTCTTCCCGACCATCTTTTATGGGGCCTTAGCTCAGCTGGGAGAGCGCCTGCCTTGCACGCAGGAGGTCAGCGGTTCGATCCCGCTAGGCTCCACCAATATGATCTTTGAAAACTAAACAAGACAAAACGTACCTGTTAATTCGAGTTTTTATAAAAAAATCCTATGATACTTCATAGGTAGTCAGTCAAACTGGCGAAAAGCAAAACTTCGGTTTTGTACTTTTTCGGA
>NZ_LZRW01000040.1:0-290 GCF_001974945.1 Bacillus sp. I-2 | reverse complement strand
GGCATCCACCGTGCGCCCTTTCTAACTTAACCATTTCTTACTTTAGAAAGAATCACTATGTGTGATGAACTTTGCATTGCATTCAATGTGAATGTATTACTTATTGTTATCTAGTTTTCAAAGAACAATCCTGTCTCGCTAGAGACATGTTTTGAAGGAATGATCCTTCAAAACTAAACAAGACGAAAACGTACGCTGCTCCATATATCCTTAGAAAGGAGGTGATCCAGCCGCACCTTCCGATACGGCTACCTTGTTACGACTTCACCCCAATCATCTGCCCCACCTTC
>NZ_LZRW01000039.1:0-384 GCF_001974945.1 Bacillus sp. I-2 | reverse complement strand
GGCGCTGGTATTACTGGACCAACAGGTCCTACTGGTGTGACGGGTATCACTGGGGCTACCGGACCTACTGGCGCAACGGGTAACACTGGAGATACCGGTCCTACTGGCGCAACCGGCAACACTGGAGATACCGGTCCTACTGGCGCAACCGGCATCATTGGAGATACTGGTGCGACGGGTATCACTGGTTCAACCGGACCTACGGGGGCAACGGGTATTACTGGTGCTACTGGCGCTACAGGTATCACTGGAGCTACTGGTCCTACTGGCGCCACGGGTATTACTGGAGCTACTGGTCCTACGGGTGCCACGGGTATTACTGGTGCTACTGGCGCTACAGGTATCACTGGAGCCTGTCTCTGATACAAATCTGACGCTGCCGAC
>NZ_LZRW01000038.1:0-388 GCF_001974945.1 Bacillus sp. I-2 | reverse complement strand
ATGTATCACTGTAGGGGGTAGAGCACTGTTTCGGCTAGGGGGTCATCCCGACTTACCAAACCGATGCAAACTCCGAATACCTACAAGTGCCGAGCATGGGAGACACACGGCGGGTGCTAACGTCCGTCGTGAAAAGGGAAACAACCCAGACCGTCAGCTAAGGTCCCAAAGTCATGGTTAAGTGGGAAATGATGTGGGAAGGCTTAGACAGCTAGGAGGTTGGCTTAGAAGCAGCCACCCTTTAAAGAAAGCGTAATAGCTCACTAGTCGAGTCGGCCTGCGCGGAAGATGTAACGGGGCTCAAACCATGCACCGAAGCTACGGGTATCATCCTCTGGATGATGCGGTAGAGGAGCGTTCTGTAAGCCTGTGAAGGTGAGTTGAGAAG
>NZ_LZRW01000037.1:0-389 GCF_001974945.1 Bacillus sp. I-2 | reverse complement strand
GGTCTTTACGAATCATATCTGCCCCATTATTCTTAACATAAGGGAGGGGGCTTTTCATGAAGAGTTTGCTTGCATGTCTCGGTCTGATGATCGCCGGAATTGCAACCGCTTTATTTATCGGATTCCATGACCGTTCAAACGGCGAAGAGATTGTATATGATGACGCTCAGGAAGGCTTACAGGATCAAATCGTATTCAAATTCAGCCACGTTGTTGCTGAAGACACGCCAAAAGGGCTGGCCGCCAACAAATTCGCCGAGCTCGTAAACGAGAAATCAGGCGGGAAAATGAAAATTGAAGTGTTCCCGAATGGAAGCCTGTATTCGGACATTGAAGAAATCGAAGCATTGCAAAATGGCGACGTGCAATTTATCGCCCCCTCCACATCG
>NZ_LZRW01000036.1:0-403 GCF_001974945.1 Bacillus sp. I-2 | reverse complement strand
CTTCAAGGCCTTGTTCGAATCGATCGAACGCGACCAGGTACGCCGCGGCGTGCTCAGCGTGGAGTGACCCGTCTCGCCGGTCAGCCCCGCGTCTCTTGGGGCGCGGCTGATCGGCGCCGGGTACCTTGCCTGAGCATGCCCCAATAGCCGATCCCACCCGTCAGGATACCGACCAGGATCAGCGACGGCAGGATCATGATGATCCATTGCTGCATCTCGTGGCGCGAGTGCCCGAGCGGGTACCCTGCCTGGACCGAATAACCGAACTGCTCCGAGAATGCACGCGTCCGGTGTTCACGCTGGTCGGGCAACAGGGCGTCAGCCTCGCTGTGTTGCGGCCAGAGGTAGTCGGGACCGAATTCGAGCCTGAGCAGGATGCCATTTCCAAGGCCTTCCAGTTCTC
>NZ_LZRW01000035.1:0-403 GCF_001974945.1 Bacillus sp. I-2 | reverse complement strand
TCATGATCTATACTCCAAAAGAAAATGCCCGGAAAACGGGCATTTAGCAGTGTGCATCAAAGGCGTCAGTTAAGTTTTTCATGATTTCTTCCATTTCGTGCCCTTCAATCTCATGGCGCGGAATAAAATGCACGACTTCTGTGCCTTTCAAAAGAGCCATTGACGGTGAAGAAGGCTCCTGGCCTGTAAAATACTCCCGCATTTTTGCAGTGGCTTCTTTATCTTGGCCCGCAAATACTGTCACCGTATTGTCAGGTGTTTTGTCGTTCTGCAGGACTGCCTGAGTTGCCGCAGGACGCGCAAGACCGGCCGCACAGCCGCAAACAGAGTTAACGACTACGAGAGTTGTGCCCTCTGCCTTTTCCATAAAATTCTCCACTTCTTCTGCCGTTGTTAATTCTTC
>NZ_LZRW01000034.1:0-405 GCF_001974945.1 Bacillus sp. I-2 | reverse complement strand
ATCGCCTGCTGCTGGCGCAGATCGTCCGGCGCCAGGGCCATACGGTGTTCACCGCGCAGGATGGTGCCGAGGCGGTCGCGCTGTTCAGCGAGCAGCGCCCGCAGCTGGTGCTGCTCGATGCGCTGATGCCGGTCATGGACGGCTTCGAGGCGGCGCGGCGGATCAAGGCCCTGGCGGGCGAGGTCCTGGTGCCGATCATCTTCCTCACCTCCCTGAACGAGGAGGACGCGCTGGTGCGCTGTCTCGAGGCCGGCGGCGACGACTTCATGGCCAAGCCCTACAGCCCGGTCATCCTGGCTGCCAGGATCCAGGCCATGGACCGCCTGCGGCGCCTGCAGGAAACGGTGCTGCAGCAGCGCGACCAGATCGCCCATCACCACCAGCACCTGCTCAACGAGCAACGCG
>NZ_LZRW01000033.1:0-408 GCF_001974945.1 Bacillus sp. I-2 | reverse complement strand
AAGAAGAGCTTGATAAGGCGGAAAAAGCCGGTTTGGTAACAGTCCATCGATGCTATTCACGAATGGAAGACGAACCAAAAGTATATGTTCAGCACTTACTAAAACAAGATGCACAGAAATTAATTTCACTGATTGAAAAAGGTGCGCACGTTTATATATGCGGCGATGGTGCACAAATGGCTCCTGAAGTAGAGAACACACTGCGTGCGGCTTATGCAGCTGACAAAGGAGCAAGTCAGGAAGCGTCAGCAGAATGGCTGAAGAAGCTGCAAGATCAAAAACGTTATGTAAAAGATGTATGGACTGGAATGTAAGTAAAAATAAATCCCGCCAGAGATGGCGGGATTGCTTTAGCATGTGAAAAAAACCGGCACGATATTGAAATCTACTGAAAAGGATGTTATAGGG
>NZ_LZRW01000032.1:0-417904 GCF_001974945.1 Bacillus sp. I-2 | reverse complement strand
TTGGTCTGCCGTTATCAGAACTATAATGATCTTTGACAAGATCATAAACGAAATCAAAATCGATCGCTTGATCAATTTTTCGTACAAGATGATCTTCAGGCACTAATTCATCTAAGGCCACGACTTCTAATTGATTTCTTCTTTCTTCTTCACGTTTCGATAACATATTTATCCCCCACAGAAATGTGTTATTACCCTTATTATACAAAAAAGCTTGTAGACTTTGTCTACAAGCTGAGCCCCCTTTATGAAAAAGGGGGCTTTCTTCTTTATCTTTTATATGGCCGTTTCATCGTTCTGTGCGGCTTTTTCGCGCGCGGCTCTCCAAATACTTCTCCAAGGAGCATTCCTTGAACAATTGTATCTTGGTTCAGCTTCTCAATGATTTTTGGCTTCTCTTCAGCAGATGCAGCCTTTGGCCTTGTCAGCTCTCTTTCAAGCGATTGGAACTCTTTGTTCAGCTCGTTTTTTCTTTCTTCCATTTCGGCAAGTGTAGCCGTATAGCGATCTTGTAAGGACTGAGAAGTTTTTTTCTTCATCCCGCCATGATCATGCACATCACCGAAATCGTCCAGCTGATCCGTCACGACTGGATCTGGACTTGTTTGCTTTGTTTGCTTTTGGGGCACCTGCTTACGCTGAGGAGCGGGCTTCTTTTGCTGATTCTGCTCTTCGTTCTCCTCTTGTTTGCCGATCTTCCCAAAGACGGCAGAGATGATACCGATGATAATCGCAATTAGTAGCGGATTTTCAAATAGAATGTCCAATGGGCTCCCTCCTTAAAGCGTGAGAGGATGCTTATTTGTTTTCATTATCAGATGGACCTTTTGTCATTTTGCCAAATGAATCTCTCATATCCGTATCAGCATCGATATTCTTAATATTCATGTAGTCCATGACACCAATATTGCCTTCACGTAATGCTTCAGCCATTGCAAGTGGTACTTCAGCCTCTGCTTCTACGACTTTCGCGCGCATTTCTTCAACTTTCGCACGCATCTCTTGTTCTTGTGCAACAGCCATTGCGCGGCGTTCTTCTGCTTTCGCCTGTGCAATATTTTTGTCTGCTTCTGCTTGGTCTGTTTGTAGAATTGCCCCGATGTTCTTACCGATATCAACATCTGCGATATCAATCGAGAGAATTTCAAATGCAGTACCTGAATCTAATCCCTTACCAAGAACCGTTTGAGAAATCATATCAGGATTCTCAAGAACCTTTTTATGATTATCTGATGAACCGATTGTAGAGACAATCCCTTCACCTACACGGGCAATAATTGTTTCTTCTCCTGCACCACCGACAAGTCGGTCGATGTTTGCACGAACTGTAATACGTGCTTTTGCTTTGACTTCAATCCCGTCCATCGCAACACCAGAGATAAATGGTGTTTCAATGACTTTAGGATTTACACTCATTTGAACTGCTTCTAGTACGTCACGGCCTGCTAGGTCGATGGCTGCACAGCGGGCAAAGTTCAATTCGATATTCGCGCGTTGAGCTGCAATTAATGCGTTCACCACTCGGTCCACGTTACCACCTGCAAGATAGTGGCTCTCCAGCTGGTTAATCGACACATCAAGACCTGCTTTATGTGCTTTGATGAGCGGGTTGACCACTCGGTTTGGTATCACTCGGCGCAGTCTCATTCCTACAAGTGTAAAAATGCTCACTTTTACGCCAGCCGCTAGGGCAGAAATCCACAGCATCACCGGTACAAAGGTGAAAAAGATCGATAGAACAATCAAACCTGCTGCGATAATCACAAATAATAGTAAAGTAGATGGATCCATTTTATTCCTCCTCTAAAATCAGTATATCTATACTTTCCTCACGACAATGCGTGAGCCTTCCGCTTTCACAATTTTTACTTGTTCATCTTTATCGATAAAGGCACCTTCTGACACAACATCAATGCGCTCATCTCCGAGTACGATCGTACCAGATGGACGAAGTGCGGTAGCTGTCACTGCGATTTGTCCAACCAGATCCTCTCTTGTTTCATTTGAGACATAACCGCTTTCCTTATTGGTTGAATCGGTTAAAATGAACTTTTTAAAGAATTTCATACGTTTCCCCAACACCTTTGTCAATAAAATAACTGCTATGATTGAAACAGCAGTGGCAATCAAGATGGAAATCGCCATTTCTGTAAAGCTTCCAGCTGCTAAAAATAAGCTGACAACGACACAGATCAGTCCAATGACACCTACGATTCCCCCTGGCAAAAACAATTCCAGAATGATGAGTGCAATCCCTGCTAAAAACAGGAACAACGTCTCATATCCTGCAAAACCTGCCACGAGATGACCATAAAAGAATAGAAGAAGCGCTGTCACTCCCATGGTGCCCGGGACCCCAAAGCCAGGAGAATAGAGCTCAACAACTAACCCTAAACTTGCAATGGATAAAAGGATTGGAATGACAATTGGGTGCGTAAGAAAACGCGCAACCTTTTCAGCAAAGCTCACTTCATCGTATTGAACAGAAGCATCTTTTAATTTCAGCTTCTGAAGCAAGTCATCCATATTTTTTGCTTCCCCTTCTGCATAACCGAATTGCAGCGCCCGGTCTGTGTTGAAGGTGAGCAATTCTCCTTTTGGTGCACCGGCTTCTTTTGCGTCTATATCTATATCCGCCATGGCAAGAGCATACTTTGGATCACGCCCCTGCTTTTCGGCAGCATCACTCATTTCAGCAAGCCATAAAGATTCAGATTTTTGATCGGCAGCATTGCCTTCTCCATCAATGATCGCAGCAGCCCCCATCTTTCCATTCGGGGTCATATAGATTTGATCGGCATTTAACGCGATGAAGGCCCCGGCTGAAAGCGCTCTATGATTGACAAACGCTGTTACTGGGATATCGGAAGCACGTATAGTATCTGCGATCTCAAGCGCTGCATCGACTGCACCACCCGGTGTATTGATGTCGAGAATAATATGCTTCGCCCGTTCGGACTTTGCCTGCTCAAACGATCGTTCAATGAATTTAGAAAGTCCTTTTTCTACTGTATCTTCAATTGGGATAACATGAACTTTCTGATCTGCTGATTTCGCGGTCAATTGAACCCCTAATAACAAGCATATTATAAAACAACTGAAGAGAGCAATAGAAATTTTTATTTTTTTCATCTATTTGGTGATCCCTCCTCTCTTTCTTCCATTTTACTGTTCCTTTACATACGTTACAAATGTATCATAGGTTTCATTTTTATATGACAGAATCACGAGGGCATAAAAAAAGTACCCTTCTAACAATAGAAGGATACTTTTTTATTGAGACAGCTGCTCGCTGACAAGTCTGTTAATGACAGCTCCATCAGCTTTACCTTTTACTTTTGGCATAATAGCGCTCATGACTTTACCCATATCAGCCTTCGAGGAAGCACCTGTTTCAGTGATCGTTTCTTTCACGATCGTTTGCAGTTCTTCTTCAGAAAGCTGTTCAGGTAAATAAACGTCTAATATGTCAATCTCTTTTTGAACTTTATCTACTAAATCTAAGCGATTAGCTTTCGAAAATTCATGGAGGGAGTCTTTACGTTGCTTAATCTCGCGGGAAAGGACGGTTAGTTCCTCATCGCCGGTCAAACTGTCTTTCTTAAGCTTAATTGCTTCATTTTGCAGCGAAGCCTTTACCATACGAATGACAACAAGCTTGTCTTTCTCACGGTTTTTCATCATAAGCTTCATATCAGAATTTAATTGCTCAAGAAGACTCATAAAATCCACCCTCTTTAGAATTTACGTTTTCTAGCAGCTTCAGACTTTTTCTTACGCTTTACGCTAGGCTTTTCATAAAATTCACGCTTTCTTGCTTCTTGCAATGTTCCAGTTTTGGATACACTGCGTTTAAAGCGACGAAGAGCATCTTCAAGCGATTCGTTTTTTCTAACGACCGTTTTTGACATTCTCTTTCCCTCCCTCCGAATACACCAATCGACTGCATTAAAAAAAGATATACATGCAAAACATGTACCTAGACATTATAATATAAGCCTAGTGTGAGGTCAACTAAGTGATTTGGAAATATATTTTCGTCATGAGCAGGTAGACAAGTCCATATATTCATTGGTAAGAGGAGGACTTTTCTATGATGGCGATCATTTATTTTTGTGCACTTATTTTCATTTTTTTATGGTCAATGGGTTTGCTGAGAAAAGGATTAATGGCGCTTGCGTCGTCTCGTATTGAGAAATCACTTCTTCTCTTTACAGATCACCCGGTAAAAGCATTCTTGGTCAGCATTGTGTTTACAGGGGTTCTACAAAGCAGTTCTGCTTTTATGGTCATCGTCATTGGCTTTGTCAGTACTGGCATTCTCTCTTTTAAAAAATCGATCCCAATGATTCTTGGAACCAATATCGGCTCCACGTTTACGACAGAATTTATCGCCATTAAAATGGACGTGTTCATGTGGGTTTTGATCATAGCCGGTCTTGTATTTATCCTTTTTGGCAGGACATCTTTTAGACATGCAGGAAAAAGTTTATTTGGGCTCGGGATGATCTTTTTTTGCATACAAGGCTTTTCAAAAATTGCAGGGATGATGACAAGCCAGCCTGAGACATTGCGTTTTCTTGAAATGATGCAGCATTCAGACTGGACAGCGCTGCTTTCGGGTACCATTTTCACAGCAATTGTTCATTCGAGCTCAGTCTGTATCGGTATTTTAATGGGATTTATGAATGAAGGAACTGTGGCACTTCAGGAAGGCATCAGCTTTGTGTTGGGGTCCAATATTGGGACATGTATTACGGCTGTGATGGCTGCGATATCTGGCGGCTACGCAGCACGTCAAACGGCTTATGCACACGTCGTGTTTAATGTGCTTGGGGTTCTTTTATGCCTGCCGTTTCTCGCCCTGATTACAGAGGTTGTCGCCCTTCTCGCAAGCTCACCCGCCCAGCAGATTGCGCATTTCAGTCTGCTGTTTAATGTGGCAAGCTCTCTCCTCTTCTTCCCGTTCATACGCCCTTTTCACGCATTGATCTTGTGTCTCATGCCGAATCAGTCAAAATAAAAGAAACCGGCTTGCCCTTTTGGCTGCCGGTTTTTTTATCTATTATGAGGTCATTCTCACTTTGTCAGGCTGCACATCATCGCTGATGCGAACGAATTGTCCTTCGTTATAAGGATAGCCCGCTTTCGTAATTTTCACTTTGACCAGACGGCCGATCATGTCCTCTGTCCCTTCAAAAACAACTTTCATGTAGTTATCGGTATATCCTACATAAAGATTGTGGTTTCCTTCTTGTTCTTTGAAGGATTCTTCCGGAATAATCTCTAGCACATCACCTTCGTATGCTGATGCATACTCTTTCGCAAGCTGGTCAGAAAGAGCGATCAAACGGTGGACACGTTCGTTTTTCACATGTTCATCCACTTGATCTTCCATTCTTGCAGCCGGGGTACCTGTACGTTTGCTGTAAGGGAATACGTGCAGCTCAGAGAATTGATGATCTTTGACAAAATTGTACGTTTCCAAGAACTCTTCTTCTGTTTCCCCAGGGAATCCAACGATCACATCAGAGGTGACAGCAAGTCCTGGCAATGCTTTTTTCAGCTTTGTTAAACGCTCTGCAAAGAATTCCATCGTATATTTACGGCGCATTCTTTTTAGCACAGTATTTGAGCCAGATTGAAGCGGGATGTGTAAGTGTCTGACAATTTTATCTGACTGATCAAGCACTTCAATCACTTCATCTGTAATTTGACTTGCTTCAATAGATGAAATACGGATTCGTTTTAAGCCAATAACACGTTCATCTAATTCTCTCAAAAGCTTTGCAAAGTTATAATCCTTTAAGTCTTCTCCGTATCCGCCTGTGTGAATACCTGTCAGCACAATTTCTTTATAGCCCGCATCAACAAGCTGCTGCGCTTGATTGATGACCTCTTCTGGATCACGAGAACGAAGAAGGCCGCGCGCCCAAGGAATAATGCAGAATGTACAGAAATTGTTACAGCCTTCTTGGATTTTTAATGAAGCGCGCGTTCTGTCTGTGAAGGCAGGAACATCAAGTTCTTCAAACACACGTGCTTTCATGATATTGCCAACCCCGTTGATCGGCTGTCTTTCTCTGCGGTATTCTTCAATATAGCCTAGTAATTTATGTCGGTCCTGTGTCCCAACCACAATATCAACACCAGGAATCGCCATGATTTCTGCTGGTGATGTTTGCGCATAGCAGCCTGTTACACAAATGACACCATCCGGGTTATGGCGAATGGCTCTTCTAATGACTTGGCGGCTTTTCTTATCGCCTGTATTCGTGACCGTACATGTATTAATGACATATACATCTGCTTTTGATTCATACTCTTTTCTTTCATAGCCAGCTTCTTTAAACAGCTGCCAGATCGCCTCTGTTTCATAGTGGTTGACCTTACAGCCAAGTGTATGGAACGCTACTGTTCCCATGATGATTCACCTCTTAATAACTCTGTTTGATAAGATATAGCGGAAAGCGCATATAAAGGAGCAGTTTCTGTTCTTAAAATGCGCGGTCCAAGCCCGCAAATGACTGCACCAAGCGTTTCAAGCTCTTCAATCTCCTTTTCTGCCAAACCGCCTTCAGGGCCAAAAACCACTAGCAAGGTTTGTCCGCCTTTCATCTGTTGAAGCACAGTTTGAAAGCGGCTTTGCTCTCCTTCTTTCGATGATTCTTCGTATGCAACGACACATTTATCGAATTCACCAGCTAATTGCGTCAGCTCTTTAAACGTTGATACTGAATAAACACGGGGAATGATATTCCGGTAGGACTGCTCGGCTGCTTCTTTCGCGATTTTCTCCCAGCGCTCTCGTTTTTTATGTGACTTTTTTTGGTCTAGCTTTGTAATAGAACGAGCCGCTTGAAACGGGATAAAAGCACTTGCGCCAAGCTCTGTGCCTTTTTGGATAATGAGCTCAAGCTTATCTCCTTTTGGAAGACCGCTTGCAATCGTCACCCTAATCGGAAGTTCTCTGTTCTGATTTGTCCAGCTTTCAAGGTGACAAATCACTTCTTCCTTTGTTATTGTATCAATTTTACTGAGCGCTTCAAAGCCGTCTGTCGTTAAACAAAGGATTTCCTGCCCTGCTTTCATCCGCATGACATTGGAAAGATGATGTACATCTTCACCTTTTATAACGATGGCTCCCTTTAACGTCACTTCTTCTTTCGTGAGGTCGATAAAATATCGTTGCATACGTGTCCTGACACCTACTCGCTTTATTTTTTCGCTATAATGCTGACCCAATCTTCCATTGACAGCACTTCAACAATGTCAAAACCCGCTTCTTCTAATGCTGTTTTGACCTGTAATTTCTTTTGTCCAATGATGCCTGATGTAATGAAATAGCCATCTTTCTTCAATAGGTCATAGGCTTGATCTGTAAAGCGCAAAATCACTTCTGCCAGAATGTTGGCGACAATCACATCACGCTCACCTGAAATTCCATCAAGCAAATTGTTTTGTTTGACCGTCACTTGGTCACTTACACCATTTAATTCGATGTTTTGCTTCGCACTTTCTACCGCAACGGTGTCGAGATCAAAGGCTTGAATGTCCTTTGCACCAAGCATCGCTGCTGCCACACTTAGAATTCCAGAGCCTGTTCCAACATCAATCACCGTATCGTTTTCCTTCACGTAGCGCTCAAGCGCCTGAATGCAAAGGACGGTTGTTGGATGCGTACCTGTTCCAAATGCCATTCCAGGGTCCATTTCAATAATCAGTTCATCAGAATGAACCGGTGTATATTCTTCCCACGTTGGAACGATGGTGAATTTTTCAGAGATTTTCACAGGATGATAGTATTTCTTCCATGCGGTGGCCCATTCTTCTTCATTTACTTCACAAATTGACAGTGTATTGCGTCCAAGGTCAATATCGTATAGAAGAAGGTTGTTGATGGCTTCTTTGATCTCATCTACCGTTTCCATCAAAAAGCTGTTCATTGGAAGATAGGCTTTCACAATGACACCTTCATCCGGATAGTCATTCGGATCGAGCTGGTAGATCTCACCGTATACATTTTCACGTTCCTTGACTAAATCAAGCGGGTCCTCAATCACGACACCACTTGCACCTGCTTCATGCAAAATATTGGTGATCGGTTCCACCGCTTCATTTGTTGTATGGACGCTAATTTCTGACCACTTCAATACTACCAACTCCTTATCCGTCTTACTCGCCTTTAAATGCGCGTTTTACCTTATCGAAAAAGCTCATTTCTTGTTCGTCTGGTTTATTTCCGCTCACTTCAGCAAATTTTCTAATGATATCTTTTTGATTGTCTGTTAAATTTGTCGGTGTGACAACACGTACAACGATATGCTGATCGCCTTGGCCGTAGCCGCGTACATTTTTCACACCTTTTCCTTTGAGTCTAAACTTCGTGCCAGTTTGAGTGCCAGCAGGAACTTTTAATTTTACTTTTCCGTGTAATGTCGGCACTTCAATTTCGTCACCTAATGCAGCTTGGGCAAAGGTGAGCGGCATCTCGCAGTAAATGTCATCTCCATCACGTTCGAAGAATTCATGCGCACGCACATGGAACACAACAAATAGATCGCCTGGAGGTCCGCCATTTACACCTGGTTCACCTTGACCAGACACTCTGAGCTGCTGGCCATCATCAACACCTGCAGGAATCGTCACGTTAATTTTCTTACGCTTACGCACTTTGCCAGAGCCGCCGCATGTTGAACATTTATGGTCAATTTGTTTCCCTGTTCCGCTGCAGTAGTTACATACTCTGCGGTTGACCACTTTACCAAACGGAGTGGATTGCTCAACATTTAATTGACCAGAGCCGCCGCAATGTGAACAGGTTTTCGCCTGCGTCCCAGGCTTTGCACCTGACCCATGACATGTCTCGCAAGATTCTTCACGAGGGATTTCAATGGTTGCTTCTTTTCCAAATGCCGCTTCTTCAAACGAAAGCGTCATTGTATATTGCAGGTCCGCTCCTTGGCGCGGTGCATTTGGATCTCTTCTTCTGGCTCCGCCGCCAAAAATACTAGAGAAGATGTCATCAAAGCCGCCGAAGCCGCCAAAGTCTCCTCCTCCGCCAAAACCGCCGCCGCCAAAGCCTTGGTTTGGATCGGTATGCCCGAACTGGTCATAATGCGAACGTTTTTGATCATCAGAAAGGGTTTCATAGGCTTCTTTTACTTCTTTGAATTTCTCATCTGAGCCAGCTTCTTTATTAATATCAGGGTGATACTTTTTTGAAAGCTTGCGGTATGCCTTTTTGATTTCGTCCTTTGAGGCGCTCTTACTTACGCCAAGCACTTCATAGTAATCACGCTTACTCATCTCTTCACACTCCCGATTTTCTCACATAAATACGATTGTATCATTTTGATTTAACCTTTTTCAATTCCTTTCATCGTTGAAAAGAAAAAAAGTCAAAGCCAAGAGATCCTGACTTTGACTTTCTGACGAGTACGTTTCAGCAGTCTTTTTCAAAAGTAAAGGTGATTATTTTTTCTCTTGATCGTCGTTTACTTCTTCGTATTCTGCATCCACTACATTGTCATCTGCTTTTTGAGCACCTTCAGCGCCTTCTTGCTGAGCTTGTGCTTGTTTTGCAGCTTCTTCATAGAGCTTTGTCGTTAATTCTTGAACGATTGTTTGCAGCTCATCTTTTTTCGCTTTGATGTCTTCAAACTCGCCTTTTTCGATCGCAGCTTTTAGCGCATCTTTCGCGTCATTTGCTTTTTTCACTTGCTCTTCATCGATTTTGCCTTCTAGATCTTTTAATGTTTTTTCAGTTGTAAACACTAATTGATCTGCTTCGTTGCGCACTTCGATTTCTTCTTTTTTCTTCGCATCTGCTTCAGCATTTTCTTCTGCTTCTTTGACCATTTTTTCGATCTCATCATCAGAAAGACCTGAAGAAGATTTGATTGTGATGTTTTGTTCTTTGCCTGTACCCATATCTTTCGCACGTACGTTGACAATACCGTTTTTATCGATATCAAAAGATACTTCGATTTGCGGTACGCCGCGTGGTGCTGGCGGGATATCAGTCAATTGGAAGCGGCCTAATGTTTTGTTATCTGCAGCCATTGGGCGCTCACCTTGCAGGACATGGATATCTACAGCTGTTTGGTTGTCAGCAGCCGTTGAGAATACTTGAGATTTACTTGTTGGAATTGTTGTATTGCGTTCAATCAGCTTCGTGAATACGCCGCCCATTGTTTCAATTCCTAAAGAAAGTGGTGTTACGTCAAGAAGAACAACGTCTTTGACATCCCCTGTGATCACTCCACCTTGGATCGCTGCACCAAGTGCAACTACTTCATCAGGGTTTACACCTTTATGAGGCTCTTTGCCTGTTTCTTTTTTGATTGCTTCTTGTACTGCAGGAATACGAGTTGATCCACCTACAAGGATGACTTTATCAATCTCGCTAGCAGATAAACCAGCATCTTTCAGTGCTTGACGTACAGGTGTCATTGTACGCTCTACAAGATCTGCAGAAAGCTCTTCGAATTTAGCACGCGTTAACGTTAATTCAAGATGAAGAGGACCTGCTTCTCCAGCTGTGATAAATGGCAGTGAGATTTGTGTAGATGATACACCAGAAAGATCTTTTTTCGCTTTTTCAGCAGCATCTTTTAAACGCTGAAGCGCCATTTTATCTTTAGAAAGATCAATGCCATTTTCTTTTTTGAATTCAGCCACTAGGTGATCAATGATGACTTGGTCAAAATCGTCTCCACCTAGACGGTTGTCCCCAGCAGTTGAGCGCACTTCAAAGACGCCGTCTCCAAGCTCAAGGATCGATACGTCAAATGTACCGCCGCCAAGGTCGTATACAAGAATCGTTTGATCTTCTTCTGTTTTATCTAAACCATATGCAAGCGCAGCTGCTGTTGGTTCGTTGATGATACGTTCTACTTCAAGACCAGCAATTTTACCAGCATCTTTCGTTGCTTGACGTTCTGCATCGTTGAAGTAAGCAGGAACTGTGATAACAGCTTTTGTTACTTCTTCGCCAAGATAGCCTTCAGCGTAAGATTTAAGGTGCTGAAGAATAATCGCAGAGATTTCCTGCGGTGTATAGTTCTTGCCTTCAACTTCTACTTTATAATCAGTACCCATATGTCTTTTAACAGACATGATCGTGTTCGGGTTTGTAATTGATTGACGTTTTGCTACTTCACCCACTTGGCGCTCTCCGTTTTTAAAAGCGACAACAGATGGTGTTGTACGTGCTCCTTCAGCGTTAGCAATGACTTTTGGCTCGCCGCCTTCAAGTACTGCAACACATGAGTTTGTTGTTCCTAAGTCAATCCCAATGATTTTACTCATATTCGATGACCTCCCATTATGTAGTTATTGATTTACTTTTACCATTGATGGACGAATAACTCGGTCTTTGAGTTTATAGCCCTTTTGCAATTCTTCTACAACGATATTTGAATCGTAGTTTTCATCTTCAACTTGCATGACGGCTTGATGAAGGTTTGGATCGAACTCTTTGCCGACAGCTTCAATTGGTTCTACGCCTTCATTTTTCAACGCTTCTACCAGCTGGCGGTAAACCATTTGCATTCCTTCTAACAAACTTTTCGTCTGCTCATTGTCTGGATCAATTCCAAGCGCTCTTTCAAAGTTATCAAGAGCTGGGAGAAGATCACTGACAACATGTTGAGAACGATATTTTTGCACGGTCTCCACTTCAGTTCGAGCACGGCGTTTATAGTTTTCAAAATCTGCTTGAACACGCAGAATTTTGTTTTCTTTTTCATCTAGAAGCTGCTGCAATTCATCGATTTTTTCTTGGAAGGCAGACTGTTCATCATGTGTTACTTCCTCAGTATCTGCTTGAACTGCTTCTTCTTGTGCTTCAACCTCTGCTTCTTGCTCAGGTGTCTGTTTTTCTTCTGACATTGTGTTCACCTCCCTCAAAAGATTCAAAAATACGAAGGGGCTGTGCCCCTATCTTTTATCACCCTACTCATCATACAAATTGGAAAGTGCGTTTGACAAGTCTTTTGATACATGATGCAAGAGACTGACAACCCGCCCGTAATCCATACGGGTTGGACCAATGACGGCAATGGAGCCGAGTGATTTTTGATCAATCGAATAAGTAGCTGTGATTAGGCTGCAGTTCTCCATCGCTTCCAAATTGTTTTCTGAACCGATTTTAATGGTGATTCCTTGCTGATTTGGATGAAACAGCTGCATGACATCATTCTTTTGCTCAATCAGCATCATGAGTGAACGGATGCGGTCAATGTCATGAAACTCCGGCTGATTCAACATATTAATCTTCCCGCCAAAGAAAAGTTTTGATTCATTTTGAGTCGATGTAAATGTATTGCCGAGCGCATCTAAAATATGATCATAATCTTTTAAATGCGTGCGAAGAAGCATCACAACTTCTTTATACATTCTGTCCTTCAGCTGATCCATCGGGACTCCGGCTAGGCGGCTGTTTAAAATATTCATCAGCTTCTCAATATCGGAGACATCGAGATGCTCAGAGAAGGTAATGGTTTTGTTTTCAACATGTCCGCTGTCTGTAATCATGATCGCCACTGCTTTGTTTGGCTGAACAGGGACAAGCTGAATTTGCTTTAATCGATTTTCACTTAGCTTCGGACCAAGCACAATCGATGTATAGTTTGTGAGATCTGATAAAATTTCCGCCGATTTTTGAACTGTCTTTTCCAGCTCAAAAATTTTCTCCTGAAAGGCCGACTGGATGAGCACAAGCTCTTTAGACGACAGTTTTCGCGGAGAGAGCAAATGATCTACATAATAACGATATCCTTTTTCGGAAGGAATTCTTCCTGATGAAGAATGGGTCTTTTCAATAAAACCAAGTTCCTCCAAATCAGCCATTTCGTTTCTAATCGTCGCAGAGCTGAATGTAATGTCTTCTTTTTTAGAAAGAGTCCTTGATCCAACTGGCTGCGCCGAACGAATAAAGTCATTAATGATGACTTGCAGAATCAAAAGCTGACGATTTGTTAACATCATCATCACCCCTGTTAGCACTCTCTTTCAACGAGTGCTAATTGTATAAACAAAATTACCAAACTCAAATTAAAATGTCAATTATAACTCACCGAGAAACGCTTGAAATACTTCATTGCCTAACAATTTTCCTTTTCTTGTTAAACGTATCCCCTTGTCATCATTTACAATGAGGCCTTTTTCTTCTAAATCTTCAAGAACAGTGGAAAAAAGTGCTTCTGGTGCAGCACCATATTTGGCTTGGAAATCAGCGCTTTTTACCCCTTCGATTTTTCGAAGACCTAAAAACATTTCTTCTTCTATTTGCTCTGCTTTTGTGACATGGTGTGTTTCCTTATACGGGAACCCTGTTTGGTCAATCAGCTCCAAATAATGTTTCACCGGCCCTGCGTTCACATTTCGGATGCCATCTACATACCCGTGTGCGCCTGCACCAAAACCGAAGTAATCTTCATTGCTCCAATAGGTCAGGTTATGCTGGCTTTCAAAGCCAGGTTTGGCGTAATTGCTAATCTCGTACTGCTTTAATCCATGGCGCTCCATTTCATCCATCACAAGCTCATACATTTCAGCCTCACGTTCTTGCGGCGGTAAATGAAGTTTTCCTTTTTGCATTAAGTTGTAAAAAACGGTTTTCGGCTCGACGATGAGTGAGTAAACCGAATAATGCTCTGCCCCCAGCGAGAAAGCCGTCTCAAGTGAATTCATCACATGATGCTTTTCTTGATGCGGCAAGCCAAACATGAGATCCAGGCTAATATTGTCAAATCCAACCGCTCTAGCTCGCTCAAAGGATGTAAGGACATCCTTCTTTTGATGAACTCGTCCGATTTTCTTGAGCAAATCGTCTTCAAAGGTTTGAACGCCAAAGCTCAGCCGATTCACGCCGGCTGCTTTAAGCACATGCAGTTTCTCAAGCGATAATTCATCTGGGTTTGCTTCTACTGCAAATTCAATCAGGTTTTTTGTCGGCTTTAGTACGCGGTGAATGCTGTTCATGAGCTGGTTTAGCTGGCTGACAGTCAGTGATGTCGGGGTTCCCCCGCCAATAAAAATCGTCTTTAGTTCCTGCTCGCCTTTTTGCTCAATCGTGTACTGCATCTCTGTCTCTAGAGCCGCTAAGTATTCGTCGACTGGCTGCGTTTTAATGAAAAATTTATTGAAATCGCAATAGTGGCAAATATGCTCACAAAATGGAATGTGAATGTATGCTGCTTTCATTTGATGACACCTTCTTTACAGGTAAAGAGCCGCAGTTTATCGCTGCGGCGCCTTTGTTTGTTATCGACTATAAACGTCAAGGCAGACATTGTAAAGCAGGTAGCCTTGAGGATGTTATTTTTTCGGTGTGCTGTCGTCCATCTTCAGCACGGCCATAAATGCTTCTTGCGGGACTTCAACAGAGCCCACTTGCTTCATGCGCTTTTTCCCTTCTTTTTGCTTCTCAAGAAGCTTTCTTTTCCGGGAAATGTCTCCACCATAACATTTAGCAAGTACGTTTTTACGCATCGCTTTAATGGTGGAACGAGCAACGATTTTTTGACCGATTGCTGCTTGAACTGGCACTTCAAAGTGCTGGCGTGGAATCAGTTCTTTTAGCTTTTCTACGATGATCTTGCCTCGTTCATATGCATAATCGCGGTGAACAATAAAGGAAAGGGCATCGATTTTTTCGCCATTCAGCATGATATCCATCTTCACCAGCGTCGAAGGACGATAGCCAATCAACTCATAATCAAAGGACGCATAGCCTTTTGTGTTGGACTTTAGTTGATCAAAGAATTCGTATACGATCTCTGCCAAAGGAATTTCGTACACAATGCTCACGCGGTTCGCATCAAGATACTGCATATCAATGAAATTCCCGCGCTTTCCTTGGCAAAGCTCCATCACAGAGCCTACATAATCATTCGGCACCATCATTGTTGCTTTTACATATGGTTCTTCAATTCGCTCAATCTTTTGTGGATCAGGCAGATTGGACGGGTTATCTACGACGATTTTTTCTCCATCTGTCATATATACATCATAAATAACACTTGGCGCTGTCGTAATCAGATCAATTTTAAATTCACGTTCAATCCGTTCTTGGATGATTTCCATATGAAGCATTCCAAGGAAGCCGCAGCGGAAACCGAAGCCAAGTGCTTGGGATGTCTCTGCCTCATATTGAAGTGAAGAATCATTTAATTCAAGCTTTTCTAACGCTTCACGTAAGTCATTGTATTTCGCTGTATCAATCGGATAAAGTCCGCAGTATACCATTGGATTTAGCTTTCTGTATCCTGGAAGTGCTTCTTTCGCAGGGTTTTCCGCGCTTGTGATCGTATCCCCTACACGTGTATCACCGACATTTTTAATCGCAGCGGTTAAGTAGCCAACATCTCCAACGGTGAGTTCGTCTGTTGGCATGGCTTTTGGTGTAAAAACGCCAACTTCAAGTACTTCAAATTCTTTCCCCGTCGCCATCATTTTAATTTTCTGACCAGGTCTGACGGTTCCTTCGACAATTCGTATGTACGCAATAACGCCGCGATACGCATCGTAAAGAGAATCAAAAATAAGGGCTTGAAGTGGTGCTTCTGGATCTCCAGCGGGAGCCGGCACCTTTTCAACGATTTGTTCTAAAATATCCTCGATTCCAATACCCGCCTTAGCAGAGGTGAGAACAGCTTCAGACGCATCCAACCCGATGACATCTTCAATTTCTTCTCTTACACGCTCAGGCTCTGCACTTGGCAGATCGATTTTGTTGATAATCGGAAGAATTTCTAAGTTGTTATCAAGAGCTAAATAAACGTTCGCAAGTGTCTGTGCTTCAATTCCTTGTGCTGCATCTACTACAAGAATCGCACCCTCACAGGCAGCTAGGCTTCGAGATACCTCATAGGTGAAGTCGACATGCCCTGGTGTATCAATCAGGTGCATGATATATTCTTCTCCATCCTTCGCCTTATATTTCAGCTGGACAGAGTTTAATTTAATCGTTATGCCGCGTTCACGCTCTAAATCCATGGAATCAAGCAATTGTTCTTTCATTTCCCGTTGAGTAATCGCCGCTGTTTTTTCCAAAATACGGTCCGCCAATGTGGATTTCCCATGGTCAATATGGGCGATAATGGAGAAATTTCGAATTCTTGATTGCCGCTCTAATCGTTTTTCTTTATCTGTCACAATCTATCACTCCTACTATAAAACGCGGGTTGCGCTAGGTTAGATTATATCAATAGGGCTGTAAAGATTCAATCGAAATCAAGAAAAGCCGCTTATCGGTCAGCGGCTTTGATCAAAAGGGGGAGATCTCATGAAATTCGTTTATTTCCCATTCACCCAGTCATAAAGAGAACGGGCTGCATGTGTCATGCCATCAGACAGGGCTTTTCCTGCCTTGGAAAAGGCATTAAAGCCCTCTATTTCCTCCAGCTGTTTTTGTTTTTCGGCAAGATCCTTTTCTGTAACAGCCGTTCCTAAGATAGAAGCTTCCTTCTCTTCATTGTCGTTCATTTGAATGGAGAAAGCTCCTTTTAATTGCGGATCATGGTAGCCCTTCATTTGCAGCATGCCATTATTCGCTTGTTGCATTCCTAAAAAGACACCAAACAGCAAGACCAATCCTAAAATAATGGTTTTTCCAATAAATGAGCCCATACCCGTCACCACCTTAAGAGCGTTTTTTCTCATCCTTTGCTTTGCCGTCCACCTTTTCCGCGTCCCAGAAAATGTCGCTGAATACATCAGCTGCCGCATTGGATGCATTTCTTAATTCTTCCATATTATTATCTACTCCACCAAATTCTAAAAGAAGGGCTTTGTCGGATAAATCTTGATTATAGATTCCATTATCGCCAATTTCTCCTTTGGCAAACACACCGACACTAAGACCTTTATATTTTTTCTCCATCAAATGGTGGAACTCTGTCGCAAGCTTTAAGTTTTTCTCATAGTTTTGATTCTTCTTCCCAACAACAAACGCAATTCTCGCATATTTTTTCCCTTTGATTTCGACAGTCGTATCTTTCTTTCTTCTTGAGTCCCGATGAATATCAATTAAATAATCGAGGTCATCATTTTTCGCTAAGGCTTCTTTCACGACCAATCTTGATTCATTATAAGACTGCGGATACTTTAATCCTTTTTTCACCAGTCTTTTTTCAATTTCCGTTTTGTCGACTGTATTGCCGATTCCTTGCTGATCAAGCGCCTTTCCAAACATGTCGCCGACAAGGGTGACATTCACTTTTGAGTGCCGTGCATTATTTGGATTCGTTTCTCCTTTTAAAAATGGTAAATATGATTCCGTATTATGTGTGTGATAAATGTACACAGCTTTTCGTTTTCCTGTTGACCGGTCCGGTTCTTTGGCAGGCTTTTTCGGCGTATCATCATCGAGCTTGTCCAGCTCAGCCAAATTTGCTTCTTTTTCATCTTGGATCACTTCACTAGGCGGCGGCGATTCCATTGGCATATTGGTATAGTCTGTTCCTTCACCCGCTAAGATGATTTTTGTATCAAAATGTTCAAAGCCTGGGAGCTCTCTTCCTAGGAAACTGCGCGGGTCTTCTAAATTAATACTGGTTGCAAGCTTCAGTGACAGCCCAGAGAAATGAAATCCTTTTTGATCTTCTGGAACTGCTGAGGCGAAATATTGGTTTTCCAGGCCCATTAATGTGGCAAAAAATGCGCCAGAGAGCTCATCTGCTACACCATATAACGAGGCTTGCGGCCTCAGCTCGGGTTTTAAAGAGGTCAAAGCCCCTGACATCACAAACACCACAACAAGAGAGGCAATAAATAAGAAGATGCTTTTTACTACTTTCGTTCCATTAATCGCAACGACCAACTGTCGAGGACGGCGGGGTCTTTTTTTCATGATTTACTCCCTCCAGCACGCTTTCTAGTAATTACACTATGAGCGAGCTAGAGAAAGTAGAACCGATTAATGATTATATGAACCCATATTATCTTGAGTGATTTTTTGATGAAGTGCTGTGTTTAATCCGTTGGCAAGTACGTTTGCCATATCATCAATGAATGTATCGACTTCCTTAGGCGTGACCATTAAATTTTGCCCCAGGGGCGCAAGCACTTCGTGGATCAGCTGCCTTTTTTCTTCTTCAGGAAGGGTTCCTACGATGCCTAAGAATGATTGACGCGTTTCTTCATCTGGCAAGTCTTCTTCGTTAAGTACTTTTTTCTTCCCGAATGTCAAACCAGCCGGCACAAGAGAGCGAGATGGTCTATCATCTTTTAGTTCTCTACCAAAATGCTTTAAGACATAATCAATTGTGTCACTTGCAATGGTTACTGCATCCACCACTGTCGGAACGCCAATCGCAATCACTGGAATTCCCAATGTTTCTTTGCTTAATTCTTTTCGCTTATTCCCTACACCGGAACCGGGATGGATGCCTGTATCAGAAATTTGAATGGTTGTATTCACTCGTTCCACCGCACGAGCAGCAAGGGCATCGACCGCAATGACAAAATCAGGCTTAGATCGCTCAATCACGCCTTGGATAATGTCACTTGTTTCAATACCGGTCAGTCCCATCACCCCTGGAGACAAAGAGGAAACCGGGCGATAGCCTTCCTGAACATTTTCCGGCTGCAATTCAAAGAGATGGCGGGTTACAAGCAGATTTTCAACCGTGAGAGGACCTAATGCATCTGGCGTGACATTCCAGTTTCCCAGCCCTACTACAAGGCAGCTCGCATCAGCCTGAATGCCTCTGTCTTTTAAAAACTGAGCAAAATGATGGGCAAAGACTTCGACGACTTTTTCTTGCATCTCAGAGTCTTTCTCCCGAATGCCTTGTGCCTCAAACGTCAAGTATGTCCCTGCCTTTTTGCCGGTCAGCTCCTCCCCTTCTTTCGTGATTTCCACAGTACGTATGCGGATGCCCTGCTCTTCTTTTTCCTTTTCGACAATCCCTTGGATCCCGTCCTTTTTGACGACATTCGGATCGTTCTCTTGTTCTAGTATCTCTTTTGTTTCAACAGCGAGGTCTGTCCGTATTTGATAAACGCTTAAATCGAGTTTCTGTTTCTCCATAAAAAGACTCCTTCCACCAAGTAATTAACAGTAGTCTTTCCATCTCTTGAAAGAAACATTCGAGCACGTCATCAATGAAAAATACTTTACATTTATATTGCATTCTAAAGGTGTGTTTGATAGAATACAATTTGTTCTATTGTGAAGATTTAACCTTAAGACAATTGTGTTTAGGTTGTATCTTAGGAGGTGAAACACATGCCAAATATTAAATCAGCGATCAAACGTACAAAAACGAATAACGAACGCCGTGCACATAACGTAACAATCAAGTCTGCGATGCGTACTGCGATTAAACAAGTTGAAGTTTCTGTAGCTAACAACGATGCTGAGCAAGCAAAAGCTGCTCTTGCTTCTGCTGCAAAACGCATTGACAAAGCCGTTAAAACTGGTCTTGTACACAAAAACGCAGCTGCGCGTTACAAATCAAGACTTGCTAAACAAGTAAACGGACTTTCTGCATAATGCTTGCAACGCCTCAGTGATGAGGCACCTGTTTAACTGTACGTCCGTCCTGACCGGCATAGCCTTAAGGACAGACTGGCAATTATACATCTAAACAAAAACGACCCTCTTTTTAGAAGGTCGTTTTTTTATGTTCAAGCGCCTAACAAACGAAGCAGGAACAATTCTAACAACAGCTGCTTGTCCTTTTTACCCGTTTTCATTTCATAATCAATCGTTGAAAGCTCTTTGACGATCTGCTTGAGCTCATCTTCTGAAAACAGTCTTGCCTGATCCATCGCAAGTTTGACCCGAAATGGATGGACTTTTAGATTTGAAGCAATTTGTTTTTGTCCATAGCCTTGCTGAGCGAAGTACTTCGTCTGCAAAATCAATCGAAATTGAGTTGAAATGAGTGCTAATATTTTAATGGGTTCCTCATTTTGCTTCAAGAGGTCATAAAACATCTGCATGGCCTCAGAGCGGCGTCTGTTTACAATTTGATTAATCAGCTCGAAAATATTTTGCTCTAAGCTTCTTGCAACGAGCTGATTGACATCCGCTAACTCAATTTCCTCCCGCTCTCCAATATATGTACTTAGCTTCCGAACCTCTTGGAATAGAGAGGAGAGACTTCCGCCGCATAGCATCACAAGCTGCTCAGCCGCTTCAGATGTAATCGTCTTTCCTTCTGTCTTCACCAGTGTGATGGTGAAATCAATTGTTTCTTTTGGGTTTAACTCTTTCGCCTCAACGACAGCAGCTTTCTTTTTTAGCAATTTGGTGATTTTTTTACGCTCATCCAGCTTTTCATATGGTGCCAATAACACGAGAATGGTATAGGGTGCTGGCTTTTCTAAATAAGCTTCTAATACAGAAAGCTCATGCTCAATCTTTTCCTTTTTCTTTTCAGCTGTAAGAAAATAAGGATTCTTGATCACGACGAGACGTCTTTCTCCCATAAACGGAAATGTTTCTGCATCCGTTACAGCCTGTTCAAGCGGTACTTCTTCCATATCGAAGACGGAGTAATTAAAATCCTTCGTTTCTTCGTCTACTACAGCTTGTCTCAATTTAGCAGCGGTTTCTTGCAGTAAATATGTTTCTTTCCCATATAAGCAATAAACGGGATGGATATCCCCTCGTTTTAAATTGTTCCATACATCAAAGACCATCAATTGAATCCCTCTCTTTCACTTCCTCCTCTATCCTAAAGTGTGTGAAGACATTAGTAAAGAGGAAGCTGAAAGTGCCGCCTCCTCATTTATAGTAAACGTCCGGCGCAAGCTCCCGGGTCAGCCTGCTGTCAGACGATATTCATAAAATGATCATAAAATGGAAAACGGTTACTTTACCTTCTAGCAATTCCAAATGAGTTCAAGTATACTAAAATTAGCCAGGAGGGATGAAAATGAATGAATTTGAAAAAAATGTTCAAAGCAAGCGGAATGATGTGACCGACTCAGCCGTTGGTTTTATCGTCACATTCGGATTTTTCGCCTCAATGTTTATTTTGGCAACCATTATACACCTCGTTGGATCTTAACTTCATGAAGGTTACATGACTGCCGTTTTGGCAGTTTTTTTATTGAGTTTGTAAGATATCATATGGAGGATGAGTGTAAAACGTTCCTTGCTCATCGAGAAATTCATACGTCACGCTCCCGTCGGTATCTGTACGATACACCTTCATTTGCTGGTCCTTTAATTTTTTCAAAACTTCCTGATGTGGATGCTGATAACGATTGCGTTCACCTGCTGAAATGAGTGCATGTGAGGGCTTGAGATGCTGAAGCCATTCTTCGCTTGTTGACCCTTTACTCCCGTGATGTCCAACCTTTAGGATATCTGCTCGAAGATGAGGAAAGGCTTCTATAATGTCTCGCTCCCCTTCTTGTTCAAGATCTCCAGTGAGCATAAACCGCTTCCCGCCTAGAGTAAATGTCAAAACGAGTGAATCATTATTCTTAGTTGTTACCCGATCACCCGATGGATGAAGGACCTTAAATATTTGCTCTCCAATCTGAAGCTGATCTCCTCTCTCTAATTCATCAATCATGATCCCTTGATCAGCTGCTTCTTTTAACAGCTCCGCATCCTCTGGACTCCGTGCAAAGCCTTTTGGAATAGCCAGCCGCTTTACTTTATTTCGTTTGATTAAACGAGCTGCTTCTCCCATATGGTCTTGATCCGCATGTGTAAGAATAAGGACATCTAGTTTCGCTATACCTTTAGAGTGCAGAAACGGGATCAGCGTTTGATCACCGATCGTAGACACTTTCCGTCTTTTTTTCCACGGTTCTTCTTCAAAAGAAAGTCTGCCTCCTGTATCCACAAGCAAGTGCCCTTTTCGATAGGGCAGCTGAATAAACAAACTATCCCCCTGTCCTACATCCAGCATCGTCACTTCCCCTTTTTCAAAAAAATTCGGGGTGAAATAGTGTGTACTCAAGACACCAATAAGAAAAAGGATCGGCAGTGCATAGGATTTCACAGAAGTTTTGCACTCCATCACAAATAACAGAACAATTAAGGCGCTCACCTCAAGAAGAATATGCCACCAAGCAGACTTCATAAAAATCAAGTTAAATTCATCAAAAACAGCCATATAGGCTGACAATTGATGACTAAGCTGAATCACCGAATCAAGCAACTGAAACAATGTTTGTCCAAGCGGAAGATAAATGGTAGTGAGAATAAAAAAGAGTAAGGATAGCGGCATAACGACCGTCGTATATAAAGGAACAAATATCATGTTCAAAGGTACGCTCAGTAAAGAGAATTGATGAAAATGATATAAAAGAACAGGAAGTGAAGCAAGCTGTGCAATAAAGGAAATCAGGAATAATTGCATGACTGAACTTTTTGCTTTTGATAAAATCCTAGTCGATAACAAAATAAAAAACGTGACCACGAATGAAAGCTGAAATCCGATATCAAATAAATAAAGAGGATGAATTGCTAGTAAGAGTAAAAACGTTGCACTTAATACCACAGCAGAAGGCTGTTTCATTTCTTTTGGCAGACTAGTCATCACTAAATAGATTCCTGCCATGAGGCAAGCTCTTAAAACAGATGGTGCAGCACCTGTCAAACAAGCATAAATAGGAAGAAAGCATAATAGAAGAATACGTGCTGTCTCTCTTGTCACGCCCGCACGAAGGAGGCACCAAAATAAACACGCAAGAAGCGTTTGCACATGCAGTCCTGAGATCGCTAGTAAATGAATAATCCCAAGCATTTGATAATCTCTTAATGTGTCAGGGTCTATCAACTCACGATCGCCAAAAATAAGTGCCTGTACAATGCCAACAGAGTGTTTAGGCACATGATCTTCTAAAAATTTCAAACCCTTTTGCCTTATCACTTGAAGATAATAGGGAGAACTGTCTTTTTTTGTACAGTTTTTGATCGACTGTGGCAGAAAAATGGCGTCAATGCCTTTTGATTTTAAAAATTGATCGTATTGAAACCCGTTAGGAATGGTTGCGTGCTTTGCTGGACGAACATCACCTGTCATGTGACAGCTCATACCAGGTTCTATCTCTTTTAATGCCTCTTTTTCACGCTTTGTTTGAATTGTATAAAAAGTGGCTAGTTGTTCATGGTCTGTTGAAACAGTCGCTGAAAAACGATTGCCATCTGTTTTCGGAATACTTTCAATCACAACGGAACCAGATAGGAATTTTTCTAGTACGGGTTGATCTGTTTCAAGAGACTCATGAATCATAAAAATGAGTATATAGACAGCACCGCATAGGCTGACCATTAAAAAGAGCTGAGGCATTTTTTTCAGTAGGCTGAGAAGTAATATGATGAGAAGAAAGAGAAGGAAATACATATGAAGATGATATGCAGCCAGAGCAATTCCAACAGCTGCTGAAATTGCCCCAAACGGCAAATATTTAAACATAGGAAGTAAATAATTGATTCGCCTTCTCATGCATATCGCGAATTTCTGTTTCGCTAAGTCCTGATTCACTCAGCTTCCCAATTAAATCTGCAACAAAGGCCAATTTTTCTTGATTTTTTAAGTCGATGATCATTTCATCTAATTCAACTTGCTCTGTTTGAACACCCGCCTGCTCGAATAAATCAATGGCATATGGATGATTTTTATAATCCTTTGCATAGTACACTGTTCGTATGCCCGCTTGAATGATGGCTTTACAGCACTGTAAACAAGGAAAATGTGTGACATATATTTCAGCATCAGCTGTAGGTGCACCAAATTTGGCACATTGTAAAATAGCATTCATTTCCGCATGGATGGTGCGAACACAGTGATGATCAATGACATAGCACCCTACATCCGCACAATGCACATCACCGGCAATGGAGCCATTGTACCCCCCTGCTATGATGCGCTTGTCCCTTACGATGGTCGCCCCAACAGCTAACCGCTCACAGGTGCTTCGTAAAGCAAGCAAATGGCTTTGTGCCATAAAATATTGATTCCATGAAATTCTTTCCACGAGCTGATCCCTCCAGAATGATGGTTGATATTAAGTGTACATGCCTTTCTTCTCTAACGTCAATTCTACTTCACGGTCAATTGACTTTTCAGCCGTTCAATCGTCTTTTCCCCAAAACCTGAAATGTTCCGCAAGTCTTCAATTTGTTGAAATTCTCCGTGTTCCTCTCTATACGTAATGATAGCTTCGGCTTTAGCTGGTCCTATGCCGTTAATGGTTTGCAATTCGGCTGCATCGGCCTGATTGACATTCACACCCTCACTCTTTTCAACGCCCGTTGATGCGTCAGCTGATGCTGTTTGCGTCTCTCTTTCCGCTTCCCCCTGCTTCCGAACATAAATCATCATACTATCCTCTAATTTAGCTGCTTGGTTGATTTCAATCGAGTCTGCTTTGCTGGTAAAGCCTCCTGCCCTTTGAATCGCTTCCTCTACCCGAGCATCAGATTGAAACGTATAAACACCTGGCTTCCTTACAGCTCCTTTGACCTCTACAAAAATCGTCGATGGCTCTTTTTCTGTCTTTTCTTGTTTGTCTTCTAATGTGAATTGTGTGTCTTTATTTTCCTTCAATACACTTGGCTCTCTGCTGCCCTCTCCTCTTCCAGTGAAAAAGAAGAAACTGAAGATGATCACGACTATGAGTCCAGCGGCGATATAAAGACTGTATTTTTTTAATGAAATGAATCGTTTCACTTACTCACGCTTCTTTCAATCATATTTTTCTACTGCTCAACATACTGTTTAGAAGATAACAGATCCTATGCGTCTAAGGAGGGAGAACGTTTGAATATAGGGTTAATCGGTACAGGAAACATGGGTACCATACTTACTGAGGCATTTATTGAATCAAAGGCAGTCAATCCCTCATCGATCACCATTACAAACCGAACCATTGAAAAAGCGTTCAATATAAAAAAGAACCATCCAGAGCTTGAAGTAACGAAACAGCTTTCAGGGGCTGTCACGAATAAAGATTTCATTTTTGTTTGTGTCAAACCACTTGATATTTATCCACTTTTAAAAGAGCTGAGCCCTCTTCTAACGGAGCAACAAACCATTGTCATCATTACAAGTCCGGTTCATCCTGAACAGCTTCAGGATATCGTTCCTTGTCAAACAGCCAGGCTGATTCCAAGCATTACAAACCGCGCTTTATCAGGCGCATCACTTTTAACTTTTGGTTCATCATGCAATGCCGGGACAAAAACTGCGTTAAGACAGTTAGCTTCGTGCATTTCAACACCTATCGAGATCCATCATTCAATTACAAGAGCGGCTTCCGATATTGTCAGCTGCGGACCTGCTTTTATCAGTTTTCTCGTTCAGAAAATGATTGAAGCAGCCGTAGAAGAAACGGATATTTCTAAAGAAGAAGCCACCACCTTATCAGAGGATATGCTTGTTGGTCTTGGCCGTTTGATTGAAAAAAGAGTCTATACCCTTCCGACACTGCAAGACAAAGTATGTGTGAAAGGCGGCGTCACTGGTGAAGGCATTAAAGCACTTGAAGCAGGTGTGCAAGATATGTTTTACCGTCTCTTTCAAAATACCCATAAAAAATTCGATGAAGATCTAGAAGCAGTTGCGCATCAATATCCGCCAAGTGTGTTCACTGATGATCGCAGAAATTAATCATCTTTGCAATAAGCGAAAAAAGGGTTTTAAAAAACCATCGTTCTATTAAACGATGGTTTTTGGTTTCTTAGCTGAGATGAAATATCTTTCGGCGAATTCACCGGGGGCTTCATTTGTAAAATCAGCAGTCACTTCTATTTGTTCAAAGCCCGCGGACTCAAGGAACGCTGCATATGTTTCAAATGGAAATGTGCGCTGTTCATGTGTCTCATCATAACGCTGATACATGTCTCCGTCTTTTACAAAAAAGCTTAAATCATGTATGACCGAATACATGTCATCCCCTTTATCACTCTGCCAAATATAGCTGATCTCTTCATCTTGATCTGCATAAGTCGAACCTGGGAATACCTCTTCCATTTTATAAGGCGTATGAACATCAAAAAGTAAAACCCCATCTGCCTCTAAAAGCTGAAACATGTTTTTAAAGGTTTTTTTGACGTCATTTTCGTTTTTTAAGTAATTCAAGGAATCACAGCAAATAACGGCTGCCTGGAAGGCTTGTTCAAAGCCCGTAACCTCTCTCATATCTTGATGTAAAAATTGAATCGACTGCTTTTTCGCCTGCGCTTTTTGCTGCGCAAAGGCCAGCATTTCTTCACTGAGGTCAATTCCTGTGACCTTGTGGCCCTTTTCAGCTAATCGAAGAGAAATCTCTCCAGTTCCACAGCCTACATCGATGATGGCAGCATTCGGCTTCATATACTGCTGGATCCACTGAACCCATTCATCATAAGGTGCATGTGTCATGAGCTCGTCATACACACCTGCAAACCCTTGATAAATCATGAGTTAATGCCAAGTGAAAGGGTTTCTCTCGGCGCATCTCCCCATAGCTTTTCTAGATTGTAGTATCCTCTTTCTTCTTTGTGGAACACATGGGCAATGACATCACCTAGGTCAATCAATACCCATCTTGCTTCATCAAAGCCTTCCATCTTCTTCACTTCGATTCCGCTTTCCTCTGCAAGATGTTTTACTTCTCTTGCAATGGCTTGCACTTGTTTATCAGAATTCCCGTGACAAATGAGAAAATAATCTGCAACAAGTGAGATTCCTTGCATATTAAGGGCAATAATATCCTCAGCCCGTTTATCATCGCATGCTCCTGCTGCGACGTTTAAAATTGATGATGAATCCATCCAAAATTCCTCCTTAGTTGTTCTTATGCACAAGCGAGTTGTAAGTAGCAAGCGTATCTGGAAAGACTGGCTGATTCTTTTTCATTAGAAAACTGATGGTGTTTTTTAATGATTGGATCAGTGCACGATCTAGATCATTTTCTGCTAACTCCCTTACTTCTTCGACACCAGGGAAATGACGTCCTGGTTCAATATAATCTGCGACATAAATGACTTTTTCAAGTAAGGTCATGTCTGGTCTGCCGGAAGTATGAAATTCAATAGCTGTTAACACATCTTGATCGTCAATTCCAGCTTCTTTTTTGACCAAATAGGCACCAACCGGGGCGTGCCAAAGCTCGGGCGAATATTCAAGCAATAAAGGGTTCATCTGTTCTTTTTGGATAATCCCCTTCATTTCTTCTTTTGGCCTAAATTTCGCATAATCATGAAAAATAGCGGCGATCTCTGCTTTTTTCACATCTGCACCGAACCGTTCCGCTAATGAAATGGCTGTCTTCATGACTCCGAGTGTATGTGTATATCTATGCTCTGTTAACTGCTCTTTGACACAGTTCAATGCTTCTTCACGATTCATATAAATGATGCTCCTTTATATAACGCTCAACAGCTTTCGGAATCAAATAATCGACAGGGTTCCCCTGCTCTATTCGCTGCCTAATCAATGTCGATGATACATCAAATGCTGGAACATCTGCAAATAAAAGAGGATATCCCGTAGTTCCAACGTAACCCGGCCTTTTCATCCCAATAAAGGTGATCATTTGAAGCAAATCATCGATCCGATGCCATTTTGGCAAATACTCGACCATGTCCGCTCCTATCATAAAAAAGAACTGATCTTCTGGATGACGCTTCTTTAACAGATCGACTGTATCTACCGTATAAGACGGACCCTCCCGCTCCATTTCAATGAGCTCAAGCCGAAAATATGGATTTGACTGAATCGCCGCCTCCACCATTTTTATCCGGTGATGACTATCTGCTCGTTTCCGTCCAGTTTTATGAGGAGGCATATGGTTTGGGATAAACCAAATTTCATCAAGCCCCACTTGAATCCGCACTTCACTTGCCATCAGCAAATGCCCGTTATGGGGAGGATCAAACGTACCGCCGAACAACCCTATTTTTTTCATATCGTATCCACCTTTACGGCAGCTTAATTTGTTTATTTTCCTTAGATTCTTTGTAAAGGACAATCACATTTCCGATCGTTTGAACGAGTTCAGCCTTTGCACCTTTTACAAGTGCTTTCGCAACTTCCGTTTTGTCCTCGTCGCAATTTTGCAATACGCTGACCTTTAACAGTTCTCTTGCTTCAAGCGCCTCGGAAATTTGCTTGACCATATTGTCATTTACCCCGCCTTTTCCAACTTGAAAAATAGGTGATAAATGATGTGCTTGTGCACGTAAAAAACGTTTTTGCTTACCTTTTAACATGGTGTTCCTCCTAATTTCTCTATGACAATTGACTTCATTTTTCCGGCGTCAGGCGTAATGCCTGTCCACAGTTCAAAGGCTCTTACTGCTTGTCCAACAAACATGCCAACCCCATCCACTGTTTTCAAGCCTAAACCTGCTGCTTCACTGAGCAGTTTTGTTTCTATTGGATTATACACAATATCACAAACGACCGCTGTTTTTTTTGCGTTCGCTAAAGAAATCGGGGTTTCTTCAACATTCGGATACATGCCGATCGAGGTCGTATGGATGATGACGTCATATTCCCCAAGCCGCTCTTCTGCTGCATTTAATGTGATTGCTTGAGATGTGATTTTTCCCTCTGCACTTTCAATTAAAGCTTCAGCTTTTTCAATGGTGCGGTTCGTAATATCAAAGCTCTTCGGTGCATACTGAGCAATTGTCGTATAAATCGCTCTTGCCGCTCCGCCAGCACCAATCAAGAGAAATGACAGCTCTGATAACGGCTGATCCAAGGCTTCAAGCAATGAATGAAGAAAGCCTTCTCCATCTGTATTGTACCCAACGAGCTGATCCCCTTCGAGCCGCACCGTATTGACGGCACCGAGGCGTTCAGCTGTCACATCAATTTTGTCAAGGTACTTCATGATTTCTACCTTGTGCGGAACAGTGACGTTAATGCCGCTGATTCCTAACGCCTTCATGCCGCTAATCGCATCTTTCAGGTCATCATTTTCTACTTGAAAGCCATGATAATGTCCATCAATTCCAGCGTCCTTTAGTGCTGCATTATGAATATCCGGAGACATTGAGTGGCCAACAGGGTTACCGATTACTCCGTATAAAGGTTTCAAGGTCTCTCCCCCTTTGAACATTTAAATTAACGAACGTCTCATAAACACATGAACGCCTTTTGGCGCATAAACTTTGACTTGCTTGCCCGCATCATTTGCAGTAACCCAGCCTAAACCTGAAAAGACGATGTCCATTTTTGGCTGATCAATGGTAAAGGTATGCGGAACGAGCGGCGGGAAATCTTCCATTCCCTCTTTTGATGGCGGTGACAGCAGTTCCCCTGCATGTTTTTCATATAAATCATCTGCGTTCTCCAGCTTTGTCCGGTGAATGTTCAGCTCATTTGGCATATAGCAGACAAATGATGTTCTGCCGCCTTTTACGTAATCAAATCGAGCCAGTCCGCCAAAATAAAGCGTTTGTGCTTCATTTAATTGGAACGTTCTCGGTTTCAATTCTTTTTTCGGCGTTAAAATCTTTAAGTCATTTTTGCTGACATAGTGCGCCATTTGATGGCGGTTGATGATGCCCGGCGTATCGAATAAAGCAGACCCGTCATCAAGCGGGATTTCAATCGCATCAAGTGTAGTACCTGGATATTGGGATGTAGTAATGACGTTCTCTTCGCCAGATACTTCTTTGATGATTCGATTGATAAATGTTGATTTTCCAACATTCGTACAGCCGACGACATAGACATTTCTTCCCTCGCGGTAATGATCGATCGCTTCCATCACCTCAGGCACACCCTGGCCTCTGCTTGCACTGATCAAGAAAACATCGATAGGGTTTAATCCGTTTTCCTTTGCTTCCCGTTTCATCCAATGAATCAGACGATCTTTTTTCACGGATTTCGGTAAAATATCCACTTTGTTGCCGACAAGTAAAATCGGATTACCGCCGACAATACGGCTCAGCCCATTGATCCAGCTTCCGTTAAAGTCAAAAATATCAACGACCTTCACAATGAGAGAATTTGTCTCTCCAATGCTGTGCAATATATTTAAAAAGTCGTCTTCTGTTAAAGAAACATCTTGAATCTCATTGTAGTTCTTTAACCTAAAACAGCGCTGACAGATCACATCTTCTTTCAATAGAGATGCTGCCGGCGCATATCCTAATTGATCTTTATCTTCCGTCTGAATGGCTACACCGCAGCCAATACAAACAACCTTTTCCATTATTACTCTTCCTCCCACTGAATGTGGCCCTTACGCTTTAAGGCTCCTAAAATTCTGCGTTCAATCTGCCTGTTAAACTTTGTGAAAAATCCGTCCGAGGCAGCAACAGGAACGACCAAAATCGTATGGAAGCCATGACGATTCCCGCCAAGAACATCTGTCATGAGCTGATCCCCAATGACAACCACATCTTCTTTTTTCAACTGCATATCAGCGACTGCCTTATTAAAGGCTCTTCCCATAGGCTTTCTCGCTTTATAAATAAACGGGATATGAACCGGTTCAGAAAAAAGCTTGACCCTTTTTTCATTATTGTTCGATACAATCGTCACTTGTATCCCGTGATCTTTCATTTCTTGAAACCATTCAATTAAGCGCGGTGTCGCACTTGGACGGTCCCATTCTACTAGTGTGTTATCTAGATCGGTAATAATTCCTTTTACATTTCGTTCTTTTAATTTTTGCGGTGAAATGTGGAAAATACTTTTCACAAATTCATCCGGTAAGAAATACTTCTTTAGCACAATTTGCACCCTTTCTTCCATTGGTTTTCAGCGATTGTGTCGAATCAAATCACAATTTGTCTGTCTATCGAATACAATGAAAAAGTTTTCGACATATGACGAGGACCTTCAACAGGTGTGGATAATTTTACACACATTATCCACCTATATTTCATCACGCTTTCATTCAATTATAAACACTCTACCCACAAGTTATCCACTTAACCATGTGGATAACAGAACGATTGTTCTTGTTTCCCATTCATGGTAGATTAAAGGTACTTCAAAGACAGTCGATCAACCTATGATGATATGTCTTTTCCTCAAATTTTATGCCAACTTTTTCAGGGGAGGTGTTTTTCCCATCATATGGGTTTCTAGTATGAAAAAGCTGTCAGATGATTTACTTATAGAATCGTATTATAAAGCAAATGAAATGAACTTAAATCGCGACTTCATTGAATTAATTGAGACAGAAATGAAAAGACGTTCGCTCGGGCATATGCTCTCTGTTTCCTCTTAATTCCATATCACAGGAACCATGCCTCCCGAGCACTCTCCTTTTTTAAACTCAGGTGACTGATATTATATCACTTGCGCTATAGGCTTACTACTATTTTCCGTAAAAAACACCCCTTCTGATGTAAGAAGAGGTGTCTTAATTGCAAGGCTGTTCATTCCAAAACCATAACCCTCCGCCTACGACTAAAATGACCACAAGGAACACAACAAGAAAAGCGTAACCGATTCCTGCTCCTTGTGCTGGATAAGGCGAACACGCAGGGTAAGGATAAGGACATCCCCACATATCAGTTACCTCCTTCTAGGAAGATATACTGTTAGACTATGCTGGATGGATGGTCTTGTTTAGGCAGATGGCCATCATTTAAAAATGTTTGATGACATCACGCTCTTTGATTTCGTTATAAATAATTCTCGCCCCTTTTGGTGTCATATGATTGCCAGAAGGGTCGATCAAGCCAGACTGAATCAGGGCATGATCACTATCTTCTCCAGCTTCTCGGATGAAAGCTTTCCAGTTGTCGACAAGCGGCACCTGCTCATCCTTCGCTACTTCTCTTGTGATGTCATTATAAGAGTTTTGCCAGGCTCTTGCCCCGCCTCTCCCGGCAAAATAAGATGACTTATATCTAGAGTAATAATACAAGCCCTTTTTCCCGCCTTCTACAACAGGCACACAGGTCATGAGAATCGGGGTAATGCCTTCTTTTCTACTTTCAGAAATGAAGTAGGTTAAATTTTCTTTAAACCGTTTTTTCGTCACTCGGGGATGTTTCCCGTCTAAAATCGCCGCATCATTCGTACCGAACATGATGAGGACGTAAGTTGGCTTCTGTTTTAAAATATCCTGCTCAAAGCGAAGTTTCGCGTCTTCAGTCGTCTGCCCGCCAATGCCTGCATTCTTCACTTGAATTTGGCCGCGCTCGACGTTTTTCATGAGATTCACCCATTTTTCAGATGTTGGATAATCTCGAAAGTCCCAGTTTGATCCTCTTGTATTGCTGTCACCAAATGCAATGACGCTTTCTTGTACTGGCTTTGAGCACCCAGCAGCAACACATAATAGGATGAAAAGGAAAACATATTTCTTCACAACATTCACCTCCAAAAGCCCTCTTCATATAGTAAACGACAAGACTTTTGGTTTCAATGAATGAATGTTTTTGGCGAATGCTGTCTATTGCAGCTGAACAGGCATATATGCTTTGTCATGGTGCAGCAGTTCACTTACTTTTACAAATTCATAGCCCCTCTTCTTCAACTCAGGAATCACTTGTTTCAATGCTTCTACCGTTTGCTTGCGATTACCTCCGCCATCATGTAAAAGGATGATATCGCCGCCTTGAATATGATCAATGATTCGGCTTGCAATTTTACGTGCGCCTGGTCTTGACCAGTCCTTCGGATCTTGCGTAAAGGACCACATGACCACATCGTACCCTTGCTTTGATAGAATGCGGAATGATTTCATTGTTAAGCGTCCACCAGGAGGGCGAAATAATAAGGGACCGCCAGGCTGGAGTGAAGCGATATGAGCCGCTGATTCTTTTAATTCCCGCTTGATCTCCTTTGACGACAAAAGGTCAAAATACGTATGATTCATCGTATGATTGCCGAGTTCATTCCCTTCGTCCACAATCCGTTCTGCGATCATTGGATATGTATGAATTCGGCTCCCTATCACAAAAAAGCTTGCATTCACTTGATGCTCCTTCAGTACATCCAATATTTGATTTGTATACACTGGATGAGGTCCATCATCAAAGGTGATCGCAATCTTTTTCCGTTCCGCTCTCACATCCCAAAAGGCACGTCCCGTTTTTTCAAGATCCACTCGTTTTAATGTACGTGCCTCTATTTTATTAGGAATAATAGCACATAGCAGCCATATACACATCAAGATATGCAGCCCTCTCATTCGACCGCCTCCTCCACCGAACATCATTACCGATAAATTGCCCGCTTTCTCATCAATTCATGCTCATATCCGCTTTTTTTTCAAATAAAAAAAGCCGGCCATATTGGCCCGCTCTTTGTTTCACGTTTGGTTTCTCTCTTCAACTGTCGAACGTTGCTTAGAATTCATACAGACACTCTCCTTCTTGGATTTGATTTTGAGCCCATAATAATTTCTGATAATACTGGTTGGACTTTTTGTATTGTTGAGAGGCTTCTAAGGCTGTCGCAATTTCTAGTGAGATATCCTCTATATAAGAGTATAGGCTAAGTTTTTCCAAATAATCAATGGTTTTTTGCAGTTGGTCTTCATTGATTTCCTGAACATATAAAGCATCCAGATACTCAAACATATGACAGAACAGCTGGTCTTCATGCTTCTTTGCGGCCAATTTCCCAGCTTCTAATATGCGCAGGGCATCCGCCTGTTCATTCTGTCTAAAAAGCAGCTTCGCCAGCGTATAGAGCGTATGCGGAAGCGTTGGGAGCAGCTCTTTGCGGGCAAGATCAGCGGATTCCGTTAAATATCGTTCCGCTTCCTCTCTATAGCCAAGCTCGCCATAACATTTTCCTAAATTATAGAGCGCTGAACTGTATATGCGCGGGTGATCAATTTGAGATGCGAGCTGTTTTGCCTTTTTTAAATGAGGCAGTGCCCGGTCTTTTCGTTTTAAATCTTGATAATTTCCTGAGATGACAAAGAGACATTGAATGATGCGAATGGTATACGCATCATGCTGATCGTATATTTCCAGCGCCTTTAAAATATGGTGCATGGAGACATGTGTTTGTTTCATTATATAGTAGGCTTCTGCCACTTTAAAATGAAACTCTGCCTGCTCAATATCATCAAATACCATAGACAGCTGCTTTTCTGCGACTCGATAATATTTGACGGCTTCTAAATATTCTTTTTGACTAAATTCATGCATGCCACGAAAAAATGCATGGTAATAATGCAGCATATCAGATAACTCATGGTTGGAATTTTCGATTTTATCGACTAGATTAGATACTGAGAAAGGTTGATATTTTGAAGGGTGTATATAGTCAAGCATGATTTGGTGCCGAAAACACATGAGCTGATAATAAATCAGTAAATGCTGGTCCTCTTCCATCTGTTCAATTTCCGCTTCAACTTCCGCTTTCAAGATTTCCGCATCTGGAACACTGAACTGCCGTATCATTCGATACCATTCATTAATTTTCATACCTACATGTGAAGATAGAACCTTCCCCATGTTCCGAAATTACCCCTTCCTTTTCGGTCTAATATTACATATTTTAGCACGCTTCTTGACCGCCAAGCACCGCAAAGAAACCGCAAACATAAAAAAGAGACGAACAGAAGCACGATTTTTTTGAAAAAGATGATTTTTTCATCGTACAGACACAGACAATCCCTCCTTCACATACATTTGAGGATATAGGCAGCGGCCTAAACATGGTGGAGGTGAAAATCGTGGCAGGAGTATTTACAGCGATGGGATTGATGGTCAAAGAATTGGTGTTTTTAGTGTCCTATGTCAAAAACAATGCCTTTCCACAGCCCCTTTCGGGAGATGATGAAAAAAAATACTTAGCCCTCATGGCACAGGGCGATGAACACGCAAGAAACATGCTGATTGAACATAACCTTCGGCTCGTCGCCCATATTGTAAAGAAATTTGAAAATACCGGGGAAGACGCTGAAGACCTCATCTCCATCGGGACGATCGGACTCATTAAAGCCATCGAAAGCTATTCCTCTGGAAAAGGAACAAAGCTGGCAACGTATGCGGCGCGGTGTATTGAAAATGAAATTCTCATGCACTTACGCGCGCTCAAAAAAACAAAAAAGGATGTCTCCTTGCATGACCCCATCGGTCAGGATAAAGAAGGCAACGAAATTTCATTAATTGATGTCTTAAAATCCGAAAATGAAGATGTGATCGATACCATTCAGCTCAACATGGAGCTAGAAAAAGTAAAGGAGTATATCGATATTCTCGACGGCCGAGAAAAAGAAGTGATCGTCGGCCGGTTCGGCCTTGATTTAAAAAAAGAAAAAACGCAGCGGGAAATAGCCAAAGAGCTTGGGATATCGCGGAGCTATGTGTCACGGATTGAGAAGCGGGCGCTGATGAAGATGTTTCATGAGTTTTACCGGGCGGAGAAGGAGAAACGGAAGCGGGAGAAAGGGAAGTGAAAATAAACTTCCTAACTTCTAACAAAAACAGACCTCACTAGGTCTGTTTTTTATTTCGGCAATAAGCTACTGTCTCGCTGCATTTCTTTTGATAATAGCTGCCGCCTCAGCCCTCAAGAACAGTGGCAAGATTTTGGTCATGAAATTTGTCATGCGCTTAGACATGAAGGAAATCAATTAATCATGCCCCACTGTTTAGAGAGCTACAGGAAATGCAGGCTAAGAGGTTTGCATATAAGTTTTGTATTCCGACATTTATGCTTAGAAAAATAAAAGCTATTCAACCGTATAATCATTTCACAAATGAAATAGCATCTCTTTTCAATGTTACATATGAATTCGCTACCGAACGTTTCGTGACTTTAAACCCATGCTATAAGTCATAAATTATTTTGTCTTATTTTGTCGAAAATCATCAATTTAATATTTTTTATATTATAATGTTTCCTGTATTACTAAAATGTGTATATAGAAGGGTGCAGACTAATGAAAAAAGCTAAACTAATTTTATTCTTATGCTTTATGGCAGTTCTAACTGCTTGTGGTAACACTAACAGCTCAACTGATCCGGCAAAAAAAGAAGAAACGAGTAAAGAGAGTTCAAAAGAATCAGCCCAAAAAGAAAATAAACCAACATCAGGACTTCTAACAGAAATTGGGCAATGGAAGAAAGATAAAAATGGTTCAACACTGACTTTGAAAAAGATAAACGACAAACAAAAAGAAATAGATTTAAGTCCTATTAAGATGAAAATACAAGATATTAAAGTTTTTGAATACAGTAATTTAGGTGAAGACGATAAAGAGCTTCTTTCTGATAATCAATATGAAAAAGATAAATATCATAGAATACAAATCACTTACACGACTGAAAACACTTCCGATAAAGATGTTTTGTTTTCTGGTGTTAAAGTTATTACCACTAATACAAAAAAACAAATTGAAGTCAATGAGTCTAATTTGTATACGGATAAAGGTGTTGGTTCTTTTTATGGTAAAGTCGAAAATGAAGGTATGGTTGTAGTTCCTTTACTTGTAGATGATGTTTCAGATTTGAGTTCAATCACACTTCACTTAGGAGATGTATTTCTAAATGACGAACCTGAATTATTGCATGATGGGGCAAAAGTGAAATTCGATTTTTAAATTCTGCACCCCCCTTTTGACTTTAATAATGAAATTCTCATGCACTTATGTGTGATAAAAACATCGTTTGAGATAAATAAGAAAACGAGATGTGAATGTGATTGATTCTATTCAACTCAATATGGAGCTTGAAAAAGTAAGAAACTTCTATAAAAACAGACCGAGCTTGGTCTGTTTTTATCTTGTCATTATGAACTTCCCTTAATTCCTTCTTAATTGAAAAGGATACTATTAATAAAAAGAAACAAACATTAAATTAACATCAAATAAAAAACACTCCGAAAAAACTAAGCGATAAACAAAGTTTAACCATCATTTACTCCACTAAATTGTTTTCTTTTAAAAAATATTCAAAAATCTTATTACCTTCGTCCTCAATTTGGCTATCTTCAATAGGATACTCCCCAATTAATAACCCTACATCTTGCCATTTCTCATATTTCTTTGAAAACGTTAACCCGTAACTTTTCTCATCAAAAAACAATAACCATCTTCCTGTTTCTAAACTCTTAAAAAACACGCCTTCATAATCAAAACCTTGTTCATAATACCCTACATGTAAATGCATACTCTCATCTAAACTATGTATTCTTTCATCTATACACACTTTTACCTTACTCCCCTAATTTTTCTACATCATGATGAAAATCAATATTCCTCAACTCGACCCATTCAACAAGATCAGGTACCTTTTTTGTCGTCAAAAAATGTTGAATGATTTGATATGCCTGATTGCGGTCGACATAGCTACACGATGGCACATGCAATGGTGACCCAGCGATCAAATGCTCGATCGTTTCAATCTTTTCTACCTTTTGAAAAGGGACTAAAAAATCTGGATATCTGATGATAAAGAATCCATACGGTTCAGTATAAAAGAAAACTAGAGTCTCGCATTCCCAATCTTCCTCTATCTCAATGGAAGATTCTCCGTTACCTTGTTTCCAATACTCTTCACCCTCCTGAAAGAAGATCCTTTTCATGAATTCTTCTCCCGGATTTTCTACTGGAGCTCCTGTGGGGCCGTAGTATAAAAACATCCATATCGCTCCTTCATGGCTATATCAATTTGGATTTAACCAATTGTTCTATTTCCCTCAAAATCATAAAAGGCTTGTGTTTGTTGGTTTAATTTTAGCATGTGATATAGCTTTGGGTTTAGCTTTTGAAAGGTTTGAGTACTGACCCATTTTACTTCTTCAATATCATGATCCGGATCTAGAATGTTCATCTCTCCTCCGGTGATTTCCGCAAAGAACGTAATGATAAGTGCGTGATGTTTTTTATCTTGAAAAAATGCTTCTCGAACCGAATGAAGTTCATTTACTTTGACAACATACCCTGTCTCTTCTTTTACTTCACGGATGACAGCCTGCTGCAGGTCTTCACCTTTTTCCACAGCACCGCCTGGAAGTTCCCAATATCCCTTTACATTCTTGACCGTTAATAAATTTTCTTCCTCATCATAAATAATAGCTGAAACCACGTCTACACGTTTCAAATAAATCCCCCTCAACATTCTCCATTCAATTGCCGAATATATGGCACGAACTGTTCATTTTATACATTCTTATTATACTGTATTAGTAGTCAGCGATTGGAGGCCAGAGCATGTGGATGATCATCATTTTACTTGTTGTGACCGTGGGATTTACAGAAAATATCGTTTCTCTTTTGAGACAAATCAAAGCGTCCAACGAGAAAATCATCCAACTGTTAGAACAGCAAAAACCGAAAAAATAAAACCTCACGCATCTAGCAGGAGGTTTTTGCCATAGGGGAAATCTTCCCGTTACTCATCAAATAACATATTTCTGATTCGCCGAATATAATGAAGCGCAATATGAGCGAGACATAAAATGAGCCCAATCATCGCAAGAATATAGATGGGCAGCATCAAACCAGATACATAGTTTACGACAAATCCCAAACTAAACGCTGTCAGCATATATATGCTGATCAACCTCATCAATACCATTCGAAGCCCTCCCTTTCTACAATCACCTTAACATATTTTCCCTTCATTCTCATAATTGGCTTTAAAAAAGATGCGAATCCATTAAGACTCGCATCTTTTTTACGTATTCAATTCACCTTTTTCGCCCGAGCTTCCTTCCACTGCTCAAGCTCCGAGACTGTTAGTAATTGATATCCTTGTTTGGTCAATTCCTTGATGATCGTGACAGCCGCGTTGGCAGAGGTGTCATAGATGTCGTGCATTAAGACGATTTCTCCGCTAGACGCATGTGTAAGAATGTAATTTGCGACGTATTGGCTGTTTCGATATTTCCAGTCTTCAGGATCTACATCCCAAAGTGTGACTTTCATGTTGACAGCCGCGTTGATCTGCCCGTTTGTTCCACCATATGGCGGTCTAAAGTGAGTCGGTGTGAATCCGCCTGCTTTTTCAATGATTTGCTGCGTATCTTCTACTTGTTTGATGGCTTGTTTTAATGGCAGTCTTGTGAGTAAAGGGTGGTTATAGGAATGATTTCCGATTTCATTTCCACCTTTTCTGATTTCACCTAGCATATCGGGATAATATTGAACCCTGCTCCCTAACACAAAAAATGTTGCATGTCCTTTGTTTTCTTTTAAAGCTGTTAAGATTTTTGATGTCGTTGATGGATTTGGTCCATCATCAAATGTAAGGGCAATGGCTTTTTGATTTGGGTTGAATCCTCCCTGTTTTGGCAGTTTTACGATCTTTCTTTTTGCGATCGGTTCTTTTTTCTCGTTTTTGTTCTTTTCTTTATTGATGTATTCTGGCTTTAACATTCCTTTAAGCAGTGTTTTCTTAATCGCCAGCACTTGAGGACCTTTTTTGTCTGGTGCAATTTGCCCTGCTGGGAAGTAGAATTCAATAAAACGATCTTTGATGGCAAAATACTGATAATGCTCTGCCTTAGGAGATGTTCCTTGTTTAAGCAAATGCTCATTTTCCGCAAGAGAGCGATCTTTTTTCAACTCCTCAAATGTCATTTGAGACAGTTTTTGCAGACTTTCTTTTTTTGATAAAAATAGATCATCTATTGATAAAAACTGCTGTTTCTTGAAATCAAAATTGAATATCTTCGTTTCATGTGCGCCTTTTACTCCGCCTTTCCATTCATATGTATTGAATTTGATCGCAGCAGTTTGTTTGGCATAATGAGTAATCTCGTAATCTATGTTTAATTCGTATCGATGATCTTCATCGACATCACTTGCTTCACTAAACGATGTTTTGAATTTGTCCAGCGCTGTTTCTGCGAATCTTTTCATCTCTTGATCTAGCTTTTTTTGATGAAACACAGGATAGTTCACAGCATATCTCAAGTATCTCCCGTCATTCACGAGGGTTACAATTTCAACTTCTTTATAGCTCGCATCTGGTTCTACCTTCTTCTTCTCTGTCCCGCTTGCCTGCTGATTATGATAAAACGCGGCGATTCCGATGATCATCGCAAGTCCGCATAGAACAAGACTGACTTTCCATTTAATTGACACAAAAATTCTCCTCTCGTGATGCCGCCATGCCTGAATGACGTGTGTTTGTAGGATAGACTTTGCATGCACCCTTTTTAGTTTGCAAATCACACAATTGTCACATTTTCGACACATTTTTGGAGAGGAATAAAAAAAGGACTTGATTTCTCAGTCCTTTGATTACTTTTGCATATATAGTTGAAATAATTTCGTTTCTTCATCAATGGAACGCGCTCGATCAAATGCCGCCCTGACCGTCTTTGTATTGTTCATGAGCTCGTACAGCATGGTCAGCACAAAGATAAATGCTGCATTCCCATCGATGTAATCGTCCGGCGCCGAATAAGATGTAGCCCCTGCCTCTAAAAAAGCATCTGCTAACTTTTTCTCTCCTAGTGTGCAGCCTGTAGAGATGACATGAACTCCTTTTAAGGAGGCATACCGCTTGATTTCATCCGCTCCAAAGGCAGTATCTCTAGGCTCCCCATCTTCGTAAACATCTTCCCCTAATTCAGGCATGATAAATGCTCCTTCTTCACCGTGAAACGATAAAAGAAGGTATTCTATTTCTCCTCTAACTCTACCAGATAACACATGAATCAGATCATTCGGTCTTCCAATCCAATGCATATCGACTTTCACGCCGAAGTTTTCAAGTGCTGCACGCAGTGCAAAAGATTCCAGCTCACTATTGGGTCCTGCTGCTAATATGATACGCATGGCCTGTTGATCCACTTCTATCTCCTCCAGACTATGATAAAAATAAAACCATTTTTTCCTCATCTGCATATGTATCAGCCCATTTTAGCGCTTTTTCTTCGACAGCGTACGATTCAAATCCAACAGAGCGATAAAGGCGCTTGGCTGAGTGATTAGTTGTCACCACTGATAAATACATTTGCTCGATATCCTCCCGTTCTCGAGCAAAGGAAAGAGCTTTTGTCATCAAGGCCTGGCCTGCTCCTACTCCGCGGGCACAAGGTGTTACATACATCGCTGTCAGATTCGCTCGGTGCTTTAACTTTTGCAAGGTTTCTTGGATGAGCGTGACTGCCCCCACAAGCTGTCCTTGATGAAAAGCGCCAAAAGTCCACATAGATTGGGCCGAAGCAAAACGCGCTTTATATTTGTCCTTTGTATTGATTGGCTCTTCCTCATAGCTCAACGCAAAGCCCTCTGGATTTAATCGCAGTGCTTCTAGTCTGAGTGCTGCATATTCTTCAGCATCATCTGATGTTAACAATCGAATATTCAGAAAATCGCCTCCAAAAGAATAATGGATACTTCCAATTTTATCTTGAAAAGAGTTTTTGATCAAAGGATATTGGCCCCTCTGCACATATCTCTTTACCTATATGCAAATTAGACTCGCTTCCCCATCTGTAAAAACAAGGTATTTCCGATCATGTTTACGTGTTTTATTCTAGCAAAAACGATTCTTTTCTCACTTATCTTTTCACTTTATTTATATTAATCTATAACTAATTCATGAAAAAAATGAAAAAAAAGGATTGCGATGCACTAAAAGATATCTTAAGATATAATAGTAATAAAAATACAAAAAAGGGAGGAATTTGATATGACAGAAACAAAAAACGAAATCAAACTACATGTTCTTTTTGGTGCTTTAGCAGTAGGATTCCTTATGCTAGCTCTTTTTTCCTTCTCGCTACAAATGCTGCCCGTTGCTGATCTAGCAAAAGAATTTGGTATTCCGGGCAGTGTTGCAGCTGTTGTTCTGAACGTGGTTGAAGCGGGCGGTGCTGTTACAACAATTGTCTCCATTTTAACTGCTGTTGGATCGGGTGGTCTTTCTCTCATTGCAGCGGCTGGTAAAGAGACAATTCGTCAGTACCTTAAAAACGAAATTAAGAAAAAAGGCCGTAAAGCTGTTATTGCTTGGTAATTCAATTTTATGACCCAATAGAAGGAGACTTGTTCTCCTTCTATTTAAATTTTTATGCAGGTGAGAAGATGTTATATCCATTATTATCACTACTTCTATCAATTAGAATGAAACAACAATATTCAAATCTAGCTCAGTTTATCATACGCAGGGTTCCATTTTTCAAATCGTTTTCTTCTACACAATACATATTATTTTCTTGCATTCTTGATACTTTATTAGGATGCCTGATTGTATTCGTTATTTCTTCATATCTTTACTCCCCGGTCTATCAAATAGAATGGGAAAGTGCTTTTGTGATATTTTTGTTCCTTTTCTCTATTGTCAAAGGAATCGAATCTTATAGAAGAACGCATATTCTTCCTTTTGAAGAGTTGATACAGCTTGCACCTGTTTCCGCAAGACACCTTTTTCAAACGCTTTTGTTTTCTGAGTTGGTATGGCTTCTATTTACGAGCTTGAGCACTTATTTGATCTATTTTCTCTTTCAATATTTCATTGCTCAAACACATGACTGGATATTCTGGTTGAAGCATCTCAATGTTATATTGACAGGCTTCTTACTTTTTATGGTCAGCAATAAGATATTTGGTGCTTACATCTATAACATTGTCGTAAAAAAAATTGGGATCATTCGTGTTCTTTTTTTCGCAAGCATCTCTTTACTTTTCTTCTTATTTGGAAGAGTTCTAATATCGAACATCATTTTCCCTTTTTATCACACCTTCCGACAACTTTTTCAATCAATTGCTTCGCTTGCAGAAGATGCGTTTTGGATTACACTTTCAAACAACTTGATGTCTTTATATCAGAATAATCTTCAGCAAATCCATCATGCTTTATTTTCACAGGATTCGGTATTTCTACAATTTCTAGCGCTTTTTACTTCACCTGTCACATTTTTCGTGGTGATATTAGCGGCAACACTCGTCATGAAGACCCCTGTTCGCTGGATTCCGACTGGAAAAGAGCATGATCAAAGCTCAAAACATTTTAAAGATTTATTTTATTGGTACTTTCAAGCACTTGATAAAATTCAAGGCTCGCTGTTTGAAAAGAATATGCTGATTCAAAAAGACATTAAGGTGTTAAAAGAAAAAAGGTGGCTGCTGTCTAAAGAGTTTTTTAATTATATGTTCATGTCATATGAAGCCTTCTTCTATGTCGGGGTTATGACCGGTTTGATCTCGCTTGTTGATCATCAAGCTTTGCAAATTCAGCTATTATTCACATTAAATGTGATGATTTTAGCTAATCAAACATATGAAATGAGAATACTGACCCCTTCTATATTTTCTTTGAGTGCTGAAAAAAAGAATATTTGGCTCTATGAGCTTTCTCAAACATCTCTTATGCAGTTTTTCTTATCAAAAATCCAGTTATTTTATTGTTTATTTTCTATACCATCACTCTTTCTACTTTTCATTAATCTATTAATCATGAGTGTATATCACCTTTTTGATGTTCAGATGCTCATTCAATTGGTGGCATTGGGGATTGGCTTTTTCATTTTTCCATTGATTCAGCTGTATTTGTTTCCATTCACAACGAAATTCAATTTTATTCACGAGCATGAAATAGGGACAACCAATGAAGAAATAGAAGTTATCGATAAAGGACAGGCCTTTGCAAGGAATTTTCTCGTGTTGCCTTTCATGTACTATATGATCTTGACCTCTTTTCTACCTATTTTGCAGCATTCTACAAGTCTCATAAGCGTTCTGTTTGCTTTATATTTTGTGATCGTTTCAGTAATTTGCTGGGTGTTATGCCGCAAGACCATCTATAAAGGGATTGAATATGTTGAAAAAAATAAGATGTTTTATATCGGAGAATAGACTGATTCTACGCCTCGGTTACCTCTACGCTGCTATCTTTATTGCAGCTGTGCTAATCGGAAGCCTTCTTCCTTATGATCAGATTCCTTATCTTAAAAAGGATGAAGAGATGTTTTTTCTATCTATTTTCTTAAACAATTTACAAGTTGGAATGGCAATATTAGGCATCGGAGCTTTTACAGGCGGGATCATGTCTGCGGGCATTCTTTTTTACAACGGCTACATTATCGGCAAACTCGTTCAGTATCTGATTGTCAATCACGAAGCACAGCAGCTATTCACAGGACTCCTGCCTCATGCTTTTGTAGAAGTTCTTGGATTAATTCTGTTCTCAATCGTCAGCTCTTATCCTTTTATTTATCTTTATCGATTTATAAAAGGAGAAACGATTGAATTAAAAAAACTGACCCTAACTGTGCTTCAATTGATTTTTGCAGCAGCCGTTCTTTTATTCATAGCATCTCTTTTAGAGCAATACGTTAGCCATGTACATCTACCATAGAAGAAAGGAGAATGTGGTTCCATGGAGCTACTTCTACGACCTAAGCAATTTTTCAATCAGAATCAATCGATTAAAACCATTGTAGGCCTTGTCTTACTATCATTATTTGTGTCGACTGTTTTTTTAACATTTTTTATTATTGATTTGTTAGTAGATGAACCTTTATCCACTGGGAAACAACTTGCCAGCATTGTTTTTATCTTTTTGCTGACAATCCCGCTTTATTTCATTTTAAATTTTCTCAGTACTGTCCTAACTTCTATTTATATGTATTTTTTTCATAAAGCTTTTATTTTACGCAAAATGTATCTTGTTATTTTGGTTTATAATGCATTTCTTTTATTAGTGAATAGTGCAGCGATCTATTGTGTGATGGTGTTACAATTAGATCACTATTTTCTCTTGATTCAAATAGTTTCCTTCTTATTCAACTTATATCTTTTACGTATCCTTTATGATGGAATTATTTACTATGCTGAAGGATCAAAAAAAGCTGCCTTAGCAACTGTGATCTTGTATATGCTTGTGACGACTGCGTTTGTTATTGGAGGATTCATCAATGGCTAAACTTCAAGTGTCTCAGCTATCTTTTCGCTATGAAACAACAGAAGAGAATTCTCCCCTTCTCGATCATGTGTCATTTGATCTGAAAGAAAGTGATCGAGCTTGTATTATTGGAAAAAACGGCAGCGGTAAATCAACACTTTTAAAGATTATCGCAGGTCTGCTTCCTTCAGCATCAGAAACGATTTTACTTAACGAGCAACATCATCCTGGAACCGCTCAATATAAAAGTCTGGTAGCATACATCCCAGATAAACCTTTAGTCTATGATGCGCTCACTGGTTTCGAGCATATGGAGCTTATCCAGTCTTTATGGAAAATGAAAAGGCCGGAAAAGGTTTTATACAAAGAGACCTTTCTATCGCTTTGTGATGCATTTGATTTAACTCATGCCCTAAAGATGCCTGTCAAACAGTATTCTTTGGGCATGAGATATAAACTTTTCTTTAATTGTATGGTGGCAAGATCTCCAGAGCTGATTATTCTTGATGAGCCTTTTACCTCTCTTGATGAAGCCTCTCAAATACAATCGATTTCTTTATTAAAAAAAGAATTCTCACATCGATGTGTTTTATTTACAAGCCATCAGCGCTACCTTTATTCAGAATTAGGAAATCGTTTCTTTCAGCTGGATCAAGGACAATTAAATGAAATGGAGCATTAGACATACAAAAGGCATCCCATAAAAGGATGCCCCCTTCATTACCACTTACAGCGCTTCACCGGACGGCAGCAAGGGTTTTTGATATCACTGCCGCAATCGTATTCTTCTACAATATACTCGTTGTGAGTCGATTCAGTGACCGGATAGTAGTTTTCTACTCTTTTAATGTTTTTATTGACGTTTGTGATATGCGTTGGATGGATTTTTCTGATCGTTTGTTCATTCGTTCTTGTGTTGACAATTTGACGTGTGGGGAAAACAACCGTTTCTTCTCCTCCTTGGTTTCCTCTGCGAGGTCCAAAGAAGAAATCATCTAATCGATTTCGGCTCATCTTAACACCCCTTCAAGTTGTCTTTCACTTACACTCTATCGTATGTCAGAGCCATCATTCGTGATTAGATGCATGTCTATTTTTAAAAAAATCCACTTTCTATCTATTTTTCTCTTTCTTTACAAAAGGACAATTTTAACATATTATACAAATGATATCTTACGAAGACAGGTCATCCATGAAAACAAAACATCAGCTCTTTTTATTCAATGCATTTTTTCCACTCATTATCAAATAAGAGGTGAACGATATGATCAACACGACACAGCCATTCGAACGAAACAAGCTAGACATTGCACTTGAACTAACTCAATTGCATCTGAATCAATATCAAACAAACCATCCTGATCAGCTGAGTGAAATCTATGCGAAATATTACGCGCTGCTTGAAGTGCTGGATTTGTCTTCCTATGATCAATTGATTGATTTACTGCCAATTGAGCTCAAACAGACGCTTGAGTAAAAAACCACCTATCCACATGGGATAGATGGTTTTCTTTATTTATACACGCGCAGCCATATCGGTTTCGATTTGCTCTAAGCTTCTTCCCTTTGTCTCGACTAGCACAAATCGGGTGAATAACAGCCCGATTAAGCAGATGACTCCGAATGAGGAGAAAATGACCCCAAAGCTGAATTGATCAGCCAGAATAGGGAAAACGAGTCCAACCGCTAACGATCCGGTCCAGTTAAAGGCAGAAGAGATACCTGCTCCGATGCCTCTGACAGAAAGCGGGAAGATTTCTCCGATGATGATCCAGGTGATCGGTGCCCACGAGAAGGCATAGCACAAAATAAAGCAGCAAAGTGAAATCAATGTTACCCAGTTTAAAATTCCTTCACTGACGCCAAGTGCCCCTAATGCGGCGGGAGCAAAGAAAGAAAGGGCCATGCCCGATCCTCCTACGGTGAGAATCGTTCGGCGGTCGAAGCGGTCAACAAATTGTAAAAAGATCACGGTCGTGACGACAAAAATGACACCGACAATGACTGTAAAACCTGCGGCAACTTGAGGTGCAAGCCCTACATTCCGAGCGATACTCGTTGCATAATAGACAATGGAGTTTGCACCTTGAATTTGCTGAAGGGTTGCCATTCCAACCCCAATGAAAAGAGCCATTCTGAATTTCTTTTGAAACAATTCACGAATCCCCGAGCGTTCTTCTTTGGCGACTTCTAAAATTTCCTGCATTTCTGATTCGATTTCTTCACGGGAAGAACGCAGTGATCCTAATACTTCCCGTGCTTTATGAGCCATTCCGTGTTTAATCAAATATCTCGGAGATTCAGGAAGCTTCAGCATACCAATATAAAGCACGATCGCAAATAAAGCGGCACTTCCCAGCATCCAGCGCCAGCTGTCCGGGATGGGCTCAAACACAAACGCAACAATATAGCTGAGCAATAGACCAGTTACAATCATGAGCTGATTGAGCCCAGATAATTTCCCGCGGATTTTAGCAGGAGCGATTTCAGACATGTAAGCCGGAACCAAAGATGAAGCTGTTCCTACTGCTGTCCCTAAAAAGATTCGAGCGATGGTGAGTGAAATCTCTTCTGGTGCGACAGCTGATCCGATCGCCCCAACAAAAAAGATTACGGATGAGACCAAAATGAGTTTTCTGCGGCCAAATTTATCCCCTAAGAGACCGCTTAAGATGGAGCCAATAATGGCCCCTCCCATTAATGAAGAGACAACGATTCCAAGCCATAATGGGCTGAGCTGAAATTCTTCCTGAATATGTCCTTCTGCCCCTGCAATAATACCAATATCATATCCAAATAAGATGCCTGCAAAGGACCCGAAAAAGAAGATAAATTTGCTTGACACTTTTTTCTCCAAGTGGATGACCCCCTCACTTAATTAACCGCTTTCATTTCACTCGGTGCTTCTACTGTAACCAGCAGAAGACCTTTCCCCCTTCTATAAAACCACATATTCTGCATTGACTAGCTTTGCAAAGTGAACAATTTGATCAACCGTTAAATTGAGAGACACGACTGTATGGTGGCCTCCGCCTTCTTTAATCCATGCTTTGACGCCATCCTGAAAATTCGGTTTGATTTTCCACAATACACGCGCAACTGGTAAATGAGGTGCTGCTTCCTCCGGCTCAAAGGCTTCGACTTCTTGTATCAGCCATTTGAAATGAGTTCCAAAATCTGCTATGGAGACAACGACACCATCGCCTGCTTTTCCATCGAACACAAGACGCGCTGGATCTTCCCGGTTTCCGATCCCAAGTGGAGACACGACAATGACAGGTTTTGTATGGGCGAGCGCTGGATCTACTTCCAGCATATGAGATTGCAGCACTGCTTCCTCTCCAGACGTCATTTCATACGTGTAGTCCTCCATAAATCCAGTGGATTGATGATGACTCATCACCTTTAATAAGCGGTCCAGTGCGGCCGTTTTCCAATCACCTTCCCCAGCAAAGCCGTATCCCTTTGCCATCAGCCGCTGTACCGCAAGTCCAGGCAGCTGCTTCATCCCATGTAAGTCTTCAAAGTTTGTTGTAAAGGCATTATAGCCGCCTTCATCTAAGAAACGTTTGATGGCGATCTCATATCGCGCCTGCACCTTGACACTTTTTTCCCACTCTTCAACTGAATACGTTCCATAATTCACATCATATTGCGTTAAATACTCAGCAAATAATGCATCTACCTCTTCGTCTTCTACTGCATTTACATATTCGACGAGATCGCCTATTCCAAAGTAGTCAACGGTCCATCCTAATTGAATCTGCGCTTCGATTTTATCGCCTTCTGTCACAGCCACATGCCGCATGTTGTCACCAAACCGGGCTACTTTGATGTGAAAGCTCTCATGATAGGCAGCCGCAACGTCCATCCAATCAGCAATTTGCTGCTGCACTTCCGGCTTAGACCAATGACCGGTCACAATTTGGTTTTGTTTATTTAAACGTGCATTGATATAGCCATATTCTCTGTCTCCATGTGCGGATTGATGGAGATTCATATAGTCCATGTCGATCGTGTCCCACGGAATCTTTTCATAATATTGTGTAACAAGATGCAAAAGAGGCTTTTGCAAAAGACTAGTGCCGCGTATCCACATTTTTGCTGGAGAAAATGTATGCATCCACGTCATCACACCGACAACTTCATCGCGATAATTGACCTCTTTCATAAGCTTTGTGATTTGATCGGCACTGACAGCCAGTTTCTGCAAGATCACTGGATAAGGAAGCAAACCGCTCTCATTTAAAGCATCCGTCATCTTTTGTGCATCTGCTTTTACTTTTTTCAGTGCTTCATCACCATATAAATGTTGTGACCCAACGATAAACCAAAACTCTTTTTTCAGGCTTGTTAACATAGATATCCCTCGTTTCTTTATGTTGAAGGTTTTTGTCCGTAATACGCATGCTTTCCATGTTTTCTTAAGTAATGTTTATCTAAAATTCGCTGCGGCAATGGCTCAGCAAATTCGTTCAATTGCTTGGCAAAAAGGTTCATTTTGGCGACTTCATCTAAAATCACACTGTTTGTGACCGCACTTTTTGCATCCTTCCCCCATGTAAATGGACCATGACCTTGAAGCAATACACCCGGCACCGCCATCACATCTAGGTTTCTTTTCTCAAACGTTTCGATGATCAGCTTGCCCGTTTCTACCTCATAACCCCGATTGACTTCTTCTTCTGTAAGAAAACGAGCGCACGGAACGGCGCCGTAAAATGTATCGGCATGTGTTGTGCCCATTGCTGGTAAATCAAGACCTGCCTGCGCCCAAACGGTTGCCCACATAGAATGGCTATGTGAAATGCCCCCTATTTCCTCAAAGTGTTTGTAAAGAACTGCATGTGTAGCTGTATCTGACGAAGGACTGAATTCTCCTTCCACCACTTCACCGTCAAAGTTCACCACGACCATATCTTTTGCTGATAGCTGGTCATACGCTATGCCGCTCGGCTTAATCACAAACAAACCACTGTCACGATCACATGCACTGACATTGCCCCATGTAAATTTCACAAGTCCGTATTTTGGCAAATCTAAATTTGCTTGATACACTTCTTCTTTTAAGCGATCTAGCATACCGTCGTCACTCCTTTCTTTGGCAGCAGATGCGCTACTGCCGCTTCTTCAATCGGAAGCCCCTTTTGATAGCGCTTTAAAAATTCATCAAAGCCTTTGACATCGAGTGGATCGGGCTCCATGAGTTCTTCTGATGTATGGGCAAATACTCGTTGGGTAAGAAATTCAGCCAATGTTTGCTGCTGATGATGGACCATATATGAAGCAAGGACCGCCATCCCAAACGCACCACCTTCTCCCGCTGTTGAAACGACTGATACAGGTGTATTTAGCGCTGCGACAACCATTTTTTGTCCAACGAGCGGTGTTTTAAATAATCCCCCATGTCCTAGTAAGCGGTCAATCACTACATGTTCCTGTTCCTTTAACCGGTCCATGCCTATTTTCATAGCACCAAAAGCGGAGAACAAATGGGTGCGCATGAAATTAGCGAGGTTAAAGCGGCTTTCAGGAGACCTGACAAAAAGAGGTCTTCCTTCTGGCAGTCTCGTAATATTTTCACCAGAGTAATAGCCATAGCTTAAGAGACCGCCGCCATCTCGATCTGCTTCTAAAGATTGCTGCAATAACGATTCGTATAACCTTTCTGACTCCACTTGCATGCCTAGTGCTTCAAATGCCTCTTTGAATATATTCATCCAAGCGTTTAGGTCACTTGTACAGTTATTCGCATGAACCATCGCAACTGGCAGTCCATCCGGCGTCGTAACCATATCCACTTCTGGATACACACCTTTTAGATCCTGCTCCAGCACAATCATGGCAAAAACCGATGTCCCAACAGAAATATTCCCAGTCCGTCTTTCTACACTGTTTGTTGCCACCATTCCCGTTCCAGCGTCACCTTCCGGCGGGCAAAATGGAATGCCTGGCTGCAAATGTTTTCCTTGATCCAAAATGGCTGCTCCTGCTGCCGTTAACACGCCTGCCTCTTCGCCTGCTAAATAGACATGCGGCAGAAGGTGGCGAAGCTTCCACGGGTAGCCTTTTTCTGCAATCAATGCTTCAAATTGCTGGAGCATTTCTTCATTGTAGTCCTTCGTTTCGTCATCAATCGGAAACATCCCTGACGCATCGCCAATACCAATGGCCTGCTTTCCGGTTAACAGCCAGTGAATATATCCAGACAAAGTGGTCATATATTCTAATCGGGATAGATGTTTTTCCTCTTCTAATACCGCTTGATACAAATGGGCAATGCTCCATCTTTCTGGAATATGAAATTGAAATACATCTGTCAGCTTTTGACTCGCCTCGATGGTCGTTGCATTCCGCCATGTTCGGAACGGAACGAGAACCTCTCCTGTATGATCACATGCCACATAACCATGCATCATCGCTGATACCCCGATTGAGCCAATGGTTTGAATGGTCACACCATACTTTTGCTCGGCCTGTTCTTTCATCTCTCGATAGGCCACTTGCAGACCTGTAATGATATCAATTAAGTTGTACGTCCAAATTCCATCCTGGAGAAAACTTTCCCATTCATATGCACCTTGTGCAATTGGCTGAAATTCCTCATCTATTAAAATCGCTTTAATTCGTGTTGAACCAAATTCAATGCCTAAAGATGTCCGTCCTTCTTTCAAGGCTTTGGCCGTCTCTTTATGATTCAATCTACGTTCACCCCCATTTTGATAGCGGTTTCAATTTTGTTTTTCTAGATTCATTGATTCTCTGGTACAATCACAATATAATATTTGTACGTACATATGTCAATAATAAATATAGTTGTACATACATAATGTGACAAAAACCTGCATTTTTTCTGGAGGGGTCATGACTGAAAAGGAAAGCGCCTGTTTTTGATTCGACAACCATGTTAAAATATGTCCATACAATTTCTTCTCAATCCGAGTAGATGATCAACTGAGAAAGAAGTGAAACGATGAAAAAGAAGTACCAGATCATTATTGATGATATAAAAAGCAAAATACTCACAGGGGATTATCGGATCGGGGAGCGCATTCCAACCGAATCAAGCCTGCAAGACATGTATCAAGTAAGCAGACATACAGTTCGAAAAGCCATTTTGGAATTGTCCAGCGAAGGATTTTTGCGCAGCGAAAAAGGTTCAGGCACATTTGTGACCAATCAATATCAAACAAAACCTGCGGGACATGCACATATGAAAACGATTGGGGTCATTACAACATACATATCCGATTACATTTTCCCTTCTATCATTCGAGGCATTGAAAGCCGATTAAACGAAGAGAACTATTCCTTGTTACTGGCAAGTACAAATAACGATGTTGAGCAGGAGAAAAAAGCGCTGGAGATGATGCTGTCTTTTGGGGTGGACGGACTTATTGTCGAGCCGACGAAAAGCAATTTATATAATCCAAACATTTCGTACTACTTATCCTTTAAAGAACAGGATGTACCGCTCATTATGATCAATGCCTATTATGAGCAGCTAGAGGTTCCTTTTCTCTGTTTAGATGATGTAAAATCCAGCTATTTAGCCACAAAAGAGCTGATCACCTCAGGCCATCAGCAAATTGGACTTATTTCAAAAACAGATGATTTACAGGGAAAATATCGAATGAAGGGCTATATTCAAGCGCTAGGTGAAGCGAAGCTTAATTTCCTGCCTGAGCATGTGCTCTTTTTCGATACAGAATCGAAGCAGCATTTGGGAGAGCAAATTCACACATTCCTGATGGCGCACCAGCATGAGCTGACTGCTCTTGTTTGCTATAACGATGAGGTGGGTTTAGAAGTAGCCAATGTATGCAGCGAAATCGGGCTGTCCATTCCAGATGATCTCTCGATTATTGGACAGGATAATTCGTATATCGCCCAGAAAAATGCCCATGTGAAGCTGACAACACTGACCCATCCTCAGGAGCAAATGGGCCGTGATGCAGCAGACTGGATGATTAAAAAAGTACAAGGAAAAAAGAATCTCCCTGATCAAACGTTTTACGAGCCTGAATTGGTTCCAGGTGAAACGATCAAACGAATAAAATGAGCCCTTACTCCAAGTGGCTCATTTTATTTTAGATTCCAGCATGAGGCGTGAATGGGTCGGATCCCTGAAATGAAAGACATGTGTTACCCCTCATCCATCATTAAACAATAAAAAATCCCCATCTTATAAAAAGATAGGGAACATATCTATTACGCCTCTTCTTTAGGGGAAGGCACCGCACATACGCCATCTGCACATGCTGCTTCAAATGAATTGGCAGACGCTTTCTCTGCTTGAGCTGCTTCCTCTGTCCAAGCTGTTTCAAGTGCGCGCAGGAACGTATCGGCTGGCTGCGCACCTGCAACTGAATACTTGTCATTGATCAAGAAAAACGGAACAGCATTGATACCAAGCTGTCTCGCTTCTTGTTCATCTTTTCGGACATGATCGGCAAATGCTTCGCCACCCAAAACTTGCTGTACTTCCTTTTCATCAAGACCTGCTTTTTCTGCAATTTGTAAAAGGGTTTGACGATCACCAACATGCTTTCCATCTGTAAAATATGCTTGAAACAGCTCTCCCATAACGAAATCGCCTTTCCCCATTTGACCAGCATATTGCGCCAATCGATGGGCATCAAAGGTGTTGGTCAACACGAGCGGATCGAATTGAAAATCGATTCCTTTCTCTTTGCCGGCCTGCTTCACCTGCTCATTCATCGCCATGGCCTGGCTGCGGCTCATGCCATATTTTTTGACGAGCATATCATGGACATCATAATCGACCTGAGTAGGTGCATGTGGATCAAGCTCAAAGCTTTTAAACTCTATCTCTACCTGCTCCTTCTCTGGAAATTGTTCTAGCGCTGTTTCCAGCTGTTTTTTTCCTATATAACAAAAAGGACAGGCGATATCTGACCAAATTTGTACTTTCATGTTCATCTTCCTTCCGTGATTGCGCTTTTCCTTTAACGATGTAACAATTATAGTTACATCAAATAGATGATGTCAAGATTCTGATCTTGATAAATGAAAAAAACCTCTCCTTCTAAGAAAGGAAAGGCTTTGAAAATATCTATTCTAAATTTGCATGGTGACCGTACATTTTATGTGTGTCGAGCTCTTTTATTTCCATTAACCGTAAAATAACCGCATCGTATGTCAAAAGAAGCGACTGCTCAAATAGTGAGCCCATTGGCTGAATGGTATGATGGTTTCCTTCCTGTTGATCCTTCGGCGCACCTGATAATAAGATGACTTCATCCGATAGATCAGCTAAAGGTGACTCAGCAGAAAGGGTGAACGCTGCCACTTTTCCACCAATTGCTTTTGCTTTTTTTGCAAGGACAAGCAAAGACTCTGTGCGGCCAGATCCGCTCCCCACAATCAAAAGATCCTCTTCTGTAAAGGAAGGCGTATTCGTTTCTCCAATTACATATGCCTTGACGCCAATATGCGTAAGTCTCATCGCAAACGATTTTCCCATCAAGCCAGACCTGCCTGCACCTGTCACAAAGACTTTTTGTGCGGATAAAATACTTGTAACCAGATGCTCTGCTTGTTCGTCTTGAATGGCTGACGAATGCTCAGAAAGTTCATTTAAAATGACTTTCACATAGTCGCTGGTCTTCATGATTGTGCGATCAGCTGTTTCATTTGTGCAGCCACTTCTGCTTTATTGTCCTGACTTGCGATTCCGCCGCCGACAATGATTAAATCAGGGTTTAATTTCACGACTTCAGGTAACGTATCAAGCTTAATTCCGCCTGCAATCGCTGTTTTCGCCTGTTTGACAACTTGTTTAATCGTCATAAGGTCAGCAAATGAGTTTTGTCCAACCGCTTGCAGATCATAGCCTGTATGCACACAAATATAATCGACCCCGAGCGCATCCAGCTCTTTTGCACGGCCTGCGATATCTTTGATGCCAATCATATCAACTAGAATTTGTTTTCCTCTTGCTTTCGCTTCTTTCACCGCTCCTTGAATGGACATATCTTCTGCCGCTGCAAGAATGGTGACGATATCTGCTCCAGCTTCGGATGCCTGCTGCACTTCATAGCCGGCAGCATCCATAATTTTCAGATCAGCGAGTACACGTAAATTCGGAAAAGCCTGCTTGACTTCTTTTACAGCACGAAGCCCTTCGTTAATCACAACAGGTGTACCAATTTCGACCACATCAATGGATGCTTCTACTTCTTTGATCAGCTCAATCGCTTCTGGTATATTCACTAAATCTAATGCTAATTGTAATTTCATCAACTTTCACTCCCGTTTTTCATTTCATCTTCAAGAGCTCCGCGGTTGATGCATCTTGAACGATGAAATGAGTATAACAACAGGATGGACGCAATCCAAGTACGCACTTTTTTTTTACATACTATACTTTTTCGCATATGGTTACAAAAAAGATACTGTCTTTTGGCCAGTATCTCAGTGTGATTGAAAAGAAGACAAAGGGCTAAAATAAAGTAATTTTAGCCCTTTGTCTACAATCGGTGATATGACTATTTATCGTCCTTTAAAAAATTGCTGTCGAGATATTGTTTTCCCCAATCATACATCGCCTCTAAAATCGGCATTAAGCTTTCTCCTAATTCTGTGAGAGAATACTCAACCTTTGGCGGAACGACAGGATAAACCTCCCGGTGCACAATGTGATCTTCCTCTAATTCTCTTAGCTGATTGACAAGCATTCTTTGCGTAATCCCAGGCATTAACGACTTTAACTCACCAAAACGTTTTGTCCCTTCTCTGCCAAGGTGCCATAAAATCAGCATTTTCCACTTACCGCCGATAATATTCAGCGTCAGCTCTTTTTCGCAGTTGAACACTTTATTTTCCATTCGTGATGACAACAACATACACTCCTTTAATATCAAACCACTTTATCATTATACTGCGGCAAAAAGAATTGCCCGAGCATACGGTCTTCGTTATTGATTTTGTTTTTTGACAAAAGCCATCACAGCCTCTGTCATTTTTTGTGCTTCTTTTGGCGCTCTGTCTGATCCAAACCATTTGTTCAGGTCACTATGGCTTAGCGTATGAACCCGAAAAACAAACCGAGAGCCTTTATCATGATTTAGTTTTTCTGCAAATCGGTACACCTCAGGATTTTCCCAGCCCGTCACCAAATAGACAGGCGGTACATTCGCTTGATTCATATAAGTGACAGGTGATGCCTTTGTCCAGTTCTTCTCTTGTTTGCCAAAGACTTTTTTGTACGATGGGATGGCTTGTATAAATTGATTGAGGTTTAACGGCCCATCTAAAATCACGATGGAATTGATCGCTTTTGGCGACAGCCCCACACGTTTTAAGTAGGTCGAATCTGTGGCAACCAGTGCCGTCAAATGACCGCCCGCTGAGTGACCCATGACATTGATTTTTGATGAATCAATTTGATATTCATCCGCATGATCCTTCACCCATTTAATGGCGTTTGCCGTATCATCTGCCATCTGCTCGTAATTAGCATCAGGGTGAAGCCTGTAATTCATTGAAACAAACACATACCCTTGACCTGTAAAATAATCAGCCTTTGAAGCGACTCTACTCTTATCGCCGCCTGTCCAGCCGCCGCCATGGAGATAGATCATGACTGGATGCTTTTTCTTTTTGTCTTCACCTTTGCCCTTTGGCATGTACATATCGAGTGTTTGCTGTTTGTTTTGTGTGTCTGCATAATGGATGTTTGTCGTCGGCTTAGGCTGGTTGAAACGGAACACAAAGAATGCGCATACCAATAAGCCAGCGATGACTGCTGCAAAAAAAAGCCACTTCATCATTCGATTCAATGTCATTGCACCTTTCTATGTTAGGATGGAAAAGCATCATTCGCACATATGTAGAGAGACTAGCCCGATTCATTTGAAACGACTTGTATAACTTGAATCGTTTCACAATAAAAAGAAAAATACTGTTCTTCATCATCTTCGACAAAGTAATTCAAATATTCCCAGCCTCTATCCAAAAGTTGAATGTTCAATATAATATGGTCATCGTTTGTTAACTCCAAATCTTTGATTTGAACAGAAGAGACATTGGTAAATTTCAGATGAATGTCTGCTTGTAGATTCGGGGATTCATATGGGATGTGCAGAACAATACAATTGATCAAGTCGTAATGTTCATTATACTCTTTAAAGTAGTGGAATTCATTGATTTGCTTTAGATGGTTGATATCGAAATCAGGGATTTGTTTCTGGATTTTTTCATTTAAAAACCATGTCATTGTGTGTCCTCCGAGAGGTTATTGTAAAAGTACAATGATTCGTTTTCTTGTTTGATCGTCCTCTTTAAAACTTTTCGTATTTTATTTAAACAGTCTAGCATTTTTGGTTCGTCCATTAATTACACCATCTCTAAATAAGGTTTTCTCAAACTTACTTCACACTGTAAACTGACTACATTTAAGCAACTTTTACTGCTAAGCTTGATAAAGATGCGCCAAATGTACGTGTCAAACTTTATTTATTTAAATAACTTCAATTGTATACACAGCTCTTCAATAGCTTTCGTTAATCGTTCTATTATTTAAATAACACCTCAAACCCTTTTTACCAGTGGTAGTGGGCTTAGATATCTTTCAATACATCTAGGATTATTTCTTTTCTTAGTAAATTCACTTCATCATTTCGTTTTCTTATAATTTTAAATTTATTATGACCTTATTCTGTTTCATACTAAACCCTCCTTCATAATACTAAGAAGGAGGGTTTAGTTTAGTTAGACACTAATGATAATTAAGGAAGTTTCGGAGGTTTTTTTATATTTTCGATATCATATTTCAAATCTTTTAAAAAGCATTTTACATGTTCCTCATCAAGTTTTATCTCATATTGTTCTGACTGTATTTCATCATTAATAAACACTTCGATTTCAATTACATATTTTTCAATTACTTTATTCATTCTTAAAATAAACAGTGGCTCAATAGTTTCAAAATAAAGATTTTTCAACTTATTATTCATTAGATCTTCAATTTCTGAGACTAACTTTTCATACTCACTTTTTAATAACACTGCAGAAAAATCTCGAACTATCACCTTTTTACTTTCAGACAACTCAAAAATAGATAAAACAAATGGATCGTTTCCATCTTCTTGATACGTCCTAGGTTTTAACTCGACTTCAATAAAGTCATCCGTAATTAGCGCCATCTAATCCCCCCTTAAATAGTTTTTATCTTCTTCTCTTTTTGGACTTGTTCCCTTTTCCATGCGTGTGAAATCTATTCTTATCTCCTTTTGCTAGTGAACTACCAAAAGCAGTAACAACTTGCCCTTTTTTATTTAAAACTACTGTAGCTTTTTTACCAACATACTTTATAGTTCCATTTCCTTGATCAATTTTTTTCTTAGGGTTACGAATAGCGTCTAGTTTTGCTTTCGCACTAACTCCACGCCCTCCAATTCTACCTACTGACTGATTAAGACCATGTTTTGTATGCCCTTTAATTTTAATCGTTTTAGCTGCAAAACCATAAATTCTTTTCGCACCCTTAAATATCTTCCTAGGTCCAAAATTAGATGCGGCTGCTAAAGCTGCACCTTTCCAACCTTTTCCTGATTTATAAGCTTTGTATCCATCATATACCGCAAATCCTGCATTGACAACAAACCATACCCAATGGCCGTCTGGGTCCACATTCATGACTGGGTTGTTGTTTCCATAGGTATATCCGTTTTGATCTAGTGCATCTCCATCGCTTCCTGGGTCTGTATCTAGTGAAAGGAATACGCCGTTTCTCGGTTCATAGTAGCGGGCGATTAAATAGTAAAGTCCTGTTTCTTCGTCGAAGCGGTAACCTGCATAGCGATATGGGTTGCCTTTTACTTCTTCATCTTCTTTTACCTTTGTTGGGACGCCCCATGTATCGTATTCGTACTCAGCAACGATTTTTCCTGCACTGTTTGTGATGGCTATGACATCACCGTGTGCATTGTAGTGATAGAAATATTTTTTCCCGTTTTGTGTGAAAGCAAGGAGTTGTCCACTGTCACTTGTCACTGTATGTGTATGCTTTTTTGACTGCGTTCATCGGTTTCGTATAAAATAGTCATGCTGTCCGCGTCATAAAAATAAATTGTGTCTTTACCAAATTAATTAAAACAGCTATCAAATATACTTGACAGCTGTTTTTGTTTATTATTTTAGTTTAAAGATTCATACTCCTTTTATAAGCTTATTAATCAAAATCCTAATTTTTTCATGAAAGTCTAAGCATTCACTTAATTCTTGATATTTTAAAATTTCACTTTTATAATTACTAAAATGTGGATAATGTTCATAGAACGTTTTTTTTAACATTTCTCTTTGATACCTAGGTATTTTTTTATCTTCAATTATATAATTTAAACTTCCAGTTATTAAAGCGAAAAATTCATAAAATTCATCTAAAGAAGTATTTGTTTCTTCTTCAAAATCGTACATATCATTTGGAAACGGACCATGTAATAATACATAATATTTTTTGATTTCATCTAATGTTTTTTGATCAATATTATATCTTTTAAAAAATTTCATCCATATTCAGGCCCTTCTATATTGTAGAAATTAAAATTAACGCCTTTTCTTTTTCTTCCAATTATTATTCCAAAATGTAACTACCTTTCCACTCCTTGTATAATAACCACCCTTTTTTCCATTCTTAATCCTGTATCCTTTTTTTCCAGTAGATAGTATTACTTTTTCGCGTAAATGCTTATTAGATCGATAAAATGCTCTAGCAACTTTTGTATATCTTTTTTTACTGTAAGATTTACCATTTCTCACAATATGTTTATTATGATGATAGTCCAACGACTTTCTTTTGGATTTAAATGTTCCTTTATACCAATGTCTTGAGGTAGCCCATTTTCCGATTTTTTTTGTTAATTTTAACTTTCCACCACCTACAAATCCTGATGCGGCTGCAACTGCTGCACCTTTCCAGCCCTTGCCTGATTTATAAGCTTTGTATCCATCATATACCGCAAATCCTGCATTGACAACAAACCATACCCAATGGCCGTCTGGGTCCACATTCATGACTGGGTTGTTGTTGCCATAAGTATAGCCGTTTTGATCTAGTGCATCTCCATCGCTTCCTGGGTCTGGGTCAAGTGATAGGAATACGCCGTTTCTCGGTTCATAGTAGCGGGCGATTAAATAGTAAAGTCCTGTTTCTTCATCGAAGCGGTAACCAGCATAGCGATATGGGTTTCCTTTTACTTCTTCATCTTCTTTTACTTTAGTTGGAACTCCCCATGTATCGTATTCGTACTCAGCAACGATTTTTCCTGCACTATTTGTGATGGCAATGACATCACCGTGTGCATTGTAGTGATAGAAATATTTTTTCTCGTTTTGTGTGAATGCAAGGAGTTGTCCACTCTCACCGTATGTGTATGTTTTTGTGACTTCGTTGTCTCCATCTGTTTCGTATAAAACATTCAGGCTGTCGCCGTCATAAAAGTAATTGGTGACTTTTCCATTCACTGTTTTTTGAATTCTATATCCACGCTCATCATATTTGTAAGTGACAAATGGCTTGTCTTCGCCTTTTTTCTTGATGGCCGTTATGTTATCTTCTGCATCCCATTCATAAAGGAATTGTCCGTCAGACGTTCGGTTGCCATTTTTGTCATAAGTTAAAGTCTCATCATTTACCTTTGTCAGTTGGTTCATGATGTTGAATGATGCGTTGATTGTTTTTTTAGTGCCATTTTTTTCAGTCGTGACGGTTTTTCTGTTTCCAAACCCATCATATGTGTACTCAATGACCGTGCCATCTGGATGAGTTTCTTTGATCAATTGATCTAATTTTCCATATTCATAACGAATCTTCCCGTTGCTTCCTTGATCAATCGTTATTCTGTTTCCATTTTGATCATATTCGTAAGCTTCGTTTAAGATCGTTGTGCCTTGGTTTGTTCCAATATGCAAATCATTAATTAAATTGCGCTCATCATAAGCAAAGCTAGCACCACTGCCGTTACCTGTAATAAAGGACTGAACATTTCCATTTTCATCATAATCAAACGAATACGTAGAACTCGAATCCTTCATTTGCGTCATTTGATCAAGCTTATTATAACTGAATTGGTTCGTCCCTTTTTGATTTCCGTGTGTCCATTCAAAGGATTTCAGTTTATCTGAATCGATTGGATACGTCCAAGTTTGGCTGCTGCCTCGCTCTGTTAACTTTGTGATGCGGTTTTGTTGGTCGAACGTTCTGTTTTTGGTTGTGTTTTGTTCTTTGTTGACAACCGTTGTTTCGTTTCCGTTTTTATCATAGCTAAAGTGATATTTTTCTGTTCCATTGTATGACTTTGATTTCACTCGGTCTGTTCCATCATACGTGAGAGACACTTCATGTCCATTTGCAGAAATGGTTTTAATTAAGTTGCTATTCGCATCATATTCACTTTTTAACACATTTCCTAATGGATCAATGGTTTTTGTTAATTTGCCCATAAGGTCGTATTCAAATTGATACGTTTGATCTGACTCTGCACGAATGGTTTTCGACTGTTCATTGCCCTCTTTATCGTAGGTTCTTACAATGGATGTCCCGTTAGATAAAGTGATTTTCTTCAGCTGATCAGCCTGGTCATATTCGAATGTTGTTTTTTCACCTTTCGCATCGGTTTCAGAAAGTTTTTTGCCTGTTTCGTCGAAGGCAGATTGAGATGAGTAACCAAGCTCATCCTCTTCTTTAACTGCATAGTTCCCTTTCTCGTCGTAAGTGGTTTTCGTTAACAGACTACCTTCTACTAGACGGATATCATCAAACCAAGCCGTTCCAGTCGCGCTTTTTTGGAAAACAATCTGAACGTCGACTTTTTTCAATGGTTTTGTTTTTGGTATGACAACCGCCGCTCGGTTCCACTCCTGTGTACCAGTCGGGAATTTTGCATTAAACGTTCCTGTTGTGCCATCTGTATACGTAACGGACGCTTGAAGTGAGTAATCATTTTCATTTGAAGCTTTGACATTTTCAGCCTTAGACATCCCAGTCAATGTGACATACACAGATTGATCATTCGCACTTTGTTCAATCGGTACAGATTGTTTATAGATGGCATTTGCTTGAGTTGAAGAGGTTCTGGTCATTTTTAACGAAACGTCATCGTTAAAGCCTTCTTCATTATCTAATGAACCACCTGACCCGCTCCAGCTTGTTGTTTTATCCGTAAAGGAATTATTTTTGACTGGATTATAACTTGATGAAACTTCGCCTTTTTCTAGCTGAATTTCATCGAACCAGGCTTTTCCTTTTCCAGCCTTATCTCGATGATCCACTTCCATATAGATCACAGCTTTGCCTGCATGAGATGGCGTCGTAAACGAAACTTGGCGTTTTGTCCAATCGTTTTTGCCTGATAGTGTGCTGTAGCCGTTGCTGATCCATTGAATTCGTTTATTGTTTGTATCTCTTAAATCAATGTTAAAAAATGCTCTTGCTTTCGTTAGTTCTGTCTTTATTTTCCCACTCAGTGTATACGTCGTATTTGGCTCTAGTGTTACTTCTTGTGTAGCCGAAGAATAGCCAAGTTCTGTTCCTTCAGTTGTCGACTGTGAACTGATTTCTAATACCCGGCCGCCAGATAACACACCACTTTTCCCAGCTATTTGCGCTAATTTCCCGTCATCCTTAGATGCTGTAAGCTTCCAGCCAGTTAGCGTATCTTCAAAACTGCCATTTTTCAAAATACTCGCGCCTGCAGCAAGTTCTTTACTCGTTTGTATCAAATTCCCGTAAGAATCATAAATACTTGCTGAAGACATATTTCCACTTTGATCTGTCTCAGATACAGCATCTAATCCATCGTAGGCGATATCTGTAATATCTCCTTCTGTATCTTTCACTTTAGTGACATCATTGTTTTTGTTATACTCGTAGGTTTCTGTCCCGTAAGCATCTTTTGCTTGAATAACATTGCCGTTCTTATCATACGAATAGCTTTCTGAAGCTTTCCCTTTTTCCACATCATTCGGATCAGCTTCTTCAACGATTTGATTTCCTTCATATTTGGTTTTGGTCGTAATCTTCAAACCTTCCGCATCATCTACAACTTGAATTGGATTGGCTGCTTCGTTATACGTATACTGTATTTTTCGACCGTTTGGCTGCGTCATCATGAGTGTCTTTTTAGACATATCATATGCATACTCAAAGGTTTCTTTTTTGGCATTGATTGCCTTAACTAAACGGTGATTTTCATATTGGTATTCTGTAAAAACAGGCTGATCTTCTGTGCTGTTTTGAGAGAATTGTTTAATCAATCTGCCTTCTTTATCGTATTCATATGAGATGCTCGTTCCATCTGAGTCAATGACTTTCACTAGTAAGCCTGCATCATACTCATATGAAAGCTTTTTCCCTTTTGGTCCTTGAACGGAGATGATATGACCATCTTCATCATATTCCATTGTTATTTTTCGGCCAGATGCATCTTCCATTGAAGTGAGCTGATTGTTTTCGTTATATTTGTATGTCGTTGTATTTTTATGTCCATCTACAATCTTGGTGATTTTCCCACCGTTTTTACTAAAGTGTGCAAAGGTTTGGTCCGTCGTTTTTAACGTGTATTCATCTTTTGATTCTGTTAATTCAAGGAAAATACCTGTTGGTGGTTGATACGTACCATCTGCTTTTTTTGTAAAAACATGAGTTGTGGCATCTTCATCAATATAGATGACACCTTCTTTTGTTGGGGTGATACTCGTTTCTACATCTGCGTACCACCCTTGACCAAACAGGTGGTCAGCTGCATCTAAACTGTTGTACGTTCGACCAATTCCAAGCCCCGGTCCTCTTCCATCAATCGACATTTCTTCTTCACTGACAATGACATTCCCAGTTGCACCATTAAGCTGACCGTCTGGTATATCAATAATCGACCAGTAATCCTCTGTTCCAAGGAATTCGGCCCCTTCATGGAATGTCGGGTTAAATGGTGGTGTTGGAATGGTTTCTCCATTTGCATCGTAGGCAGAAAGGGTAAAGGAGTAGTTCTTACGTCCTTTATAATTTCCATTCGCATTTTCATATACTGGTGATGGGTCTAGCGCTAATTCCCCGCCCTTACTATCTGTATGAAGCACATATTTCCCACTTTTAATTTCATCAGGAGTTGGCCAAATATTCTTGTTTTGTGTTGTCCAATGATCGACATCACCCACATCAAATGATTGATATGCCTTACCATTATAAATGTTAATTTTATACCCTTTTGCATTTTTCACTTTGTCCCAATGTAAATTGATATAACCTGTTTGGCTCTCTTTTGTATTGGTATAAGCATACCCAGATAAAGCTTTCGGTCTAGATAAATCAGGTAAAGTTGGTCCAGCTGGCGGTGAAGCAATGGCTTCTCCATCTTTATTGTAGGCAATCACTCTGAAGGAATAGTGTTTTTGAGCCGCATCTCTTCCAGCATTTTTATAAGTCGGACCAGGATGAATTGGAAGCTCAGCACCTTTTCCATCTTGCAGGTGCAATGCATATTTACCTGCTTTGATCTCAGCCGTTGTCGGCCATACTTTTTTCCCTTTTGTTGACCATGATGTCTGATTCCCGATATCCAATGTCTCATAGCTTTTCCCATTAAACATTTGTATTTTATAACCAGTTGCACCGGAAACTGAAGTCCAAGAAAGATCAAAGTAACCTGTTGCGTTATTATTATTGAAACCTTTTGTACTAGGTGCTTTCGCTCTAGCAACATTCGGCACGACAGGTTTTACCTTTGCTGACATTGCGCCTTCACCTTGGTCAAAAATCGCACTTACAGCTACCCAGTAATTTTTACTTGTCGCATACTTACCGCCTGAGTTTTTGTAAACCGGGGAAGGATCAACCGCTAATTCTGTCCCCCCTTTTCCATCTAAATGAAGTTTATATTTTTTAGCTGCAATCTCGCTCGCTGTCGGCCAAATATTCTTTCCTTTTGTACTCCATGATGCCACATTCCCAACTGAAATGGCTTCATACTCTTTTCCGTTGTACAGCCATACTTTATAGCCTTTTGCACCAGACACCTTTTTCCAACTTAAATTGAAGTAACCTGTTCCATTTCCATTACTAAAACCTTTTACAGTTGGTGCATTTGCTTGTGGAATGGTATACGTTACTTCAATGACTGGTTTATTGGTTGAGTTTGTTGATGAGATTATTTTTTTCCAATGGTCTTGTCCATTTCCATTTGCATGTAATTTAAAGCCATAGTTAGCTGTTCCACTATTCCAAGCTTTGATGGTTGATGTCACATCATAGCTCGCCCATTGTCCTTTATATACATTGGCTTTACCGATGTTTTTAGAACTTGGTTTATTGTTCCATGTTAGCTTTGTATGATCATAGTTGGCATTCACTGTATCCAACCAAAGACCAGTTGCTTTCGTTCCGTAATATGAATGAGCAACATACGTTTTGAACGTCGCTTTTGTTACATTCATATTTTGAATCGGTTTGAATGAATTAAACTTCATGAAAGCGTAGTTTGTACCAGTTGTTTTATCATAATAACCGGTTTTCAGTACATAACTTTTCAGATTAGCATCCCATTTTTGCGTAGAGGATGAATAGTTTGTTGTTGGGTATTTACTCATGATGAATGTGTCTGCTGACACAGATAAAGAAGTCGATGGATCGATAGACACAGGATAAACTCGTTCAGGATCCTTAAGCCATTTCTCATCAGCAGTCACACGAAGTAAATAGCCATCGTCTTCTTTTTCTAGTTTAAAGGTCACATCTTCTGAGCGAGCCACTTCACCTGACTTTTCATCTAAATTAGAATCAGTCATAAATGGTTTAGGGACTTGAAAAATGGTCCGCTTTTTCTGATCATAAAATGTAATAGAACCGTCTTCCTCAATTTCCCCAGTTAGATCTGTTTTTATTTTAAATGTAAAAGAATTGTAGCCATCATAATGATTGAGTACAATATCTTCTTTGATGTTTTCATTAAAGGTAAATGATCGTAAATCTATATTTGGAAATACCTCTTCATATGTAAGCTCATTGGTGTTCTCTTTAAATTGTGCTGAGGTATCCTTGGAATTGATTTCTGATTTGTTTTTACCTGAAGCTTTTAAAATTGAAAATTCAATTTGACGCTTCTTGTGTTCAAATGTAGCATATAGTCCTTGCTTCATTTGCTTTTGAAAAGTTGATTCTAATCTCGCATTTTCTGTCTCTATTTCTTTTTGCGAGATCGTCTTTAATTCAGGAGAGATGTCCTCCCACTCAGCGTCTGAGGCCTCTTTTATATGAATAGGGTCAGGATATACCTCTTGTGTAAATACACCCTCTCCTTCATAAAAAAGCTTGCTGTTTTCTGTTCTTTCTGAAAGAACTTCTCCGTCTTTTCCAATTTCGTCTTCGTCAATCCCTGCCATTTCAATGGCTTTTGAATCATCTAATTCTTCTAAGCTGTTATGACTTGATTTTGTATTTTTGTCATGTTCTTCTGCAAAAATATCAGAAGGTAACATTGATAAAAGCATCACAAAGGCTAGTAGTGCCGCGATATTCCTTTTCCATTTTACTTTTCTTTTTAGGTTCATATTAATCTCCTTATCATATATTTGTAACATTTGTAACATTACGCCATATATAATAATACATTTGAAATTATACTTCAATATATTTCTATAAATATATCATTCTTTAAAACTAATCCATATATCATCAACTTATCTATATATCCCCTTTTTCACACATAAAAAAGCACCCTAAACGGATGCTTCTATCAAATGATATTTTTTCAAAATGCGATAGGTAATGTCTTTTGCTTCTATGCCTGTGCCTTTGATATTTGTGGCGAAGATGTAGGTTTTGTGTTCATGTTTGATAAAACCTACGTACCAGCCGATGTCTGATCCGGAGCCTGTTTTGCCGTATAGGGTGGCATGTTTCTCTTCTTCTTGTACCATCATTCGTTTGACCGTTCTCATGGCGTTTAGGTCAAATGGGAGAGTCTCTTCATATAGCTGTTTGAGGAAACGAACTTGTTCAACTGGAGAAATACGTAAAGTACTGCTTAACCAAAATTGATCGATTCCGCCAGATATGTCTTCGTTCCCATAATGAATGGCTTTCACCCACTGACTCATGCGTTCTTCACTGATGTCACGGGCCATGGCTTGATAGTACCAGACGACTGAATCTCTCATGCCAGATCCTAGTGTATGATCCCTATTCCAGCGGTCAATCTCTCTTTTCACTCCGTCCCAATATTTGATGTCATATTCATCTCTCACTGCGCCTGTTTGGAGTCCGATTAAGGCATTTGCTACCTTAAATGTCGATTGAGGCGCAAAGCGCTCTTTCGCTCTTTTTTTGTTATACACCCAAGGGGACTTTTCTTTTACTTCTTGAATCACAAACGTGCCTTCCCGATCTTTCATGAATTCATCTACTGACCATGCTGGTGATGCTCCTTCAGTTGATGAAGGCTGGCTTATACAAAGTGCCATCAGCATCATGCCAGTAATGAGCCATTTTATATACTTTTTCTTCAAAACAATCGCTCCTTTTCCCATGATTCCATTGATTGTAGCATGTTGAGCGATGAGATATAAGGTACGCTTGTCCTCTTTTCTTTCAAACAAAAAAAGCCGGTTCATCCGGCTTTTTGCTGTATATTAGCTTTCTTTTTTCTCTTCAATGGCCTGCTTCGCGATTTTTGAAATCGTCATATCGTCCATTGGCGGGTTATGGAGCCCGGCCCGAATATCTCGATAGTAACGCTGCAGTGGACAGTCAAGGCTTAAGCTTTTTGCACCGACTAAACGCATGGCTTTATCGACAACTTGCAGACTGTGATTGACGACTGTATGTTTCACAGCGCCGAATTCATTGATTAACAGCTCTCTTTTCTCCGGCTTTTCATACAATGTCGTCGTTGAATAGATGACGTGACGTGCTTGCTTTAATAGTAAGTCGATTTCACCAATAAGTGTTTGGACATTTGGCAGATCACTAATCGTTCCGCTGATGCTGTTCGGTGAATGGGTGATGGCATACTGAACAGCATAGTCTCTTGCCGCTTGCGCAATCCCTAAATAGCAGGACGGAATATGTGCAATCCAAGGATTTAGCGTACCACCCCGCGGCCCTTTTTGCACCTCAACAAGCATGTCATCTGAAACCTTCACCTGATCTAAGATTAAATCATGACTTTCAGTTCCTCTCATGCCCACAACATTCCACGTTTCTTCTATTGAAACACCTTCTGTCTCACGATGAATTAAGAAGAAGCCCATCGCCTCTTTTTCTTCAATCCATACGCCGACTAAAAAGTATGTAAGTGCTGGTGACATCGTTGTGAAAATTTTACGTCCATTGATGATCCACTCATTACCTGATCTAGTGGCTGTTGTCCCAGGCTTCCCGCCTCTTGTTGGACTGCCTGTCTGCGCCTCGCTCACAGCACGGTTGACAAGGGCGCCCTTCTTCACTTCTTCCGCAAAGAATTGCAGCTGCTGCTCATTCCATTGTTTCTTTTCGTAGATTTCGCCTACAACCCCTTGGTGCCAGCCGATGGATAAGGCAGTCGCTCCGTCCATACTGCCGAGCGTCTCTTGAAACAGAACCATATCCTTCACAGATTGACCTCCGCCTCCGTATTCAGCAGGAAGAGACAACGTCGTATAGCCCATCTCTATTAATGATTCAATATTTTTTTCAGGAAAATAAGCGCCTTCATCGTGTTCTTTTGCCGTTTGTTCGATCGTTTCACGAAGAGATTCTAGTTGATGAAGCCATGTTTTTTGAAAATCGGTATCAACAAATAATGCTTTAGACAAAACGTATCCAACTCCTCTGTATCTCACAATCTATCATATCTGATTTTTCCAATTGGAATAAATAAAACATACTTTACTTATAGGATTTAATGTGTTAAATTTTATCAATATTAAGTACATCTGTCAAAGGAACGTGATGCTTTTATGATTTCAGCTACTAATCTACATAAATCTTATGGGCAGACCCATGTGTTAAAAGGCATTGATTTCACCGTACAAGAAGGTGAAGTGGTCGCCATTATTGGACCGAGCGGATCAGGAAAAACCACCCTTCTCCGCAGCTTAAACAGCCTTGATATTCCAGACAAAGGAGAGCTGACAGTTGGTGAAGCCACGATTCAATTTGAACGATATCATAAAAAAGATCTGCTAAAACTCAGGCAGCAATCTTCCATGGTGTTTCAACATTATCACTTGTTTCAGAATAAACGAGCACTTGAAAATATTACAGAAGGATTGATCGTGTCTCAAAACATGTCTAAAAAAGAAGCAGAAAAGGTCGGAGAGCAATTTTTAACGCGGATTGGACTGCTTCATAAAAAGGATGCATTTCCGAGTGAATTATCCGGCGGTCAGCAGCAGCGAATTGGCATAGCCCGCGCTCTTGCGATGAACCCTTCAGTGCTTTTGTTTGATGAACCTACGTCGGCACTGGACCCAGAGATGGTCGGAGAAATCCTTGAAATGATCAAAGATATTGCGAGCCAAGGGATGACGATGGTCATTGTGACGCATGAAATTTCGTTTGCAAAAGACGTAGCAGATACGGTGATCTTTATGGCAGATGGAGAAATCGTTGAAAAAGGCTCACCAGAAGACGTCCTCATGAAGCCTCAGCATGAACGAACGAAACAATTTTTATCCAGGATTCATCGCGGAATGTGGCAAGGATCGGAGGAAGACATATGAAACAAAAGACAGCATTCATGACAGCTGGTGTCCTTCTGATTCTCCTCTCTCTGATTGGCTGCAGCAGTGTGAAAACAACAACAGATGATGGAAAACAAATTGTGAAAGTCGCACTAAGTGCAGAGGTCAATCCACCCTTTTTAGCCACAAATGACCGAAACGAACCGATCGGCTATAACATTGATTATTTAAATGAAGTGGAAAAAAGACTTCCGCACATACATTTTGATTACATATTTGGCGAGGAAGAATCCAATTTAATTGGTGTTGGCGCGGGGAAGTTTGAAATGGCAGCTAATTGGTTTTTCAGTAACCCTGAACGCGAAAAACGGTTTCTTTACCCTAAAGTTCCGTACGGCTATTCGATGACAGGATTAATTGTGAATGAATCAAACCGGGATATTCAATCGCTTGACGATATGACATCAAAAAAGCTCGCTCCTGTCAGTCCGAGCGGCGGATTGCGTTCCATATTAAATCAATATAATGAAGAACATGATCCAGATATTCCGCTGACAACCATTGAAAGCCCTTCAAATGAACTCAACTTAAAGCGTGTTGAAAGCGGACGGTCCGATGCGGCCTTTATGAATATTTCGACCTTCGATACCATTCAAAAGCATCTGAATCTGAAGGTCAAAGTGGGCGGGATCGTGTCAAAGGAGCCGATCTATCTTGTCTTACAGCCAAGTGAGAAGCAGCTTGCAGCAGATTTGGACCAGGTCACACAAGAGATGATTGATGATGGAACACTGCCTCAGCTTGCGAAAAAGTGGTTTGGGGTTGATTTCTTTCAAGATATTGACTACATCTCTGAGCAAGGCTATCAATATGAAGAAAGGAAGGAAGCATCATGACGTTTACAGCTGGTGATTGGCTGCGAATTTTTTTACAGGTGCTTGAACGCCTGCCACTCACTTTTCTCATTATTGCGGTGTCATTGTTTTTCGCCATCATAATAGGGCTCTTATTTGCATGCATTCGTATGAAACAAATCCCAGTGCTGAAGCAATTGGCTGTTATCTATTTATCTTTTACACGAAGTACGCCATTAATTGTTCAGTTATTCTTAATTTATTTTGGACTTCCTCAGCTTTTACTTGTGGCAGGAATTCAAATCAATCATTGGGATCGTGTGTTATTTGTGATGATGACGTTCTCTTTACATACGGGCGCTTATTTATCTGAAGTTTTTCGCAGTGCGTATTCGTCTGTTGGGAAGGATCAGCTGGAAGCTGCCTACATTGTTGGGATGACAGATACACAGGCCTTGATCAGGATCATTATCCCGCAGGCCTTTCTCATTGCCCTGCCAAACCTCGGAAATTACACCATTGATCTTGTGAAAGACACGGCGATTGCCTTTACGATCGGACTCATCGATATGATGGGACAGGTGAAGATCATCTTAGGAAATAACTATGGAATCGGCATGTTTGAAGTGTATGTGATCATTGCGATTGTGTACTGGCTCATTTGTATGAGCATTGAATTAGTCACCATGCTGCTTGAAAAGAAATTTGTAAAAGGCCGCACCAGTCTGTCACGTTAAGGAGGCGATTTGATGCAAACCATTGATATTCCATTTGCGATTGACCAAGTACCACATATTCTAAAAGGTGTTCCTTTCACCTTATTAATTGCACTAGTTTCTATGGCTGTGAGTCTTGTGATCGGATCTGTTTTTGCTTTCATTCGCCTCTTTCGCATCCCTGTACTCAGACAGCTCGTTACGCTCTACGTCTCCTTTTTTAGAGGAACGCCGCTTATTGTTCAACTGTTCGCTTTCTTTTATGGGCTTCCTTTTGTTCTAACCAGTTTGAGCGGCACATTCGGACTGACCTTTCATCCGGATATGGTCTCCCCATTAGCTGTGGCCCTTATTACCTTCAGCCTGCATTCAGCCGCTCATTTAACAGAGGTGGTCCGAAGTGCACTTCTCGCAGTAGACAAAGGGCAGCTTGAAGCGGCAAAAATTGTAGGTATGACAACAAGACAGGCGATGATACGCATTATTTTGCCGCAGGCATTTGTTGTGGCCTTACCGAACCTAGGCAATCAGCTCGTTCAGTTATTAAAAGCGACATCTCTTTCGTTTACAATTGGGGTACTCGAAATCATGGGTATTTCCCGGATCATTGCAAATGACGGCTATCAGTTTTTAGAAACTTATCTCGTCTCTGCTTTGATCTATTGGCTGCTGAGCATTGTCTTTGAATTAGCCTTTGCATTATTAGAGAAACGTGTCAGCGTATACGGAAGAACTCTCGGACGTTAAAAAGTCGATCAGGCCAAAAACCTGATCGACTTTTTTATTCACCCTTTTTTGGTGTGTTAAACAGTTCTTTTGGTGCGGGTTTGAGCTTTGGTGCAGAGCCGAATACGACAGGTGCAGAAATATATCTGAACTCTCCTTTTCCATCCATGCTGCGTCCATGTGCCCATCTGCCTTGCTTACTTTCTTCCCCTCTTGAGAAGTTAAACAAGTCATAGGATACTTGCTGTTTTTCTAGTGAACGAGGGAAGGTGGTTGGTACGACGACATCCCCTTCTCGCTCTTCTAATTCTTTAATTGCAGCAAGCCACATATTTTGATGATATGTATCACGAGCAATGAGGAAGGAGAGCATATCTTTGACGCCGCGGTCATCTGTCATTTCGTAAAGTCTTGTGACCTGAAGTCTCCCTTGTGATTCTGCATTTAAATTGGCCCTGAAATCCGCCATTAAATTTCCGCTTGCAATGATATACTTGGCATTCCACGGATACCCTTGACTATCCGCTGCCATAGCTCCTAAACCAGCAACAATTGCATGCTGAGGATTCATTCCACCCATAACAGCTGCAAGTGCTGGATCACTTTGATACGCCTGTTCTTGTTCTTGAACCGGTGCTTTATCTAGTAAACGCGCGATCATCGTCGCCAGCATTTCCACATGACCAATTTCCTCTGTCCCTATGTCAAACAATAAATCTCTATATTTTTGGTCTGCCCGGCAATTAAAGCCTTGAAATAAATATTGCATCATCACGCTGATTTCACCATATTGACCGCCTAATACTTCTTGTAATTTCTTTGCATAAACCGGGTCAGGCTTTGAGGGCTTTGCTTCATATTGCAATTCTTTGATGTGATAAAACATGATGTCATCTCCCTTATCAAAAACATCTTTTCACTTATCACTATTCGACCGCAGCTCCCTTTATGAAAATGATCTGAATACATAAAAAAAGAGAATGGCTTATGCCATCCTCTTTGTTATCTTACTTATTCAGCACTGACTAAAATTTTCACTTGATCTTTTTCATTGATTAATGCATGGAAGCCATCCTCGATCACATCGTCCAGCTTGATTTTTTTCGTGACGAGTGTGTCTGCAGAGAAATAGCCTTTTCTCATTAAGTTTAATACAGATGGAAATACGTCTCTATAGCCGATAATTCCTTTGACTGTACGTTCTTTAATGACAATGTCATTCGGCATAATTTCCGCGCCTTTTTCCCAAATGCTTACAATGACTGTTTCGCCTGAAATTCTAGTTGATTGGATTGCTTGCTTCAATACAACAGGTACACCTGTCACTTCAAAAGAAACATCGACGCCACCGTTTGTACGGCTAGCAATTTCTTGAACAACATCTTCATACTGAGAAGGATCTACAATGATCGCTCCAAGCTCTTTTGCCTTTTCTTGACGTTCTTTTGATAATTCAACTGCATAAATATCAGTAGCACCAGCTGCTTTTAATGCTTCAATGACAAGTAAACCAATTGGTCCGCAGCCAAACACAGCCGCTGTATCCCCAGCTTGTACTTTACTAGAACGAACCGCATATAAAGCAACTGCAGAAGGCTCGACAAGCGCGCCTTGCTCATATGAGATTTCGTCTGGTAATAAATGAAGTAATTCTTCATCGACTGATACATATTCAGAGAATCCACCGCCGCCTCCGGCAAGTCCTAAAAAGCCCATGTTTTCATCTAAGTTATAAGCACCTTGATGTCCGTGAGTTGCAAAAATAGGTTCAACAACCACTCGGTCGCCTACTTTGTAATTGCTCACGCCTTCTCCTACTTCAACAACTTCACCAGAGAACTCGTGTCCCAGTGTAATTGGTGCTTTTTCTTTTGTAAGTGGATGAGGTTCATTCACAGGAATGAAGATCGGTCCGCCTAAATATTCATGTAAATCACTACCGCAAATGCCGCACCATTTTACTTTAAGTTTCACTTTTCCTGGAGCAACTGTTGGTTCATCAATTTCCTCTAGTCGAATGTCCTTTTGATCGTGCCAGCGTAGTGCTTTCATTTGTAAGACTCCTTTTCTCATCAATTTAATTAACTTACTTAAATAATGATAACATAATTTTTTTAATTTTCTAAGTAGGATGCACTATTTTTTTGACAGTCAATGGACGAAAGATGACAAAACATAACAATAGACAGATAAGAAGCATACATATACACCCAATGATGACGGAGATTCTGATCGATAAAATATGAGCGAGTCCGCCGAATATTCCTGTCATGGTTATCGTTAGAATGGCTTCAACCAAAGCATAAAAGCTGGCTACCCTTCCCATCACCTCTACGGGGATATTTGTTTGATAGAACGTCATAAAGCCTGTGTTCGCAAATGCTAAAAAGAAGGCTAATATAAAAAATCCACCGGCGGCTGCAACTAGACTGCTGGAAAATGCATAAATAAGATAGCCAAACGCCACAAACAAGCTGCCGATTCCAAGCATCAGCGAAACTGACAGCCTTTCGACAATGACCGAATTAAGACTTGCCCCTGCGATAATACCCGCTCCAGCTATACTGACAAGAAGGCCATATTGTGTATCAGTCAGCATCAATACTTCTTTTGCAAAGGCTGTTTCAAGTGAGTCTATGGCCGTAGGAAGGACCGTTATCGCCGCACTAAATAATAAATATACCGTCATGATCTGGCGTGACGTCAGACTAAATCGCAGAACAAGCTTTGCATCCTCTTTTAACATTGAAAGGGAAAACCGCTTTTGGGCAGCATCTGTTTTGAGCAAATTCGGTAAACACATCGATAACAGAGCAGATATCAACAGGCAGATTGCATTTACATAAATTGAAAGAACAGGAGTCCCGATGAGAAAGAGCAGACCTGCTGCTGCGGGCCCAAGTAAAAATCCACCGGATTGTAATAAAGAGCGAATGGCATTAAACCGTTTTCGGTTATCCGCCGGGATTAGTCCTGTCATATACACCATCGACGCTGGATGAAACATCGCTTGTGCCATCTGTATGCAAAACACCATGACATACAGAATGAGCAGATGTCCTGAAAATAAGGCAAAAGGGATACATGCAATGAGCAGAGCACGGGTAATATCTAAACTGATCATCACATTCCGCTGATTCAGCCTGTCAATCAAACTGCCGGACCAGCTATTGGTCAAAAGAGCAGCAGCCGGTCTTAACAAATAAACTGCTGTTACAGCAAGTACAGAGCCCGTTTCTTGAAAAATAAGCAGATGGAGGGCAACTATATAAATCCATTCTCCTATGTTCGCGATCCCGATGGCTCCAAGCAAAATACTCATATCCCGCCAATGTTTTTTCATCATTGTCCCCCCTATTTGTCATAAAAAAAATCCCGCCCCCAAGACATGTCTGTCTTGAGGACGGGATTTACTCCGCGTTGCCACCTCAGTTTATTCATCTGTTGCCAGATGAACCTTAGCGGGTGATCATTCACCCTTCTCTGTAACGGGAGAAGTTCGCTGCACCACCATCCGAGGGAATCCGGTGCAGAGCTAAGAGGCTTGGTTCCATCATGCTTCCCAGCTCCTTCTCAGCTTCACGGAGTTCTCTGTGTGGGGCAGCTATGATGTACTCTTCTCTATTTGCGCTGTGTCTTTTTTTCATCATGATCTTCAGCTGAATTGTTACATATTGTACTGCGCCTCGATCAAAGCGTCAATGTTTTTTTTCATGTTAATCCGCATAAATCATTTTCCTAGTCATGCCGCCATCAACAACCAAATCTGTGCCGGTCACAAATTGATTGTCTTCATCTGTTAAATAAAAACAGGCTTTCACAATATCATTTGGCGTGCCGACTCGATTGGAAGGATGCTGCTGATGGTCAATTTCTCGAAGACTTTTCTCATCTTTCGTTTCAATCCATCCAGGGGAAATGCTATTTACCGTAATGTGATCCTGACTAAAAGAAACTGCCAAGGCATGAGTAAGCGCGGAAATCCCGCCTTTTGATGCAGCATATGCTTCTGTATAGGGCTCTGACATGGTCGCACGGGTAGATGAAATGTTCACAATGGAACCGCCGTTTGGATTCTCTTTGATATAACGTGCTGCTTCTCTAGCACATAAAAAAGTCCCTCTTACATTTGTATGCAGCACATGATCCCACTCATCGACCGTTAACTCATAAGGGGATGCTGTGCACATGACGCCGGCATTGTTGATGAGAATATCAATTGTTTTGCAGTGCTCCACCGCAAACGACATTAAGCGCTGAATATCCTTCTCCTGTTTCACATCTGTTTTAATGAAATAAACTTCAAAGGACTCTTTTCTCAGCTGCTCCTCCAAATGCTTCCCCTTCTCTTCATCTATATCCGCAAGCACCACACGTGCCCCTTCTTTTGCATAACCGCAGGCGATCGCTTCACCAATACCATTGGCTGCGCCTGTGATGATGACGGTTTTATGTTGAAAATTCATCATTCATCCAATCCTTTCTCCATGAGATGTTGTCGTCTATCATATCATTTTGAGGAATCTCGGCACAAAGCTGAATTTGTATGACTAGATCAACTGGTCAGAGAGGATCACCAGTTTCGTAAAATTGAGCAGTACATTGATTTTTCATTTATCGTAGATACGGTAAAAGCGTATTATAGCGAAATCAAAGGTCGTCCATCTCTTAATTTGTTGTTATTTAGAATCTAATTGAATATATAAAATGATTAAGATTTAGGAAGTAGGATGTTGTTTTGTCCCATTTCCATTTCATTCGTTTTTTTAACGTCTTTACTTTCAAAGAATACACGAAAGCAACTGACTCGTATTTGTATTTCATCGTCTAATCTTCAGTTAAACGACCATTTTGCCAAAGCTGTTGATAATACGGATGTGTTTTTTGTAATTCTTCATGTGTGCCTTGACCTGACAAGCGTCCATCTTCAAAGACAAGGATTTGGTCTGCACTTGTAATCGTGGATAACCGATGGGCGATGATGATGGTCATCCGGTTTTTCGTTAACGCTTGAAGAGCAAGCTGCACTTCACGCTCTGATTCGTTATCTAAGTTCGATGTCGCCTCATCAAGTAATAAGATTCTCGGATTTCGTAAAATCGCACGAGCAATCGCAATACGCTGTTTTTGACCACCCGAAAGCTTAATACCTCCTTCACCAACCTCTGTATCGAGGCGTTTGTCCAGCTGCATGACAAAATCATAGGCATAGGCTGCTTTTAATGCGGCAAGTACCTCTTGTTCACTTGCTCCATTCGTCCCGTACATGACGTTGTCACGAATCGTCCCGTTTAATAACGGTGCATTTTGACTTACATAGCCAAACAACCCACGCCACTCTGTTAAGTTAAATTGCTCAATGTTTTCTTTGCCATACAGTATCGCACCTGATGACACGTCATAAAAACGTTCAATAAGGGAGAACATGGTCGTTTTCCCGCCTCCACTTCGGCTGACAAAGGCCGTTGTTTCATTTGGCTTTAACGTAAACGTCATACCTTTTAACACGTACTTTTCGTTGTACTTAAACGACACATTTTCAAAATGAATCGGCTGTGACGCAGCAATTACCGGTTTACCGTCTTGGACTTCACGCTTCTCATCTAAAGCCTCGACAATACGCTCTGTTGCGCCAAGTGTTTTTTGTAAATCAGTAAAGAATGTCGCCATTTGTGTAAATGGCATAATAATTTGTACTAAATAAATCATGATTGCCACAAGCTCGCCAGAACTAATGGCACCTGAAGCAACCTGTGAACCGCCATACCCAAAAATCGCAATGATCACAACCATCATGAGCAGCGTCATAAGTGGTGAAAGAATCGCAACAATTTTTGCTTCTTTTAATCCGTACTTATACAGCTGCTGAATTTGCTTTTTTCCGCCTGTTAGCTCTTGCTGCTCTGTTTGTGAAGCTTTCACAAGGCGAATGTTTGTTAAAATCCTCCCTAATCGTCCGCCAAATCCTGCCAACTCATCTTGATTGGCTTTCGAAATCGCGTACATTTTTTCCCCTAGCGGATACGTCACAAAAATTGTGAGTGGTACGGCGATCAGTAGCAGCAGCGTCATTTTCCAGTCAATCCACAATAAAACAACGATTGCACCAAGTATCGCAAAAAGCCCCGATACAAACGATACGAGCTTTTCCGTTACAAACTCCTTTACGACGTTTGTATCCTGCGTAATTCGACTCATCGTTTCGCCAGATTCATGTGCATCGTAATATGTTAATCGTAAATGCAGCATATGCTCCCATACTTCTGTTCGTAAATTCGCGACAACTCCTTCACCTAAACGACGCATCATATAAAATGTAACTGCACTAAGCATCGCCTGTACAATTAAAACACCAATGACTGGTAAGAGTGATGTTAATGCAAAACCAGTATCTGAAATTTGGTTAATAAGCTTCATTGTGAGTAGTGGCACAGCAAGTCCAGCTGCCACCTCTACGATACTTATAAAAAATAAAAGAACTAATTGACTATTCGCCATTTGACTGCGCTTCATCAAAATCCAAAGCTGTGAGATTTTCCCTTGCATTATGATTCACTGCTCACTTTCGTCATGACCTTTTCAAAACGGAAAAACTCATACTCTTCATCCGATTCCGGCTCTTTGCCTTCAACATTAGGTCCTGGGTTGCCTTGGTGATAAAACTCAACAATTTTAAAGCCACATTTATTCACGTAAAAATGAATATTACGCTTTTCAAAATATGGTGTGTGCAGCTCCCAAACCTTCGTCTCTGGGAACGCTGCTTCTATCGCTTCCCACATTTTAGTGCCAAGACCCTTGCCATGTGCATTTGCCCTTGTATACAGGAAGTCCACTTCGTTTCGCTGGGTTTCGTTATTCATTTTCAATACGACACCACCAACTCTTTCGGCGTTTAGTAAAAGTTGACGTACAACCGATTCTTTAGCAGTAAGTGAATGATTGAAATCTTCCTCAGACGGGATTGGTCCCATTTCTGCCGGATCTTCCGCATCTGTAAAACGATCTTGTAATCCTTTCATAAATGCCTCTTGTAATTCTGCCTTAAATGCTGCTAGCTCGTCCTGCGGTACAGGTGCTAACGTCATTTGTTGATTTAGTTTTGTCATTTCTAAAAAACCCTTTCTTTTAAACTGATTAAAATATTCGACCGACTGGTAAAAATAGATGACTATAATGGCCTAGACTCCGTATTTTCGAATCCAACCTTCCGCCTTATTACTCCATTTCATTGAGAAACCCAACCATTTACCAAGCCAAGTTAGTAGTGGTCGAATGTTAGGTCATGTTAAGTTCACAAGAAATAGTGTAAGGTATGGAGTAACTCTAGAGTAAAGAAAGAAATGAAAAATATATCGAGACTATTTATCATCAAGGACCTTATGAAGAAACCTTAGAAAGTTTCTCTTTCGTTGATATGTATTGTATATTCAATGGAATTCCACAATAAAGAGCCGTCCTATTTATGGAGCGGCTCTTTATTGTTAAACATTTATCGAGAAACCAATACCATTGGCTGCGCCTGTGATGATGAGGGTTTTCCCTTTAAAATGTAGCATATGATTAATTCCTTTCTATGACTGGATGAATGATTTACTTTTACCCTTTCCTGAAAAGAGCAATCCAGTCATCCACCTCTATTGATTCTATTTGATCCTCTGTCATGTTCAATCTATAATATTGCTTTATTTTTTCGTTAGCATCTAACATGTATTTTGTAACGATCTCTTCTTCCTTTAAAGTTTTCGTTGTTCGCTTGACCCATTCTTGAAAAGGGTAACGTTTTTTTCGTTCCATTGATCTTACTTCTTTTATTCCCTCCTTATAAAACAATTCCCGCCATTGTTCTGTAGATAGACAGGACACATGACTTGGGTCTCTTAATCTTTCCAGCTCATTGATAAATAGTGCAAGCTCTTCATCATTTGGCGAAACATTATCAATAAAGAAAAACAGACCATTTGACTTTAATACGCGAGATGCCTCTTTGGCAAACTGTTCAGGGTGCGGGAAATGGTGTGCTGCAATTCGGCATGTGACCATATCAAATGTGCCATCTAAAAAAGGAAGGTTTTCTGCATCCGCTACTACATAAAAAATTTGTGGATACGCTTTTAAATGAAGTGATGTATGAGAAAGCATCTCTTTCGTTAAATCTGTCGCAAATACTTGATTCACATATGGAGCCAATGCTTTTGCGGTATGCCCGCCACCAGTGGCTATATCGAGTACGATCCAGCTTTCTTCTGGAGCTGTCCATTCAACAATTAGATCCAGGTCTGCACCCTTTGCATGAGTTTGACTCGTCACATACTTTTCTGCATTTCTCCCAAATTGTTCTACAACTCTTCTTTTGGCTTGATCTGAATTCATCTGATTCCTCCCCCTTAAAATGGATTTGTATATTCTATGTGATTTTCCACAATAAAGAGCCGTCCCATTTTATTGAGCGGCTCCTTTCATTTAGAAAATTATCGAGAAAGCATCCCGTGCGGGTCAATGACAAATTTCTTCGCCACACCGGAATCAAAGTCACTATATCCTTTAGGGGCTTGATCAAGGTCAATGACGGTCGCATTGACGGCTTTGGCGATCTGTGCTCTGCCGCTTAAAATGGATTTCATTAGACTGCGATGATATTGCATAACAGGGGTTTGACCTGTCACAAAGGTATGAGCTTTCGCCCAGCCAAGTCCAATTCGCACTTTCAGAGAACCGACTTTTGCATCGGCATCCACTGCTCCTGGATCTTCTGTGACATAAAGCCCTGGAATTCCAAGCTTGCCGCCAACTTTGGTAATATCCATAATCGTATTTAAAACAGTTGCTGGTGCTTCTCCCTGGTCTCCATGACCCGAAGCTTCAAAGCCGACACAATCGACGGCACAATCAACTTCTGGCTCCCCTAAAATATTCGTAATTTGTTCACCGATTCGATCATGTTTTCGTAAATTGATCGTCTCACAGCCAAAGCTTCTTGCCTGCTCCAGTCTTTGCTCATTCAGATCTCCAACAATCACAGCAGATGCGCCAAGAAGCTGAGCCGAATGTGCTGCTGCAAGACCTACTGGCCCAGCACCTGCAATATATACGGTCGAACCAGGCTTTACTCCAGCCGTATAAGCACCATGAAAACCTGTGGGGAAAATATCGGAAAGCATCGTGAGATCAAGTATTTTTTCCATCGCTTGATCTTTGTCTGGAAATTTGAGCAGTTGAAAATCTGCATATGGAACCATGACATACTCGGATTGGCCGCCAACCCATCCGCCCATATCTACATATCCATAGGCAGAGCCTGGGCGGTCCGGGTTTACATTTAAGCACACATGGGTTTTTTGTTCCTTACACATGACGCAGCGTCCGCATGCAATATTAAACGGAACGGACACGAGATCTCCTTTTTGAATAAACTCCACATCTCGCCCAACTTCAACGACTTCACCTGTAATTTCATGACCAAGGACAAGTCCTTCAGGTGCAGTCGTACGCCCTCTCACCATGTGCTGATCACTTCCGCAAATATTCGTCGTCACTACTTTTAAAATGACGCCATGCTCACATTTGCGCCCCACATTGGCTTTAGGTACACCCGGGCCGTCTTTTAAGACCAAATCAGGGTATCCAATATCCTCAACTGCTACTTTTCCTGCTCCTTTATAAACGACACCTTTGTTTCCCGACATGATTTCATTCCTCCCTTTTGTTTAAAAATGAAGTCTCTACAATTTTCTCTATTTCTTAAGCAATTTCCTTCTTCAAACAGCACATTATGTGAAAAAGAAGGAGGCACATGTCTATGTGAGAAAGAAAAATGTGTCTTCCAGTGAAATAAAAAAGAAAAAATTGAAAAAAAAGCTAAACTTTTGCAGAACGGTGTCGATATAAGAAATAAGCCAGACAGGTATCCTTAATCGACAAACAAATTCCTTATATATACTATCATTCCTTACACACCTGGCTGGCGCCTATATTACATACAAAAGGCTCTTCTGATGAAGAGCCTTTTTTTATTGCAGGCAAAGAGGCTCCTCTGACGAAGACCCTCTTTTTTGAGTGCTTGTTCATTACCTGGGAAATATTTTCATCATTTTAAGGCTTTGATACAGATGTATGTATCATAGTGATAAACCGAGACCTCTCTAAAGTGATATGCTGAAAACAGGCGGCTGATCTCTTCTTCACTGTACGATGAAAAAGATGTTGACCGTTTTTGTTCGTTGATCAGCTCCTGCTTTTGGAAGGATAAAAATACTTCTCCATCCACTTGAAGTACGCGGTACACTTCCTTCATGACTTGTTCAATATCCTTCAAGTAATAGATCGTCTGCACCGTAAATAATTTATTGAATGATCTGTCTTCAAAAGGTAATTGCTCAGCCTTACCAAGCGTAATGACAGCTTTGTCCTGTTCCGCAAGCTTCTTATGTTTTCTTTTTGCATATTTAATCATATGACGAGAGGCATCCACTCCATATACTTTTCCGCGGTCAAGTTTTTCAGCTACCTTTGATAAGGTGATGCCTCTTCCAGTCCCAATTTCTAAAATTCGGTCATTTTCTTGTATATTTAAGAGTTGAATCGTCCATTCATTGATATTATGATGATTTTTTTCCATATAGCGGGCAACCCACTTTGAGAACAAGCCTTTTGGTTCCCTCATTTGTTTTCCAATCCAGCTTTGAATCAATGTTAACACCTGCTTTTCACCAGTAAATAAACTATTTACAAATTTTCTTACTTTTCATATCGGCTCTCACCTAACAAAAATTAAGACCTAGTCCTAATTTATTTGTCTTTTATAAGACGCTCCTTTTCAGAAAATGTTTCGCAGAAAGTGAAAATTTTTTTAACCCGAATAGGCGTTTTCATTATTTGTGCTCAGATTGATTTCGTTTTCTGCATGAGCTGCATAATTTATAAATGTATCTTGATTAGATAAAGGTGGTGCTAGATTATGGGCTTTGGCGGTTATTCTGGAGGCTACTGCGGTGGCTACGGTGGCGGTTTTGCAGGCGGATTCGCATTGCTTGTTGTACTGTTCATTTTGTTGATCATCATTGGTGCAAGCTGGATTTGCTAACGTAAAAGGAGCAGGAAACGTCATAGTTTCCTGCTCCTTTTCTTTAATACCAATAAGTCCGGTACTGATACATATAACGTCTGAGCATTTCCTCTTGCTCTCTTTGCATGCGGTATGGATTGCCGTATCCGTGCTTTAAGGAATGCGGAATAGATGCATACCCGTGCCCCACAGACGGAAATCTCATATATGGTGACATCGACATTCATTGATCACCTCACAATCACCTTTTACGGTATCATATGTGCAGGTGATCAATGTGGAGCGTGTCTAAACCTGGTCCTTCTCCATCGTATAACAATCAAGCATGGCAAGCATCATAAACATGTCAATCTCCTCCTTTTCACATTTTTCATTTCCTGTTTTAGTTCATATACTTTAGTTGTTTCTGTTTCATTTCTTCATAAATTGTTTCGACTTCTTGTTCGTAAAGAACGGTCTCAATGTCCTTGTATTTCCGCTTGATCGTCAAAGTAATAAAAAATAAATGGATTGTCATATACGCTCACCTCCCTTCAGTTCGCAGCACGCGAAATAGCCCGCAGATCTTCTTTATCAGTTGACCTGCGGGCACACAAAAATGCAGATCAAAAGACAGTGTCTTCCAACCTGCAATGGATGATACGTGTGAAATCCTCGTTTACTTAAACAGTTTTAAAGCGTGCACCGTATAAGGTAAAGGAAGGACACGAACTCTTCCACAGGCTGATGACATGATGAAATTGTTGGTTGAATTGACCACAAGTAGATACGAATAACATATTCTTCAGCCTCCTTTACGTTTTTACTTTGTAAGTATATCCAGCAAGCACCATTTTGTAAACCTGTTTTTAGTCATATAGATGATTTTTGTGTTTTTGACTAAATTTCTACAGTTATTCTTGTCCGATTGTCCAATACAAAAAAAAAGCCTCCTCAGGCAAATGAGGAGGCTTTCGAATTAATCTTCATCTAATTCTTGCAGTTTCTTTTGAAAGAAAATCGCGCGTTTAACACAAACAAAAGCTGCTAATAAGAAAACACAATCTATTCCCAACATCACCATTTTTGGAGATGCTTCGATGTGCTGGTTCGGTAAGATCGTACCAATATATAAAAAGGTGCTGACAGCAAGCAAAATAAAAGCGTACTGCTTGTAATCTGTCACTAAATCACTCCACTTTTTCTTCACTTGTTTCACCTTCCAGTTATCAATGTCTATTCATAGCTTAACATAGTGAGAGAAAGCGAGGAGCATGTAAATCTATCCATTCGCCAGTGCGCTTAGTCCTTGCTTGATATCATGGAGTAAATCATCCACATCTTCAATTCCGACGGAAATTCGAATTAAACCATCTGTGATGCCAAGCTCCTCCCGGCGGTCTTTTGGAATGGACGCATGGGTCATCCGGGCTGGGACAGAAATTAAGCTTTCTACCGCTCCAAGGCTTTCTGCGATTGTAAACAGCTTAAGCTGGCTTAAAAATACATCGACATGCTCTTCTTTTCCAATATCAAAAGAGATCATGCCGCCGAAGCCGGATGCTTGTGTTTTCGCAAGTTCATGTCCAGGGTGAGTATCGAGACCTGGATAATAAACACGTGTGACGGCTGCATGTTGCTTTAAAAACTCAGCGATTTTCTGTGCATTTTGTTGATGTGCTTCCATTCTTAGTCCAAGCGTTTTCATCCCTCTCATGAGAAGCCATGAATCCTGCGGTCCAAGAATTCCGCCTGTCGAGTTTTGAACAAAGTGCAGTTCTTCTCCAAGCTCTTTCGTCGCTGTGACGACAAGCCCGCCTACAACATCACTATGGCCGCCTAAATACTTAGTCGCACTGTGCAAGACAATGTCTGCGCCATATTCAATCGGCTTTTGGAAATACGGTGTGAAAAATGTATTGTCGACAATCATCAAGATGTTGGCTTCCTTTGTCAATTCGCCGATGGCTTTTAGATCCGTCATTTTGAGTAAAGGATTGGTTGGTGATTCAATGTAAACGGCTTTTGTTTCAGGTAAAATGGCTTTTTTCACTGCTTCAGGATCACTTGTGTCAACAAAGGTTGCAGTAATGCCAATACGGTTTAGCACCTTTGTGATGACGCGGTAGGTTCCGCCGTACACGTCATCTGTCAGCACAATATGATCTCCGCTGTTAAACAGCATCATCACAGCCGTAATGGCTGCCATCCCTGAACCAAATGCGTAGCCGCTTGCTCCTCCTTCAAGATCACGAATGACTGTTTCCAGGGCAGTTCTTGTTGGATTTGCTGTTCTGGAGTATTCATACCCCGTATGCTCGCCTGCTTTCGGCTGCTTATAAGTACTTACTTGGTAAATCGGCACAGACACGGCGCCTGTTCTTTCATCACCCGTTGTTCCGCTGTGAATCATCATTGTTTTTGGTTTCATGCTATTTTCCTCCCTCATAAATTCCTTTACTTAAATATCGCTCACTGCTGTCAGGAAAAATGGTGACAATGACTGTCCCAGGTGCTGCTTTCTTTGCTTCCTCTAAAGCGGCAAATAAAGCGGCACCTGAAGAGCTTCCAATGAGAACGCCTTCTTTTTCAGCAGCTTCTTTCACCATTTGGAAAGCATCATCATCACTGACCGTATAAATCTCATCGAATAAAGCAGATTCCATATAATCTGGGATAAATTCAAGGCCAATTCCTTCCGTTCTATGCGGACCCGGGTCCCCTCCATTTAAAATTGATCCTTCAGGCTCCACAACCACTGTTTTTAACGCCTGATGCTGCTCTTTTAAATAGGCGGCACAACCTTGAAAAGTCCCGCCAGATCCTGCACCCGCCACGAATACATCGATATTCCCTTTTAAGTCGGACCATAATTCGGGACCGAGCGTTCTGTAGTAAGTCAATGGATTTACTTGGTTTTTAAATTGTAAAACACAATAGGCATTGTCAAGGCTTGCCTCTAATTCAAGGGCTCGATCAATCGCACCCTTCATGCCTTCTTTTCTCGGCGTATGAATAATCTCTGCACCGAGCGCCTTCATCAGTTGTTGTTTTTCTTGACTAAAATGTTCTGGTACACAAAAAATGGTCTGCAATTGATGCTTTCTTGCACTTAGGGCAAGCCCAATTCCTGTGTTTCCAGCAGTTGCTTCAATAATAGTTCCGCCTGGACGCAGTTTGCCAGATGCTAATGCTTCTCTGATGAGCATGTCACCTAAACGATCCTTAATACTTCCACCTGGATTCATCATCTCAAGCTTTGCATACACCTCAACGCCTTCTGGGACGCCAAATCCTGACAGCTTTAAAAGCGGTGTGCGGCCAATTAATTCAGTAATATCCTTTATGACAGCCATATGATTCCCTTCCTTTGCATGGAAAAGAAGGGGGGAACCCCTTCTTTTATTGTGTTTGCTTTATCATACGCAAGACAAGGTCGGTTGAGTGAATCGCTGCTTGCTCAAGGAATTGATCAAAGGAGATATTGGATTCTTTCCCTGCAATATCCGATAGCGCACGAACGACAACAAATGGCGTACCAAAGAGCTGGCAGACCTGTGCAACGGCTGCGGCTTCCATTTCCACCGCATATAGCTCTGGAAACTTCTCTCTCACAAACGCTACACGATCCGGATCATTCATAAACGAATCTCCTGTTGCAATCGTTCCTTTTGCCACTTGAATATGATCGATCTCTAAAGCAGATTCCTCTGCCAGCTTCACAAGCTTTTCATCTGCAATGAAAGCAGCTGGAAGTCCCGGCACTTGTCCATATTCGTAATCAAAGATGGTCACATCTACATCATGATGTCTCACATCAGTAGAGATGACAATATCACCTACATTTAATGAGTGGTGGAAACCGCCAGCAGATCCTGTATTGATCACATAATCTGGCTGAAAGCGGTCAAGCAGTAATGTTGTGCTGACCGCTGCATTTACTTTTCCAATCCCTGATTTTAATAAAATCACTTCTTTATCTTCATAAACACCTGTTGTAAATTCACACCCAGCGATGTTTTCTTGTGTAGCATTTTTTAGTTGATCTCTTAAAATCGTCACTTCTTCTTCCATTGCACCTATAACTGCGATTTTCAAATCAAAAACATCCTTTCATTCCCTTTTCTTCGCTTCTACGATCCAAACAAAATCATTCATTTGATGAAAGGACGTGCTAAAACCTTCTTCTTCAAAGATTTGCTTTAGCACATCAATGGATGGATAATATTCCGTTTCTAAATCCTCTGCAAGCTGATCGAACCCTTCGGCTCTCGCTTTGTCGATCTGAGCTTGATGTGCTGCTTGATTTTGAAACATTGTATCAGCAAAGACTATTTTACCATCTGAGTGAAGGATGTTGCTATAGGTGTGAATGGCTTGTTTTTTTTCTTCATCCGTTAAATGGTGGAATGCATATGAGCTGACGATCGTATCTGGCTCAAAAGGCGGCGCTGGAAAAGATAAAAAATCCCCATCATGAAATAGATCTGGCAGTCCTTTTTGAAGAGCCGCTTTCTTCATGGCATCTGATGGTTCAACACCAAACACGTTTTTATCAGCTGCAAGGAGCAGCGCTGTTAGATTCCCCGTACCGCTTCCAAACTCAAGAACATCTTGGCCTGAAAGGCAGACAATCTCTTTTAAAATAGCCGGATACCGGCGAAACACTTCTTTATACTGCTCGTCATGACCACTTACCGTGTCGTCATAAGAGTCAGCCCAATGATCAAATAAAGAAAGAAATTCACGTCCCATTTTCTTTCCCTCCACTTTATCTATTTATTCCTATGTGTATAGTATGTTTTATTCCGTCGAACAGTTCCTATCCTACCACAACTTCTGTTTCTTTCCTACTAAAAAATACTGGGAGAGACAGAAAAACATTTGCCCTTCTGAGGGAGAGAGATTAAGATGAATGAAGAGTATAGAGAGGTGAATCAAATGGATTTTCAGCTGGATTTTTTAAAGGATAAAATAGAATTTTTTGAAGCAACATCTTTAAAAGAACTTGAACAAAAGATCCAAAAACAAATTGAACATAATCAGGCGATTCTGCTGACTGTTCATTCTGTCAGTCATCAAACGACTGTGATCGATGAGCGGATTTTGTATACAGCAGTTGTTCATTTTAAAGCAAATGTTTAAACAAAAAAGATAGCAGATATGCTATCTTTTTTGTTTATCTTAATTTTTCAACCTTCACAGGTTTCCAGCCTTTTTCATCTACCCACGTAATTTCCACGCGGTAGCGTTCACCTGTTGATTTATCACGGATGGTTCCTTTTGCATCTTGAGGACCTCCGTTATTTCCTAACCAAAGAACAGTCATTTGATCTTCTGAAATTCCTGTCGCATAGGACATGGCTTTGATCATTTCTTTCCAGTCTTTTGAGCTGGAATCATAGGTTGCTGTATGTGAACCGGATTGCTCTGTTCCTACAGGCTCCCAGTCATCATTTTCGTATGTTTTGTCTACATCACTCGTTTTGCCGCCATCTGTTTCTTTGGCGTCTTTTAACGCATCTTTATTAGGTTTTTCTTCATCATCAGTCTTCTTCTTTTCGTCGTCTTGATCAGATGAATCATCTTTTTTTGCATCTGAATCATCGGATGTGTCTTTCTTTGGATCTTTCACATCTTCTTGTGAGTTTTGTTTATTTTCACTTGTTGCAGGTGCCGTTTTTGATGGCGCATCCGCTACATCAGGATCTTTCGGCTTATTAAAAATTAACAAACTAGATGCGACAACCAAAATAAGCACCACAACGATACCAATTAATATGTTAAGCACCATATTTGCCTTTCTGCGCTTATCACGATGCTCAAATCGAGAATTTCTACTCAAAATCTCTGCACTCCTTTGCCTCTGTTCCCTAAGTCGTTACTATTCTAACATGTCATGAAGGGATGTTCTATGTCTGTTTCTTTTCAATTTCATTGACCTTTTTTACAATATCATAAAACGCATCATTTGTCTTAGCCCGGCCACCTGTCTCATCAAGGTGAACAACAACAAGGGCGTATTTTGGTTTTTCTACCGGAAAGTATCCAGCAAACCACTTATGATAAAGCGGATTCCCCTTTTTGTCTTGACTGCCGGTTTGGGCAGTACCTGATTTTCCCGCTACATCGTATGGCAAATCTTGAAACCTTCTTCCGGTTCCCTTGTCAGAGGTCACCACCTGCCTTAAGAATTTTTGCAGCTTTTGAGCTGTATAGCGGTCTATGCTGCCCCCTTCAGGCCGTTTGTTTTGAAAGGACAGCATCGTTGTTCCGTTTTGATACAGCACTTTTTCTGCGATTTTCACTTCTTTTCGTTCTCCTCCTCTTGCAATCGCAGCCATCATATTCGCGATTTGCAGAGGAGTCGTTTTGACATTTTTTTGTCCTATTGCGGTTTGTGCAATGGCTTTTTTGACATGCTTGTCTCTTTTATCTCCCCACACACTGCCTGTTTCTTCACGATCAAACTGTTTGAAGTGCTGCTTATGATAGACATCCCCTTCCCAGCCAGCTCGATCTATGAGTCCAAGTTTTGCAGCCGTCTTTTCGATGATTTGATCATCTGTTTGAATGAGCCTTTCAGCAAGTGTCGCAAAGGTATAATTGCAGCTCTGCGAGAAACTGTCCGTCAGATTCAGCACTTCCTGTTTTCCTTCAGGCTCTCCATATAAATTCTTTCGACAGTCATACATGGTTTGTGGCTGGTCAAGGTTTTTTTCGATTGCTGCGGCAAGCACAGCCGTTTTAAAGACAGAGCCTGGAGCAATCGCTGTCAGCATGTAATTTCTTGCCTCATGCCGGTTTTTGCTTGTGACATTTGGGGTACTTGCCATTGCCAGTACACTGCTGTTTTCAATGTCGAGCAGAACGGCACCGCCTTTTTCAACGCCTTGGTCTTTGAGCACCTTCTCCATTTCAGCCTGCATGTCTTCATCTATCGTTGTCTGTACCTGAAGTGGATAAAAGGAATGAGCTTCTGCTGTATATTTGACGTCCATACCGAACAAAGGGTTTCCCCTTCCGTCCACATGATATAACAATTTTGTGTCTTGCTCGGGTAATAGAAATTCGTCAAAGGTGCTTTCCAGCCCAAATGTGCCGATTTCAGTACGTATGGAAAGCTCTTTTTTGTCAGGATAACGCTTTCTGAGTAGTTCTGGATTTTCGCTTGTGAAACCTAATGTGTGGAGGGCAAGTCTTTTTTTGTCCTTCTCTTTCATATATACGCCGTACACACCTGAATATTTCATATCATTGATGTCTTTCAGTTTTTTTTTCGTGATGTCATCTTTTAAAATGAGAGGTTTTTTCGTTTCTGTTAACTGTTTTTTGAGTTCATCCTCTTCCATCTCAAGAATAGAGGCGGTTTGCTGTAAGCGTGGAAGATCATATTGCAGGAAAGGAAATAAGATAACCGCAGGCTGTTCTTTTGTAAGAAGTGCTTGGCCGTTTCGATCTAAAAACTCACCGCGCCCGTCTGAAATAACGACTTCTTCAGTTCGCTGTTTGACACTTTCTTGTATTAAATTGATATCAAGCTTTGAAAACGATTCTGTGAAAAACAGCTGAATTTCTGCCAGTCTCATCAGAAGACCGAGCAATAGTATAAAAATAATCGCACCTGTCCATTGAATTCTTCTTTTTTTGCGCATAAAAACACCTCGTCCCTATTGTGGACGAGGTGTTTACCTGATAAACGTGATTATGAAATTTTTACAATTTGGACGAACATTTCTCCGCCCGGTGTTTGAACAGTTACTTTGTCGTCTACTTGTTTACCTAAAAGGCTTTTTGCAATAGGTGAATCGTTTGAAATCTTGCCTTCGAACGGGTCAGCTTCTGCACTTCCCACAATTGTGTAAGACTCTTCTTCCCCGTCTGGTAATTCAACGAATGTCACCGTTTTACCAAGTGAAACCACATTTGAGTTTCCTTCATCTTCGATAATTTTAGCATTACGAATCATATTATCAAGCGTTGTAATACGGCCTTCTACAAACGCCTGCTCTTCTTTAGCAGAATCATACTCCGAGTTTTCAGAGAGGTCTCCAAAACTTCTAGCGATTTTAATACGCTCTACAACCTCTTTACGTTTAACCGTTTTCAAATATTCAAGCTCTTCTTCTAATTTACGTTTTCCTTCTTCTGTCATTGGAAATACTTTCTCTTGTGCCATGAATCATTCACTCCTTCTATTAATACTCATCATACAAACTTTCTGCACGTGAGTGACGACTGAAATATACAAGAATGAGGACATGTTCAGGCCCTCATTCCTTCTGTACCATATTCGTAAAAGTCCATCTTACATGGCGTCCCTTTTAGATGCAACTATTATGCCTTTTATTAGACAGGACCACTCGCAGCGGTCTAAAATCGCACAAACTGTGGAAAGGCACAGGAAGCTCCTGTACCTCGTTCGGCCATTTCGATCATATGTAGAAGAATAGCTTATCCATTCTCCATCTTCCAATACATAATATGGTCAGTGTACGATATGTCTATGCTATATTATTACAAAATTGCATTTTGATCAAGAATTGTTTGAAAATTTGTGATGATTTGTTTGTCGTTTTTTTAATATACTTTTTCAACTTCATTCTTTCGCTATGTGGTAGTGATTTCCCCATCTCTTCTTTTCTTCATTGTTTTCTTATCATATCAAACCCTCAAGATTCTTCCGAGAATACCGCTTTAATAAACGTTCACACATTATTAAAAAATATTGACAAGGAAATATTTGGTTTTTGTTGAATTTCATCAATGCAAGACCAAATACATGCTAGGGAGTGTTTTAAATGAACATGAAGAAAACAATTGTCTCTGTTCTATCCATCTCTACCTTATCTTTTTCACTAATGGGCATGGCTTCAGCCAAAGAAACAGCGGATTTCACAGTCAATAGCTGCTCCTCGGGATTTAAAACATTAGATGTAATTTCGATTCAAAATTACGATTTACCTATGAGAGTTGGTGAGCAATGCTCAGTCTATAATGCTGCAGCAACACGTTATTGGACAGATAACCAGAGTGTTGCTTCTGTAAGCTCTAGTGGGCTAGTGACCGCTCATTCACGTGGCGATGCCACTATCACTCTTTATAAAGGAACGTCTGTCTTAGGACAAGTTTTTGTGAGAGTTTGGTAAGATGATGCTGAAAAGACCTTTACACTGTAAAGGTCTTTTTCTTCTCCACCATTTACTCTGCTCGGTTTTGAAGAATCGTTTGAATTTTTGTCACCATTAAGTCGATCGCCACATGGTTTTGGCCGCCTTCTGGGATGATGATATCGGCGTATCGCTTTGTCGGTTCAATGAATTGATTATGCATCGGTCTGACAACAGATACATATTGTTCAATCACAGAATCGATCGACCGGCCTCTTTCTTTCGTATCGCGTAAAATGCGGCGAATGATGCGAAGGTCTGCATCTGTATCAACATACAGTTTAATATCCATTAAGTCTCTCAAACGTTCGTCTTCGAGCGCAAAGATACCTTCAACGATAATGACATCCTTCGGCTCAACATGAACCGTCTCTTCTGAACGTGTGTTTAGTTTAAAATCGTATATTGGTTTTTCAATGGATTCGTATCTTAGGAGCTGTTCCAAATGCTCAAACATCAGGTCATTGTCGAATGCAAGCGGATGATCATAGTTCGTGAGCAGGCGCTCTTCAAATGGCATATGACTTTGATTTTTGTAATATAAGTCTTGCTGAAGCATGAGGATGGAATGTCCTTTAAATTTTTCATAGATTGAATTGGTGACGCTCGTTTTACCTGAACCTGAGCCGCCAGCAATACCAATGACAACTGGTTTACTCCTCATGTGGCTGTTATTTCCCCTTTCTCATCATGTTGCTAGGGTATACTTTTTGATCAAGCTTGAATTTGACGATTTGCAGCGGATGACGAGCAGCATCTAGTTCATTTCCTTTTTCATCCCAAATCGTTTCAATTTTGCATGTGAAATTCTCAATTTCTGGTCCGAAGAATTCGACTTCGTCGCCTTGCTTAAAGAAGTTACGCTGCTGCAATGTCACGATTTGTTCTTTTTCATCATAATGAAGAACAAGACCTGCGAAATCAAATGTCGTTTTCTTTCCATGAATGCCAAACATTTGTTCATCCGTTCCTGGTACGCCTTCGAAAAAGGCTGGTGCTGTGTCACGGTTTGCGCATTTATCTAATTCATCTAACCATTCCTGCTGAATGACAAAATTGTCTGGATCAGCACAATACGCATCAATGACTTTGCGGTATACACTTACAACAGTGGCAACATAATGAATGGATTTCATCCGTCCTTCGATTTTTAAGCTGTCAATTCCCATTTCGATCATTTGAGGAATGGATTCAACAAGCTTCAAATCTTTTGGACTCATTGCAAATGGCGCATCTTCCTCACCAAATAAAGGCGCTTCCTCAGAACCTTCTAGTTTATAAAGATCATAATCCCAGCGGCAGGACTGGCAGCAGCCTCCGCGGTTAGAATCTCTTGCTGTCATATGGTTACTGAGCACGCAGCGGCCAGAGTATGCGATACACATCGCACCGTGAATGAATGTTTCGATTTCAATATCGACCTTTTCTTTCATTTCTCTAATTTCTAGCGCACTAGTTTCACGTGCGAGCACCACACGCTCAAGCCCTTCTTCCTTCCAAAACTGAACTGCTTTCCAATTTGAAAGAGATTGCTGTGTGCTTAAATGGACTTCAAGCTTCGGTGCAACACGTTTACACGTTTCAATGATCAATGGATCAGCTACGATAATACCTGCAACTCCAGCGCCTTCAATCCCTTGAAGGTATTCCTCCAGTCCGTCCATGTTTTCATTGTGGGCGAAGATATTTGTTGTCACATAAATGCGTGCGCCATATTTGTTTGCAAATGCGACGCCTTCTGCCATTTCTTCAATTGAAAAGTTATCTGCATTTGAGCGAAGTCCAAATTCTTTCCCGCCAATAAAAACAGCGTCAGCTCCATAATGTACAGCAATTTTCAGTTTTTCCAAGTTTCCTGCGGGTGCAAGCAGTTCTGGTTTTTTTGTAATGACACGTTTCCCATCAATCATTTCAGAAATACCATCTTTCAATAATGCCATTTCCTCTGCCTCCTCTTATCTTAATAAACCGTTTCTTTAAAGAAGAACCCTGTATCAATCGAACGATTCACTGGCTGAATCTCTTCAATCCGCTTCACCCAGTCCTCTTTCTGATCTTCATACGCGTCTTTGTCAGTCGTTAGCAAATCAATTGCTTTTCTATAAAGTGATGTCACCTCTGTCATATAAGAAAGTGACTTTAAAATTCCGTCAATTTTAAATGAGTCAATGCCTGCGTCAACAAACTCTTCTAATTCGTCAATCATACACACATCATTTGGACTCATAATATGTGTTCCGTTTGCATCCTCGAAAATAGGATATTTGTTTTGACGCTCTTGGTCATGCAGGAATAGCCCTTCCTCCATGTTTCTGCCTACGACATCCATTTGTTTGCCTTGGTATTCAAAGTAGTTGCCGATGAGCGTACGTTTCGATTGAAACATACATGTCATGCCATGGACTTGAATTTCAATCTCCACCTCAGCATTTTCTTTGATGTCGATCACACTGTCCATATTCAGCTCTTTTGCAAGAACAGCACGCGATGCGCCTTTTCTGCCCCAGTAGTTACAAGTGTAATAGTTTGTCCCAGTCGTTTCTGTACTCCAGTGAAGATTCAGGTTCACTCCTGTTTCCTTTGCTGCCATGATCACAGCTGGGTCTCCAAAGACGACGCCGTCCACGTTTAATGAATCGAGAAAGGTTAAATAATCTCCAAGCAGCTGCACGCGGTCATTATGAAAAATCGCATTCATCGCTACATACACTTTTTTGTGATGGGCATGTGCAAGCAGAGCCGTTTGTTTCACATCTTCTCTTGAAAACTCACCTGCAAGACGAATACCGTATGTTTGTTCGCCTATTAAGAATGCATCAGCTCCTGCCTCAATTAATGGCAGTACGTCTGACACGCTGCTTGGCGTCACAAGCAATTCTGGTTTCTTCATGATTGGTCACCTCTTTTTGTACTAATGGCGATCCCGTCTCCAACTGGAATAATGCACGTTTGGAAATCAGGGTTTGACATGAGCCATTGATTGTATCGATCAATTTTTCCAATTAATTGTTTTTTTCGTTTATCTTCAATTTCTTCTTCATAATTCGTTGCCACTAAGCCTTTAAATAATACATTGTCTGTGATAATCATTCCGTCATGAGCGAGCATCGGTTCAAACAATTCAAAAAAACGCTTGTACTGCCCTTTTGCGGCATCAATAAAGATCACATCATAGGGCGCCATCGTTTGGACCGTTTTAGCCGATTCCATCGCATCACCAAAAAACACGTGTATTCTTTCTTTTAACTTTAATTCCTCAATGTTCCGTGTCGCTTCTTCATAGCGTTTTGCATTTCGCTCAATCGTATAAATCTCAGCATCTGGAAGAGCTGTTGCCATTCGAATGGCGGAATAGCCAATCGCTGTCCCAACCTCAAGAATTTTTTTCGGCTTTTTCATCGAAAGCAGCTGCAGTAAAAGCTCAATGCTCACCTTTTCCATAATTGGCACATGATGCTCTTTTGCATAGATCTCTAATTGAGCGATTGCATCTGGACTTGGGTGAATTAAATGTTCAATATAATCATTTATTCGATCATCTTCGATAGTCATTATCTGTCTAGCTCCTTCATGACCTGAAAAAGAAGAGTCCTGCCTATTGCAGCTCTCTTTCTCGTCAATCTTTCGTTCATCTAAGTAAAAACAACCCGATATATTTTACCACAAAGAAGTGGCAATTGCGAACCTATAAAATGGATATTCCAACGAAAAAAACTGCAGGCAATCTCGTGTTGTCTACAGTCTTTTTCGATTCACTTGTACATTAATTGCTGCCTGTGATGTATTTCGCTTTTGCTTTATTATGCTCATTTAACGTTTTCGTAAATATGACCTCTCCATTTTTCTTCGCAAGGAAGTAAACGTAATCCGTTTTCTCTGGATGCAGAGCGGCTTTCCAGGAGGATTCACCAGCATTTGCAATAGGTCCAGGCGGCAGCCCTTTGTTGTTATACGTGTTATAAGGAGATTTCACTTTTAGGTCTTTGTAATACACGCGGGATTTATGCTCACCAAGTGCATAAAGAACGGTTGGGTCAGTTTGAAGCGGCATGTCCTTTTTCAACCGGTTATAGAATACACTTGAGATTTTTGCCCGATCTGTCTTTTCAGTTGCTTCCATTTCAATCAGTGATGCCATCGTTAACACATCATGTATGGACATGTTTCTCTTTTTCATGTCTTTTTCATACGTTTTCACGTATTGATCTGTTTGTTTAATCATCGTTTCAATGATCGTTTCGAGCGATTCATCCTCACGATAAAATGGATACGTAGCAGGGAATAAATAACCCTCCAACGGATGTTTCACCTGTTTTCCATTCACCTGTGATGTCACGGTTTTCGGATATTTTTTCATTAACGTTTGAATAAAATCAGGATCATCCAGCTTCGCTTCAACTTCCTTCGCTGAAAAATTCGTCTGATTTGCAATAATGGCTGCAATATCAGACAGCTGTCTTCCCTCTGGAATCACAAGCTGAAAGGCGTAATCTGTCCCGCCAGATGTCAGCTTTTTGATCAGCGTGTCTGCGTCCATTGTTTGTTTTAAATGAAAATATCCCGCTTTAAAGCCGGACGCCTTTTTGTATTTTGCATAATAAGTAAAAATCGTGTCATTCGAAATGAGCCCATTTTCTTTTAAAATGCCCGCAATTTCGCGGACAGATGTCCCATTTGGAATATGAATATTAATGGTTTGTTTGCTTTTTTGATCGACCGGTCCGAGTGCTGATTTAACATATAAAAAGCCTGATAATGCTGCAATGATGATGACAGCAAGGACAGATAACAGGACGATCCCCATTTTTCTTTTGAAGAATGGTCGTTTCTTTTGTTCTGAAAACATGCATGGCCCTCCTCACATCTAGCTTTTATAGTACATGATTCGACGGAGTTCGGCAATTCCTTGCTTATGCATGTCATGACAGAACTTGACATAACACGGCTAAACCAATGCCGCCACCACTTCCAATAACAGCCATGACATAGCTTCCATTCGGTAAGGTGCGCGCTTCATAAAATAATCTCACCATCATAGCAGCTCCTGACGCGCTGTAAGGATGCCCAAGGCAAAGTGCACCGCCTCTTCTATTGATCCGGTCATATGGTATCCCCAGCGTCCGGGCAATAAGTGCAGCTTTCAGCGCAAACGCTTCATTGATTTCAAATAGCGCCACTTCCTCTGCCTTGATGTTCTCTTGATGTAAAAGCTTCTTGATCGCATCAATTGGTGAAGCAGCTGGAAAATGAGGATGTATCGCTGTCACAGCACTTCCGGCATACCGTAGCATCGCCTTATATCCACTTGCTTCCGCTAGCGATCTTTCCATCACAGCGACGGCGGCTGCTCCGTCTGCTTCCTTACAGCTATTGGCGGCGGTCACAGTTCCTTTTCCCGGTAAAAATACAGGCTTTGCCCGCTTGATCAGCTTTGCCATCGGTCTTATTTTAGCAGCCGCTTCATCTATGTTCATCCCGTCAATCGAAACGATTTCTTCTGAATATGTACCATGTGTGAATGCCGCTAAACTTCTTTCCCAGCTTAAAAGGGCATAGTCATCTTGTTCTTTTCTCGTGACAGAAAATGCCGACGCGGTCAGCTCTGCTGCTTCTCCCATATGCGGATCTCCTATCCACTCCGGTGAAAAGCGGGCTCTCTCTTTCATTGGTGATCTGGAAATGCTCTCAGTCCCGCCAGCGATATACATCGTGCCCTCCCCCGATTGAACCATGACGCAAGCTGTTCGGATCGCTTCAAGACCAGAGGCACACTGCCTGTCAATCGTCATACCAGGAACATGTAAAGGAAGACCTGCTTCTAATGAGGACAGACGGGCTATATTTCCACCGCCTCCGACGACATTGCCTAATATGACATCATTCGGCGCCCTCATCTGAGACAAATGCCGAATAAGGGGAGCGGCTAATTGCTCTGGGCGATAATTCTTCAGCATCCCATTTTTGTCACCGAAGGGTGTTCGTTTTGCTTGTACGATCACTGCTTGCATGACAATTGCTCCTCCGCCCACTTTTTCATGCTCGCGCGGGCTATTTTTCCGCCGGATGTTTCAATCATTTGATCAATCACAAGCCATTTTTTTGGTACCTTGTAGGCCGCCAGCTTTTCTTTAACAGCTTGTCGAACCGCCTTTATTTGCTGCACTTGCTCCAGTATGGCAACAGGGATTTCACCCCAATATGGGTCAGGAACGCCAACCACAATCGACCGTTTTACCTCTGGCTGTTCATTTAGCACACGCTCAATTTCCTCTGGGAAAATATTCAGTCCTCCATAGACAATCATGCCATTCTCACGGCCGCTCATATACAGATAACCGTCTTCATCCAGCCATCCCATATCGTAAACTGTCAGCCACTCCTCCGGCGGTTTCTGCTCATGTAAGTAACCTGAAAAAGTCATTGGGCTCTTTACATAAATCCTCCCTGTTTCATTTGGCTGACAGACAGATTGATCGGGCCGCCTTACTTCTACTTGAATGGAGGAGAAAGGCCGTCCAACAGAAGAAGGTTTTTGCAAAAAGTCATTTGAAGACAAATAAGAGACAAAACTTAACTCTGATGTGCCATAAAAATCAAAAAAAGTGACATGTGGATAGTTGGTGACGAGCTGTTCTTTTGAAGAGCTGCTCCAATCTGCTCCCGATGACATGACAAGAAGCGGATTGTCCCCTCTAAAAGCATCGATTTGCAGTAACGTTTCTGTCATTGTTGGGACGGTATACATAACAGTGATATCACCTGTCTCTAAGGCTTTCTTCGCTTTTACTGGCACAAATTTTTCTAAAAGCGTCACTGTGCCGCCAAAGTATAATGTACTGATGGCACCATATAAAAAGTGAGAGGATAAGAGTGTACCTAATATAAGAGCATGATCTTGATGAGTGATTCCAAATGAAGCGGCAGTCATTCGAAAGCTCTCGATCCATGAATGCTGACGCCTAATAAAGGCTTTCGGTGAGCCCGTTGATCCTGACGTAAATCCCATATAAAAGACAGGATCTTTCTCGGTATCGCAGCTGTTATATGGACTGTCTGTGAGAAGGCTCATTCTTTCCTTCCATTCAGATAAAGAAAGAAGCGGCATGTCCACGCTTCCCTGTTCAAATCTCTTTATCAATCGATCCTCTATAATGGCGAGATCCGCCTCACTTAACAAGAGCTTTTCGACACATTCTTCATGACTCCATCTCGGATCAAGCGGAACGGCTGTCCACCCTGCACATGCAGCGCCCGCAAATATTTGCAAAAAAGAAGCACCATTTGATAATAAAAAAGCGATTCTTTTTTGCTGATGAGCCGTTCCTTGTAACCACTGCGCTGATCTCTGCACACGTTCATACCAATCTTGATATGTAATGCTTTCTTGCTCATCTATGATGGCAATCTGATCTGGTTTCATTTCTGCATGTACTGCATAGCTTTCCGTTATTCTGTTCAAACTGCACGCCTCCCTTTATGCAGATCCCTTTTTCGATATGACATGGCCTGTATGATTTTGACCGTAAAGACAGCACACATTCCCGCTTTGATGAGATCACCTGGAAGATAAATCAAACTAAGGAAAGCGGCCTGCGAGACCTTAATATGCATCATCATGGCTTGAAAGGGGATGCCGCACATATACAAAATCACAATACTGCAAACCGCATAGATCACAAAAAGACGCAGTGCGGTTACTTTTTTCAGCCAGTTCACCCATAAGCTGATCATGAAGGCAGCAACAGGATAAGCAAGAAGAAAACCACCGCTTGGACCAAAAAAGACCCCTATCCCGCCTCTCCCGCCTGACAAAAGAGGTGCGCCTGCTGCCACAACCAAAAGAAAAAGACATAAACTGATCAGTGCTTGTTTTGGCTTTAACAGCCCCCCAGCAAGCAAAAGACCTGCGGTTTGCAATGTAATCGGTACAGGTGTAAATGTAAGTAAAATCGGCGGGATCAAGCCTAACATCCCGATGACCGCTGTCATTAACGCTATTTGCATCATATCTTGTATTTTCAATCTCCATGCCCCTCACTCAATTTATTGTTAAAAACAGAGTAAAAGGTACAATTCATTATGTCAACATAAAATAAAATTAAGTTAACATAATGAACGTAAAAAAAGACCTGTGAAGAAAGATCAAGAAGATCTGTTCACAGGCCTTTTATTTGTTCTATTCTTCGTCTTCTTGATCTAAGAACGTATTTAACGTTTCTTCAATCATGTCCCATTCTTCATCCGTTTCAATCGGCTCTAGCTCGCCATCTTCACCGTCTTCGTTCGGTGTAAAGCTTGATGCATGAATTTCAATTTCCTCATTGTCTTGTTCAGAAATTGGGTAGTAAAGGACATAAGATTTGTTAAAATGGTCGCTTTCAAAAGTAAATAGTACTTCGCAAAGCTGTTCATTTCCATTATCATCAACGATTGTAATTTGCTTTTCTCCGTGTTCCATTTGATTCACCTCATTTTAATTTAAGCTGTCTAAATATCCTTGCAGGATCATGACAGCCGCCATTTTATCAATGACTTTTTTACGCTTTTGTCTGCTCACATCTGCAGAGATGAGCATTTTTTCCGCTGCCATTGTCGACAGACGCTCGTCCCAAAGCACAACAGGAACATTGTACGTGTTTTCTAGCACTTTCGCAAATGATTGGCTGGCTTCGCCTCTAGGACCGACCGTACCGTTCATATTTTTTGGAAAGCCAAGTACAATTTTATCCGCTCCAAATTCTGCAACGATCTCAGACAGGCGGCTGAGACCAAAGTCTCCGCCTGCTTCATCAATTTTAATTGTTTCAATCCCTTGCGCTGTCCATCCCATTTCATCACTGATCGCAACACCAAGGGTTTTCGTGCCTAAATCTAAGCCCAAAATTCTCATGTTTTACGCCTCTTTATGTGTCTCTAAGTACGATTTAACCAATTCCTCAATTAATTCGTCTCGTTCTAGTTTACGAATTAGGTTGCGTGCATCCTGATGTCTTGGAATATAAGCAGGGTCGCCTGACAGCAAGTATCCGACAATTTGATTGATCGGGTTGTATCCTTTTTCTTGGAGTGCGTCATGAACTGTAATGAGCACTTCATTCACATTGGTTTCAGCTGAATCATCAGAGAAGTTAAACTTCATTGTCTTATCAAATGAACTCACTGCTTCTTGCACCTCTCTTCCAACATTCTACTAGCAAGCTTTTTTCTAACCGCTCATCTAATACCATTATTCTACACTACATTGCCTGATTATAAAACGGATTTGACAGATTCTTCGACAGTTGCCAGTGCTTCTTCAAGCTTTTCTGGTTGTTTTCCGCCTGCTTGAGCCATGTCTGGACGTCCGCCTCCGCCTCCGCCGCAGATTTCAGCTGCCTGCTTCACAAGCTTCCCTGCATGCAGACCTTTTTCGATCACGTCTTTTGTTACTCCTGCTGAAATGTTTACTTTTCCGTTTTGAACGGCTCCCAGGACGATGACAGCTGATCCTAATTTAGCTTTTAAGTCATCAACCATTGTTCTTAAATGGTTCATGTCTTTAGCATTTACTTTTTCAGTTAATACTTTCACTCCGCCAACTTCTGTCACTTTCTCTAAAATAGAGCCTGCTTCTGCTTGGCTTAATTTCGCAAGAAGAGATTCGTTTTCTCTTTGAGCCTCTTTTAAATCTGCCTGTAATGAAGCAATCCGTTTTGGTACATCCTTCGTATTTGACTTCAGCTCACTTGCTGCCTGTTCTAAAATCGCCAGCTGGTCATTTAATTCTTCATAAGCACCTTTACCAGTCACAGCTTCAATACGGCGTGTTCCAGCACCAATACCCGACTCAGATGCAATTTTAAACAAACCGATTTCCGCAGTGTTTTGCACGTGACAGCCGCCGCATAGCTCGATGCTGTAATCGCCCACTTGGACAACACGGACAATATCGCCATACTTCTCGCCAAAGAGCGCCATTGCCCCCATTTCTTTTGCTTCAGCAATTGGTTTCAGGTCAATGGCAACAGAGATGCCTTCCCAAATCTTTTCGTTCACGATTTTTTCAATTTGAGACAATTCTTCTTTCGTCACTTGTCCAAAATGAGAGAAATCAAAGCGAAGTCTGTTTTCATTTACCAATGACCCTGCTTGGTTCACGTGGCTGCCTAATACATCTTTCAGCGCCTGATGCAGAAGGTGTGTCGCTGTATGGTTTTTGACAATGCCTTTTCGAAGAGCTGATTCCACTTCAGCAGTGACCTCGAGACCTTTTTGAGCCGTACCGCTTACGACGACTCCTTCATGGACATGCTGACCGTTTGGCGCTTTTTTCACATCTTTGATCTCAATGATGGCTTCTGCACTTTTTAGTGTTCCTTTATCCGCTACTTGTCCGCCGCTTTCCGCATAGAATGGTGTTTCATCTAACAAGATTTGCACCGTGTCTCCTTCATGTGCTTCAGAGACAATTTCACCATTTTGAAGCAGTTCGACAATGCGAGTTTCCGCAGTTAAATTTTCGTATCCAACAAAGGTACTTTCCACTTTAATATCGCCTAAAGCGCCACCTTGAACCTGCATACTGCCGACATCTTGTCTCGCATTTCTTGCCCGTTCACGCTGCTTCTCCATTTCCGCTTGGAAGCCTTCTCGATCAACTGTCATGTTCTCATCTTCTGCGTATTCTTCTGTCAGCTCGACAGGGAATCCATACGTGTCATACAGTTTAAATACATCTTCACCTGAAATCTGTGAGCTGCCTTTGTCTCTTTCTTTTTTGATCACTTCTGACAAAATCGCTAACCCTTCATTCAGTGTTTCATGGAAACGTTCTTCTTCGTTTTTGATGACTTTCGCAATAAATTCTTCTTTTGCTTGTACATCTGGATAGAAATCCTTCATGATCTCAGCAACAACTGGCACTAGATCATACATAAACGGACGGTGGATATGGATCGTTTTTGCATAACGCACAGCGCGGCGCAGCAAACGTCTTAATACATATCCGCGGCCTTCATTGGAAGGAAGCGCACCGTCACTTACAGCAAAGGCAACTGTACGGATATGGTCAGCAATGACTTTAAATGCTGTATCTTTTTCCTTCGCCAAACCATAGCTTTCTCCAGAAATGGTTTCGACTGCACGAATAATCGGCATGAAAAGGTCTGTATCGAAGTTCGTTGGCACATTTTGAATGACAGATACCATTCGTTCAAGGCCCATCCCTGTATCAATGTTTTTCTTCGGCAGTGGAGTGTATGATCCATCTGGATTATGGTTGAATTCAGAGAAAACGAGATTCCATACTTCTAGATAACGCTCGTTTTCTCCGCCTGGATATAATTCTGGATCGTTCATGTCGTCACCGTATGATTCACCGCGGTCATAGAAAATTTCTGTATTCGGTCCGCTTGGGCCCTCGCCAATATCCCAGAAGTTTCCTTCAAGACGGATAATACGTTCTTCAGGCACACCAATTTTATCTCTCCAAAGAATATATGCTTCTTCGTCCTCTGGGTGGACTGTCACAGATAACAAATTCGGATCAAAGCCAATCCACTCTTCACTTGTGAGGAATTCCCACGCCCATTCAATGGCCTCTTCTTTAAAATAATCACCAATAGAGAAGTTGCCAAGCATTTCAAAGAACGTGTGATGGCGTGCTGTCTTCCCTACATTTTCAATATCATTCGTACGAATCGATTTTTGCGCGTTGCAAATACGTGGATTGTCAGGTACGACGCGGCCATCAAAGTATTTTTTTAATGTTGCCACCCCACTGTTGATCCATAAAAGCGTCGGATCGTCATGCGGTACAAGTGACGCACTTGGTTCTACAGCATGTCCTTTTTCTTTAAAAAAGTCTAAAAACATTTGACGTACTTGAGCTGAAGTTAAAGTTTTCATTCAAAAATCCTCCCTTTTCATTCATCAATCTCCACACAAACGAAAAAACACCCCGCCCTATGCAAGCACAAAACGACTTACACAGGGACGAGATGTTCTCGCGGTACCACCCTGATTATAGACACATTCGTCTATCACCTTCACATCCGATAACGCCGGAAGAGAGCGGCAGTGTTTATCTGCACTCGGGACTAGCTTCCGTTAAAGGTCTGATAAGGCTTTTCTCAGCAAATAAAGCCTCTCTCTGCAACAGCTTTTTAACGTACTCGGGTCCGTCATTGAATTTCAATATGTATGAATCGAAATTATTATAGACAACTCGGCTCGTCTTGTCAATGAACGCTTCGTCTCATCAGGATATATTGCACGATGATCACCCTGATAATCGCAGCTGCTGGTACGGCTAAAATCATTCCAATTAAGCCAAACAGCTCCCCTCCTGCAAGCAAGACAAGCATAATGACGACAGGATGCATATGAAGACTTCGCCCTACAATGATCGGGCTTAGGACATTGCTCTCTAAAAATTGCAGCACCGCTACTGTGATCAATACAATGATGACCGATTTCACTGAGATGGTAAACGCAATAAAGATGGCAGGAACTGCGCCAATTATCGGTCCAAAATACGGAATCACGTTCGTTGCTCCTATCAGCATGCCAAGAACGAGCGGATACGGGATATGAAAAAGCCAAAGCACAATGGCCGCTGCACCCCCGATTAAAGAACAGACAAGCAGCTGCCCTCGAATATAATCACCAAGCGATTCATCCACTGCTTTGACAAAGGCATGCCCCCTCTTCCTAAATGACGGCGGCGTTAAATACCATGCCGCCCGCTTCATCGTGTTCATGTCTTTTACCATATAAAAAACAAGAAAAGGGATGAGTGCTGCGACTAATGCGTAATCGAATAAAACTTTACAGCTAAGAATCATCCGCTCAGCGCTATTGGCTGCATATGTCTCCGATTGAACAATGAAGCGGTCCAAGCGGTCATGAAGTCCGTCAGGCCAGTGGCTCGTATGATGATGAATATGTGATAAAGCGCCATTATACGTTTCAGCGATAACAGGAATTTGTTCTGACAGCTCATTTAACTGTGCGATCATAACAGGCGCTCCTTTATATACCGCAAAACCAATCCCGCCAAAAAACAAGACATAGATGAGTAAGAGACTGACTGTTCTCGGCAGCCCTCGTGCATGCAGTCTTTCCACAATCGGATAAAGCAGATAAGAAATAAAAATAGCGATGAGAAGCGGAATGAGAACCGCCTTCAGCAATAAAAAAACAGGCATCCATAACTCGTCGAGCTGCAGTAAAATGAGCAAGGATGCAAGGACAAGCAGGACCCCTGCAGCATATATTAGAAATTGGATCGGACGTTTCTTCACCTTTTTCACCTCTTTTCTTATTGTTTAACCATCTTCTGCAATTATCCACGTAAATAAAATTTGTCCTAACTTTGTTAAAAATGAATACACATGAAACATACAGCTCCATCCAAAGTCACTGTTTGCTGTAATATCTCGTCAGAAAATATTCCATTATTTACTTCTTTTTACACAAGTTGTGCTAGAATCCACTTTAGCTTTAGCCAATGAAACACAAGAGGAGGTTCTTCATGATCACATTCGAAGAAGTCAACAAGCATTATGGCCAGTTCCATGTACTTAAGGACATGAACCTACATATTCAAAAAGGGGAGGTTGTTGTGATCATCGGTCCTTCAGGGTCTGGTAAAAGCACGATGCTCAGGTGTATCAATCGTCTTGAAAGCATTGATGCGGGAAAAGTTCTCGTCAACCAAGTGTCTGTTCAGCATCCGAAGACCAACATCAATCTTGTCAGGCAAAATATCGGAATGGTCTTTCAGCATTTTCACCTCTATCCGCATAAGACGGTGCTTGAAAACATTATGCTTGCGCCGATGAAGGTCAAAAAAGTGAGCAAGGAAGAAGCAAAGGAAACAGCTGAATTTTATTTAAATAAAGTCGGCATTCCTGAAAAGGCAGACACCTACCCTTCACGACTCTCGGGCGGACAGCAGCAGCGCGTTGCCATTGCAAGAGGGCTTGCGATGAAGCCGGAGGTGATGCTTTTTGACGAACCGACATCTGCACTTGATCCAGAGATGATCGGCGAGGTATTAGATGTGATGAAGCAGCTGGCTCGTGAAGGCATGACCATGGTTGTCGTCACGCATGAGATGGGCTTTGCCCGCGAAGTGGCTGACCGTATTGTCTTTATTGATGAAGGCAGAATTCTTGAAGAATCAACACCGGCTGCATTTTATGAAAAACCGCAAGAGAAACGTGCTCAATTATTTTTAAGCCGTATATTAAATCACTAGGGGGAATGGTTTGATGAAAAAAATGAAACGCTTTGGCCTGCTGCTCTTTATGACTTGCTGCATCGCCGCTTTGGCTGCTTGTGGATCTACTGAAAAAGGGTCAACTGATGCAAAACAAGGAAGTTCTTTAGAAGCCATTAAGAAAGACAAAAAAATCATTTTCGGTGTAAAAAATGACACACGTTTATTCGGTCTAAAAAATCCGAGCAGCGGTGATATTGAAGGATTTGATATTGACATGGCAAAAGCCATCACAAAGGAAATACTCGGCGATGAAGGAAAAGCAGAATTTAAGGAAGTGACATCTAAAACAAGAATTCCTTTGCTTCAAAAAGGGGATATCCATGCGATTGTTGCGACCATGACAATTACAGAAGAGCGTAAAAAAGAAGTCAATTTCTCAGATGTTTACTTTGAAGCAGGACAATCACTGCTTGTGAAAAAAGGAAGCGACATTCAATCCATTGATGATCTTAAAAAAGGAACGAAGGTGCTGGCCGTGAAAGGATCTACTTCTTCTCAAAATATCCGCGAGAAAGCACCTGAAGCATCCGTATTAGAATTTGAGAACTATCAGGAGGCTTTTACAGCATTAAAATCAAACCAAGGGCAAGTGCTGACAACTGATAATGCGATCTTATTTGGTATGGCAGATGAGGATTCAAATTATGAAGTGGTCGGCGGCACTTTTACCGATGAGCCTTATGGCATTGCTGTGAAAAAAGGAGATCAAGAATTAACAGATGCGATCAATAAAGCCTTAAAAACGTTAAAAGACAATGGAGAGTATGACAAGATTCTCAAAAAATGGATCAAAGAATAACATTTGATTCGTTTAAGATCAATGCCTCAGGTGAGCCGCTTAAAGGCTCCCCTGTTGATCAGGAAGGAAGTGAACTGATTGCTGCGGTTTTCCATTCTCACTGAAAATGTTCATCTTTATTTAGAAGGCTTTAAATATACCATTGGTGCAAGTGTCATTGCTCTGATTGGAAGCTTTTTGATCGGTACACTCATTGCCATTATGAGAATTGCGCCATTTAGGCCGCTCAACTGGTTCGGAACGGCTTATGTTGAATTTATTCGGAATATTCCGTTATTATTGATCACCTTTGTTTTCTTCTTTGGTTTACCTGTGCTGGGTATTGTAGCAGATGGCTTTACTGCTGGAACAATTGCTCTTGCCATTTATACGTCTGCCTTTATTGCTGAAGCCATTCGTGCAGGGATACAAGCTGTACCGCTTGGACAAATGGAAGCAGCCCGCGCCTCAGGTCTGTCATATGGCGGGACGATGCGGTATATCATTTTGCCGCAGGCGATTAAAATCGTCATTCCCCCTCTTGGGAATCAATTTATTAACCTTGTCAAAAACTCCTCGATTTTAGGAGTCATTGCAGGGTTTGATCTCATGTATCAAGGAGACCTCATTGCGTCTAGAACATTTGTAACGTTTGATGTCTACATCTTTGTTGCGATGTTCTATCTGCTATTAACCATTCCGCTCAGTCTAGGCGTCGGTTATTTAGAAAGAAGATTAGCAAGAAGCCACTAGAAAGGAGGAAACATCATGGATTTTATAGGTGCCTACCAGCCTGATCATCTCGCCTTTTTACTTGAAGGATTTGCTGTCACCTTAAAAGTGGCTTTTATCTCCATCATTTTGAGCTTTATCATTGGATTAGTCGTTGGTACATTACGGTTCGCTCAAATACCTGTTTTATCGAAGGTGCTTGCGGTAGTTGTAGAGACCATTCGAAACCTGCCGCTTTTGCTGATCATCTTTTTCACGTATTTTGCATTGCCTGAAATCGGCATCAAGCTAAGCATCACAGCCTCTGCCATTGCAGCTTTAACCGTGTTTGAATCCGCGATGCTGTCAGAAATTATTCGGAGCGGTCTTAAATCAATTGATAAGGGCCAGATTGAAGCAGCCAGATCTTCTGGTTTAACCTATATTCAAACACTGAAAATGATTATTATGCCGCAGGCTCTGCGCCGAATGGTGCCGCCAATTGTCAGTCAGTTCATATCTCTTTTGAAAGATACGTCGCTTGCCGTTGTCATTGCGCTTCCAGAATTATTACATCACGCTCAAATATTAAACGGTCAAAGCCAATCCTATTTACTGCCAATTTTCTTATTGGCAGCTATGATGTATTTTGTCGTCAATTTCAGCTTATCCATTCTTGCAAGACGATTAGAATACAGGCAGGCATAAAAAGGACATCCGCTCTTGGCGGATGCCTCAGCGTATAGACCAGTTTGCTATCACGATGAAAAAAACAAAGGGCTAAAATGAAGATCATTTTAGCCCTTTTTGTTTACATCATTCTCATAACACGTTTTCTTAGCTTTTTCATATCCCGCTTTGATGGCATATCATATCGGCTTGCAAAGTGATATGCGAGTGCACCTGCACCAAGCGTTAATAGTGAAGAAGTCATTTTGCCCATTCGAAATTCCCCCTTAACACTTATAGTTGAATTGAACGTTCATCGTCACTAAACAGATCATCTAAGCTGCTTAGTGTCCCGTCTTCCTCCACTTGGTGTGTAGATATTTTGCCTTTTGACAGCGTCAATTCAATAAAACAGCCCCAGCAATAATATTGATTGACCCCAATTTTTCCGATGTCTTTACATTTGCAATTTGGGCAAATGAGCATAATCAGCACCTCTTTACGTTCGGTCTAGAACCAGTGCTTCTTTTTGAACGTTCATCAAGGTTCCGGCAGCCTGCAGCTGTTTCCGAATCCCTGATAGCTCTGTAAAGAAGCCGTCCGAGAGTTCATATGCTACGATTGTGCCCGAATTTGAGCAAAAGTATACATCTTCTAAAATGCCTAAATTTTCACCATCAGGCGACTGCATCATTTTCTTTTTTAATTTCGAAAATAACAAGAATGGAGCAGAGGAATCCATGCCCACTCCCTCCTGGCAGCTCACATACAAACCTTTGTCTGTCAGCTGATCAAAAGCAGAAAATGGAACGAGTGCACAGTCTTTCTTTTTCCCCTCTAACACATATCCTCCGCAGCTGCCTCCGGCTAAAAAGCAAATATCTTTTATGGAACCAAGCGATTGGGACAGCTCACCTGCATAGATCGTCATTCCTTCAAGTTCTCGGCATGTTCTCAAAATGTGCTCAACCACCTTTTGCGGAACAGTCTTATCGTGTGCGTTTGATTCATGACTCATACGAAGAAATGGCTTCCATGAACGGAATAGGTGAAGTTCTTTTCACGCTAAAAGGCTTCCATATGGAAGCCTTCTACTCATGCATAAAATCAAATGGAGTGATTCCCTCCATGCCAATATTTGCGTCATGTACGCTAAATGGAAGCTCTTTTTGGAGCGCTTCAAGTTCTGCATCCATGATTTGTTCGGTTTGCACTAGCCGCATCGTTAAGGACGTTTGTCTAAGGGAATCCTCATTGTTTTTCACGCCCCACTCCAGCGCTGATTCCTCACCGCACAGTATTAAAAACTTTTTACTGCGTGTAATGGCTGTGTACAGCAGATTCCGCCGAAGCATTCGGTAATAGCTCCTCACGACTGGCAGCACAACAATCGGGAATTCACTTCCTTGTGATTTGTGAATAGAGCAGCAATAAGCATGGGTAAATTGATGAAAATCTTTTTTTGTAAAGGTGATTTCATTTCCATCAAAGGAGATCACAGCCATGTCTTCTTTTTCTGTATTTTCTTTTGCATAAAAAATCGAGACAATTTCACCGATATCGCCGTTAAAAATGTTGTTCTCCGGCTGATTCACAAGCTGAAGCACCTTATCACCTGTCCGGTACACCACATCACCAAACGGGATTTCCCTGCCCTTTGGTTTTTTAGGATTCAAAATGTGCTGCAGCATTTTGTTGAGCTCATTGATGCCTGCTTTTCCTTTATACATCGGTGCCAGCACTTGAATATCCTTTGCCGAAAACCCTTTTTGAGCAGCATTGCTGACAACTTTCTCAATGACTTCTTTCATTTGATCAGCTGAACACTGAATGAAGGACCGATCCTTTGAGCGTGCAGTGATATCCTTTGGCAGCACACCATTTTTCATATCATGTGCAAGTTCAACAATGGTTGAGCCGTCTGCCTGCCGGTAAATATCTGTCAAGGTAACAGCCGGCACGGCTTTTGAGGCAAGCAAATCCCGTAAAACTTGGCCTGGTCCGACAGATGGCAGCTGATGTTCATCCCCTACCATAATCACTTGGATATGATCAGGAATCGCTTTAAACAAATGATTCGCCAGCCAAATATCCAGCATACTTGATTCATCAATGATGACAAGCTTGCCTTCAATCGGCTGTTCCTCATCATGAGAGAAGCCCTCCGAACCATTCCAGCCTAGCAGCCGGTGAATGGTGACAGCTGGAAGCCCTGTTGATTCTGTCATCCGTTTGGCCGCCCGTCCAGTTGGTGCCGCAAGCACAAATGGGAAGGATTCATCTTTTTTATAATCACTTGGATCAAGAGATACACCGTGAAGATCACTGTAAAGCTCGACAATCCCTTTAATGACTGTTGTCTTCCCTGTTCCAGGCCCGCCTGTTAAAAGCAGCATAGGGGACATGAGTGCCTTTTGAATCGCTTCCTTTTGTGTCGGTGCATATTGGACGCCTAACCGCTCCTCCAGCTCGCCAAGTGCTAGCAGGAATTCTGATTCAGGAAATTGATCTGCATATTCTGTTTGGGAGACGATTTTTTGAATGCGTTTGGCGACACTTTGCTCCGCATAAAATAAGGATGGATGATAGCAGCGGTCATCTTCAATAATCATTTCTTTTCCTTCGCCAAGTGCAATGATCTGATTGGCAACATCCATTTCAGTCACTTTGTAATCATTGCCTGTTTGGTTGAGCAGCTTGCGGGTTTCGACGATCAAATCTTTCGTTTGTATGTACGTATGACCGTCCTGTAGACTGGCTGTCTCCACTGTATATAGCAAGGCTGCGCGAATCCGTTCTGGGTCATTTCCTGAGATGCCTGTTCTAGCGCCAAGCTCATCCGCCTTAATAAATCCGATCCCCTCAACATCCTTAACGAGCTGATAGGGATTTTCCTCTATTTTCTGCAGCGTTTCACTCTCGTATACTTGGTAAATCTTCATGCTGAGCTGCGGACCAAAGCCATACTGATTCAGGCTGATCATAATTTGTTCCAGCCCTTGATGCTCCTGAAGCGCTGCGGCCAGCTTATCCGCTTTCTTTTTTGATAAGCGCGGTACATCATACAAAACAGCTGGGTCACGCATAATCTTATGAAGCGTCTGATTGCCAAGCTGCCCCACGATTTCTTCAGCCGTCTTTTTGCCTATCCCCTCAAATAAATCACTTGAGAGATAATGAATGATGCCTTGCTTCGTTGTCGGTACTTCCTTTTGAAAATGAGTAGCCTGAAACTGTTCACCAAATTTCGGATGGCTTGTCACTTTGCCATAAAAGGTGTAGGTTTCCTCCTCATGAAGTGCTGGGAAGTAGCCTGTGACAGATGCTGTTTTTTCCTCTAAGTTTTCCGATGTTTCAATGACTTTTACCTTTAACACCGAGTATAAATTACTTTCATTATGGAAAATAACGGCTTGAATGATCCCCTTTAAAAACGGTTCGTCCTCAAGCTTCATTTGATCTGGATGTTCCTGCACAGGTCTTCCCTCCTTCCATCTATTCTGCCTCTTGAATCAGCTTTTGCGCATGTAGTGCCAGCATATGGTCAGGCTGCACGTCAATGGCTTTACCCAGCATCTCAAGTGCTTCGTCTTTTTTCTCTAAGTACGCATACGCAACCCCTAAATTATAAAAGGCATCTGCATGCTGCGGATCACGCGTGATGACTTCAGTAAAAGTTGTCACCGCTTCTTCCAGCATGTGTTCATTGGCTAAGCACATGCCAAATTGGAATCTTGCTTCATTATCTTCTTCGTTTAGTTCAACGGCTCGCTGAAGATACGGCATCGCAAGCTTTGGCTGCTCTAATTTGATGAGCGTCTGCCCGAGCATATAAAACAAATCACTATTTTCCATGCCGGCTTTTAGTGCTTGTTCAAAATAGTCTTTCGCTTTCATAAAGTCTTCTTTTAATGTATATACATTTCCTGCTCCATAATAGGCTGCAGCTGCGGTATGATCAAGTTCAATTGCTTTCTGAAAAAAGTTTAAAGCGCGTTCAAATTCATTGATACTTGAAAGTAAGTTCGCAAAGTTAATATATGGAACCGGGTCCTTCGGGCTTTCTTCGATCGCTTTTGTAAAAGCTTCAGCTGCTTTTTCGATATTCCCTTGATTCAAGGCTTCTATGCCGATTTCGTTATAATTCATTCGCTCTCTCATCCTTTCATTAAAAAACCTCAACAGCGACGTTGAGGTTTTGAAACATGCTACACATACGACAGCTTTTGACCATCTTTGAAGACATCGTCAATTGTACCGCCGCCAAGACATTCGTCGCCATCATAAAAAACAACCGCTTGTCCCGGGGTAACAGCACGAACAGGTTCATCAAAGATAACCATCGCTTCTTGCTCACCTGTCATTTTGACCTTCACATGGTGATCTTCTTGACGGTATCTGAATTTTGCTGTGCAAGTTAATTCACCGTTTTCTCCGACAATATGGGGACGAGTCCAGCTGATATTAACAGCTGAAATGCTTTCAGAGTATAAAAGTGGATTGTGGAAGCCTTGTTCAACAAACAAGATGTTTTTCTCCAAGTCTTTTCCAACGACAAACCAAGGATCACCACTGCCGCCAATACCAAGTCCTTGGCGCTGACCGATCGTGTAATACATCAGTCCATCGTGCTCCCCTTTTACTTCTCCGTCCATTGTCTGCATCACACCAGGCTGTGCAGGCAAATATTGACTGAGGAACGTTTTAAAGTTTCTTTCTCCAATAAAGCAGATACCTGTTGAATCTTTTTTCGTTGCTGTTGCGAGCTCTGCTTCTTTTGCCAATTCACGAACCCTTTTTTTCTCTAAATCACCGATTGGGAACATGACTTTATCAAGTTGTTCCTGTGTCAGCTGATTTAAGAAATACGTTTGGTCTTTGTTTGCATCAAGACCTCGCAGCATTTTGACTTCATCACCAGTTCGATCAACACGAGCATAGTGTCCTGTTGCCAAATAATCCGCACCAAGTGACAATGCATGCTCAAGGAATGCCTTGAACTTAATTTCTTTGTTACACATGACATCTGGGTTTGGCGTTCTGCCCGCTTTATATTCATCAAGGAAATATTGAAACACTTTGTCCCAATATTGCTTCTCGAAATTCACTGCATAATAAGGGATTCCAATTTGGTTACATACGCGGATGACATCCTCATAGTCTTCCGTTGCTGTGCAGACACCATTTTCATCAGTGTCATCCCAGTTTTTCATAAATATGCCGATGACATCATAGCCTTGCTCCTTTAACATAAGAGCGGCAACTGATGAATCGACTCCTCCGGACATACCGACCACAACTCTTGTTTCTTCTGGTCTTTTTGTCATCTTCATCAACTCCAATTTCAATGAAACAACATGCGCGTTTCGTTCTTTAGGTGCTTTGCTGTTTCATTTTTCACACACGAACAAAAGGAAGCATTTATTTGGCAAGGCGTTTGACAACAGCCGCTATCTTACGTGCCGCCTGCTTCACATGATCCTCTTCATTCCCAAGACCGAAGCTTATTCTGACTGAGGATGTCAGCTCTTTTGCTTCTTCGCCATACATGGCGCTTAACACGTGCGAAGGAAGGACAGATCCAGCCGTACATGCCGATCCGCTTGAAACAGCAATTCCTTCCATATCTAAATTCACAAGCAGCGATTCAATGGAGACGCCCGGGAAATGAACATTTAAAATGTGCGGCAATGTCTCTTTCGGATGTCCATTGATAGAGAAATTGAGAGATTCCTCTTCGAATACTTGCAGCATGGTTTCTTTGAGCTTACCATAATGCATCGCTTTTTCTCTTCTATTTTGCTTCGTTAATTGAACAGCTTCTGCAAGCCCAACAATTCCTGCCACATTTTCAGTGCCAGCACGGCGCTTTCTTTCTTGTTCGCCTCCGAATATTTGCGGAGAAAGTTTCACGCCCTCGTTTACATATAAAAAGCCAGTTCCCATCGGACCATTCAGTTTATGGCCAGAAGCAGATAAAAGATCAATATGAAGGTCTGCTACATCGATTGGCATTGTTCCAAACGCCTGCACTGCGTCTGTATGAAAATGAGCAGAGTGATCACGCAGAAGTTCGCCAATGTCTTTAATTGGCTGAATCACACCTGTTTCATTATTGCCGTACATAACGGTCACAAGAATCGTATCATCTCTCAATGCTTGTTTTAATTGATCAAGATGAATCAATCCAGTTTTGTCCACATCTAAATATGTCACTTCAAATCCAAGTTTCTCTAGACGTTCACATGTATGCAGCACCGCATGATGCTCTGTTTTCACTGTGATAATATGTTTTCCTTCATGCTGTCTTGCCATGGCAACACCTGTAATTGCCAGGTTGTCCGCCTCGGTTCCACCGCTTGTGAGGATGATCTCCTGCGGCTTACAGTGTAATTCTCCTGCAATGACTTCTCTTGCTTCATCGAGCCACTTTCTTGCCTCGCGCCCATATGAATGAATACTAGAGGGATTGCCAAATATCTCTGTAAAGTACGGCATCATCTTGTCCACAATACGCTGATCCATCGGCGTAGTGGCCGCATGATCTAAATAGATTCGTTCCATTTCCGGTACACCTCTGATCTAAATATAGAACATATACGAGTCTTGATCCCCGTCATCTGTGTAGCTTGCCAAGTCTTCAAGAGTTGTATTGTCTAGTACGTCTTTTACTGCATCACGAATACGAATCCATAGTTCACGCTTTGCTGGTTCTTCGTTTTCGATGACTTCAACAGGACTAATGGGTCCTTCTAATACACGAATAATATCACCTGCTGTGATCTCGTTTGGTTCATGTGCAAGAACATAGCCGCCATACGCTCCGCGGATACTTTTTACAAGACGGGCATTGCGGAGTGGTGATACAAGCTGCTCTAAATAATGCTCAGACAAATCATTGTTTTGAGCGATTGATTTTAATGATGTAGGGCCTTCGCCATGTTTTTTGGCTAATTCGATCATGATCGTCAGACCATATCTGCCTTTAGTTGATATTTTCAAGTTAAACACCTCTGCGTTTTCTATTCTATGTCATCAATTATTTTTCTGATTTCATATACGCTGATATATAGACCAAAAGCAATTATATCATACTTTCTGCCAACTTTCATTTACGGGTTCTGATCATGATAGAAGGACGAATCCCTTTTCTATTTGAAGAATTTTCGGTACTCTATACAAACAAGACATTGCTATAGGAGAGATAATTATGAAACCTTTAGCGTACCGGATGCGCCCAAGTCATATTGAAGACATTATTGGGCAGGAGCATCTTGTTGGGGAAGGTCAAATTATTAGGCGAATGGTCGAGGCAAAACATTTATCCTCGATGATTTTATACGGACCGCCGGGCATCGGCAAAACATCGATTGCAACCGCGATTGCTGGCAGTACAAGCATTGCTTTTCGTACATTAAATGCGGTCATTCATAACAAAAAGGATATGGAAGCTGTTGCCGCTGAAGCGAAAATGAGCGGCCAGGTGATCCTTATTTTAGACGAAGTCCACCGGCTTGATAAAGGAAAGCAGGATTTTCTTCTTCCTTATTTAGAAAATGGCATGATCATTTTAATTGGGGCAACGACGGCTAATCCCTATCATGCGATCAATCCTGCCATTCGAAGCCGGACACAAATATTCGAGCTGAAGCCGCTTGAAACAGAGCAAATCAAAGCTGCGTTAACAAGAGCCTTACAGGATGAACATCGCGGGCTTGGCGGCTATGAGGTGACAGTGGACGATGAAGCGATGAATCATTTTGCCAATGGATGCGGAGGAGACGTGCGTTCTGCTTTAAATGCACTCGAGCTCGCTGTCTTATCGACAAAAGCTGATGAGACAGGGCATATCACAATCACTCTTGCCGCAGCAGAAGAATGTTTACAAAAAAAGAGCTTCTCACATGACAAGAATGGTGATGCTCATTATGATGTCCTCTCGGCTTTTCAAAAATCCATTAGAGGATCTGATACAGATGCGGCGCTGCATTACCTTGCCAGACTGATCGAAGCTGGAGACCTTGAAAGCATTTCAAGGAGATTACTCGTGATGGCTTACGAGGACATTGGCTTAGCTAGTCCGCAGGCTGGCCCCCGCGTGTTAAGCGCAGTACAAACAGCAGAAAGAGTCGGCTTCCCAGAAGCACGGATTCCACTGGCGAACGCAGTGATTGAGCTGTGTCTTTCTCCTAAGTCTAATTCGGCATATAAGGCGATTGATGCGGCACTTGGTGACATTCGTACAGGGAAAATTGGAGAAGTTCCAGTTCATTTAAAGGATGCTCACTACAAAGGCGCCACAGCACTCGGAAGAGGCGTCGATTACTTATACCCACATGATTACGAAAACGGCTGGGTGAAGCAGCAATATTTACCTGATCCGCTGAAAAACAAGCAATACTATGTACCGAAACAAACCGGAAAATTTGAAGGTGCATTGAAACAGGTCTATGAGAATTTAAAACGCCAGAAATAAAAAAAGCCCCCTGCATGTCAGCAGGTGGGCTGTTTATTTATCCTTCACACGAGTAATTGGAATATCTTTTAAAAGCTTCATAATGACATGACCACCCATGATCAGTCCGGCAACAGACGGAACGAACGCATTAGATGATGGCGGCATTTGCGCCTTGCGAATCTTCGCTTCATCATTTCCAACTTCTTTTCTGACATCTTCGCGAATGACAATTGGACTTTCGTCAGAGAAAATGACTTCAATTCCTTTACGAATCCCTTCCTTACGCAAACGTGTTCTCACAACTTTTGCAATAGGATCGGTATGTGTTTTTGAAATATCATCAATTTTGAAGCGTGTCGGATCTGTTTTGTTCGCAGCTCCCATACTTGAAATGATGTTCACACCTCGTTTCAGACACTCTTTCATTAAATGAATTTTATAGTGAATGGTATCTGAGGCATCAATGACATAATCAAGCGGATACTCAAAAAATTGTTCGTATGTTTCTTCTGTATAAAACATCTTCAGCGCAACAACTTCACATTCTGGATTAATATCAGCGATTCTCGCCTGCATTAAGTCAACCTTTGGCTGGCCAACTGTTGATAGCAATGCTGGAAGCTGACGGTTTACATTTGTAATATCAATATCATCTTTATCAACAAGAACAATACGGCCAACGCCTGAACGCGCGAGTGCCTCTACTGCGAATGAACCAACGCCGCCCACACCAAGCACTGCAACTGTACTGTTTTTTAGTATATTTAAGCCTTCCTTGCCAATGGCAAGCTCGTTTCTTGAAAACTGATGTAACAAGTGCCTCACTCCACCTTTATTTAAAATGAATCGAAAGAATCATATCATATTCAGACTTCTCCGTCATCCTTCTCTAAAAGAAAAAAACACAAAAAAGTCCCGATGACGCCGCCAGCATTTCCTTCGTTTTGAACCCCGCACCATGCAGGTGGGTGCTTTCTCCCTGACTTTATAAGTCCTCTAAAGAGGCATTTATGCAGAAAGGAAAGGCAAGCTCCCGTATAAAAAAATGTTCGGTCAAAACTAGGTAACCACCGTACGTATCAGGACTTTATTTATTGATTGATGAAAGCATATCATAGGCATATTTCTTTTTCAAGCGTTTACATACCTATAAACATGCGCCTATTTTACTGTTTTACTTTTGTTTTAATCGCTAAACTCAGCTCATCAAGCTGCGCCTCGCTTACATGGCCAGGGGCATCTGTAAGAACGCAGCTCGCACTTGCCGTTTTCGGGAATGCAATCGTATCTCTTAAGTTAGAGCGGCCTGCAAGCAGCATCACTAAACGGTCAAGCCCAAGCGCAATTCCGCCATGCGGAGGAACACCATGCTCAAACGCATCCAGCAGGAAGCCGAATTGTTCGTAAGCTTCTTCTTTTGAAAAACCAAGTAAGCCAAACATCTTTTCTTGAATGTCCTTTTCGAAAATACGAATAGAACCTCCGCCAAGCTCGTAGCCATTCAGCACAAGATCGTAAGCCTGGGCCTTCATGTCTTCTGGGCTTGTTTCAATTAATTCAAGATCATCGCGAACCGGCATTGTGAATGGATGATGGGCAGCATAGAAGCGGCCTTCTTCTTCATCCTTTTCAAGCAGCGGCCAATCGACAACCCATAAGAAATTGAATACAGACTCATCAATCAGTTCAAGCTCTTTACCAAGTTTTAAGCGAAGTGCACCAAGCGCATCATGGACAACAGACGTCTTATCTGCAACAAAGAGTAAAAGGTCGCCTTCTTCAACTTGCAGCTGTTCTTTTAATTCAGCTTGCTTTACTTCATCAAAGAATTTAGCGATCGGACCTTTTAATTCAGTCCCTTCTGCTTTTAGCCAAGCTAGACCTTTTGCACCGTAGTTCGCAGCAAATGCACCGAGTGCATCAATGTCTTTTCTTGAGTAGTTCGCTGCAGCCCCTTTTACATTGATGGCTTTCACAGCTCCACCATTTTTCACAGCTCCGCTAAACACTTTGAAATCGGAGTCTTTTACCGTGTCTGAAATGTTCACTAGCTTCATCTCAAAACGTGTATCCGGCTTATCAGATCCATAAGAATTCATCGCTTCATCGTATGTCATACGAGGTAATGGCAATGTAAGGTCTACACCTTTGACATCTTTCATCACCTTCGCCATCATCTCTTCAGCAAGCGTCATGATGTCCTCTTGACTCATAAAGGACATTTCAATATCGACTTGTGTAAATTCCGGCTGACGGTCAGCACGCAAGTCTTCATCTCTAAAACAGCGGGCAATTTGATAATAACGGTCCATCCCAGAAACCATCAGCAATTGTTTAAATAATTGCGGTGACTGAGGCAGTGCATAAAATTCTCCCTCGTGTACACGGCTTGGAACAAGATAGTCACGCGCACCTTCTGGCGTACTTTTTGTTAAAATTGGTGTTTCAATGTCTAGAAAGCCGTTGTCGTCTAAGAAATGGCGGAATGCTTTTGTGACTTCATGTCGCATTTTCATTGTTTCAAACATTGCAGGGCGGCGAAGATCCAGGTAACGATATTTTAAACGAACATCTTCTGATACCTCGTCTGCTTGATCTGAAATCACAAAAGGAGGAGTCTTTGCTTCATTTAAAACGGTGACCGTTTCGACTTGAATTTCAATTTTGCCCGTTTTTAAATTTGGGTTGATCGTTGCTTCTTCTCTTGCGACAACCGTTCCTTTAATATCAAGAACATATTCATTACGAATTGATTCTGCTGTCTCAAGCGCCTCTTTTGATAAGTCTGGATTGAAGACAACTTGTACAATCCCTGTACGGTCGCGCAAATCAATAAAGATTAATCCGCCTAGGTCACGCCTTTTTTGAACCCATCCTTTTAATACAACTGACTGACCGATTTGGTCTTCTGTTACTTCTCCACAATAAAAAGTTCTACCAAACACAAACATTCCACTCCTTCTTTACGCTTTCTGGTGGGCCTTCAACATTTGAATCAGCTCATCAAGCTTCACTTCAATTTGTTCACCCGTTGTCGTATCTTTCACATTCACAATTTGCTGCGCAAGCTCATCTTCACCAAGAACTGCAATAAATTTGGCTTTTAATCGATCAGCCGCTTTAAATTGTCCTTTTAGTTTCTTCCCTGTATAGTCCATTTCACTTGAGATACCTTCTTTTCTCAGACGGTTTAATAATGAAACAGAATAATCCTTCGCTTCATCTCCGAGAGCAGCAATGTATAAATCAATACCATCTTGCAGAGGAAGCTCAATTCCTTCAGCATTGATCGCAGATAAGAAACGCTCAATACTCATCGCAAATCCAATCCCTGGTGATTCAGGACCGCCAATTCCTTCAACGAGTCCATCATAACGGCCGCCGCCGGCTAATGTTGTAATCGCACCAAAGCCTTCTGCATTACTCATAATCTCAAATGCTGTGTGATTGTAGTAATCAAGACCGCGTACTAAATTTGGATCAACGACATACTCAATGCCTATATCTGATAAGTATTGTTTGACCTTTTCAAAATACGTCCGAGATTCTTCATTTAAGTAATCTTGAATGGATGGAGCTGTTGTCATCAGTTCATGGTCACGATCCTTTTTACAATCAAGAATGCGCAGCGGATTTTGATGTAAACGCGTTTGACAGTCGTGACAGAATTCCTCAATTCTTGGTTCAAAGTGCTTGACCAGTGCTGTGCGGTAGTCTGCACGGCTCTCTTTGTCACCAAGGCTGTTAATGACGAGCTTTAAGTTAGAAAGACCTGCTTTCTCGTATACACTCATCGCAAGTGAAATGACCTCTGCATCAATAGCAGGATCCTTGGAACCAATCGCTTCTATCCCAAATTGATAAAATTGACGATATCTTCCTGTTTGCGGACGTTCATAGCGGAACATTGGTCCGATGTAATACAGCTTTGTTGGCTGAGCCGGCTGTGCGAACAATTTATTTTCAACATAAGAGCGGACGGTTGAAGCTGTTCCCTCTGGACGTAGTGTGATGCTGCGTCCTTTTTTATCTTCAAATGTGTACATCTCTTTTTGAACGATATCAGTTGATTCGCCTACTCCCCGTGCAAACAGCTCTGTATGCTCAAAAATCGGTGTGCGGATTTCTTTGTATTGAAAGGCTGCACATGTCTCTCTCGCAATTTGTTCAACATACTGCCAGCGTTCTGACTCTCCAGGTAAAATATCCTGTGTGCCTCTTGGAATATTAAAACTCATTTTTCGTCCTCCTACGACCATCATTCATTTTTTATGTGGACATATAAAAAACCCCCGCCTCTACTATGTGTATAGTAGGGACGAGAGTTATACCCGTGGTGCCACCCTAGTTGGAACATGATCCAGCCATGTTCCCGCTCAAATCCTTAACGCAGATTCACGTTCTCCGCCTATTGACTCATTTTTAGAGCGTTCAGCAGGAAACCTACAGAGTGTTCTTTCGTGATAAATGCCATGCGGATTCGCTTTCAGCCTAAGGCGATTCCTCTCTGCTCACGCAATTTACCCTACTATTCTCTATCATCAGTTCCACATTTTAAATTTTCAAGTGTGTTGATTTATATTATAATAAGGTCGGTGCTGCCACTCTGTCAACCCTTGCCGTGCCTCTTTTTCTTTTCCAGCTCTTCTTTTGACGTACATCCGTATTCAGATGCGGTCTCTTCAAGGAAGCCTGGCTGATCCATTTCGTCGTGCTGCCAGCGGTCGATATCACGATGTCCATTATATTGCACTCGTCCTAATTTTCTGCTTAATCTCATGTTTGTACATCCTTTTATCACATTTTTATTTAGTATAAACAGATTGATTCATTTTTATTAGGGAAACTGCAAGGAATTCATCCACTACATAACGAATTAACATTCATCGGTTTTACAAGGGAGGGGAAAACACCGTTTTGAATCTGAAAAAACACAATCAAATGATGATGCTGCTTACTTGTTTTGTTCTCATCGCGAGTGGTTTGCCTATGACACATGCTACAGCACAAACAGATCAAGCTGTGGTCGCAACAGATGAAATCAATGTGAGAACGGGCCCTGGTTTAAGCTATGGAATTGCAGCTGTTGTGAAACGCGGCGAAAGTTATCCCATTCTCACTGAACAAGGAGAATGGGTGCAGATCCAATTATCAAACGGACAAAAAGGCTGGGTCGTCTCATGGCTGATTACCACATCATCCGGCGCTCAAAAATCCGCGAAACCAAAGGCGCAAAGCACGGCTGGAGACAGTACAATTACATCGACAGCTTCCGATCTTCGCATCCGGACAGGCCCTGGGACTTCCTATCAAGTGATTGGTACTTTCCCGCAAGGCGCTACCGCTAAAAAGCTCGAGACAAGCGGCGAATGGACGAAAATTTCGTATAAACAAGCAGAAGGCTGGGTTCACTCTGATTATGTTTCAGGGGGGCAGAAAACTTCTCAATCAAGCTCCGGCGAGTCCTCTCGCTCTAACCAGACAGGTACAGTTGGCGTATCGAGCTTGAATGTAAGGCAATCGGCCGCACCAAATGCACAAGTCGTCGCTTCACTTGCACGCAACACACAGATCACCATTTTGCGAGAGCAGAACGGCTGGTATGAAATTGAGGGCAAAGGCGTAAAAGGCTGGGTTGCAAGCTATTACATTGTCACAGGCAAAGGAGCAGGCTCTGCACCTGAAAAGAGTTCATCCTCTTCGGCTTCTGAGCAAAAAGCGTACATTGTCTATGACGGCACCAACATTCGAAAAAGCGCTTCTACCTCTGCTGGGATTGCAGAAAGAGCAACAAAAGGAGCTGCCTATCAAATCGTTCGGACGCAAGGCGACTGGTACGAGGTGACACTATCAAACGGCGGAACTGGCTATGTGGCGAGCTGGGTCGTTCAAACGAAGAAAAATAGCGGCGAAGCGCCAAGACCTCAGCAGGATTCATCGTCTGGAACTGGTTCTTTAAAAGGAAAAACGATTGTTCTTGATCCTGGTCATGGCGGAAAAGACAGCGGCACAATTGGCGCAGACGGTGCTTTTGAAAAGAACCTCACAATCAAAACCGCCAATTTACTTGCAGGCAAATTAAGGGCTTCTGGTGCAAATGTATATTTAACAAGAAGTGATGATACCTTTATCAGCCTCCAATCAAGGGTGGCAACATCTCATTACCGAAATGCAGATGCATTTATTAGTCTTCATTATGATAGCTTTATGGACCAAAGTGTTAGAGGAAGTACAGCGTATTATTATCAAGCAGCAAAAGATCAGCAGTTAGCGTCAAGCGTTCATTCCGAAGTCGCAAAACGCTCTCAAATCCCTGATAAGGGTGTCAAATTCGGAGATTACTTTGTTTTAAGAGAAAACAAACGCCCTTCCCTTTTATATGAACTCGGGTACTTAAGCAATCCTCAGGAGGAAGCGATCATTTATAGCGCCTCTTACCAAGAACGAGTCACAGAAGGAATGACTGAAGGATTAAAACAATATTTCCGTTAAAAAGAAAGAGGCCTCTGCGCCTCTTTTTTGTTTGACCGCAAAAGAAAAAGACTCTAAACAAACTCCCGCATGAGTTCATCTACAGTCTAAAGAGAATCTATTCTTTGCTGTCCATCAAGATCGTGACCGGTCCTGAATTGGTCAATGACACGTCCATCATCGCACCAAAACGGCCAGTTTCGACATGGATGCCTTTTTCTCTAAGGGTATTATTGAAACATTCGTAAAGCGAATTGGCTGCATCCGGCTTGGCGGCTTTCATAAAATTCGGCCGTCTGCCCTTTCTCGTATCACCATAAAGGGTAAATTGAGATACAGACAGAACGCTTCCTTTTATGTCCAATAATGAACGATTCATTTTCCCATTTTCATCTTCAAAAATACGTAAATGTGCAAGCTTTTCAGCTAAGTAAAGCACATCTTCTTCTGTATCTTCGTGTGTGACACCAACAAGCACCATATAACCTTCGTTGATGGCACCTGTGATCTCTTCTTCTACCTTCACAGATGCATTTGTCACACGCTGCACAACAAGCCTCATAGACGAAATACTTCCTTTCTAATTCATGAATCGGCGAACAGAGTAAATGTCTTTGATTTGTTTAATGCGTTCGACCACTTTGTGCAAATGATTAATATTTTGGATAAAGATCGCCATATGGATCGTCGCCACTTTGTTACGATCAGACTTCCCAGAAACAGAGGAGATGTTCGTTTTGGTTTCGTTGACGGCTTGAAGCACCTCATTGAGTAAGCCGCGTCTATCATATCCTAATATTTCAATTTCCACATTGTATTCTTTACGGTTTTGAGCAGGCTGCTCATGCTCCCACTCGACCGGAATTAACCGCTCCTGCGCTTCTCCTGTCTTTACGTTCGGACAGTCGTCGCGGTGAACAGATACGCCTCGACCCTTCGTAATAAAACCGACAATGCTATCACCAGGAACAGGATTACAGCACTTAGATAAGCGGACAAGCAGGTTATCAATCCCTTTGACCCTTACGCCAGCTTCCCGTTTTTTCCCGTGATACGTCTTTGGTTCCACCGTCACTTCTTGAACGGTTTTCTCTTGCTCTTCTTGGTCTCTTTGTTTTCTTTCTTTTTCCGTTAAACGATTGGCGACCTGCAGTGCAGTAATGCCGTTATATCCAACAGCTGCATACATGTCCTCTTCGTTTGAAAAATTAAATTTGTCAGCCACTTTTTGCAGATTTTCAGCGGTCAGAATGTCTTTGACATCAAACTCAAGGTTTTTGATTTCTTTTTCCACGAGCTCTCGGCCTTTTTCGACATTTTCTTCACGGCGCTGTTTTTTGAAAAACTGTCTGATCTTGTGCTTCGCTTGGGAGGTTTGGGCAAGCTTGACCCAATCCTGACTTGGCCCGTAGCTGTGCTTTGATGTCAGAATTTCAATAATGTCACCTGTTTTTAGTTTGTGATCGAGTGTGACCATCTTGCCATTGACCTTGGCACCGATCGTTTTATTCCCAATTTCCGAGTGAATCCGGTAAGAGAAATCAATCGGAACTGAGCCCGACGGCAGTTCAATGACGTCTCCTTTTGGCGTAAACACAAACACCATATCAGAGAAAAGATCGATCTTTAACGACTCCATAAATTCTTCTGCATCTGTGGATTCATTTTGGAACTCAAGAATTTCTCTAAACCATGAGAGCTTCTTTTGGAAGACCGCTTCTTCCGTTGATTCTGCTGACTCTTTGCCTTCTTTGTATGCCCAGTGTGCCGCAATCCCGTATTCTGCGATTTCATGCATTTCCACTGTACGGATCTGAACTTCAAGCGGATCACCTTTTGGTCCAATCACCGTTGTATGAAGAGACTGGTACATGTTCGGCTTTGGCATCGCAATATAATCCTTAAACCTGCCTGGCATCGGCTTCCAGCATGTATGGATAATTCCGAGCACCGCATAACAGTCTTTAATGCTGTCAACCAAAATACGTACGGCAAGCAGATCATAAATTTCATTAAACTGCTTATTTTGCAAGACCATTTTGCGATAAATGCTATAAATATGTTTTGGTCTGCCGGAAAATTCGGCCTTGATGTTCACCTCAGACACGCGGTCTTTCACTTCATTGACGACCTCGTCCAAGTATTCCTCACGTTCCGCTCGTTTGCGCTTCATCAGATTCACAATCCGGTAATATTGCTGCGGATTTAAATAGCGGAGTGCTGTATCTTCAAGCTCCCACTTAATCTTTGAAATCCCTAATCTGTGCGCAAGCGGTGCAAAGATTTCAAGTGTTTCATTTGAAATTCTCCGCTGCTTTTCCTGCGGAAGATGCTTGAGCGTTCTCATATTATGAAGACGGTCTGCCAGCTTAATCAAGATCACACGGATATCCTGCGCCATTGCAACAAACATTTTTCGATGGTTTTCGGCCTGCTGTTCTTCTTGTGATTTATATTTAATCTTCCCGAGCTTTGTGACACCATCAACAAGCATTGCTACTTCTTCGTTAAAATGCTCTTTTAAATCCTGTAATGTCACATCTGTATCCTCAACTACATCGTGCAGGAAACCGCCTGCAATGGTTGATGGGTCCATTTCAAGATCAACAAGAATACCCGCCACTTGAATTGGATGGATAATATAGGGCTCACCAGATTTCCGGTATTGCTCCTTGTGTGCATTTTCAGCATATTCATATGCTCGCTCTATAAATTGAATATGTTCAGCGGACAGGTATTCTCTTGCCTTGTCAATGACCTGCTGCGCCGTTAAAACTTGTTCGTTCGCCATGGAATCACCTTTTTAAATGAAAACTGTATTGTAGTTTATTATCAAGAAAAATTCGATAGATGTAAAGAGAAGAAGTCCGCTAAAAGATTTTTGATAGGAAAAAAGCACCCTTCTTACTGAGTGCTTTTTACGAAAAACTCCATTAGTATTGCATTAACGTCATGATGTCGTAGCCGTCAAGCTTCTTTCTGCCGTCCAGATACGTCAGCTCAATCAAAAATGCAATCCCTGCCACAACGCCGCCTAATTCCTCTACAAGCTTAATGGACGCTTCAATTGTTCCACCAGTCGCCAGTAAGTCATCTGTAATCAGGACACGCTGACCAGGACGAATCGCATCTTTATGAATCGTTAATACATCTTTACCATATTCCAAGCCGTAATCGACTTTAACGACTTCACGAGGAAGCTTTCCTTCTTTACGAACCGGTGCAAAACCTACACCAAGTGCGTATGCTACAGGGCAGCCAATAATGAATCCACGCGCTTCAGGTCCAACAATGAGATCAATGTCTCTTTCCTTCGCGTAATCAACGATTTGATCCGTTGCATATCGGTACACTTCGCCTTTATCCATCAACGTTGTAATATCTTTAAATTGTACACCTTCCTTTGGGTAGTCAGGTACAACTGTCACATATTGTTTTAAATCCATCTTTTCCTTTTCCTCCTCGTACGTCAAAGCACAGGTGAGACTTCGCTCATCATGCTATTCAGCCATTCCTTCAGCTCTTTAGCTGAGGAATATGTTAGTGTTTGATCGAGTTCCATCAATCGTTGTTTTGCTGTATAGGACGCTGATGCCGTTAAATCTTTTTTAGGGGCATCAAGTACTATTGACAGCACACCATTTTCTATTTTAACAAAACCAAGTTCAAAAAACACCTTTGTCATAAAAATGATTGTATCTTTTGTCCAGCCTTTATGTTTGGCAAGCTCCATTCCTTGTTCTTTGATAGGAAAACTTCCCCGTTTAAACAAGAACCCATAAAACCATTTGAATTGGTCACGGCTTGGGAAAGAGGACATAAAATGATCTTCTTTTCTTTGAAAAACCGTATAAATTCTCGCAGGCTTTTGATTTTCTAAAAGCTGCTTCAGCAATTGCTCATCTGCGGGAACATCCGCAAAGACCACATACTTTCCTTGTACATCAAATGTGGATACATTTTCTGCATGAACATGATGAATGGGGAGATCGACGTCCTGTTTTGTTGCTTCATCAAAACAGACGACCAATGATTTTTCTGAATCAAGTGTCGAAACTTTCTTCTCCCAATCCTTTTTCCCTCGCAGATCAAACAGCTGCCATTCATCAACTCGTGCATCTTTTAGCATGAGCTGGGGTTTTTTCCGGTTATTCCATTCATTGACGGACATTTCCCCAATCACGGAGATGCGGCTTCCTGGAACAATTTCTTCTTTTAATTTCCCTTGGTGAAAGCCAACACAGTCAAGCAGCGTGTCTTCGTCCTTCAGAGACATTTTAATATGGTTGTGATTTGCCCCAATCGTTCGGATATCTTCAAGCTTCGCATCTTCAATCATAATGAACGGTTTTGGGTTTGACATACCAAATGGTGACAGCATTCCCGCTTCTTCAATCGCTTGAACCGTCAATTCGTCTACCTTGCACACAGCATCGACCCGCTGAATTGGAATAAAATCTTCTTCCGTCAATGTTTCATTTGCATATTGATTTAATCTTTCCCTTAGTAAAGCGACATCATCCGCTCGAAGTGTCATCCCTGCTGCCATCGGATGCCCGCCGAAATGCGGCAGGATATCGCGGCATTTGCTTAAATGGAAAAATAGATCGAAGCCAGGAATACTCCGGGCTGATCCTTTTGCCATTTGCGTCTCTTCATCTATTCCAAGCACAATCGCCGGACGAGAAAAAGTATCCGTCAATTTAGAGGCAACAATTCCGACAACGCCCGGATTCCAGCCAGCTTTCGCTACAACGATCGCAGACTGGTCATCGCCTGCCTCTTCCACCATTTGAATGGCTTCCTCTGTAATCGTACTGACAATCTTTTGTCGTTCTTTATTCAGTTCCTGTACAAAACGAGCGAGCTCTTCTGCTTCATCCTTATCCTCAGTCATAAGAAGATGAACGGCTGGATCTGCCTGTTCAATTCGCCCTACAGCATTCAGCCTTGGCGCAATTTGAAAACCGACCGTTTCCTCGCTCGCTTCTTCAAGAGTGGCTCCCGCTTCTTTCAATAACGCTTTCAGTCCTGGTCTATTCGACTGCCGAAGCTGCACAAGCCCTTTTTTGGCAAGCCATCTATTCTCATCATGAAGCGGTACAAGATCCGCGATTGTCCCGATTGCTGCGAGATCTAACAGCTGAACTGGCAGCTCCCCAAGAAGTGCATGCGCCACTTTAAACGCTACACCTACACCAGCAAGTTCTTTAAAGGGATACTCGCATCCCGGCTGCTTAGGATGGACAATGGCAAGTGCCTCAGGCAGCTCCTCACTTGGTTCATGGTGATCTGTAATGATCAGGTCTAACCCTATTTCTTTTGCAATACGTGCTTCATTTACAGCAGCAATGCCTGTATCAACCGTGATAACAAGCGATGCTCCTTGCTCCTTGATATATCGAAAAGCCTGTTCATTAGGCCCATAGCCTTCTTTAAACCGATCTGGAATATAAAAGTCTACTATCGCAGACCGCTCTTTTAATGTATGTAAAAGCACAGACGTACTTGTCACACCATCTGCATCATAGTCTCCGAAGATCACAATCGATTCCTGCTCTTCGATCGCTTTGTTGATGCGCTCTACTGCTGCTTTCATTCCTTTTAATAGGAATGGATCATGAAATTCGGCTTTTTGATCAAATAAAAAAGACCTCGCCTCTTCTACTTCTTCAAGTCCTCTTTTTACGAGAAGCGATGCAGTCAGCGCTGAAATATTCAGATTTTCAGAGAGTGATTTCACTTTTTCTTCGCTTGGATGTTCATATTCCCAGCGCATTTTGGATAATAACATAAATTCACCCCTCAACCACACTATTATACTAGAGTGGCCTGAGGGGTTTCAATTTTTATTTTATGAAATTGTGCTGGAAGATTATTTTTCCTTCCGGTCAAATGATGCTGGCTGTTCTTTTAAAGGCGTGACATGAGATTTCTTTTGAAGATCTTTGTCTGCCTTTTTCGTCGGCGCAGCAGGTGCAGCGGCTGCACGCTCAGCTTTTAGTGCCTTTAGTTCACGTTTCAGTTTCACAATTTGGAAGATCCCTGCAAATGCCACAATCAGTCCGCCCATTAAAACTGAACCGATAATGACAAGGATCAGCGGCCATTCAGCCGTTCCAAATAAATAGTGTACCTCAACAGGCCGTACATTAATCACGGCAAATACTGAGACAATTAATACGAAAATAAATGCGAGTATGATGGTCCATTGTTGTTTGTTCATCTACAAATCCCCCAAGCTTTTTCTTTTATTCTTCCCTTTTCACTGCCTTTTTTAAACACTGAAAGAAAGCAGTGGAAGAAAACCTATCAGCAGGGGCATCATCAGCTGCTAAGTTTTTCTTTAATCAGGTTCTTTAATTCTTTTCTTTCTCCAGAAATGACAAGGGTATCCCCTTCTTCGATGATGGTATCTGGTCCTGGATTTAAAATCTTCTCATGTGATTTTCTCACAATGGCGATGACTGTTACTTGATAGTTTTGGCGAACATTGAGGTCACCGATGCTTCTCTGAACAGCTGGTGCATTCTTTTCAATTTTAAACCATTCAATCACTAGTTCATCAATGGCTACCTCTACGGTTTCAAGTGCTTTCGGCTTATAGACCATGCCGCCTAAAATAGCCGCAATTTGTCTTGCTTCTTCATCGTTTAGCAGAATGCGAGAAATCGTTTCCTCGTGGTCGTCCTCCTGAAAATGATACATTTCTCTTCTGCCGTCATCATGTGTAATGATGGCAAGCTTCTCATTATTTCTTGTGATCATTTCGGCTTTATGACCGATACCTGGCAGTTCAGTTTCCCGAACCTTCATCACAGCCCCTCCAATGAATAAAGCAAAATGCCCTAAACAGACACCCGCTTTCTATACTGATCTAAACGTATGTCATTATAGCAAAAGACCATTTCAAGATCAATGAAACCCAAAATGTTTTTTCAAAGCGTCTACTTTTCGGAAAAACCAATAGAAAAAGACTGCCGAGAAGGCAGTCTCAGATTGTTGAAAAAGGGCTAAAATGATTTTTATTTTAGCTCTTTTTCTTCTTTTCAGCGTGATAGAAAACCTTTGCAGTCTAGGAAGGACGAGCACTGGCGCGGAGCGAATTGAACATTCGTGAGCACCAGCGCGCAGGACTGACAAAGAATGCGAGGGTTTGTCTACACGCTGAGACTGCCGAGAAGGCAGTCTTTCTAGATTAAATATCTTGATCTGTATCTATCTTAGCTGGTTTTTTCAGCTCACGGCCTTTCCACATCAGCCAAATTTGTGCCGCGATATAAAGGGATGAGTACACCCCTGTTAATAAGCCGACAAGTAAGGCGATGGAGAAGTTTGTAATCGACGCTGATCCGAAGATAAGCAGTGCGATCACAACAATTACGACAGTGAGTACCGTATTGATAGATCTTGTAAAGGTTTGCTGTAAACTCAAGTTAACGATGTAAGATAGATCTTCTACCGTTTTTGGTTTACGTTTCTTCATTTGCTCACGAACCCTATCGAACGTCACGATCGTGTCATTGATCGAATACCCGATCACCGTGAGGATCGCCGCAATGAAGGTCACATCTACCTCTAATCGTGTGATACTAAAGAATGCCACAATGAAGAATGCATCATATAAAAGGGAAGCAATCGCGGCAATGGCCATTTTATATTCAAACCGAATGGAAACATAAATAATGATCCCAATCGATGCAATGATGATGGCATATAAAGCATTACGTGCAAGTTCTTTTCCAACCGTAGGAGACACCGTGCTGACATTCGGTTCTGTTCCATACTTATCTTTAAAGTAATCTTTCACTTCTGCAATTTTTTCTTTATTTGGCACACCAACAAATCGTGCCGCTGCTTGATTTTCTTTTTGACCAGATAACACAACACTATCTGTATCAAGATCTAATTTTTGAAAGTCTTGCTCGATTTGAGCAGTTGACAGCTTATGATCACTTTGAATGTCTACTCTTGTACCACTTGCAAAGTCAATACCCGCATTGAGTTTGAAAATCGAAAGGACGATAATCCCCGCAATGGTAATGGCTACTGAGAAAATCATGAAACCTTTTCGCTTGCTGACAAAATCCCATTTATCAAACGGTGTTTTTGGTTCAGTATTTTCTGTTGTTTCATGAATATCGATGATGTCTTTTTGACGGACACCAAACCAGCCTTTTTTGCGGTCGAGTGCGCGGCTTTCCACAAGCAGACCAAGAAGAAATCTTGATAGGAATACAGCCGTAATAAAGCTTGTTAAAATGGAAAGGATCAGCATAGTCGCAAACCCTTTTACAGAACTTGTCCCGAAGAAGAAAAGGACGCCCCCTGCAATAATACTCGTTAAGTTTGCATCAAAGATGGTCGCAAATGATCGGCGGTTCCCTGACCTGAAAGCAGAACGGACAGATTTACCGAGCTTAAGCTCCTCTTTGATTCGTTCATATGTGATGATGTTGGCATCAACCGCCATCCCTACTCCAAGAATCAGCGCCGCAATTCCAGGAAGTGTCAGAACAGCACCCATCCAGTCAAACACCTGTAAGGTAATATAAATATACGTTGATAACGTAATGACTGCAATAAGACCAGGTATTCGGTAATAAAAAAGCATGAATAAGAAAATGAGGGCAATTCCCACAATCCCTGCAAAGACAGTTTCATTTAATGCCTGTTCGCCGAATTGCGCACTCACTGAAGTGGAGTACTTTTCAGTTAATTTCACTGGCAATGCACCGGCATTTAAAATACTTGCAAGGTCTTTTGCCTCCTGGACAGTAAATTTCCCTTCAATTTGTACGTCACTGCTGTTAATCTCTTGATTCACATTTGGTGCAGATACATACTTGTGGTTTGATTTTGAGACTTCTTTTTTGAAGGAATCTCCTTTGTGGTAATCAAGCCAAATGACAAGCTGATTATTTGGTGCCATCGCTGCTACTTTTCTTGTGACGTCACCAAATTTTTTCGCATCCTTTAGTTTAACTGTCACAATTGGCTCATTCGTTTGACTGAATGTTTGTTTTGCACTGTTTTCGACTAGGTCAGCCCCGTTAAGAAGTTCTTTATCATTCGTATCTCTGAAGGATAGCTGTGCTTCAGTGGAAAGAATCTCCCTTGCTCTGTTTTGATCTTTTACCCCCGCAAGCTGCACACGGATACGATTATTGCCTTCAATCGAGATGTTCGGCTCACTTACTCCAAGCACGTTCGCTCTTCGGTTAAGAGCCTCCACTGTACTAACGAGAACACTATTTGTGATCTTGTCCTCTTTTTTCACTGGATGTACATCATACAGGACTTCAAATCCACCCTGTAAATCCAGCCCTAGCGTCATATCTTTCGCAACAGGCTTTGTCAGCAAGCCCACGCCAGCTCCGATTAACAGAACCACTAAGAAAAACGCAAGAATGCGCCCTTTTTTCATTATGTATTTCCTCCTTAAACACCTAAATCCATTAAGATGGCTTATTTCAACAGTTCATCAAGCATATTCTTGCCATCTTCACTGTCCAAAAAAGCAGACGTTTTAAACGACTGAACGGTTGCATAGTTCATAAATTCGCCTATTTTCACAGATAAAATATCTGCAACCATTTCATGAATCGGATACTCTTGTTTTTTCTTCCACTTCTTATTCTCTAAGTATGACCATAATTCCTCTAAATCTACATCTTTATAGCCCAAAACGATGAATTCTTCAAGCTTACTGAACAGAAAAGGCTTTAAATGGTCTTTGTAAATAGCAGCTGGGTGTTGTGTCATTGCGTAGCTCCCCCTTTTCAGTTTTTTATCGAGAGACTTGTCATGCTTGGACGATATACACGCATATCTTATTGTATATGATTCTATGTCGTTTGAGAAGGCAGGTGATCTGTGATTTGACGAAGCAAACGTTTTTAAAGGGGACCATTATTTTAATTTTAGCAGGTTTTATCACGAGAATATTGGGTTTTGTCAATCGAATTGTCATTGCGAGGTTCATTGGCGAAGAAGGGGTCGGGCTTTATATGATGGCTGCACCAACTTTTTTTCTCGCCGTGACGCTCACACAATTCGGACTGCCTGTCGCCATTAGTAAGCTTGTCGCAGAAGCAGAAGCCCGGGGTGACAAACAGAAAACAAAACGTATTCTGGTCATGTCCCTTGCGATAACAGGAACACTCAGTCTGATTTTCACGCCGCTCTTTTTATGGTTTGCGCCCATCATGGCAGAAAATATGCTGACAGACCCTAGAACGGTCTACCCACTGCTTGCTATTACACCTGTCGTACCAGTCATCGCCATTTCCAGTGTGTTAAGAGGCTATTTCCAGGGCAGACAGCAAATGAGTCCGCTTGCGATGTCTCAAGTTCTGGAACAGGTCGCAAGAATTTCACTAGTGGCGGTGTGTACAACGGCTTTCCTTCCTTACGGGATTGAATTTGCGGCAGCAGGTGCGATGGTGTCATCTGTCATTGGAGAGATGATTTCACTTGCTTACTTACTGATCGCCTTTCGCTATAAAAAGACCATTCGTATTCGAAAACGATTTTTTAAAGCGATTCATGACGGGAAGGACACATTTAAACAGCTGATGAGCATTGCCCTGCCAACAACAGGCAGCCGTTTTATCGGGAATATTTCGTGGTTTTTAGAGCCGATTGTTGTCGCGCAAAGTCTTGCCATTGCTGGATATGCGGCTGTAGAGGCGACAAGGCAGTACGGGGAGTTGACTGGTCTTGCTCTGACCCTTTTGACACTGCCTAGTTTTATTACGTATTCACTCTCCACTGCATTAGTTCCGGCGATCAGTGAAGGAATGGAGCAGAATAAACGTAAAACGGTCGAATACCGCCTGAAGCAGGCGATGCGCCTATGTTTACTCAGTGGAGGCATTTCATGTATTATTCTTTTCGTTTACGCAGAAGATTTAACGCTCTTTATGTATGGTTCATCGCACGCGGCCATTTATGTGAAATTCATGGCGCCATTTTTCCTTCTATATTATTTTCAGGGGCCCCTTCAAGCCGTGCTTCAAGCACTCAATTTAGCTGGTGCGGCGATGACCAACAGCCTGATAGGTGCAATTGTGAAAACAGGGATGATTTTTGTCCTTGCTTCACAGCCAGGCTTTGGCATTATGGGCGCAGCACTTGCGATCTTAATCGGCATCATCCTTGTCACACTGCTCCATGCGGCAACTGTTGGAAAGGTGCTGCCTATTCATTTACCATTAAAGGAATATGGACTATGCGTCCTTGTGATTATCGGTACGGGGGCTGTCAGCCTTTGGCTGAAATCTCAAGTAAACGAACTCTTTTCTGCTCCTATTGAACTTGTGACGCTCATTTTTGTTACGTGCACGCTGTATGTCATTCTATTAATCTGCCTAGGCCTAGTGAAACGAGAAGAGCTGCGCCGCATCCCGTTCGTTGGGAAGCTGTTTTAGCTCATCTCTTTTTGATCACTTCATCTTTCAAATCAATATAAAATGTTTTTTGATTAAAGCTGCAGTAAGAGATTTGTTCGATATCATGATAGCCTCTTTTAGCAAGCTCATCTTTCAGCCACTGTTCATTTTGATTGATTTGCTTAAGGTGGTCATGCTGCACTACACCATCCGCAACAAGTGGAAGCTCAAGCGCTGCATGTTTGCGCTTGTTTTCTTTTTCGACGACGGCGAGCTTTCCAGACGGCTCTAAAATGGCGTAAGAGACATCCTGAATGCTGTCGATGTTATTTTCTCTTAATTGAATGAGCAGGTCATCAAAATTGTATCGCTGTTTTCTCATTGCACCCTCGTCTATTTTCCCATTGATGATGAGCAGGGCCGGTTTGCCGTCAAGAAAGCGCCGGACGCCTTGGAATTTCAATGAGAGGTAGGCAAGTGTGATTTGAATGAAGGTCAACAGCAGGATTGGCCATACCGTATGTAACATGTGATCCTCTACTTCTTCTATGGCGAGAACCGCAATTTCTGCGATCATCATAAAAATGACTAGATCTAAAATGCTCAGCTCGCCAATTTCCCTTTTGCCCATTAAGCGAAATATAAACCAAATAAGAAAATATAAAATGATGGTTCTCATGGAAATGATCAAGATGTCCTGCATGTGATGTAGCCCCTCCTTCTCCAACATAGCTTGTGTCAAAACACTTTATTTATGTAGAAAAGAAACGTCTGAAACATGTCTATTTTTTCTTCACTGTGAATACATTTTAGTAAAAGACAAGCTTCGTTCAATTGGAGAGGAGACGAATCTACATGCAGGAAACGAAACAAATTGGAAAAGGCATTTTATCCGGCTTAATTGCCATTTTTGTCGTGATGGTTGTCACAAGTTTACTTGTGTCGCTCATGCTTACATTCACAAGTATGCAGGAATCATCATTTAAATGGATGATTATGATCTTGTCCTTTGCTGCCCTTTTATTAGGAGGTATCATTTCTGGCGGGAAAGCAAAGGAGCGCGGCTGGCTGATTGGTGCGGTCACATCTCTCATTTTTTCTCTCACTGTATTTTTATTTCAATATTTGGGGTTTGGAAAAACGTTTTCACCAGAGCAGTTTATCTATCATGGAGCATTTTTAGGCATGTGTATGCTGGGGGGAATGATTGGCGTCAATCTTCGAGGCAAATAAAAAAAGAGCGGTCATATCGCTCTTTTTTTATGGCTATGTATCAGAGGATTAGCCTTTGTCAGCTAATTCTCTAATAGCACGACGATCGAAAGTTAAACGGTTGTTTTCGCTTGTTTTGATGACCACTTTTGATTCATCAATTGAGTCGATTTCACCGTGTAAACCACCGATTGTAACGATTTTATCGCCTTTTGATAAAGATTGCTGCATCTGACGCACAGCTTTCTGTTGCTTTTGCTGTGGACGGATTAACAAGAAGTAAAGCACAGCAAACATGACAACAATCATAATGATTGAACCCATACCACCATCCATTCTATTTCACCCCTTTCTAAAGCATTGTAAAGCCTTTCGTTTATGCGTTAAAAGTTTTTCGCATTCGGTTTGTTAAAGCCGTAACGCTCAAAAAACTCTTCTTTAAAATCACCTAAACGATCCTCACGGATAGCTTCTCTCACTTGCTCCATTAATTTTAACAGAAAATGAAGATTATGATAAGTTGTTAATCGAATTCCGAACGTTTCATTTGTTCGGATGAGATGTCTAATATAGGCGCGTGTATAGTTTTTACATGTATAGCAGTCACAGTTTTCATCGATTGGTCTAAAGTCACGCTCATATTTTGCATTTTTCACAACAAGACGGCCTTCACTTGTCATCAAGGTGCCGTTTCTTGCAATTCGCGTCGGCAGTACGCAGTCAAACATATCTACACCGCGAATGGCGCCGTCAATTAAGGAATCTGGTGAGCCGACACCCATTAAGTACCTCGGTTTGTCTGCTGGTAAGAATGGTGTTGTAAATTCAAGTACACGATTCATCACATCTTTTGGTTCCCCTACAGATAAGCCTCCGATGGCGTAGCCTGGAAAATCAAGTGAAACAAGGTCTTTTGCACTTTGTTTTCGAAGCTCTTCGTATTCTCCGCCTTGGACAATCCCAAACAGCCCTTGATCCTCTGGACGCTGGTGCGCTGTTAGACAGCGCTCTGCCCATCTGCTTGTCCGCTCCACAGAACGTTTCATGTAATCGTACTCTGCAGGATACGGCGGGCATTCATCAAATGCCATCATAATATCAGAGCCAAGTGCATTTTGGATGTCCATGGCTTTTTCAGGAGATAGGAACAGCTTGTCTCCGTTTAAATGATTACGGAAGTGAACGCCTTCTTCTTCAATTTTTCTAAATTCACTCAATGAAAAAACTTGGAATCCGCCTGAATCAGTTAGAATTGCTCGATCCCAGTTCATAAATTTGTGCAGACCGCCTGCTTCTTTTACGATATCGTGACCTGGACGAAGCCATAAGTGGTACGTATTGCTTAAGATGATGCCTGCATCCATTGCCTTTAATTCTTCAGGCGCCATTGTTTTGACTGTAGCCAGTGTACCTACTGGCATAAATACAGGTGTTTCAAAGGAGCCGTGCGGTGTATGAACGCGGCCAAGACGTGCACCTGTCTGTTTGCATGATTTAATGAACTCATAACGTATCGGTGATTGCGACAAAAATGAGCCCTCCTGTCTTAGTTGTATAATGTTATTGAATCAGCATGGCATCGCCAAAGCTGAAGAATCGGTATTCCTCTTTAACAGCCTCATTGTACGCTTTTAGTACGTGCTCTCGCCCAGCTAATGCGCTGACAAGCATAATTAACGAGGATTTTGGCAGATGGAAATTCGTGATCATGCCATCAATTGCCTTGAATGTGTAGCCAGGGTAAATAAAGATCGACGTCCAGCCGCTTGAGGCTTTGAACTCACCATCATGTGCACTTGCAATGGTTTCAAGCGTTCTTGTCGATGTTGTACCGACTGAAATAATCCGTCCGCCTTCCTTGCGAACGCGATTAAGCTCATCAGCTGTTTCTTCATTCATTTCGTAAAACTCTGCGTGCATTTCGTGTTCTTCAATCCGTTCTGCACTTACCGGACGAAACGTGCCAAGCCCTACGTGCAGCGTAATGAAAGCAATGTGTACACCTTTCGCTTTTAGCGCATCCAGCAGCTCGGTTGTAAAGTGGAGACCGGCAGTTGGCGCAGCAGCGGAGCCAACCTCTTTTGAATAAACGGTTTGATAGCGTTCACGGTCGTCAAGCTGCTCTTTAATATATGGAGGCAGCGGCATTTCACCAAGGGATTCAAGCACTTCATAAAAAATGCCTGTATATTGAAACTCGACTTTTCTTCCGCCATGTTCCATTTCCTCTGTACATACCGCTTGGAGCCGTCCATCACCAAACGTGATAACCGTCCCTTTTTTCACCCGTTTGGCTGGTTTGACAAGTGTTTCCCAGTTGTCTCCTTCTTCTTGTTTCAATAGAAGAAGTTCAACTTTGGCACCTGTATCCTCTTTCATACCAAACAGACGTGCAGGCAGAACGCGCGTGTTGTTTAGAACGAGACAATCACCCTTTTGAAAATAATCGATGATTTGTGAGAATGTATCATGTGTAATCGCACCCGTTTGTTTGTTTAAGACCATCAGTCTTGATGCATCTCTTTTTTCAAGCGGCACTTGTGCAATTAATCTTTCTGGTAAATCAAAATCAAATAGTTCTAGCTTCATTTCCTTCACCTATTCTGTAGTTAACTAGTTAACGTTATTTCATCCGTCCAAAGATATTAAGTAATATGGTCAGTACGATACTAATGACAATGCATGTAATGACAGGAAAAAAGAACGTTACATTTCCTTTTTTCACAAAAATATCACCTGGAAGCTTACCAACCAATTGAAACACTAATCCTGCGGCAAAAAGGACACCACCTAAAATCATTAATATTTTAGGGAATTCAGTCACGAATCGGAACCTCCATTTGAAAATGTTCATACGCTTCTCTTGTGACGACCCGCCCTCTTGGTGTTCTTTGCAGGAAACCAATTTGCAGTAAGTACGGTTCGTACACATCTTCAATCGTATGTGATTCTTCTCCAATTGTCGCTGAGATCGTATCAAGCCCAACAGGACCGCCTCTAAATTTTTCGATCATACTTAAAAGGAGCTTATGGTCTATATGATCGAGGCCAAGCCTGTCGACTTGAAGACGCTCAAGGGCATCTTCCGCAATGTCTTGCGTAATGGCATGATTCCCAAGCACCTGCGCAAAATCTCTTACTCTTCTGAGCAAACGGTTGGCAACCCTCGGTGTTCCCCGGGAGCGTCTCGCAATTTCTTCGGCAGAGCGAATATCGATCCCAATCTCAAACAGCTCGGCTGTTCTTGCCACAATGTGAGCCAAATCTCTTTGCTCATAGTATTCCAATCTTGCATGTACCCCAAACCTGTCACGAAGCGGCGCTGTTAATAGCCCGACACGGGTCGTTGCACCTACAAGCGTAAATGGCGGTAAATCAAGCCGTACAGAGCGTGCTGTATCTCCTTTACCAATGACAATATCTAAACAAAAATCCTCCATTGCTGGGTACAGCACTTCTTCAATTGAGCGCTGCAAGCGGTGAATTTCATCAATAAACAATACATCACCTGGCTCAAGAGATGTTAAGATGGCCGCCAAATCACCAGGACGCTCAATCGCTGGTCCTGACGTTGTACGCAGCTGAACATTCATTTCATTAGCAATGATCGACGCAAGCGTTGTTTTCCCAAGTCCAGGAGGTCCATATAAAAGGACGTGATCAAGCGTTTCCTGCCGCATTCGGGCAGCTTCAATAAATACGCTGAGGTTGTCCTTTACTTTTTGCTGACCGATATATTGGCTAAGTGTCTGTGGCCGCAGACTTTGCTCAATGGCTGATTCATGGTTGTCTGCTTCAGTTGAGACGAGCCGTTCATCCATGAGACATCACCCTATTTCAACATTTTTTGTAAAGCTTTTTTCACATATTGATCGGTTGTGAGATTCTTTTCTTCTTTTAATAATGGAAGAACCTTTTTGATTTCACGATCACCGTATCCAAGGACACTTAAGGCTTCAAGCGCTTCATCTAATGCAGTTTGCTGCGTTTCGACCTGAATGTGGTCCTCGTGATTAAATAAGTTGCCAATCATTTCTGGCACCACATCTGCCAGTTTTCCTTTTAGATCCAGAATGATTTGACGTGCTGTTTTTTTGCCCACACCAGGGAATTTAATCAGGAAGGCTTCATCTTCACGTTCTATCGCTGAAATGACAGCGCCAGGATCACCGGAAGCAAGAATCGCGAGTGCACCCTTTGGCCCAATTCCTGTGACATTTAACAGTTTTGTGAACAGCGCTTTTTCTTCTCGTGTTTGAAAACCGTATAACGAAAAGGCGTCTTCCTTTATGTAATGATACGTATAAATCGTTTCTTGTTTATTTATTCGATAGATAAACGGGTTTGGGGTATAGACTTGATATCCCACTCCGCCGTTTTCAATGACAACATATTGCGGGCACACATAATCAATGGTCCCTTTTACAAACTCTATCACCGTTTTCACCTCTTTGACTGTTCTTCATTGTAACATAAATCGAAGAGAAAACCGCAATAAAAGTTAACATACGTTCGCTCAGTACATTTTTATGATGAAACCACGAAAAACAGCTTGCGGCCTTCACACCAGCAAGCTGTTACACGCTTTAAAACGATATTTCATTTCGATAAGGCTTCATGACTTCAAGCACATGCTCAAATTCATCCTTTGTTCGAAAAGGAATGCCTTGCTCAAGCTGCTTTTCCACATGGCTTTCTAAACGGGACGTATCAATTTGAAAAAAGAGATGAATAGGCTCCGCCCAGCCGTCAGGCCTTCCATGAAACGTAGAAATCACACCGTCCTCTGATAATCCGATATATCCATTTGCTTTACTTAATGGAGAGATATCATCAATTTGCTTTCTAAAAAGGGCAAAATCCTCTTTTTGTTCTACCAGCGTCCAGCCTTTATACTGCGCCCAGAATGTGTCTTTGTCTTCTAATGATGCCCGGTGTCTTTCAATACTCACATCGCCGTCTAGATAGACTTTTTCAAGCTGGACGGTAATAGAGTTTGACTGCTTTTGCAAGTGTTCTTTCCCTTCCATATCCGCAGCAAAAAAAAGCACACTTGTCATGATAAGTCCTGTAACGAAACATTTCATCTTCACTTTCACTATTTACACCTCTTTAGAACATGAGATCGATGCATGACATATGTAGTTTGACCCATTTTTCTAAACATTAACCAAATCGATCATTCAAATGTATGGTAAGAGTCTTTCGTTGTATCCTTCATTCGTAAATGTTATGTTTTATACAATCCATTGCTTTATCGAATGACACGGTTTTTTCATCATTCGTTTTTCAGCCGCATAAACTGAAACCAAAGAAGGTGAAGTCAATGTCAGATGTCAAAAGATTAGCCGAATCGATTCAGTATCATGAAGAGAAACATTTTCATAAGCTTGCCTATAAACCAGCAGAGCTTGAACTGTGCGGCAAAGGAAGAAGTGCCTATGTCTTCTTATACAAAAAAGACGGCAAGAAAATGGCACTAAAAGTCTTTTTCCCTTCTTATCAGCATATTGCCCGCAAAGAGGCTGCCATTTACGAAAAACTTTCTGGTTCGTCTTACTACCCTGAGATTTATGAGTCTGGGGATCAGTATATTTTAATGGAATATATTAAAGGCTACACATTCTATGAATGCCTTACAAAAGGAATTCCTATTAAAAAACAAATGATCAATCAAGTCGATGATGCGCTGGAGGAAGCGCGCGAGAAAGGATTGAATCCTTCTGATATCCATCTGCGCAATCTGATCTTAACAAAAGAAGGACGGATCAGAGTCATTGACGTTGCCAGATTCACGCAAACGAAAGCATGTCATCAATGGGATGATTTAAAAGCCGCTTATGCCTATTACCAAAAACCTTTTTTCCCTAAAAAAGCACCGCGTCTGTGGCTTGAAGTCATTGCTTATTTGTATAAAAAGAACTGGCTGTCCCGCGGGCAGCTTAATAATCGAAATGATTTTTCTGCATAATGAAAGCCGCTCTCTTTGAGCGGCTTTCTGCGTTATTCTGTTTCTACATGGATACTATTGACGTTTAATAGGTTAATGATTTCATTATTCAGCTTAAACCAATGATTGGCTTCTTCAATTTTTTTATACACATCATAGGTAGCTGGACGTTTGAGCTCGAAATCAAGCACTTCCCCATTGTTCATATGAAATGTTACCTTAAATACTTTCATCATAAGATCACCTTCCACTCTTCTTGTTCGCTGGTCAAATAGATCAGCTCTTTTCATTCATTCTCTATTGAACTCGTTTCCCCTCCTTGTTTCCATTCAAACCCAAGAAGTTTAAATTTTGTTTAAATTCACACAACACATCTATCTCTTATATCTGCAAAGAAGTATATTGGTTAAAAAGGAGGCTGCCCTTTATGAAGCAGAAAAAGAAACGAACATCTCCAGAAAAACAAACAGTCTTTTTTCATTTAACAGATGCTCTCATTCCGAGTGTGGACATGATGGCATATGCAGTAAAGGCATTTTTTCATCTTTTAAGAAAAGCCATCTCAGCCGTTTGATAAAACCCCGCACAGCATCGTGCGAGGTTCTTTTTTTAGGGCTGATAAATTTGACTTCCCCCACTGACAAACTCCTTCGCCTTCTTTTCCATCTCTCTTTTCACTTCTTCAGATTGATTGCGGATATCATGAGAAATTTTCATACTGCAAAACTTCGGTCCGCACATCGAGCAAAAGTGAGCGGTCTTAGCGCCTTCGGCAGGCAATGTTTCATCATGGAACGCCAAGGCTCTTTCAGGATCAAGTGACAGATTGAATTGGTCCCGCCACCTAAATTCAAATCTCGCTTTCGATAAAGCATCATCGCGCTTTTGAGCCGCAGGATGTCCTTTTGCTAGATCAGCCGCATGTGCGGCAATTTTATAGGCGATTACGCCTTCTTTCACATCTTCTTTATTCGGCAGACCTAAATGCTCTTTTGGCGTTACATAGCATAGCATGGCTGTTCCGTACCAGCCGATCATGGCCGCACCGATGGCGGATGTAATGTGATCATATCCCGGCGCAATATCTGTTGTAAGAGGCCCTAACGTATAAAATGGGGCTTCCTTGCAAATGTCCATTTGCTTGTCCACATTCTCTTTGATTTTATCCATTGGGACATGGCCGGGCCCTTCAATCATCACCTGCACATCATGTTTCCAAGCGATCTCTGTTAACTCACCTAACGTTTCCAGCTCTGCAAACTGCGCCTCATCATTGGCATCAGCAATCGAACCTGGTCTAAGTCCATCTCCAAGTGAAAAGGCAATATCATACGTTTTCATAATTTCACAAATGTCTTCGAAGTGAGTGTAGAGGAAATTCTCTTGATGATGAGCAAGACACCATCTTGCCATAATCGCACCGCCTCTTGAAACAATTCCGGTCACCCGATCAACTGTGAGCGGAATATATCTTAACAGCACGCCCGCATGAATTGTAAAATAATCTACACCTTGTTCTGCTTGTTCAATTAATGTGTCCCTGTACACGTCCCACGTCAAATCTTCTGCGACTCCATTCACTTTTTCAAGGGCCTGATAAATAGGAACGGTTCCTACTGGAACTGGGCAATTCCGAATGATCCATTCTCTCGTTGTATGAATATCCTTTCCAGTAGACAGATCCATCATTGTGTCTGCCCCCCATCTGATCGCCCACGTCATCTTTTCTACCTCTTCATGAATGGATGACGTGACAGCTGAATTGCCAATATTCGCATTGATTTTGACATGAAAATTCCTTCCGATAATCATTGGTTCACTTTCTGGATGGTTAATATTCGAAGGAATGACGGCTCTTCCGCTCGCTACTTCCTCTCTAACGAACTCAGGGCTTAGCTCTTCTCTAATTGCGATAAACTCCATTTCAGGCGTAATGATGCCTTTTTTGGCATAATGCATTTGCGTCACGCGCGCTCCTTGTTTCGCGCGGAGCGGCTTATGATGAAAATCAGTTTGGACAGAATGGATGGACTCCTTCTCCCTTGAACGATATCCGTTATCTTCTGGTTTTAAATGACGCCCTTCATAGCTTTCTGTATCTCCTCTTTCTTCAATCCATGCTGCCCTAAGGCGCTTTAATCCCTTTGTGACGTCAATATGAACATTCTCATCAGTGTACGGTCCACTCGTATCGTATACACGGACTGGTTCATTTTTTATGTCGCCCGCCTCTGTCACAGTATGCGAGAGGGCAATCTCTCTTTTCGGCACTAAGATATCGGGTCTTGATCCTTTCTCATACACCTTTCGGCTGCCGTCAAAGCTGGATAATAATGATTGGTTGGATGGGACACTTTTCTTTTCCTTCATTTGCTGTTCTCTCCTTTTCTTCTTGTCACCGGACAGGATGGAATCAGCACCAGCAAAAAACCAGGCTCTATTGAAAGAACCTGGTTTCGTCGTCAGAAATAAACATGCATATCATTGATAGGATACATGCATCATCTTCAACTTCCCCACGCTGGTACGAGCCAGATCAGGTCCAAAGGGTTAAGAAGCTTATGCTTCTCTCTCAGCCCATTTACGGGCACCCCTAGTCACTTTTATTGATTTCCACATCAGTGTAGCACAGAGACATCATGAAAAAAAGAGAATTCAGGAAAATAGTTCCTTTCCCCTACAAGCTTTATAGATCATATTGATATACAGACTTCTATACATGATCTGTCTCTCTCTTTTCAATTAAATCTGAAATAATCGTTGATCCTTTTCTCCTATTATGTATAATTAATCTAAACGGAGAATTTTTATACAATTTATTCAAAGGAAGTTCTAGTCGATTGCAAACATTTCTCACATTTATCGTCGTAGGATTCTCAATTGCTCTGCCTGTTGGAGCAATCACGGTTGAAATGACAAAACAGGGACTCAAAAACGGATTCTTTCATGGTTTAACTGTCGGAGCAGGCGGTATGACCATAGACTTATTACTTATTTTGGCTTTATATGCTGGATTTGCTCAGTTTTTATCTTTGCCGTTTGTTCAAATCCCGCTCTGGCTGATCGGAGCTGTATTTTTAATGATTCTCGCATACGATTCCATTAAAAATGCGGATCAAGATATCCATCTAGCAGGAGAAAAGGTCAATAAATCATTCGCAAAAACGTATCGAAACGGCTTGCTCGTGGCGGTATCTCCTGGAAATCTTGTGTTCTGGGTTTCTGTTTTTGGTGCTGTACTTGCGGATGCTTATACAAAAACAGATTCATCTGAATTTATGCTGGCTGCTGGCGGTATTTTGGCAGGGATTCTCCTTCATGACATCGGTCTTCTCACACTTGTATCCTTAACAAGAAAAGTGATGAATCGAACGATGATCAAGTGGACATCCATTATTGCTGGTATTTTATTACTAGGGTTTGGCTGTTATTTCTTTTACGAATTTTATATAGGCATCAAGGTTTATTTTTAAGAAAAGGCTAAAGTTCGTAATGAACTTTAGCCTTTTTGTGTCAAACTATCGGGTCATGCCTGTTTGGCCTGTTTCAAATTGCGTTCTTCTCATGTCTCTAAAGCGTGTGAATGCACCTTCATCTTTTATGACTTGGACTGCTCTTCCATCCGCATAACGAGTCGCTGCTTCTTCTACTTGTGATACGCCTTCTGACGTCAGGCGGCCATCTGATTTAATGGCAATATACACATTCTCATCCGTCACCATGACTTGAGAGTCTGCCACGTGATTCATTTTATTGACGCGGTTGGCAATTTTTCTTGAACGCTGGATATTCTCTTGTTTATCGTAGCCTGAGAACGACATTTGGTTATGATAGTTCATATCTCCATGACTGTAGCGTCCATCTCCACCTGCAAGAGGCATTCGATCATCAGCTTGAGGACGTGTACGGTAATCAACATTCGTTGTATTTCTCCCGTTCATTCCCTCCATGAGTTCAGAAACTGGTCCTTGATGATCCTGGTTGTTGTCGTCCGCTCGTTGATTCGAATGATAACCAACCGGCTGGCCTGATTGATTATGACGTGTATCGACACCTGCGTTATTATTTGCACCACATGCCGTTAAACCAATAGGAAGAAGCACTAATGCGATTGTTTTTTGCCATTTTTGCAAACGAAAAACCCCCTGTACAAATTCAATCTCATGAGCGCGAACAGGCTCTGTTTTAGCATGTACAGTTAGGAAAAAAATCAAACTGTCAGTTATAAACAAAAAAAGGAACGATTGAGATCGTTCCTTCTGTCATTAATCTTCTTCTTCCTCCTCCGGCCTTGCAAATACGGATTGACCTGGATATGGCTGCATATAAGGCTGAGCTGGATAAGCTCCCATTTGGCCATAAGGAACAGGATTCGGATAATGTCCTGGCCAAGGCTGATGATGCTTCATGCCATCATCGCATCCGCAATCTTCCTTGCCATATGCTGCATTTGAAACGTTTGGATAAAAGCCTTGATTTGCGTTGGCATTTGCATTGGCGTTTGGATGCATATGGTGATGCCAGTGATGTCCGTCGTTTGCATGGTGCTCATGATTTTCTCCGTAGTAAGCAGGCGCTTGATACGCAGGATAATAAGGATGAGCCGGGTATGGATATGGCATCATATGATGGTGATAATATGGATGGATAGGATAACATAGGCCTGATCCCGGTAAAATTGGCGATGCCGGCACCATTTGCTGCGGATATGGATACATCGCCGGCATGTAATGACCATGACCATAACCAAAATAAGGATCATATGGTTCATGATGATGATGCTGGTGATGATGCTCGTTATTTTCAGCCACTCCCCCTACCGCTGCCCCTCCCACATTTGGCATTTGCGGGAAGTTAGGAAGGTTCGGATAATTGCCATGCTCCATGTCTTTTCCCTCCTCTTTTTGATGCGGAATATGAATAAACGGATCATACCCCTTTGCCACTTCATCTTTTAGATGACCTTTATTTTCATGATGAAAATGGTCCTTGTGATCTTTATGTTCCTTATTTTCATAATGGACATGATCCTTGTGATCTTTATGTTCTTTATTTTCATGATGAAAATGATCCTTATGATCCTTTTTGTCATGAACATGATCTTTCTTCTCATGCACGTGGTCTTTTTTCTCGTGATGATCTTTTTTGGGAGGAGGTGTGAATGGCTGGTAGAGATTGGTCTGATAATAGTTCACATCCACTTGCGGAAAAACTGGCTGCTCGATTTTTGGCACTGGCGGTACATATGGTACCGGTTCATTTGGCTTTTCCTTCGGTTTCGTATCTTGCACTTGCACGACATCTTTTGGCTTTTCTTTCACATACGGATGTTCTTTCGTTTTTGGCATTTCTTTTGCTTTGTGATGATCTGTTTTCACAGGAACACCACTAGACGGAATTTTAATCTTCATACCCGGCATGATTAAATCAGGATTACTGAGCTGCGAATTTAGTTTTTTCAATTCTTGAAAGTCGACTCCGTATTTCTTTGAAATTTTCCAAAGGGAGTCTCCTTTTTGCACAATATGAATTTTCAACGTTTTCCCCTCCTATGCAAAACGTGAACGTAACGGTTATGTCAGAAGTACAATATGTTTCAACATAAATTTATGCCTATTTACAAGCCGATATGATAAAAACTTGTTTTCTGATAGGAGGGGCTGATTCATTATTTAATGGCGAGCATTTTCTCGAGTGCAAGCAAAGCGTCTTTCGTGATGTCTTCATTGACCTGTATCAACCCCACCGGCTGCCCCTTCTCAATGCTTTCAAGTGACCATAGCAAATGAGGCAGATCAATCCGGTTCATAGTCAAACATGGACACATATCTGGGTTGAGGGATTCAATTTGTTTATCTGGGTGCTGCGCTATGATCCGTTTGACTAGATTCATCTCTGTTCCAATCGCCCATTTGCTGCCTGCTGGCGCCTGTTTGATCGTATCAATAATAAATTTCGTTGAACCTGCTAGGTCAGAAGCCCTTACGACCTCATGCGTGCATTCAGGATGGACAAGAATTTGAATGTCACGGTCTTTTTTTCTCATTTCTTCTATATTCTGAACGGTAAACTTCTCATGTACGGAGCAATGGCCTTTCCATAAAATCATCTTGATCCGGGAAAGCGGCTGATCGGTGATAAGCTTTTCTTCTATCTGATCCCACACAGCCATTTCTTCTAGCGGAATACCTAAATCAAAAGCCGTATTACGCCCTAGGTGCTGATCAGGGAGAAAGAGAATCCGCTCTTTTTGTGTCAGCGCCCACTCGAGTACTTTTTTAGCGTTTGACGAAGTAACAGTCGCCCCGCCATGTTTGCCAACAAATGCTTTAATATCTGCTGTTGAATTGACATACGTAAGCGGAAGTATTGTATCCCCAAACAGATCAGTGAGCTGCTCCCATGCTCTGTCTGTTTGTTTCATGTTCGCCATATCTGCCATGGAACAGCCTGCCCTCATATCTGGCAATACGACGCTTTGATTCTTGTTTGACAGCATATCTGCCGTTTCTGCCATAAAATGAACACCGCAGAATACAATGTATTCAGCCTCGTGATTGTCAGCAGCTATTTGTGCCAGCTGCAATGAATCTCCTGTGGCATCTGCAAATTCGATGACCTCATCCTTTTGATAATGGTGGCCTGGTATAAAAAGCTTTGAGCCAAAAGCCCGCTTAATGTCTAACACTCGCTGTTTCATCTCATCATCAGAGCGGTGTTTATATTCATCTGGCATCATGACTGCATGTTGATTGGCTAATACATTAAGCAAGGACATGAGTTGTTCCCCCTTTATGACTGAATTCCATATTCATACTAAAATCAAATGCTGGAGCAGAATGTGTCAGAAAGCCAAGTGAAATAAGGTCGACTCCTGTCCCCCTGTAGCTTGGCAATGTCTCTAGCGTGATGCCTCCTGAAGCCTCTGTCAGAATGGACTCTGGTGTCATTTGTTTAAAACGTTTTACCTCGTCCGGAGAGCAGTTATCAAACATGATGACATCCGCTTTTGCATCAATGGCTTCCATAAGCTGCGTTTCTGATTCAATTTCCACTTCAATTTTCACCATATGACCGGCATATGCTCTTGCTTTCTCTACAGCTTCACGGATAGAACCGCATGCCGCAATATGATTATCTTTAATCATCACCCCATCCGATAAGCCAAAGCGATGATTCTTTCCACCGCCCGTCTTCACTGCGTATTTCTCTAACATACGCAAGCCGGGTGTCGTTTTTCTCGTATCACAAATCGTAATAGACGGGTCACCTAATCGCTGCACCGCCTCATGTGTTAAGGTGGCGATACCTGTCATTCGCTGCAATAGATTTAAAATGACTCTTTCTCCCTTTAATAAGTCGTTGACTGGGCCCTTTATTTTCGCCAGTACAGCACCTGAATGAATCCAATCACCTTCTTGAAAATACAGCTCAGTTTGAATCTGTTCATTCAACAGGCGGTACCCTATATCAATCACTTGTGATCCTGCCAATACACCAGATTGTTTCGCAATGATAAGAGCTGTTCCTTTTTTGTCTCCAAAGATGGCATCAGCTGATACATCTCCAAAGCCAATATCTTCTGTGAAAAAATGAGTGAGCATTTGTTTTAACTGTAAACGTTCCATTTGGCACCGATCCTTTCATTTTTCATAATGTGAATGTCGCCTTTTTCATGAACAATCTGTCTGCCCCGCCACAACGCATCACTCCGCTCTGGATAATCCATTCGATAATGGCCGCCTCTGCTTTCTGTACGAAGTAATGCAGATTTAGCAAGGCAGACCGCTAATGCCCATTGATTGCTTAATTCGATCTGTTCATTTGTGATATCCTTCACATTAATTTGCTGAAAATTGACACGTTGCAATGAATGAAGCAAAGTCTGCAAGCCTTTTTCATCTCTCACAATGGCCGCAAATGTAGTCATCCATTGTCTCAGCTGAGTTGTTGAAATCATTGGGACCATCCATATTTCTTGAATTGAAAAAGGTGGACTTGGTTCTTTCTGTTTAGGCAGCTGTTCAATTCTCTGTGCCGCTTTGCTGCCTAATACTAGTCCTTCCAGAAGAGAATTACTTGCTAATCGATTCGCACCGTGTAAGCCAGTGCAGGCCGCTTCTCCAATGGCAAATAGCGCTGGAACAGTCGTTTCTCCATATTCATTGACGCTGATGCCGCCCATTAAAAAGTGCATACCGGGGGAAATTGGCAGCCTGCCGCTTGCCATATCGACGCCTGCACGCTGACACATCGCAGCTATGGCTGGAAAACGAGCTGAAAAATGCGGAATATCATGGATGTTAAGATACAATTGATGACCTAATTGCTGCTCATGAAAAATCGCTCTAGCGACCACATCTCTAGGTGCTAAATCAGCTTGTGGGTGAATACCTTTCATGATCCGCCTGCCTGTCTCATCTTCTAAATAAGCTCCCTCTCCCCGTACTGCCTCTGAAATGAGACCAGCTGCTTTTCCAGCGATCGTTAAAAGAGTTGGATGGAATTGAACAAATTCGAGATCCACTAATTGTGCCCCTGCTCGATAGGCCATCATCAGGCCGTCTCCTGTTATAGAAGGATCATTTGTGTTTGTCTCATATAGGGAGCCGCAGCCGCCAGTTGATAAAACAACGGCATCTGCGGTCATCGTATGTACGTGTCCTGCCTCGTCTTTCCATACAACACCCGTACATCTCCCTTCATGAATCAATAGATCAATGACATGATGACATTCGTATAAATGAATATGTGAGCCAAGCTGACTTTTTAGAAACTGTACAAGGGTTTTGCCTGATTGATCTCCTCCTGCATGCAAGATGCGATGAGTGGTATGTGCTCCCTCTTTGCCTAATTGCGGCTCTCCCGCCTCATCTTGATCAAATGGACAGCCTTCTGCTACGAGCTGCTCCACAAGGTGTTTTCCAAGTCTCACGATTTCTTGTACGATTCTTTCATCATTGTGATCACAGCCGGCAGCTAGTGTATCTTGCACATGCTGCTGAACTGAGTCATGTGCTGAAAAAGCAGCAGCGATTCCTCCTTGTGCCAGCATGGAATTACTAGATGAACATTGTTTTTTTGTCATCATGATGACCTGGCAGCTTTTCGAAATGGTTTTTGCAAAGGAAAGCGCTGCAATGCCTGATCCCACCACAATGACTTTTTTGATTGATGACACCATCGCCCCTCCTGTCATTTACACCTGTCTTGACACATATCATTACACAACACTAAAATAAATACAAGAAAAAATTTTCACACGGGAGATGGATAGGTTGGTTTATTTAGATTACGCAGCTTCTACACCTGTTTCAGAGGAAGCGCTGCATGTTTTTGAGCAGCTAAGCAAAAATTTCTACGGAAATGCAAGCAGCCTTCATGATGCTGGGGGAAAAGCAAATGACATATTGACTTACAGCAGACAATCACTCGCTGCCATGATCGAGGGTGAACCGGATGGGATCTATTTTACAAGCGGTGGAACTGAATCCAATCTCCTTGCGATTCAATCGATCATCAATGGACTGCCAGCACATCAACAGCATGTCATCACAACTTCAGTTGAGCACCCTTCTGTTCATCATGCAGTTAGCAGCTTAGAGCGTCTTGGCGTAAAAGTCACGATCATTGAACCGAATCAGGATGGAATTATAACAAAGGACATTCTCAAAAAAGCATTATTGCCTGAAACAGGACTAGTATCTATTCAGCATGCTAATTCAGAAACAGGAATTATCCAGCCGCTTGCTGAATTAGCGCCTCTTTTAAAAGAAAGGAACATTCTTTTTCATACAGATGCTGTGCAAACATTTGGAAAGATTCGTGTGTCCATCAAAGAACTTGGAGTCGATGCCGTGTCCATCTCAAGTCATAAAGTGTATGCTCCTAAAGGCGCTGGTGCCGTTTATCTGGGCGCTCATGTTCCTTGGAAACCTTTATATGCAGGTGCAGTTCAGGAAAATGGCTTACGTCCAGGGACAGTAAACGTTCCATGTATCGGTGCTTTTGCTGCCGCAAGTGAACAAGCGATGCTTAGGCTGGATGAACAGCAAAAATTAGATAAGCAGCTGCGTGATTATTTTCTTCAACAGTTAAAAATAAGACAGCTGCCTGTTCGTACACTTCAAGGCAATGAAAATCGCCGCACGCTGCCTCATATTATTGGTTGTTTTTTTGAAGGGTTTGAAGGACAATATGTAATGTTAGCATGTAACCGGCACGGGATTTGTCTATCAACTGGAAGCGCATGTGCTTCCGGTTATCACCATCCTTCCCCTGCTGTGAAGGCATTGCGTGTATCAGATCGTGATGCCCTACAATTTATTCGACTATCATTTGGATGGCAGTCATCAAAAGAGGACATCGATCAGCTTTTGCATACATTTGAGCATTTGCAAAAGGAGAAGAAGGGAGCTTAGGACGTGGAGCAAGAGAGGAAACTCATTGGCGAAGAAAGAAGAAACGCCATTTTAGAGTGGCTGAAAGAAACAGACACACCGCTTACTGGAAGCTTTTTAGCTAAAAAAGCGGCTGTCTCTCGGCAAGTCATTGTACAAGATATTTCATTATTAAAAGCAAAAAACGAACCCATTATTGCCACAAGCCAAGGCTATGTGTATATGGCAGCGCAGCATGCGCCAGAAAGAGAAATTGAACAAATCATCGCCTGCAAGCATGATCCTGCTCGTACAGAAGAGGAACTGACCTTAATTGTAGACTTTGGAGTGACGATAAAAGATGTGATCATTGAGCACCCTGTTTATGGTGAACTAACGGCCTCTATTCGCGTCAGCACACGGAAACAAGTCGCTGATTTTGTCCATCATATTTCTAACACCGGCGCGTCCTACTTGTCAGAACTAACAGACGGCGTGCATTTGCATACTCTCACTTCTTACAGCCAAAAGCAGCTTGACCAAGCCATTCAAGCGCTGGATGATGCTGGGTTTTTAATAAAAGACTAAAAAAATAGTGTCCTGCACGGGACACTATTTTTCATTCGTTAATTCATATGTTTGATAGCTGCCGAGCAGCTTGACCTCACAGCCAATCGCTTCTAATTCTTGAATCGCACCAGGGACGAGGACATCATCCATTTCTTTTTCAATATCAATAATAAATAAATAATGTCCAAGACCTGTTTTTGTCGGACGAGATTCAATTTTTGACAAGTTGAGATTCCGCCAAGAAAAAGCAGACAGCACGCGGTGCAATGCGCCTGATTGGTCATCCTTAGGCAGACTGACCACAATGGTCGTTTTTGGCTTTGATGAAAAACCAGAATTCATTGGGAACGATGCGTTAGGATCTTTATGTAAAATCACAAAGCGTGTATGATTGTGCGGATAATCATGAATGTCTTTTTTTGCTATCGTCAAACCATACGTTTTTGCGGCAATTTCATTGGCAATAGCCCCGACAGCTTCATCTGGATGCTCACTGATGTATTTTGCTGCATAGCCTGTTGATTCCACTGGCCGATGAGGAATATGAGGGTACTGCTTTTTCAGAAATTGATGACACTGGGCAATCGCGTGAGGATGCGATTGAATGACATCTAACGTCTCCCAGCTCTCCGCTCTTGATGGGTGGACAAGCAAATGCTGCCGAATTGGTGCTGTCATCTCCCCCACAATGGACAGCGCTTCTTCATGAATTAAATAATCAATCGTTAAGTTCACAGATCCTTCGAGTGCATTTTCAAGTGGAACGACCGCCAAATCGACTTCGCCCTTTGACACAGCATCCATACATTGCGGAATCGTTGCATAGGCACGCTGCACCGCATCTTTTGGAAAACAAGAGCATACGGCCAAATGAGTAAATGTTGCCTCTGGTCCAAAATAACCTACAGTTAATTGCTTCATCTGCTATGATCTCTCCTTTTACGCCCCAGAACCTAGAATTTCGACTTTTTCGACAAATTCAAGCTTTCTTAATTGATTCATGACGGTGTTGATATCATCTGCCATACCAGCTGTACTAATTGATAAGGTGACATTCGCTCTTCCTTGCAGCGGAATCGTTTGGTGAATGGATAACACATTACAGCCAGAGTCAGCCACAATTTGAAGCAGTCTTGATAAAGCCCCAGACCGGTCCTCAAGGTGGAAAAACAATGTGATGATTTGCTCTTTCACCATTGTATAAAATGGAAAAACAGCATCTCGGTATTTATAAAAAGCACTGCGGCTTAAATCCGCTTTTTGAACAGCATCGGCAACTGAATCCGCTTTTTTGCGATCGAGAAGCTTTTTGACTTCAAGCGTTTTTCGCATCGCATCTGGAAGTACATCCTCTCTTACTAAATAGAACGTTTCTTCTTTCACCTGTTTTCTCCCCTTTTAAAAACGGGAGAGCCCATGGACTGGACCCTCCTTTTGATCAATCGATAAATTCGAATTCAAATTCAAGCAGACGAATGATGTCGCCATCTTTTGCACCGCGCTCACGCAAGGCATCATCGACACCCATTCCGCGCAGCTGTCTAGAGAATCGTTTAACAGATTCATCTCTTGAGAAGTCTGTCATCTTAAACAGACGCTCAAGTGCTTTACCCGTTAAGACAAATGTGCCATCAGGATCTCTAGAGATCTCAAATGGTGCATCCCCCTCATCAAATCTGTACATCACGCGGTTATCCGACAGCTCCTCTTCATTATAGAGCGGGAATTCCGGTGTTGTTTCAAGCTGATTGGCGATTTCAAATAAGAGCTCACGAAGCCCTTCTCTTGTGATCGCACTAATCGGGAACACTTTATAGTCATCCTTTAATTTTTCTTTAAATGCCTTTAGATTGTCAGCTGCATCTGGCATGTCCATTTTGTTCGCAACAATGATTTGCGGACGCTCTGTCAATCTCATATTGTACTGCTCAAGCTCTTCATTAATCGTCACGTAGTCTTCGTATGGGTCACGCCCTTCAAGTCCAGACATATCAATGACATGGACAATGACACGTGTACGCTCAATATGACGTAAAAATTGATGACCTAAGCCAACGCCTTCGTGCGCTCCTTCGATTAGTCCTGGCAGATCCGCCATAACAAAGCTTCGGTTATCGTCTGTTTCAACAACTCCGAGGTTCGGCACAAGCGTTGTAAAATGATAATCCGCAATTTTTGGTTTCGCAGAAGAGACAATCGAGAGCAGCGTTGACTTCCCGACACTTGGGAAACCAACAAGTCCAACATCTGCAAGTACTTTTAATTCTAAGATGACGTCACGTTCTTTACCTGGCTCACCGTTTTCAGACAGCTGTGGTGCAGGGTTTGCTGGTGTTGCGAAGCGTGAATTCCCACGTCCGCCACGTCCGCCTTTGGCAATTACAGCCCGCTGCCCATGCTCTGTCAAGTCAGCTAGTACTTGTTCCGTCTCTGCATCTGTCACAACCGTACCCGGCGGAACTTTGACAATCATTTCTTCCGCATTTCGGCCATGCTGGTTTTTACTCATTCCGTGCTCGCCGCGATCAGCCTTGAAATGGCGCTTATAACGAAAGTCCATTAACGTTCTAAGTCCTTCGTCTACTTCAAATACAACATCTGCACCATTTCCGCCGTCGCCGCCTGCTGGGCCGCCCTTTGGTACATATTTTTCACGACGGAACGCCACCATACCGTTTCCGCCGTCACCGCCTTTAACATACACTTTAACCTGATCTACAAACATAACTTCCTCCGTTTCTCTGCATCACATATCTCGTTCTTGCCTCAAACAAAGCTCAATCATGGACTCATGAGGCGTCACATGAAATTGCGTTATACTCATACATGGATAGTTTGCGTCATGAAACGCATTTAACGCATCCAAACTTGTTAATTTTCCTTTGAAATCAAAATATAAGATCACATCATTTTCTTCATGATCTGTTTGGAAAGTGACCGTTAAATGATTTTCAGTTTTTTGGCAAACTGATTGATCGAATATCGAAAACAACTCCTGTGATACCGTTAGCAGCTGCGATTCATATGCTGATAAGTCTCGGGTTTCACCAAGCACTTCATATTCTAAGGTGATAAAATGCGACTCCCAATTAAATGTTAGAAAGTAATAGGCCAATTGGGGAATTTTTAAATTTGAGAGTTTGGATTCATGCTGTGCTTCAATGACCATTTCTTCTATAATTTCAAACACGCGGTCATATTTTTCTAATGTCAAGTTGCCTTTGATCAGCTGTAATTTATTCATCCAGTCGTGTCTTGAACGACTGAGCAGATAGATCAATTCATTTGTTAATGCAACGTGAGTTAATTTTTCATTTTCTTTACTTGGTATCTCTTCCATTATCGCACTCCCAATCGTTTGGTCTCTCTTTTAGGAGTCTTATCATCAATATGTCTCCCTGAATTATAACAGAGAAGACAGCATAGAAAAACACTAGTTATGTGAGGAAAGGTTGTTTTTTCTGATCGTATAGGAGAAAATGAGGCAAAGTCAGCAAACGTTCTTTGATATTTATGGAGTGCATCTTCTTTTATCATCTTCGGTACTGCTTGTAAAAAGTGAAAAAAACTCCAGTCAATGACCGGAGTTTTTAGCAATTATTGTGCCGCAGGATATACGCTCACTTTTTTACGGTCACGACCGAAACGTTCGAATTTAACCGTTCCGTCGATTTTAGCGAAAAGAGTGTCGTCGCCTCCGCGTCCAACGTTTTCACCTGGATAGATTTTCGTTCCACGTTGACGATAAAGGATAGAACCACCAGTTACGAATTGACCATCAGCACGTTTAGCGCCTAAACGTTTAGACTCAGAGTCACGTCCGTTCTTTGTAGAACCTACCCCTTTTTTAGATGCGAAAAATTGAAGATCTAATCTAAGCATGAAGTTCACCTCCTATTTTTTTGTTGATATTCTCACATAATCGTGATAATCTCGTTCAATTGTCTCTAAGGAAACGACCATGCCTTCTAAAAGCAGCTGGGCTTTTTCAAAGGATACTGGATCTGTATCAGCCGGCAGTTCAAAAGAGAAGTAGCCGCCTTCTTCACCAATATCAAGCAGTGGGTCCAGTCCTGTCAGTGCAATAATTGAATTGACTGAGCCGAAAACAACAGCAGATACACCTGCACAAACGAGATCCTGACCTTTTTCAGCAAACTCGGCATGTCCAGTCATCTGAAAAGACGTAATGCTTTCATCTGCTGATGACCGAGTAATGGTTGCTTTGATCATATCACTCACACGCCTTAAGCGTTGATTTTTTCGATAACAACTTTAGTGTAAGGTTGACGATGACCTTGTTTCTTGTGGTTGTTTTTCTTCGGTTTGTACTTGAACACAGTAATTTTCTTACCGCGACCTTGTTTTTCAACTTTAGCCGTTACTGTTGCTCCAGCAACTGAAGGGTTACCCACTTTGACAGTGTCTCCGCCGACAAACAATACGTTTTCGAAAGTTACTGTTTCACCTGCTTCAGCAGCTAGTTTTTCAACATAAACAGTTTGACCTTCTTCAACTTTTACTTGTTTACCACCAGTTTCGATAATTGCGTACATCTCTGCACCTCCTAATAAACTCAGACTCGCCGAATACAGGGGGCCATAGGCACTTTACACCTGCTCCGCGCGGTTGTAGCACGGGTGCTACATATCCATAACATTAAAAAATATATCAAACTAGACGCAGAATGTCAATGTATTTTCACCATTAGTATGGTAAAAGAAGCTCTTCCATTGAGGAGGTGGTTCTGCGATCTGAAAAATACGCATGGAGCAGTTCATTTTCATCAAGCTGGCTCATCTTCACGCCATCTCTTTCAATAATAATCGGATGCTTGCAGCCCCTTTGAAATCGGGCCATCACTTCGTATACTTTTTCCTCTGCACTTGCTCTCAGCGGAATCAGTTTTTCTACCTTTTGCTCTTTTTTACCGTAATACCGTTCTAGTAAAAAGCGAACCCTGACGTAATGCCGCTGCCTGTGCTCCATCACGAGTGAATAAGCTAAAAAAGTAAGCAGCACCCAGCCATTGAATTGCAGCGGTGCAAACAAAAGTAACCCTCCTGTCAATAGGCCGAAAAAGACAAGTGAGCCTTTTATTGCTAGGGCATGTGCACGTTGGAAAGGGTAAAAAACGGATAAGAGCAAAAAGAATAATTTTCCGCCATCAAGCGGCCAAACGGGCAAAAGATTCACAAGGAAAATCGCCATATTATAAAAGGTAAACATCGTAAAGACGTCGTGCGAGATAAGAGAAGCCTCCATGAAAAGCCATGCCATGAGCTGGAGCGGTACATGCTGAAGCGGCCCGCACAAAATGACCGCCAGCTCTTCTTTTAACGGACGGTTCCCATGTTCCTCTACTTCCACCGTTCCGCCAAATGGCAGTAAAAAAATCCGCCGAATGCGCCAATGATAATAGCAGGCAGCCGCTGCATGTCCAAATTCATGGACACAGACAATCACGAGCAGACAAAGCAGCGGCTTGATTTGACCTGACAGAATCGCAAACGCCATCACAATCCACAGCAGCGGATGGATGTGAATTTTCGTCAGCATGAGCAGCCATCTATTCAAAGGTCATCACCTGAATAGGATCGATAAATTGTTCATTTTGCTTAATAGCAAAGTAATACGTGCCCTTCCCTTGATCATCAAGCGAAATCTGGCCAATTTTTTCACCCTTATCGACAAAATCGTATAAGGCCACATCGGCTTTCTTTAATTGACCGTACCAGCTATAGCTGTTATCTGCATGCTGCACCACAACGGTAAGCCCTGTATCGCTTTTCTTTTTCACCTCAACCACATAGCCTTCCTTCATACTATCTATTGCTTCAGCGGATGTCTCCACTTTGACCCCTGCGCCATTTTGCGTAAAGGATTCCTGCACTTTACCAGAGGCAGGAACAGCTAGTTCTTGATTCGCTTGTACGTCCTTTTGGCCATCTTTTTTCTCTGTTAAAAAGGCCAGCGGATGTCCAACTGTTTTTTCAAACCAGCGGTTAGCAGCAGCAAATTGAAAATCTTGCTCAAAAGTCTGAGTAATCATCGGCTTCAGCTGCTGAAACGGACCTGTCTGACCTTTAAATGAAATGGCTGCAATCAAGACAAGGGACGCTGATAATAAGCATTTAAGCACAAAGGTATTCGGGTTAAATAAGGGATGACGATATTTCTTTGGCTGATGGGACGCCGGTTCATAGGAGGTCGAGCCAGAATGCTTTTCTTCCTCTGTCAGCATAACCCATGGCGGGATATCTTCTTTTTTCTTGAAAGTCGTCTTCTTAGGGGGAGCAGCTGGCTGCATCGTTTTGCGGCGCTGCGCGATTTTCTTTCGGTACTCGTCCACTCTTTTCATGAGATCACCCTTTACATACAAACAGTTTGTACATTTTATGTGACACCCCCATCTGATATGCAACAAAAAGACCGATTCTCATCGAATCGGTCTCAGCGTGCAGAGAAACACTCGCATTCAGTGTCAGTCTGCGCTCCGGTACTCACGAATGTCAAATTCGCTTCGCAAAGGTAGCCGTCTTTCCTAGACTGCAAAGGTTTTCTATCACGGTTCAGTGATTATGCTCTTACACCAAAAAATGCTTTGAGCTTTGCAAACATTCCCTTGTTTTCTTCTTCAAAAGATTGAAGCGGAACAGATTCGCCTAGTACCCGGCGGGCAATATTGCGATAGGCAATCGATACTTTATTTTTAGCATCCATAACAATCGGTTCACCATTGTTTGAAGCCTTAATCACATCATCATCATCTGCTACAATGCCAAGTAAATCAATTGATAAATGATGTACCACTTCATCTACATCCATTGAATCGCCATTTTTCGCCATGTGTGTACGAATACGATTGACAATCAAACGAGGCGGTTCGATATCTTCTTGTTCTAACAAACCGATGATTCGGTCCGCATCTCTTACAGCTGAGATTTCAGGCGTCGTCACGACAATGGCCTTGTCTGCACCGGATACAGCATTTTTAAAGCCTTGCTCAATTCCAGCAGGGCAGTCAATAACAACATAATCAAAGTCTTGTTTCAATGATTGAATTAATTCTTTGATCTGTTCCGGCTCTACAGCCGTTTTATCACTTGTTTGAGCAGCAGGTAAAAGATACAAAAGATCCTCGAAACGCTTATCTTTTACAAGCGCTTGATGAATTTTGCATCTTCCTTCTACTACATCGACTAGATCATAAATAATGCGGTTTTCTAGCCCCATCACGACATCCAGATTCCGAAGGCCGATATCGGTATCAACTAGACACACTTTTTTCCCTTGAATTGCTAGTGCTGTGCCTAAGTTTGCAGATGTTGTTGTTTTGCCAACGCCGCCTTTTCCTGAGGTAATCACAATAGCCTCGCCCAATTTCACATTCCTCCCTCAAGCCTTGTCAGATTAGGTCTTATATGAGCCAATTGCTGCAGGCGTTCAATGATCATATTGCCATCTATATCTAAATAAGCACATTCCATTTCATTTCCATCTTCTTTTTGGTCTGGCGCGCGGTTAAAAACTTGTGCGATGCGAAGCTGTGTTGGAATCATATGAGATGCCGCAATAACAGCCTGTTTGTTGCCATTACATCCAGCATGCGCCACACCTTTTAAAGCGCCAAGCACAAAAATATTTCCTCCTGCGCGAATCGTTCCGCCAGGATTGACATCTCCTATTAATAAAAGATCTCCTTCGACATGCAGCACCTGTCCAGAGCGCACAATTTTTGCTACAGAAGTAATTTCAGCCTCTGCTTTTAATCGTCTCGCCTCTTCAGTTGACATGACTTCACTTTCAATGGAGTGGATGACGAGATGTTCATTTTCAGACACCGCTTCAGTCAAACGCGTCTCCTGATCCTCTGTTAAATACCGAAAACCAAGCTTAATATGCACATTGACCTTATGTCCTTCTCTTCCATCTGTATATTGCTCAAGTAATAGAACCTCTCGCAAGCCGGAAAGAAGGTCATCAAACGAACAGTCATCATTTAACTGTAATGTTAATCCGTTTTTTGTACCTTTTATCGTCACATATTGCTGTTTTTGAGTTTTCAAGATGCTCACCTCAACAACATACTCATTTCGCCGTAATTGGACAAACTCCTGCTTTTATTCGTCGATCAGTCCTTGTTTCACGTGGGTGAAAAAGAGCCTAAACGGCACAACAAGTATGAGAGACGCAGCAGTATTTAAAAGAATCGTTGGAATAAAGCGTTCGATGACATACGTATTAAACGGCATAATCCCTGGTTGAATTGTCGCTTGAACGCCGTATACATAAAACTCCATCACGGAAACAGCAATAATCGACAGAAAGACAACGACTAACATATTCGTTTGCAGAACTTTAAAGGCTTTTGCTAGCAAATAGCAAAGCGCCCCAAAGCCAAACATATGAACACCAAGTATGCCTGTATATGAAATATCATATAAAAGTCCAAAGATAAATCCGTAAATCACACCATATTTTTGATTCACAAAAGCAGTCATAAATACAAGTGCGAGTAAAATGAAATGAGGAGCTAAAATTTGATTCTCTGAAACAAATGGGAGCTTCACTAAATCAACAAAAATGCTGTCAAATACGAAGATAAATAACATGACGAAAGCAAGAAGGACACGTTTCACGAGCCTTCCTCCTTCGTCAATTCAGATGCATCTGCTGTACTTGTGCTGCGATTCACCACAATCACGCGGTCTAAATTGTTGAGTTCAGCCGCTGGTTCTACGTAAATGATCTTTGTCAGGCCGTAATGGTCTGGCTCGATTTCACTTACCTTACCAATCGTTAAGCCTTGCGGGAATACGCCCCCTGCTCCAGATGTTTCAACAAGATCTCCTTTTTTGACATCCCCATCTGCATCGGATTTCAGAATATTCATAGTCAGCATTTTTTTCTTGCTGTCATAACCGTTAATGATTCCATTGAGTTCTTCTTTGCCCTTTTTCGCAAAAATTTTCGTTGAAATTCTATTATTTTGGTCAGTAGAGCTTAGCAATCTTACAGTCGAAGTAAAATTGTTGAGCTTATCACTTTCAATCTTCCCAATTAATGCGCCACTCTCATTTGTGACTGCCATATCTTTTTCCACGCCTTGTTTTTTCCCTTTATCAATCATCACAAAGCTATCCCAAAGTGAAGGGTTTCTTGCGATAACAGTTGATAGAATTGGCGTGTAGTCACGAATAGAGTTCACATAGCCAAGCTGTTTGCGAAGCTTTTTGTTCTCATCTTCTAGTTCTTGAAGTTTCGCCTCATATTGAGTTTGTCCATCAAGTTTTTTTCGAAGACGCTCGTTTTCATCATATGTGTTCTTTAAATCTTGTACGTTCCCATAAATACCGGCAATAAATTGTGATGGTTTATGAAAGACACCTTGAAAAAAGCCTGTCGTATCCCCCACTAATTTTTCCGGCCATGAAGCACCTCTGCCGCTTTTCACTGAAAAACCAATCATGGCCACCAGTACGATGACACAGACAAGGAGCAACATTAATCTTTTATTCATAAAAAACTGCGGCATGTCTTACACCTCTTTAATTACGACCGATTATCGATTATCTTTTGATTTTCCTTTGAACAAATGAATATGTTCTAGTGCTTTCCCTGTTCCGATTGCCACACAGTCAAGCGGGTCTTCTGCAATAATGACTGGCATTTTCGTTTCATCACTAATGACTTTGTCAAGATTACGAAGCAATGCACCGCCTCCTGTTAAAACAATTCCGCGGTCCATAATATCTGCTGCGAGCTCAGGCGGGGTTTTTTCAAGAGTCATTTTCACTGCATCGACAATTGTTTCCACCGTATCGCGAAGCGCTTTTGCAATCTCTTCTGCCGTAATAGAGATTGTTTTTGGCAGACCTGTTAAAAGGTCACGGCCGCGAATGTCCATCTCATCATGTACATCAGGCTGCGCAGAACCGATTTCCATTTTAATCGCTTCTGACGTACGATCACCGATCATTAGGTTATACGTTTTACGGATGTAGCTGCTGATCGCATCATCCATTTCATCTCCTGCTACGCGGATTGATTGTGATGTCACAATGCCGCCAAGAGAAATAATCGCTACCTCTGTTGTACCGCCGCCAATGTCCACAACCATACTTCCTGTTGGCTCCCATACAGGCAGGTTAGCACCGATTGCCGCAGCAAATGGCTCTTCAATCGGGTATGCGTCACGTGCACCAGCTTGTCTTGTTGCATCAATGACTGCACGCTCTTCTACAGCTGTAATACCAGATGGTACACATACCATGACGTAAGGTTTACGAGCAAAAAGCCCTTTGCCTTTTAATGCTTGATTAATGTAATATTTCATCATTGTTGCTGTCGTCTCGTAATCTGCAATGACTCCGTCTTTCATTGGGCGTAGTGCCACAACATTACCAGGTGTACGGCCAATCATGTTTCTAGCATCATTTCCGACTGCCACTATAGACTTCGTATCAGTTTCCAAGGCTACGACCGAAGGTTCTCTCACAACAATGCCTTTTCCTTTAATAAAAACAAGCGTATTCGCTGTTCCAAGATCTATTCCAAGGTCTTTTGTACCAATTCCAAACATATGTATGTATCTTCCTTTCTTAAACCAAAATTCCCTTAGGGAAAAACTCATAAACTCTATTATATCGTAAAACATTGAAAAAAAAAGTGTTACAAATACCCTTTTTCCTTCAAACTCACAAATTTTTGATCACCTATGACAAGATGATCAAGCAGCTGTATTCCAATCAGCTTTCCACATTCAAAAAGTCGCTGTGTGACTTCAATATCTTCCCTGCTCGGCGTCGGATCTCCAGATGGATGGTTGTGCACACATATAAATGAAGCAGCGGACCGTTTAAAGGCCTCTTTGAAAATTTCACGCGGGTGAACGATGGATGAGTTCAAACTTCCAATAAACACGGTATGTTTATGAAGGACTTGATTTTTAGTATTGAGATAAAGACATGTAAACATAACATAAACACAAAAAATCTTATAACCGTAGATTAGACGCATGTATACAAAAAAAGTTTCAAATAATTTTCTCATGTTGCATATTTGATATAATTTGTTTAAAACCATTGGAGGGCATACATGAACTTAAATAAAATAAGATCATTCCTTTATAAAACATCAAAATACTTAGGTGACGTCAATGCCGTTCAAAAAGGCACTATAGGCAAGCGTATCATGAGACGTGCTGCGGGTAAAGCATCCGGTAAGCTAATGAAAAAGATATTCAAATAAGATAGTCCGAGGTGGTGATTTCATGAATGATCTTGAGAGGAAGCTATACAGGATCATCTATAATATGAGTAGGTTTCGCAAGAACCCCACAATAGAGGACTTAAAAATAAAAACAGGTAAAGATGAACAGTCCATTAGAAAAGCCGTTAGAAATCTTATGTCAAGAAATGAAATGACATGGGATAAAGAGAAGAAGGAATGGCGGTTCAAATAAAAAAGAAGCCCCGAAAAGGGCTTTTTTTAATGAAATTTATCATAACCGATACTTGAGGTGTGTCCTCTGATAGCTTCATCATGGTTTTGTGAAAAGGCGAAATAACCAAGCGTGCTCAAAGTGCCAATAATGATGAGGGTTGCTACTACTGACTTAAATTTCATAAAGGCAATCGCTCCTTTTTATTAATTGTTGGAAGTAAAGAACCTTCTCATAGAAGTTCGACGCCTTGTCTTTATCTCCTACTGTTTTATATCTCCTTGCTGCATCTTTCGATAATTCTTCAAGAATTGCATACATTCCTCTTTCGGTTAAATATTCGGTATCACTTGAAACTTTATCATAATCTTCCTTTACATAAAGCGCCTTGTAAAAAGTGAATACTTTAAGCATTACGTCATCGTTTAATTTTTCAGCCAATTCTATGCCCTGGTTGAGAGCGTATACGCCTAGATCGTTTTCATGAGATTGAAAATATGACCTTACAAGCATACTTAAAGGATCAAGTATTCTGTTAAAATGCTCATATCCTCGTTCTTTAAAAGCATTGATTGAATCATTTAAATATTTGATTGCGGCAGCTATTTCATCATTGTGGAAATAACTTAAAGCCAAATTATAAAGCGCTGATCCTACTAATCTTTTGGTGTCGCTTTCCGTTGCTTTTTCTAGTGCGTGATTAAAATGAGGCTTTGCTTTTTCGGGGCAGCCCATATCAATATAGTTTAATCCAATGACAAAGGAACATTGTATCTGTCTAACAGTATAAGTTTCTTTTTCTCGATAACATTCAATTGCTTGGGCTATATGGTGCATGGACATGTGGTTTTGTTTCATGTGGTAATAGATTTCTGCCATCTTGTAATTGAACTCGGCACGTTCAATATCATCACTTACAAGAGATAGCTTTTTTTCTGCTCGTTTATAGAAGGTAATGGCGTTGAGGTATTCATAATTTTCAAACTCATACATACCGTAGAAAAAATTAAAATAATAATCAAGTAAGCCTGTTAATTTCTCTTGGTCCCTTTTGATCTTCATTGCTAGTTCTCTAAAGTTGGCACGCTCTTTCCCATTTTCCAATGGATTCAAATAATCCAACATTAATTTATGTCGGAACTCCATGAGTGAGAAATATAATAATAAATCCTGGTTTTCTTCCATATCATCGAGCAAAGATTTTATTTCTTCTTTATATGCTTCGGCGTCCGGTACGTTAAATCTTTGAATATGGTAATACCATTCATTGATTTTCATACCGACATGAGAAGAAAGCACTTTCTCCATAAGACCCTACCCCTTCCTAACTATTCCTTATAATGACATATATTATCATTTTCAGAATAATTCCACACCGAAAAGAAACCGCAATTTTCCATAGCATAAAATGGTATTTTAGTCTCTGTTTTAAATTTGTTGAAAAAGATAAGATAGTGTCGCAAGACTATATTTTCCATAGGAGGAATTACATGAAAAAAAGGGCGTTGTTTTTTATCTTGTTGTCCTTGTCCCTGGTTTTGACCTCTGTTCCCCCAAGTTTTGCAGCCGAGAAAAACACCTCAAAAGAAAATGATTTTAAAAATCACGAAGAATTCACCGAAGAAATAGACGGATTGAAAACGAATATAAAAACAATGGAAAATGATTCTCAACATGTGACCACTTTTAAAACTGAACTTGGTACTATCACCTATACTTCTAACAAAGAAACAGGGCATATCTCTGTTTCTAGTAACTATCTAAAATCTGACGAAATAGCCGCAATTGAAAAACAAGTAAATAAAATTGCGAATAGCATTGTATTAGAAAATCAAATGAATCCAATGATCTCTAATTCACTTGAACAATTAGCAAATGATGATTTCACAACACAGAAACAAAAAGGAAAATGGGTGTGGTCCAAATATGATCATTACCGTGTTACAGTAGAAGGAAAGGCAGCTCTAGGAGTAATTGCAGCCGCAATTTTAAACCGTATTCCTTATGTTGGTTGGATTGCTACTGCCGCTGCTCAAATAATGATTCAATTGAAAATGAAAACAGGTTACTTCTCCGCACGTTGGGGAACACGAGCCGACACTGATATTTGTTATTTGTGGAGAAAGAGACACTTGAAAATGTTCTCGGACAGTAAACGTAAAAATAAAAAACTGGACGAAGTAGGATCGGCAGGCAAGCATTACATGTGCGGAACATAATAAAGACAGCCCCAGTCTAATGCAGACTAGGGCTTTTTTTATTGCTGTTTTTGCTCTTTTAGCTTTTTGAAAATCACAAATTGATATACACCAAATAGTACGGTTAGGATCATAATTGCGGTAAATATTTGATCGACTGGAAGCAAGAAATATACGACAATAAAAGATAAAAGCAAAACAAGATAACCTATATTGAACGCTTTTTTAAATGTCATCATATTACCTCCTTTTTACAATCATATCACGTTTTACCTAACCTTATAACCAACTTTTTCCCTATTAAAACACAAAAAAGCCCCTATCCTTTAAGGACAGGGGTTTTACTCATTTCAATGCTTTTTCTAATGCTGCTTTTGTCTTCGGTCCATAGATGCCATCGGCAGCAAGTCCATGCATGAGCTGGAACCGCTTGACTGCATCCGCTGTTTTCGGTCCGTAATAGCCATCAATCCCGTTGTTTTTTGCCTTTTTATCCGGGTAGTAGTAAACCGCCGCTAGGGCTTGTTGTACAGCTTTTACTCCTGCCCCCTTTGTAAGAGGCTTTGTAACTTTTAAAATGCCATTAGGCAGGTTGTATGACTTAGCAGGCTTGGAAGCTGCTGTTTTGGATGGTTCTGCTTTTGTTGGTTTAGCAGAAGGCTTTTTACCCGTGTGAGCAGTTGCAATACCTGATTTGAAGCTGTCCCAACGATTAAGCAGCTTACGTGGACATTCTTTCCCGCTCCATCTTTTATGAGGAACAACGTTTGACAATGGAATACCTTGATCCTGCATTAACTGACGAATTAACCATTGAGCGTTCTCGACTGCTTTCTCAAAATTACCATCACTATTTTCACAAATTTCAATTCCGATTGACTTCATATTTCCCGTGCCTCTGCCGTCTCCTGCGTGCCACCCGTTTTCGTTTAGTGGTAAGTGCTGATAGATGACATTTTCGTCCACAGTGTAGTGCCAGCTAACGGCTGTACTAGATCGTTTAACAAAAGCTGCGTGACTTGCTGCGTCTGCGCCCTTTGACGTGTTAGACGTGTTATGAACCGTAATATATAAAGGTTTCATATAGTTGCCTGGTCTGTTGCGGTTACTCTTTGAAATATAATCTTGAATGATTTTTACCATTGTTCATCTACTCCTTAAAATTGTTTTTTAGTATTTAAAAAAGCCGCCTGGGGCAGCCCTTTACTTTGTTAATCCTTTTTGTTGTAGCGCTTCTTTTTGAGCTTTACCACGGCTTGTCACATAATTGTTTTTAAACCACGCCATCAAGGTTGTGACAATTGTAAAAATCATTGATCCAGCAAGATACAATGTGTCAGCCAATGATGTGACTTGGTCCTCACTGATCGGCAAAACAGGTTTGCCAAACATGATTAGCGCCTGGTTGATTAGTGCAATAAAAAGAAGCACCGTGCGAACGACCGTGCCTTTGTCAAAGTTTTTCATATCAAAAATTCCTCTTTTCGTTTTTATTTTTGGTTTCTTTCGATTCTGTCTAGTTTTTCAATGACAACATCATACTTCTCACTAAACTTTGCTAGCACGTCATTTTGTGCATCTATTTGCTCGTTTAGCTTGTTTTCACGCTCTTTTGTCGTGTTCAAGACATAAAACAACACCCAACAAAAAAGAACCGCAAACGGTCCCTGTGTCATTAAATACTGTGCAATATCCATTTCCATTTTGTTCACCTTCTCCCGCCATAAAAAATAAGCCTATACTTCGTACGGCTCACCTGTGATCTGCTCATATTGTTCGGGTGTGATTCTCCCCGCTGCTACGGTGTTATACACCATTTCTTTTGTCCATAATTCTCTATCATAAAAACCTTTGATTCTCTCAAACCAAATATTCATGATGATTCACCGCCTACCGCAAGCAAATAATACAGCTCGGCTATTTCCTTTTCCATTATCTCTATTTTTGACGGCTGCGGCTTTGGTTGCAAGCTCTCTATATACTCTTTGGATGCTGATTCAAACCACACTCTTTTTTTCTCGTCATACTCGGGAAGATACAACCCCTCTTGCGGTCTTACATCTGTAGCATTTTTCGGCAGCTCGTCATAATCAATTACATCTTCACCTTGATATTTAAACTTCTCATCATAGTAAAAAATTTGCATTGTCAATCACTCCTTTACCACAATGGAATTTCTTCGTTTATTTCGATTCTTGTCACCTTTGAATTGTCATTTGCGTTTAGCCCATTGAACTTTAGTGAGCCATCTACACCAAGCGTCAAACGTGCTGCTCCGTATGATCCAACTGTTGTACCCCCAAAAACGGTTTCCCCTGTTGGTTTTTGAGCAAAACGGGCAATGACTGTATCGTTCGCGGGTATGCCCTCGAAAGACCCTCTAAGATGTAAAGAGTTTAAGCGTATTGAGAATAAGAGAGGGTTTCCGGCAAAGTGTTTCGTAACTCCAGTTACCAACGTGACTTGATTCCATGAACTAGTTAAATCTTTTTCGGTTAACATTCGTTCCCAACCTTTGAACGATCCGTCAGTATGAGTCGTTCCCCACCAATGGAGGTTATCAGCACTACGTATAACGTGAAAAGTTTTACGGTTGTTACCGTTGTCCAATACATAGATGTTAAACCAACTGGAATCGGTTTTACTCGGCATGTTGACAACGTTCGTGCCCACTGCATAGTAATAGCCAGATGACAGCGTTAAAATGTCCGTGCCATTCGGCAACAATTGACTTTTTCCATCCTCAGATAGCATGTTATGGTTTGAAATTCTTGACCAACCACTCCACACGTTATTGTTAAGGTAATTTGTATAGATATTGTTTATATAATCCGTTGCATATACCCAACCGAAAGTAGCTTTCCCGTCGGATGACACATCTGTCATGTGGAAGAACCCTCTAAAAGAACGGTGATTCGGCAGGTCTTTTGATCCTGCTATAGCGTAAAACGTTCCTTGTCCTAGCCCATTATTGATGACAGCATCTAAGATGCTTACAGAAGTATCCTTAATTGAGATCAATGGCATACCAGTATCGGTCGTGATTTTCTTTTGTTGAAAACCCACAACCAGGTCTTTAGCCATTTTCAATGCTCCGGCGGGTGTCTCTGCGTAATCCTCCGTATATTTTTTAGCAGCTGCAAGCGCTTCGGCTACTTTAGCTTTTGCGCCTTCTTTTGTTTCAAGCGCTTCGAGATCGTCAAGTTTCTCTTTCATCCTGTCAAGCTGCTCTTGAAGCTCTTTCGTGATCTTATCAATGTTTCCTTGCATATCGTCAGTTCTCTTTTTTATATCCGCTTCAAGCTCCTCCGCCATGCGCTCAATCTGCTTTTTTAGCGATTGAAAATCATCAATATAAAACTCCGCTGCCGGGGCAATGTCCTGGTCAATTAAATTTCGATCAATCTCGAATGTAAATTCGTGAATGGACAATGCTTGTCCATTTCGATAATACAAATTCAAAGACGCTTGGACCTTGCCGTATAGCTTAATCTCATCATTATCTAGGACGTATTCGGCAATCCCTTCGACTTTATCAACAAGCGTGATATTCCGAACGTTCTTGGATCCATTATTAAATAAAAGTACGAGTTTTCCGTCAACCGCTGACAACGGAAGTGGCACACCATCTTTACGCAATTGAAAAACTAACTTTGCTGTGCCTATGTCCTGGGTTGAGAAAACAATTTTTGAATCGTACACGCTTTGATCATAGGCGTCAACCACGAAAGGCAGCACGCCATTTTTAAAAAGTTGATTCGTCATGATTTCCCCCCTCAAGTAATATTTTCGACTGTACGTATTGGATCAACGCTATTATCGTTTAATGCTGACACTTTTCCGGCGCCTTTTAATCGGTTTCCGAAATGTTGTATAGATGAACATTTGCTTGTTAAATATAAGCCGTGTCGACCCGTTTTCCCGGTTGCGGTGTTGTTGCGGACGGCGCTGTTTTTCACCCCATCCATAAACAAAATAAAGTCGTATTCATCCCCTCGCTTGCCTGCATTCATAATTGTGTTTTTATCCACCTGTACATATTCCGATTCTCCCGAAACTGATATACCCGAGAAACCGATCTCTTCTAGCGTGTTGTCATCCACTGAAACATAATCGCAATTCCCTTCCTCTACTCGCACACCGTTCCCCTGGATGTCACGTCCTGTGTTGTGGTGAACTTTTCCCCGAGTGCTGCGGGTAATCAGTACGCCGTGGTGTCCAATGTTCTCCATGTTGTTATCATCAATAACAAAATGTTTGACGTCAGAAACATGAATTCCATGTCTCGTTGTACCGTCAATTTGATTGGCCTTAATAACCACTTGATCAATGGTTTGATACCCTTTACGGCCATAAACCTGAATCGCATGATCAACCGTCATATTTATAAATTTGTTGTTTGTGATTGTGTGACGCTTTGTCTTGTTTACTCTGCCCGTCGGGTTTCCGTTTTTGTCTTGCGTATAGACGCTATCAACACTCGGTAATAACGTTCTTACGCCACCTGAACAGTTTTCAAACGTATTGCCGTCAACAAACACATCTTGCCATTTGTTGCCCGATACCGCCCATTCTGTGCAATCGTAAACCTTGTTATTGAGGAATCTAATGCCTGAATATAGAACGCCGTCAGTGCTTGTATGTGAATCGATGGCTCTCGCCCATCCGCCTAGCTTCGTAGATTTTCCGAAGAAGCAGTTACGAACCGTGATATTTCTCGTCGGCGTGTGGTCATATGATCCGAATGCACCGAAGTTACTAGAATCGCGCATTAGATCGACTTGAATTGCAGCCGAGAACCATCTATCCCCTACATAATCCGCAAACCCTTCAAATGTCACATTATCAATCAAGACATTTTCATTCCCTGCACAATCAAAAGCATGGCCACCACAAACATTTCTCAAGGTAATATCTCGCATGATAATGCCGGATGCGTGAGCAAAGCCGAAAATAGAACACTGCTCTTTGATTTCATGCCCCATGCTGTCGATAGAGCCTTGACCGTCAATGATCAAGTTTCCGTGTCCGTTATATCCGGTGAAACTCTCATTTGAATCACCATTTACAAACATGCTGCCAACAAAACCACGCTTGATGGTTGCCCCTGCCTGTAAAGTGATATGAGTGTTTTTGTAAATCCTCACCCGTTCCCGCAACGTATAGCCTCCAGGGGGAATATAAAGCCAAATGGGACGATCCTTTGATAATTCTAGTGCTGCTTGTAACGCCTTTGTGAAGTTGCCGTATTTGTTTAAAAACGGCTGCAAAGACACAACCGAAAGCATGTCATTGACTTTCTTTTCAAATTGATCGAAGTCATATTCAAGACGATCATTCAAAGTCGGATGAATGGTCGCATCTAATGCAACCCGACCATCCACGACCTCTTTCACGTCATTACCGTCGTGATTGACGATCAGATTTACAAGACGTGACCAATAACTATTAAGCCAATGCGCCACGCTTTTCCCTCTGTGTATGATACTTGCCGCTTCGTGAGCTTTTTCGCTCGCTTTGTGTTCCTTAATTTCAATATCTAGTTGATTCAATGCGTTTTCTGTGGAACGTGCATTTTGCGATAGATTATCTTCAAACTCTGCATTTTTTCCGATCTTGAATACTTTTAACAAGCTGAATCTTCCCATGCTATCAGCTCCTTTCATAAAAAATAGCCGACGTTTTCCCGTCAGCTATCTAAGTAAAATGAAATATTAATTTGTGCGCCGTTTGGTATATCGGCAGCCGTTGGGCTGATCCTTTGACCGTCTTTAGCAAGCATAATATTCATGCCGCTTGGGTTGGTCGTATCAACGGTTACGCCTGCCGTGATTCCCTTTAGACTTAAATCAAAATCAACGCCCGCCCTGGGGCTTTTCGGTTTTATGTCGATCCCAACATCAATATCAATAGTGTTCCCTATCTCATCAATTTCCGCACCGTCAACGCTGCTATCATCAATTGACCAGGTTTTCGTAACGCTTGAATATGACAAGCTCAAATCCTGGGAAACCTTTGTATTGATATTATTCAATTGGCTTTGCGTGCTGCTTGCTATGCTCCTTTGAGCCTCAAGCATTTCTGCTATTTCCTTCTTGATTAAATTCCGCTGCCTTTTCATCTCAACATCTTTTTCTAGTTGATAGTCAATAATGTCTTTACGATAATTCGTCAGCGTGACAGATGGCTTCATGTCCAAATTGAGAGGGTTATATTTGATTTCCTGTACCCTTACCTCTCCTTCAAACAGGATGCCGTATGCTGTATCTGCAATGACTGGAACAATAGCGCCTTTACAAATGTTGTCCTCAATCGCTTCGAGCTTCGGATCATACACTTTTTCAAAATCCAATTCGATAGTTAATTTTGGATAAGGGTCAACTTTCTCTTTTAGAAGTTTTTCCATGTCCTCTTTTTTTGAAATGGAATCTTCGTAAACTGTTTCTGCTACTCTCGGGCGACCATCTACAAGAAAAAGTTTTTCGTCAGGGTGAATATATGTCACAGGTGGGAACATGTACTTTTCATCATTTTTAAAGTTCCGATAAAGTCCAATAAAATTCCCGTTAGGAATACTCACCCGGAAACCCGTTTTCATTTTTTTCGTGTTCGGGTTTTTGCTGTCTTTTCCTTTAAATGTAGCAACGACCGTATGCTCTTTATCCTCAAGACCTCGGATCACATCAACCGTTTCAACCACATGACTTTCTTTGCCTGTGTCTTTGTACGTGCTGAATGTTTTGTTTGTCTTTTTATCTATATTGAACGTGATTTTCCCGCCTAATTTTTCTTTGATCAGCTTCACGCTGAAGCCTGTTCCTTTAAACGTAAAAGAGAACGTTTGTCCAACGTCCTCCGCATACATGGCATTTAAATCACTGTTTGTTTTCCATTTCGCCGATTTACTATCATAGCCTTTTGTTTCCTCGCTTGCTGTGTCCTTTTCTTCTTTTACCTTGCCATAACCCTTTATCCGGGTGAAAGATTCAGACAAGCTGCTTTTAACACTAATCGTATTCATATTCGCCCTGGTATCTAATTTGTAATTAATCCGCTTTTTGATTTCTTTGAATACGTATATATGATCATTGTTTACATCAAGTTCCACGACAAAAGCCGATATAAGATCGTTCATCAGCTCTAACGACTTTTTCTTGCCGAACCCTTCTAGTTTGGCTTTCAATCCTTTAGCATCCGGCATGACGGTAAAGGAAAGTCCGCTTCCTTTTAAAGCGTGTTTAAGCGCTGTGTCTATGTCTATTTCTCCGTTAATTTCTTCATCCACCTGGTTATATGTCAGGCGAACAATATACATATGATCAGCCGCCACATTTCGGAATGACACGCCGTTTTCTGTTTTCTTTTCATCTTCGACAATAATGTATCGTTGCGCTTTATGCTCGATCTCATCTATTAGCAAGACGTTGTCATTTACAAGCATATCGAAAGCAAGTTCAGTTTCGGGTATTTGTAAACACTGAAATGATAATTGCTTTGTGCCGTCTAATTTATCCGAGACTTCGGGTTCTATATGTTCCAAAGGTACTTTATTTGTTGGATCGTGCTTTGACTGTACAAATAATTGATTCATCATTTCACCTACTTATAGTAAAAGCGCAAGACAAATCGTATATCAATACTGGATGCGCCTTCGATTTCAAATGGATTAAAGCCAGGGCGCAAGCTCGGAAAGCGCCCGGACGTGTCCGCCATTTTCCCATCAATCATGACATATTGACGTGTGATAATAATTTTTTGCTTTTTCGAAACCGATCCCCTTATCGTTAACGCCTCTTTCGTGGCATCATTACGAATATTCACGTCCTTACCTGTTAAATACATGGTGACGCTATAATCAAAGTCAATCGGATCAATTGTCACATCAGAAGCGTTGTAGACTTTGAACGTCTTGGACGTGAAACGGTATTTCAGATCGTCTTGACTCGGTAAATTCATGCCAAGATAAAAATACTCTCCGTTCAAATTCAAGGGCTTTTCAGTATTAAAGACGGTTTCTCCAAGCCCAAGCCCTGCGGTAAATTCCACATCAACTTCTTTATAATTTTTCCCGTCATCTTTTTCGATTTCGATTTCATCATCACACGTCACCAGGTAGCGTATGCCAGGAGAAAAAGAACAACTAATGTAATAGGGTTCTTCTCTTACTAGCTCCCTTGTGAGCGCCGCCCTGTATCTATTAAACTGATCCGTGCTTTTTGCTTTAATATAAAATCGTGCTTTGATTTTTCTTTCTTTGAAACGGACTTTTTTCGACGTTTGTTTTAATCCTGGTCTATTTGCCACAACCGCCGTTTGACGTTCGATTGAAGCTGACACAGGCGTAAATTTTACGCAACGTAAAAAGGGAAGGCGTTCGCTGATCAATTGAAGTCCTTCCCCGTAATCCGTATAAAATTCATAGCTCATGCAAACCCTCCCCTACGCTGCCTATTTTTGAGTAAATCCATATTGTACTTGTTTAGTCCCTCAACATTTATCGTGGTGTCTTTCATGGCGATCTGTGTCAACAAACCGATCATTTGATCAAACTTGTTTTCTAGTTGCTTAATAGCATCAGCACTATCATTTTGAACAATCACATTTGTTGAACCTTGTCCCTGCTGCTCGGGCTGATAGCCCACCATTCGATTAGCTTGAGCAAGAACCTGCATAGCCCGGTTTCTGCGGAATTGTCTTAAAGGTAAAATCATTTCCCCTTTATGGACCTCTGCCATATGATTTCGGGTAATGATACCGCCTTTATCATAGCCAATGTACTTGCCGCCTTTTCTCATGTTGACTAAGCCCGGGTGCTTGTTGATTCCGCCATACCGACTATTCAAATAGTTGATAGCCGCAAGAACCTGGTGAACAGGGTTTTTGATATTTCCGTAACCTGGTTCTTTGTTTGCTGCAAAGGTAGACGGAATGAATTGCATAAGCCCCTGGGACGGATGCCCCGCTTTTGCGTTGCTGTCCCAATTGTTTACAACTGTAGGGTTTCCGCCCGACTCTTTCATAGCAATCGTTTCAAGCGCTTTTGAAAAAGATGGGGAAATGCCCTTAATTGCAATTGCTTGAGCCACCCATTTTTTGACCGCTGCGCTGCCTCCCTCACCAGGAACAAAACCAAAGTCTTTGATCTTGTTTTTAATAAAGGAAACCGCTTTGTCCTTGATAAAAGAAAAGCTGCCTTTGACAATCTGACCAAAGCCCCCTGCCATGCTCGGGGTCGTAATCCCCATCTTTTGCAGCAATGTATTCAGCAGCTTGCTAGGCTTTGTAATGAAGTCAGACACATCAAGTACCAAATCTTTAACTTTACCGAAAAGACTAGAAATGAAATTCCCGCCCTCGCCTGTACCATCTTTATAAAATGGCACACCATCAAACAATGCTTTCGTTTTAGGTCCTGACAATACTTCTGTGCCTTTTGGTAGGTTCATAAGCGTATCACTCGAAGGTGACAGCCCCATTTGACCGCCAGGCGTGATAAACAGTTCTTGCATTCCTCCGTCGCCTAGAATGGCGGGTCCTCCTGGATGACCGCCTGTCCCTTTTGCATATTTCGGCGGTGTCCATTCCGGTATTTGATTTTCTTTAGGCACGCCCACTTTACCAAGAACCCAGTTAACGCCACCGATAACACCATTCACAACAAAGGAAAGTTTGTCATTCATTTTATTTGCTAATGCTTTGACGCCTTTTAGTGCCTCCCATGCCATGTTTTTAATTCCATTACCGATTTTACCCGGCAATTTTTTGGCTGCGTCTACAATGTCCCAAAAACGTTTAACCATGCCGTCTTTCATGCTTGTCGCAATAGAAACGGCTTTGTCTTTTAGCCAAGTGACCATTTTCCCGGTGTTTGCAGCGCCATTTTTAAAGAAACCGACAATGCTAGACCACATTTTCGGGAAGATGCCTAAAAGCCCTTTTCCGAGTGATTTCGCAATCCCGAGAATCTTTCCGAAAAAGGAAAGTTGAACAAAATTCCATATCGCTTTAATCGAGCCGAAAAACACGTCTTTGATGCCTTGCCACATCTTACCGAAGTCTCCAGTCAGCAAGCCCGAGAAAAATTTTATGACGCCTTGTATCACTTGCATTGCGCCCATGACAACGCCTTTAATGTTGCCCCAAACGCTTTTGATAATAGCGATAATGGCGGGCATGACAAATTGGACCACAGACCATATATTTTGTAAGGCTTGTGTAATCACACCGCCGTTTTCTTTCCAAAATGTTCCCCACACTGCGGCAAGCTGTCCGATAAATAACAAGATGCCGCCCAGGGCTTGTTTTACAATCGGAGCCATTGTGACAAAAACATTCATCAAAATGCTGCCAATCGCTTGAAAGGTCGGCTGCATACTTTGAAATGAGCTTTTTATACTATCAATCACGCCTTTTACTGTATCGGTAGTGCTAACAATCATATCAACCACGCCAGGCGGGAAAAGCTGCGATAATATGCCGTAACCTTCTAAGCGATCAGCGCTTCCCTCGCCTTGCAATATGCCCCAAATGCCCGCCATTGCCTGTTTTACTGTATTGCCAGCGCTGGACATTTGTTTCATGATCGGGTCAGCAATATTAAAGGCTTTTTCAAGCATTGTAGCCGCCGCGCCTCCTAACGGCTCTAGCGCTGACAGTGCTTGACGCCCGATCTTTTTAAAGCGTGTGCCTAGATTGTCTTGCAATGCTGCCCCTGCTTCGTCAGCTTTGCCCTTTACGTCACCGATTTTCCCATCAATGCCGCCCAGGGCATACATGGCGTCTGCCTCTAAGTCCTCCCATTTTGTCCCGAAAAGAGCCACGCCGATATTGTTAGCGTCCACCTGGTCTTTCATGCCTTTAAGCTCTTTTAAAACGGTGTTTGATACATCCTTGACGGTCCCTTTACCTTTTAAAAAGTCTTGCCATACCTTTTGTGTCGGTTTAGACATACTCGCCATTGCTTCATTTGTCGATTTCGAGCCATCCTTGACACGAATTTGAAACTCTTTCATTACGTCGTTGACGTAATCCAAGTTATAAACGCCCGCTTTTGTTCCATTGACAAGTAATTGAAAATATTCCTGCGCTGAATAACCCATTTTTCCGAATAACGTTGAATACTCGGACAGGTTATCGAACATCTCATTGGAAAAATTCAATCCGTTTTGCGCTCCATACGTCATTAAATCGAACGCATCACTCACAGACACGCCAAAACCTTTCATAAGGTTATTTCCCGCTCTTGCAACTTCATTTACTTCTGAATCAAAAGCATCAGCAAGGACCAGGGCTTTTTTAGTTACGTCCGTAAGGTCCTTGTCTGCAATGCCTCGGATATTTTGTTTAATTTGAAACAAACCATTCCTTGCATCATCCAAATTCTCTCCGAATCCCTGTGACCACACATCTTTTGCTATGCCTGTGAGCCTTTTGGCTTCATCACCCGTCAAGCCTAGCTGCGCTCTTAAACGCCCTTGTGAGGCTTGTATATCAGCCGTCATTTTTGCGCCAAGCGTGCCAACGGCTGCCGTTAAGGCTCCAATGGCTGCCGTACCCGCTACCGCTGCCGTAGCAAATCCGCCCTTTAAAATGCTTGAGAGTTTGGAAACCTCTTTACCCGCTGCCGTTACATCATTAGATACATTTTGATGACTGGTTGCTAAATCGTCGGCGCTGTTTGCTGCTTCTGATTCGGCACGCTCAAGCCGCTCCACTTGACTTTGTGCAAGTCTTAAAGCGTTTTGCATATTGCGGTAACTTGTTATTTGAGAGTTTAAGCGTTGTGCATATTTCTGCGCCTGGGTTGATCCCTCGCCGTATTGCTCCACTTGCTTTTCATATGCTTGTCTATAGGAATCTACAATTCTTTCTTGAATCTTCAATTGATCCGACAAGCCCGACACCTTACTTTTACTTTCGCCCAGCTTGTCATCTAATGCTTTAAATTCGGCTGCGGTTGCTTTGGTTGCGGTCTGTGCCGTTTTAAGCTGCTGCCTCAAGGCTGTGACGCCTTTGTCAAACCCTGTACTATCTAACGTCGTATTAACGACTAATGAACCTATCGGACGCCCTTCCGTTGCCATATGGTTTACCTCCTTTCCTTAAAAATTCAAAAATAAAAGAAGGCTTAAAAGCCTCCTGGTTTTAAAATCTGATCTATTGGAACGCTGCCCGCGCTTTGTCCATTTCGATTCGCAAGACGTAAAAATCCGTTCAAGTCCATATTGTCTATTTCATGATACTTGTACCCTTCTTTCATCAAATCTTCGTATATGTCATCTAATGAATCTAGGTAATCTTGCCACGTTTCTAAATGCTCTATTTCTGTGCTTTCACCGCTTTCTTTTTCAAGCCGTCGTTTCCCTTTTTTTGTCCTGTCACTTGCATGATGACATCAGCAATAGTTTGAAATGTTTCGTCAGACGGGACGTTGTCTAAAAAGTCATCATATGAAAACTGCTGCCCGAATACGTCCACAACATAGGTAATCATTTCATCAAGCATTGCTGTAGCTTCCATATTTTCTTGTTCTGCTTGAGCTTCCAATTCAAGCGCACGTCTTAATTGACGAGCTGACGGCATATCCTTTGTGTACGTTTTTTCTTCTTTTGTTTGTGCATCAATCATTGTTAATTTCAACATTTTAAACACCTCGTATATTTTTTAATGAATCCAGTCTAACCAGGTAAAATAAATTACCTGGCTATCAGAAAACACTATTCTTTTGTTGTGGTGCTTGACGGTGCTTTTGCTGTTCCGTTGTCGCCGCCAGTCGTATCAATTCCTTTAAACACAAAATCATAAAAGCCTTTTTCAGTGAATCCAGGACTTGCGCTGTGCGCCATGACATACGTCCAACCATCAAATTTACGGGGCATGAATTGTCCCTCAATAGTTGGCGTAATAAATTCGACTTTATCCTCTTTTGTTTTACCTTCTGTGGATGGAATACCGAATTTGCCTCGCAAAAGTCCCACATACCAAAAGCCACCTTTTGTCTTTTGCCGGAACGTGAGGGCAACAAAAGGCGGATCAGTATCTTTTCCATATGCCTCAAGCCAGCCGCCAATTAATTCAGCGCCTAGCAATTTATTTTTCATTTCTGTTGTAAGATCAGCCACGTTTATTTCTAGCTTTGCTTCGCCAACTCCCGAGCCTTCTTGATCAAATACCCCATCATCCCCGTAAAGAACGGCAATTTCCGAGCTTGGTTCTAATTTTGATTCAATTGCCCCAGGTACATTTATTACTTCGATTGCTTCTTTGGCGGCGTCATCCTCAAAAACGCCGACTCTAATATCTCTCAATCCTGTTGTAGCCATTTATTTCATCCTCTCTATGAAAAATTGATTTCTATTTCTTTATTTGCTCTGTACCTTCGTGCATATCTGTACAGTTGTATATCCGGGTCTTTATCAAATGCGGAAGCGTATTGCTGATAGTCAGCCGAAGCCATCAAACGATCAATAATCGGTTGTATTTCTTGCGCTTCCTTGATTGTCCCGGTCCATAAATCTATTTGTATATCAACGCTTATGCCTGTCGCATGATCATCCTCATACGCATTACGATAGCTTTCAAGCTCATTAATACGGATCATTGGGGCTTGGTTTACTTTTTGATCTGTTTCCGGGACGTCCACGAGAAAGACTTTTTCATCCGGCACGTAGCTTGTCAGATCGGTTGATTCTGTCAAAATCATTTCTACTTCTTGGATTGGCAGCATCATAGCCCGAGCAACCCCCTATAAACACTTTGCATTTTTGATAAAACGAGTTGTTCATATTCGTTGATCGTGCGCTCAATAAAACTTTGCGGGCGCTGCTTGATCGTTCCGAAGTTAGTAAAATGCAGCCTATAAGCCGTTTCCTTACCATAGCCAACGGTTGAATATATTTCCCCGTCCTCTCTTGGTTTGGAATAGAAAACATCTGATTTTAAATGCTTCTTGTTGCCGCTATCGCTATCAAAAGGCGTGTTCTTTTCCAAGCCAGCCGCCATCAGCTTTGCTCCTGCATGAACGGCAGCTTTTTCTGCTTTTACATTTTGACGAGCCATCTTTTCAATGGCTTTATATGTTTCTTCTATTCCATTAGCTTCAAGCGCCATCAGCTCACCTTCTTTACAAAGACATTGATCAAGTCTTTGTCCTGCTCGTTTGGCAGAATATCAATGACTTGATAAAGATCGTTGGTCAAGTGGTCCTGTACGTGCATAGCATTGGAAATGGTTGATACTTGTTGATAGCGAATAACATACGTCAAACTATCCTCCAAAACCGTTCCGGCTGTTGATAGCTTTTCTCTTAATTTTTGATCTCGCCGCTCCGCCCAGGTGGTGAAAAGTCTTTCTAATGTGGTCGTGTTCTCCCTGGATATAGGGTCTTTCGTATTTGACTTTTTAACGAAAGATATCGGCGTATTTAATCGTCCATAGTCCATGAAGGGTATTCTCCTTTAAATTGTTGAATGTACGACATAACGCCGAACGGCACTTCTTGTAAATTCTTGTTTGTTGTTGCTGATCTATTTTCATATCTGTGTCCACAAAGCATCATGACCGCATCATCAAAACAAGGATTATCAATAAAAAAAGCGTCCCTCTCTTTCGATAAGGTGACGCTATCTTTTATAAATTTTTCTGCCGCTGCTTTTATGGTTTCTAGCATTTTGTCATCCAGGTCATGAGTGATCCTTAAAGCATGTTTTAATTCTTCAAGGGTCATATTTCTTCACTCCTATTCTGTAGCGCCTGTTTCAACTGGCGGCTTGATCGTAACGAAGAACCCGGCTTTTTCATCAGCTTTTTGAACGTCAAAACGGGTCGCAATTGATAACACTTGTCCATAGACAGAGTTTTCAACCCATTTTGCAGTAACGTCCACTCTATCAGCAAAAAAGATGGATGCTTTTAAGTCACCAATAAACATCATCATATCACCAGCTTTTGAGCCTAAAACCTCATCATCCATTACAGTAATTGAATTACCAAACAATGTTTTTCCAGAAGGTGAAGCAATGCTTTGTTGTAAAATGTACTGTCCGTTTTTATCTTTTAATGTGTCAAGATGTTGGAAAGCAGAAGCAGTCGCAACAATATTACGTTTGTACGCCTGTTTCAAATCAACATTTAAAATTTGCTTAATGCCATCCGTGTCTGCAACTGTTTTCTTTGTAAATGTTTTAATAACCGCTGCTACTGCTCTGTTAGTTGTGATTAGCTTTGTTTGTTGCAAGAATTCAGCAACTAAAGACGTTAAATCTACGCCAGCATCATCAATTGATTCTTGAGAAATCGGAAGCTCTCCACGATACGTTTCAACGTCATAACGTACCTTTTTAAATTCGGGTTTACCAAGCTCCGGGTTTTTCTCAAGTTCCGCTACAGATACAAGTCCAACCTTTGCATTTGCAATAACCGGGTATGTTCCACTAGCTGTTTTTACTGCCTTTTTATTAACCATTGAAGCCAAATCAACCACATCTTCGGGTTCACGCTGCGGCGTTGTTAAAATTTCAACTGGAATAATCGGCTCTGCATCAATAGTTTTTAGCCCATCACGAGTTTGACCATACGAACGGATATAGTCGTTTACTTTGCTACGAATTTCTTCGATTTCGTTTGGAAGATTCACTTTTGGGCCTCGTGGATTAAACGATCTTTCTTCTCCTTCTGTCACTTCTACTTGTTCGATCCCTGCTAGTTCTTCTAGCTCTTTTAATTTTTCTGTCATTGTCTCAATCTCTGCTTTTAAAGAAGTGATTTCATCTTTAATCGTTTTTGCTTCTTCAAGGTTATCTTCTTCAGCCCGCTTCTGCGCTTCTTTAATTTTTGTATTGATAGCCGTTTGTTTTTTTGTGATCTCTGAACGTAATTCCTGAATTTTCTCTTTTAACATGTTCATGCTCCTTTTCCAAATAAAATAAGCACCCGCAATGTACGAGTGCTTTCTAAAGACTTAATTCAATTAGATCAAGCTCTAACTTGATTTTTTCTTTTTCTAAATGGCTATTTTGATGCTGCTTTAAATGCCGCTGTGCGATTGATACGTCAGTATCTTCATAAGCCGGATAAGTGACGATAGAAACATCAGTAATACGTGAAATGTTGTTTAAGCTCCTCAACGGCAGCCCCGATTTTTCATCTCGTTTAAAGCTGTCGCCATTTTTGGCAAGGTGAAAGCCGAATGAACAATTTGAAACGTTGCCAAGTCTCAAGTTTTCATATAGATCATTTGCGTATTGCGTGTTCGGCAAAGACAATTCAAATCGCAAGCCAATGTCATCCACAGATAGTTTCAATGTTCCGGCTTTGGTTCTTCCTAGAATCTTTGACGGATCGTGGTCAATAAGCGCCCTTACATCTGACATATCAGCATTTTGCAGCGCTCGTTTTTCAATGGTTTCGATAAAGCCGCCCAGGTTGTGGCTGCGTGTACCAAATTTCAATGCATAGCCTGTGATCATCCTGCCTTTATCGGTTTTTTCTGTCGCCTTTAGCGAACCCTCTTGAATGGCTCTAATCTCCTTCTCCAATATCATCACCCCCTTTATCGACCGTAGGAATCGGAAGTCCCTTCGCCTTCGCTTTTTGGATTTCGTCCATAATGTCAACATCCACATAGTTCAAACTCATAAAGCGCCTATCTCCATTTTCAATAGGCGCAATCCCGTATTCTGCTAATGCGTCGTTTTGCGAATAAATGCCGTTTTGAAGTAATGCAATGACATTTTCCCGCTTTGTTTTGGCGTCTGTTTCCTTGAATCGTCTTGCATCAAACTGAAAACGTTTGGTCCTGCTTTCCGGGTAAAAAAGCATTTTGAAATTTAATTCCGCTGTAATGGCAGCAAAGTAATTTGAAAGCGTGTTTGTCAAATAATCCAGGTTCGCTTGCTCCAGGGAAGTATTCACTTGCTCGATTCCCAACTTGTGAGGCGGCAATCCGAACACTTTCGCAATTTGTTTGGTTGAATGCGTGTAGTTATTGACGATTTCAAGAACCTTCGTACTGATTTCAAGCTGCTTAAATTCTTCGTTTTCGCTCAAGACCGCTATTCTTTGTTGATTCCTAGCGCCGGAATTAACCTTCTCAAATTCTTTGCGTAGGTTTTCTCTTGCTTCGGGTGATGGTATGCCTTTTTTCAGGTTTACAATGCCGCTCAAATTTGTGCCACGTCTAAAAAAGTCCGTGACAAGCCTTTTCCCCGCCTCCTGGCTTTCAAGTTCATGCTTGAGACATGATAAGAGGCTCTTTCCGTTTACCCCATCCAGAGAGGAAAATTTGATATGCAGCACGTCAGACGGTTTCAAAATAGTTTCTTTTCCGTCAGAAGGGTAATAACGGTAAACAATATCGTTCCTTCCCTTTATTTGATCAACCGAGACTTCACTATTTAACATGTGAATAAGCTCCCATGGCGTGCCGTCTTTATCCCGTTTGATATAAGCAAACGATTGACCGTTTAAAAGCGCATTAGCGACAAGAATATATTTGAATGAGTACCCCGAGTAATATTCGTTTGGGCGCTCGTTGATAAGCTGAAACAGGTCACTATCCTTTTCTTCTATTCCGTTGTTTCTTATCATGATGGGGCTTGCTGCTATGTCTGACGACAAGACGTGAACCGCTGTGAACACATCACTATTTTTAATAGCTGTTGCTGGCACATAACTTAAACCATCTAAGCCCACCAAAATTTCATTAAATTCCCTTTGTCCTGCGCTTTGTTGATTGATTGATCTAAAGAACGCCAATTTCCTCTACCCCCTTTCTGTTTCATGGTTGAGAAGAATGGCAACAAAGACTAGCAAAACACCACTAGCCGCAATCCCCAAAATCATCCCGACCATGTAAACGGCGGTATTGATAAGGATTAGCCCCAACAAAAACAAAAGAGTATGAAGGTTCAATGTTAAGAACCGCCATACTCCCTTGATGAAACGATTAAATTGTTTTGGCACTGTTTCCCCTCCTTCTATATACCAAAATCTTCACTTTGGTAATATGCGTCCCAATCTGTTTCATTTTGCTCGTAATGGTACATTGCTTCTGTATATGCATTCATAACGGCAGCGATTGGGTCAATTTTTTCCCGGTTCAAATCCTTGTCGATCTGCACCGTATCATTGACCTTTTTCAAAATGGCGTTGTTAATTGCCAGGTTGAGTAATGGGTTGTTTGTATGCAGGAGACGCTGATCCATGACATTGAGTCTAAAGTTTTTCGTTGGCTCTGATAACGTCCTTACCCCTTGCCTTACTTCAAAAGCAGGGTAGCCATATTTTTCAATTTCATTGAGGAATAACGAAATGTTATATGGATCATAAAAGATGCCCTTTACTTGCAAATCATTTTTCGTTATGTGATCGACCATGTAGTCAATCACTTGTTGTAAATTAATGATCCCGGACTCTTTGTCTGTTATTGTGCAATACCCTTCTTGTTCAAGCCTTCTATAGTCAATCTTGTCACGTTGAATTTTATTTTCAAGACCGCCTTTACTCCCAACAAATGAATGACTATCAATATAAATGTTTTCCTCGTCGTCCTCTAAAGGATAAATAAAGCCGAGTGAAGATAAATCTTCCGCCCTGGATAAATCCACACCGATATAAACAGGCTTTCCGTATATATCCGGCTTCTCCTCAATGGCACAATCTTTCCAATCCTCACCGTTCAACAAACTATCCGAAGAAGCAGAACGCCACAAATTGAAGTTCTTAACAAGCGTTCCGTTCAGATCGTCTTTTTCCTGGGCTTCTTTCAATTTTTTGCGTAAGTTCTTGAGCAATTTCTTTTTCATACTTTCAACTTCAAGCAACGGGTTGCTTTTTATCCAAGTGCTTTCGTCGCTTATCTCTTTTTCGTCATCTTGCTCATAGACAACGGCAAAATAGTTTTCATTCTCTTTCTTTCCGCTCAATATATCCGTTACATACGGATATTCTTGTGCATACATAGGACCGTTGAGCTTAAAACCCGCTGTACTAATGATCAAGATAAGCCCCTGGTCTTGTTGACCTTGTGAGGACTCTAAAACCTCAATCATTTTTGTATTAGTCGCCGTGTGAAACTCATCAAGAATACCGACCAATACGTTTAATCCGTCAAGGTTGTCTGTATCACGAGATAATGGCATGATGATGCTATCCTCTAGCAAAAAACGGATTTCATTTTGAATAATCTTGGTCATTTTCTTAATTTGTTTTGATTTCTTCCGCAACTTTTTAAGTTGCATGACAATCATGTTAAAAACCGCTTTTGCTTGTTTACGAGAGTTTGCCGTCGTGTAAATCTGTCGATCGTATCTAGGCGCATCACCGAAAAGCAATTCATATAAAGCTATACCAGCCACAAGAACGGATTTACCGCCTTTACGTGCCATGCTGATATATGCTTTTGTAAAACGTCTATATCCTGTTTCTTTGTCTCGCCAGGCAAATATCATATAGACAATGAATTTTTGAAAGAGTGCTAATGACGTAGGTTTTCCCGTTGAAATATCCGGCAGCATTTCAAGAAACTTTACAACCTTCGCCCCTTTTTTCGGCTTGTACTCGTATGAATAGTTAGGGTCTTTTGATTTTTCAAGATCCCGCAAATGTCTTTTACAAGCCTGGATGACTTTTTTACTTGCTACAATTTCCCCGTTTACTACTTTTTTAGCGTAAAGAGTACCGGGGTCATTTTTAATCGTCGTCATCCTGCCTCATTGCCTCAAATATATCGTCTTCTTCGCTGTCATCACCTAAACCGACTAGACGCAATCGGGCATCAAGCGCAAGACCAAGTTGTCCTGCAATGGCTCGAATCTCTTTCGACATTTGCATCATGATTTCAATAGACGGGTTTTTCTTTTTCACTTCAAACCCCTTACTATTCACTTCAAAAACGACTTGTCCCTCTGCTGCCACATCATCTAGTGCCTGTCGATACTGTGCGTAACTATTACAGTACATAGCCAACAAAGTGCGATCCAGTTCTGAAATAGGCAGCTCGATAATATGCGGGTAAATTCTGATCCATTCGTTTTTTGCCATTGTTGACAGCCAATAAGGCGGGTTCTCTTTCAATGGCGAAATGCCTTTCAATTTTTCTTCATGCTGCTGCCGCTGCTCTCGTTCTTCATTTGATATTTGCCCTTTTAATGTGTCCGTCAATTGTTTTCTTCTCGCCAATAAAAACCACCACCTTTCAGCAAAATCCAACCTATTAATTTTAGGCAATCAAACAAATGAGTAAAATCGCTCTATCTCAACGCCTATAAAGGATCGAGCCATTTTATGAATGAGTGAAAAACCGCAAAAAACGGGAAAAATCAAAACTCCATTTCAACACTTTTTTTAAAGTTGAGGGGACGCCGATTTCCAGGAATCAAAAAAGCCCACCCCGTTCATTGTCGGGGGGACTTAATTATCTTTTTTTAACTGATATTGAAGTTTGTACCCTTCAAGCTCCCAAATTTTATCTTTTATTTTCTCAAGACAGATTTTAGCTCCAATGTTCTCATCATAGTTTTTTGGATCAACACAAGCTGAATGTTCCACAATGACGAAACCGTTTGGAAGAACACATGTAACGATTGTGCATTTATCAAAAACCGTTTTCACATCCACAGTTGATTTACTAATGATCTTCTCTACTTGTTCTTTAGTTACAATATTTTGAGTCATTCCCTTACACTCCTTTTTTTAAATGTCTCCTGGTTATGATGAAACTGACAAAGCACTTCAAGGTTGTTTAAATCATTGCGCTCTATATCGTCATGAAATACCTCTCGAAGCTCTTTATGTTTATGATGGACCACTAACCTATTGGACATGTTTACACGTCCTTCTGCGGCACACACAGCACATCTGTAATGACTCTCACGCTTCTTTGCTTCTCGAAGTAATTTCCATTCTCTGCTTTGATAGTATTTGTAGTGCGCTTCATTCTGTTTGTTGAATCTCACATCTTTGTTGTATTGCTTATCAGCATAGCCCTGGTGCTTCATACAGTAGCGTTCGGTCCAGTCTATATATTCCCGGCAGGCGGGAACGTTACAACGTTTCAAGGGCATCACTTATTACCTTCACTTGTAAAAGACTCAAGCGTCTGACAAAGATGTATGTTAAGGCTGTTTTCATTTTTGTTGTTAGTTCTTCGGTCAAATTCTTTTTTCGCCTCTGAATAATCTTCATAAAACTCTAGGTAAGGGTCGCAATAATCCGTTAAGACCACATAGCCCGATTTCATAAGTCCACACTCTCCTTTTTTATTTGATCTAAGCCGCCCCCGTTTGTTAGCCGCCATTGATTTTGTAAACAGACAGGGACGCTTTACAGCAAATAGAAAAACACCGCCATGAAAGACGGTGCTTCAATCAATTACTTAATATAAAATTCAGATGTGAAGAATGTACCGATTGTTTCAACATGATTACCATGTTTGTCGTAACGCTCTACATCAACCTTGAATCGATACGTACCTTTCTTGTTATCAAGCGATTCCTTGATACTGAACTCATCGTACCGTTTTTCACTTGGGTTGAGTTCGTTCGGTGAATTCGTTTTGATCGTAACCCATTTCCCTGCAACTTTTCGTTGAGGAATAAGGTTCGGACCAGCAATAAAGTCGTTGTGGTTTTGTACCGCAATTCGCACGACCTTATCCTCTCCAATTTTGTGATTGGCTTTTGTCGGGTTCGCCGACACTCCAAATCCTGACGCCATAATCTATCAACTCCTTTTTAAGTTTAGTGAATGAAAAAAAACGACCTCCTTCGGAAGCCGTTCTCAATCTATCGCATAATACAATATTACAACCTTTTTTCTGTCATGCTGCGCCAACATTTCGCCAAAAATACGCCAGTTTTACGCCAATAAAACGCCAAAATAAAAACACCTCTAAACAGGTGCTTTAAATACAACTTCATTGAGCGCATACGCCAAGTCTAGGAACGTCTTTCCTTTCAGGCGTGTATACGATCTTTCGCTCATGCCTATTTCATTGTATACCTGGTAATCGAAAACAGGTTCTTGCTGCATGTAACGTTTAATGATTATTTGTCTCTCATTATACGGAAGACGATTGACAGCCTTTTGAACTCTCTCAAGATATGCATTTCGCTTTTGCTCCCACTCAATACGTTTAATGGCTGTACTTTCGGTGGAAGAATGAAAAGCATTCGTCGCAGCTGGCGGCACGATACTAAATCCGGCCGTTATTTTAGGCAGCATATCATCAGGAACTTGAAGAAGATACAAACGATAATTGTCAAGTATACTTTCAACTCTTTTTCTCGTCTCTTTCTTATCTATTACAGGTGGTTCACCCAACATAAAATACCCTCCCCCTTTATTTGCTTTTTAACGCCCCGCCACGGCTTCTTTTATATGTTGGGCGGTAAACACCCATGAGTTCCTTTATCTCTTCATATGAAAGCTCCTGCGTGCGATTTTGGGTACATTTGTTCTTAGTAACGTCAGTTCTTTTTTTGAACATAGATTTACACCTCGTTTTCTTCTTTTCTGAATATAAAAAAGGGACACCAACCAAACAGCGTTTATGCTGTCATGATCAGTGCCCACCGGCTTTCCGGTAGAACGGTTTTATTTACTAGAATAACTCGCCTTCATTGAAGGTAACTCGAGTCACTTTGTTGTCATGTGTAACGATTTTTGTTTCACCATGCGGCGGTAATTGTGTATATTTCAATATGCCATCAGAAAAAACTAAAACAATAGGCTCTTTTGTGTCTAAAGTCTCTATAATTTTACTTGGAATCTCTTGTAATCTCAAGTCTTTCATTGCCTCCTTTCACTAGGTTCTATTTGATATATCAACAATCGCTTTAAAGATTGGGTAAATTTGTTGTGGTACAACGGCATTGCCTAATCCTTTAATTCTGTCCACCCGATTGGGAACCCCATGAGCCACTCTACCCACATCGGGTTCAGCTGCCCACCATTGCCCGCCGTCATTTGTTTTCTCTCGGTTTCTGTGATCACGCCTTTTGTTTGAAGGTCGATCATCGTCTGAAATGAACCTGTCCCTCCGCACATCCCCTTCGTTCTTGGCGTGGGCCACATTATAGCTTTGGTCGGTGTCGGAAAGAACTGAACATACCTTCCAAGACCTATTGATCCGTCCGTTCCGTTTTGCGTCACCTTTCTCAAGTTGCCGTCCGATGTCACTCGAAATGAATCGTTCTTCCCGATTATTCCTCCCGTTGTTCCGTCCGAAGCTGTCGGCGTAGGCAACAACGAAGGTTCGCATTCTTTCATGCGGGGCTTCGACGGCGACAGCCGGTATAAGGAACGTTTGGACTTTGTAACCTGCACCTTCCAAGTCAAGAAGCGTGCGGTCGAGTTCCATTTTTGCGAAGTTAGCAACGTTTTCACCAACAACCCAAGTGGGTCTAATTTCTTTGATGATCCTAAACATTTCCGGCCAGAGGTCGCGGTCATCTTCCGTGCCTCTTCGCTTCCCGGCAATACTGTAAGGCTGGCAAGGGAATCCTCCTGAAATAATGTCAATTGTTCCACTAGGCTCAATCACTCCTTTATCTTCTAAAAGTTGTCTATTCAAGGTGCGTACATCATCAAAGACAGGAACGTTTGGGAAATTTTGATTCAGTAGCTTTTGACAATAGGGTTCACGCTCACAGAAGGCGACAGTTTCAATACCCGCCCATTCTGCAGCAAGCGCAATTCCTCCGATTCCTGCAAACAGTTCTATACTTTTCATTGCATTAACTCCAAACCTTTAGGGTATCTTTAGTGCTTATATAAGCCTTTTATTTCACATTTATTATTGATAAAGCTGAAAACAATCCGAACACGATATAAAAGATAAGTAGACGATTTCTCATTTACTTGACCCTTGTTATACGGTTTACATCATCAATATTCATTTGGTGATCAGCCTCCCGCACAACTGCGGCGAATGATTCAATACCCGTATCCCAAAGACCATGACGCTCAATGATTTCGGAAAATTCCTCCACATCATGCTCTCTTATTCCCCAGCTGTCAGGATCATCGGCAGGCCCGTACACAGTAATCCAATTCCTCGCATCTTTCGGGTCAGGTTCTTCCGTTTTAGTACGTGTAAAATGACAAAGTTCATGATCGACCAGGGCGGCACGCTGTTTCTTGTTCATTGCCTTCCAGGCTTCCTTATTTACAAATACGAAAAGCATGTAATCGGTCATATGGCGTTCAAAGGCCGTGCATTTTTTCGCTTTCCCCGCCCATTTGCTGCTGCCTTCTCGAATATAAAAACCAATGTGTCCTATCGCATCTTTTAAATGTGGGTGGTGTTCATCAATTAAACTTTTAGCCAGCTGCCGCACCTCGTGTGATTCTTCAAAACCTACAAACGCCATTTTTATTTCCCCTTTCAATCAATTGTTTTTTGAATATTCCGTCTAATTCATCTAGTGAAAGTTCATACAACTGCCGACCATCAGGCGTTTTAAAATATCCCATTTTAAGCAGCTGCGCTTTGATTTCATCCTTTTTTCGCTCAATATAAAGGGCCTTCATTAATTCATTCACATCAAGCCCCCCTTTAGTAATTCACGGGCCATGTAATGAAAATGATGATATATATAGTTTCCGGTCGCACTTGGATTAATAAAAACCGTTGAGAAATTGTAACGAACCTCAAATGTTTTCAAGCTGCCTAGCAACGATTTAGGTTCATATTTTGAACGATATTTTCCGTTGAGTATTTTTTGATACCCTTCCAGGTCTTCCACAAGAAGAGTGAAAGGGTTTTTTGATGCACGAATCAATTCATTTTCAAACCTGGAACGATCCTTAATGGATTGAACAAGTTCATCAACTCCGTTTTTCCTTTCGATAGCAGCGTTTAAATACATATCTCTATTGATCCCGTATGCCTCATTTTTGGGAATCATTGCGGAATAGTCACCCGTCTTCATCCCTTTGAATTTGATTGATACGTTCTTTTTGCGAAGATAATCAAGAACATGTTGATTCTTCTGTTCTCTCGTATCCACAATAATGACCATGCTGCCTAAAATTTCTTTTAATTCTGTATCTGAATAGTTGTAGTGAATAATAGTCATGATTTATCTCCCTTAAAATAAGACATGGCCCTTTCGTAAATTTCTAAAGATAGCTTGTCCGTTTCCTCACTTTCAAAATTTGAAACGGAAGTGTCAAGGTCTCTCCATCCGTTCTCCCAAAATAAAACGAGCAATTTCATCACCTTCATAACTGATTCATAATCATGATTGAACCAGTCATCTATTTTTTTATTTAAGTCTTGAGCAACGCCCATGTAATAATTAATGATTTTATCTATTGTTTGTTTCACATTATGTTCTTGATCCGAGTATTCGCCTTTCAAATAACGAATAATTCGTTTCTTGTAAGACTGGACAAATTCCACAAGTTCTTGATAGACGTTTTCGGGATTCTCAATATAAAGATCGTTACCATCGAGAACCAAACGAGCGCCCAACATTTCTATATCTGCACAAATTTGTTTTGGGTGCATTTTTCCCACCTCTTTTAAAAAAGGGTTAGTTTTTGGGTTAGTGAGTTAGTTAGGGTTATATATTTTTGTATTAAAGCCCTATATATATATTTATTTTTTTATTAATTAATTTTCATGTGAGAGGAACATATAAAAAAACTAACCCTTACTAACCCTATATTGTTTTTCCAATGAAAAGTATCATTTAAAACCCTTATATACCAATGCTTAGAGCTTCTTTCTTGTCATCGGCGTTACGTTATTTTTTGTTGTTGGTTCACTAACCCCTTTACTAACCCTTTCATCAAAATTAAGATGACCTTGTAATTTTTGTAAGCCAATTCCGATGAAAAACAATTTATTTTTTGCTCCTGTTTCCTTTTTAAAACCTCTAATCTCAAGTTGACGATAAAAGGCCCTGTTTTTTAGCTCTACATCGTCGTTTTCATAACACCAGTTCTTGTATTCCTTATAAATCTCTTTCGATTCAACTTTTGAGGCTGGATGGATCACGCATCTTTCAGCAAGAAACGGCCCTAGAATGTCCATATCCTCTCGGTATCCCTCGGTTGCTTTCCTTATGACCTCCGGCTCCTTGAGCCCTTCTTTTTGCCATTTCAAACATCCCTCAACGGCCCATCTTAGAATACCTGGCATTTCGGCAGCTAGTTTCTGCGGCAGCTTCTTATCTACTTTTTCCTTTGGAATCGTAACCGTAAAAGGAACTAATCGAATACGTCTCCAAATACCCTCGTCGCTTCCCTTTACGATTGGTTTATGATTTGTCGTAAAGAACACTTTAAATTCTGGTGTAAATTCAAAATACTCCTGGCGCAAGAAACGTGCGGACATCTTTTCGCCTCCGGTGATCTGCTTCACCAATGATTCAGAAAGTTGCTGTCCTTCTTCACTCTCTACAGCCGACACAAAGCGTGCACCATCAAGGCGGGCGATGTCATTATTAATGCTGCTATCATTTTTCTTTTTAATAAATGTATCGCTGTTCGTTTGCCGCCCATAGTCTCCAAGAAGTTGTTGAACAGTATTGATAAAGGTTGATTTACCATTACGGCCGTTTCCGAATAGAAAGAACATAACTTGTTCAGACGTATCACCCGTTAATGCATAGCCAATGGCCTTTTGCATAAAATTAATAATTTCATAGTTCGGTTGCCCGTTTTCATCTATGAAAATACTTTCTAAAAATGCTTTCCAGTTTGGACAATCAGCATCTTTTTGATAAGCCACTGTTGAAATTTTTGTAAATAGCAAATCCCGATCATGTGGCAATATTTCACCTGTCTTTAAATCAATCACACCATTTTCACAATTAAAGAGATATTTATGTGAGTCGAGCTCCTCTTTTTTAACGGCAACCATCGGTCGTGTATCTAAAATCGTATTCATCCGAATATTGCGGCGCTCGCATTTTTTTGCCCAGTCGTTCAGCTGCTTTTTTTTGTACCCGTCTTCCGTTGCTTTTGCTTCACCATAAATGGCACGCAATGTTTGAGCAGCTAAAGCCTCAATTTTTCGTTTACTGTCTTCTTCCCACATCTTCCCATTCCAAATTAACCATTCAAGCTCATTGCAATACCGGATATTTTTTCCGTGATAATAGACAAGCCTTTCAGCATTCCCCAACTCGGTCAAATGAAATACGGGCGGCGTATCTATAATTTCTTCGGTGTCCTCAACTTGAGAATTATCAGGATGAGAAATATATACCTCGTAAGGCTGATCCTGCTGTTCTTCCATCAAATCGGATATTGTTTTATGAGTAGAATAAACGGCAGCTGCAATGGTCATTTCTCCATATGTAGCACCATCGGATGAGTGTTGCCGATCCCACTTCTCCCGATACAATCCCGTTTCACGGAACATCGAATCCATTTTTGAAGTGTCTTTATCGGTCCAAAATGCCAAATGATTACACAGGGCCATATCTGTGGCAGAATGATCCTCGTTTATCAAATGACCATTAAACAAATCTTGAATGCTCTTTCCGTTCTTGCTGTTGAACATCCTTTCCCATATCTCTTTATTAGAAAGATTATTCATATCACGGGATGAAGCAGCAGACGGGCTAGATGTTTTCGTTTCTTCTTTTTTGTCCTTCAAATATTTATCAAAGAGCTCCTTGAGCTTGTCCGATCGTTCCTCTATGGCTCCTATCCCAAGACTGTTACCTGTAAAGGTAAAATAGCGCCCATGTCTATATACTTCTAATCCTAGTTCGGGATTTTTTCTTCCTGTTCCCTGGCCCCGTAATGGTATCTTACCTTTAGCAATAATGTGGACACCTTCTCCACTTGGTGAAAATTCGGTATAGCTGCCTACACTATCAACAATTTCTTGTGCGAATGATGACAAAACCCCATCCTCGACACAATGGTCAATATCTATGCCTATAAACGGATCATCTTTTGAAAACATGAAGCCGATCCCGTCATAGTCTCGGTTATTATAAAATTTTATAATTGTCGGAAATGTTGACCAGGTTCTTTTATTACTGGATTGTGCCATGCTGCCGTCAATCTGATACGGCACTTTTGTTTTCTTACCGTCACGTTCTTCGGAACGCCATAATATCCATTGAGGGGCGTTTTTGAGCTCTTGCGGTATGTTCTTAAATTCGTACATGTAATAACTCCCCTTTAAAGACGAGGGAGCTATACACTCCCTCAATTGTGTTTTCTATGATCAAAAAGGTACATCGTCGTCACTGATATTCACTGGATCATTTTCCGGGGCCGACGCTTCGGATGGTTTAAACCCTTTGACTTCGGGATATTTTTTCCCGTTATGCTCTCTTTCTCCGACAACTAGACGAACTGGTTTATTTAAGAAAGCATTCGCCCATTCGATATGATCTTTGAATTTCATTCCGTTTGGAAAACCTGCGGCTTTTGATGCCTGGTGAAATCTCCACATAGCATTTTCCGTAACTGTGAAGTTATCATATAAAATTTTCTGTCCCTGACATGGCTGTTCAACATCTGAACGAATTTCATAATCTACGACAAGTCGCTTATTGCCTGACGCTGCTGTTTTTTCTTCAAAATGCATCACTGTTGCTTCATATTCTCCTGGTTTAATTGGTTCAAATGTATCGCCTTTGCTGTGATCTACTGTAAACATATTTAATTCCCCCATATTTTTTTATTTACCGTTCAGAACGGTTACAAGATTTTGAATTACTTGGTCCAATACATACGGATCGCTAGTGTCTTCATTTCGCAAATCATAAATTACGCTATCTATTCCACTATTCAACCTATCAATCTCTGAAATTAACCAGGGCACATCTGATAGGTCTGCACGTTCTCGAATCGTCTCGAGCTTTGAATCATTTTTCAACTTGATTACCTCCCAAGACTTCAAAAACGTCGTTTAATCTCTCAATAGCAGCTTTAGCAAGTTTGACATTCCATTGATCCAATTTCTGATTCGCTTTAATCTGAAATTCTTCAATCATTTGAGCTGCCTTCTCGTTACCTTCAATCAAAGTTTTAATATGAGTAATTAAGCCGATTCTTTCGGTTTCTTCCTCTGCTTTTACATCAATTCCAAGCTCAAGCCATTTGTAAAGTTTACGGCCAACATCAGGATTTAATTTTAAGGAAGAACCCTCAAACATGCGTGTATTATCCTTAGACGTTTCGGCCATATGATCAATGCTAATAGTGAAATTAAGCATAAATTCATATTCCATTTCATCTTTTTGAACTGGCTTGGTCCCAACCTTACGAGGGGCCATTTTCCCGTTGTTATCGGGCTCGACAACATACTCTGTTTTTGTTCTCATTGTTGCCAGGATATGAACATTATTTTGTGTCAAAGTTTTAATTAGCTTGGTTGTTTCCGGCGCAAGTTTGCCCCAGTTCTGAAAAGAGTTGCCGGACATGCTGCCATGCGTTTCAACGATTCCGCCTTCTCCTTGCCAGTTGTGGGAAAGTGAATCAATTACAACCACCTCGGACCCTGCGTTCTTAATTGCCTCAACGGCCATTTGATAACGTTCGGTTGTGTAAGGCGGCGTAAAATCAATATGCTTAAAGCTGCCAATGCGAATTTCATCAAATTGTAAATTAGCGTATAGTTTCGCTCGGCGATGCTCGGTATCAACAACCCCGATCTTTGACCAGATTTCCTCATCGCTTGCGTTTGGATATGCTTCCCGCATCATTCCGTAAGCTACAAGCAGCGCTCCGGCTGTTTTTCCGGAACCACTCGGACCGATAAATCCCACAATTGCTTTTTCCTTTTGACGCTGTGCGTCTGTTACTTGAAACATAGCTTATACCTCCACTTTAAAATTGATTGAAGCCGGTTCTACCTCTACACCTGGGACGGCTTGTCCGTTTTCGTCAATGACAACTTTCTTACCGTCAATTTCTTTAATAGATAAAGATTTTTTGAAGTCGCCCCATTTGATGTCTTCTTTGATTAGTTCATTCAGGCCAGCTTTTTTCACATGCTCGAGAAGTTGATCCTGATCGACTGCTTTAGGTTGTTCTTTAATTGCTCGGCTTTTAGATTTCCCGTAAGGCGTCGATAGAGTTTTTGCCTTCGGGTCTTCCTGCAGCTGCTTTGTATGATAGACACCCACCAAATTTTCAAAGAATGCTAGATTTTCCTCAATCGGTTTCAGTTCCTTGCTTTCCCATTCTTCAATACGCTGCTTTTCTGTGGCTGCCAGTGCTTTAATTTCTTTTTCTTGTGACTTGAGAGCAGCAATTTTACGAAAAGCCCAATTTAGACTGTTCATATCATTAATCTCAAATTGTGGACGGTTGCCTGGCTGTTCACTAATTTCATTAAGTTCAAAGTCTTGCAAAGGATTCATATTGCACCTTCCTTTATTTGCTTTTGTTGATACTTCCATTTAAAATGGAATTGCTTTTGTTTAATTAGTCCACATTGCCGTGTGGGCTTTTTTTATTCATCTTCTTCCTCGGTGTCATCGCCATGCTCTTGGTCATACTGTTGATACTCTTTTGGATATCCATTGCGAAGTATTTCAGTAATGACCGGATGCTCAAGATTCATATGTCGGCCTCTTTATAGTTGAGACATTTAAACCCTTACTTAAAAATTGAGTCGCAATTTCATGCAGCTGCACAACTTGTTCAGGGTGATGCATTCGTTTAAGCTCCTCGCAATTTGAAACAATTGACCCTGCAATCTCTATACATCCTTCAAAATCTTGATCGGTGATAGCATCGGTTAGTAACTCATCAACAAGAAAGTGAAGTGATTTAATAAGTCTTTCTGCCTTTTCACGATCAGTTTTTAAAAAGTGGTTCAAGTTCATGATTGAGCTCCTTCCATTTTTAAATAAACATGACACCATTTGATCATTTGTTTCTTAGAAAAATCGGCTATTTTAGTTCGTTTCTTTTTAATCATCTTTTGTTCAAATTCAGCGAAGAAGGCGGCTAATTCAATTACCTTTTCTTTTGTCATTGTTTTTTTCTCCTTTCTCTAAAGCCTCTTGTTTTAAGATTCTCGGAACCGATAACTCCATGAAAATTTCATAAAGCCTTGCTTCTACATGCGCCGGTAGCTCTATCATATCCACCCTCCTCAATCACTTGTATTTCCGTCATTTTCAATACATTTAAATCTAAATTTATAAAAATTGCTATTTTCGAAAGTGTCTTTGTACTTGGAAGGTATCTCCCGTTTTCAATGTCGGAAAGATAAGTCCTAGAAAGGCCTAGCGCTTCCGCCATTTCTGTTTGTTTTAAGTGTTGTTCTTTACGTTTACTTTGAATTAACGCTCCAAGTTTTTTCCCGTCCAGCATGTAATCACCTCCCGTTAAGGTATGATCAAATTGTATGGTATTCACGTCTTTTTGTAAAAGTCCAAATTCGTTTAAATAAAAGCAATATCGAGAAAAAAAGAGCATTTACATTGTATTTCCGTCATTTTGCTTTAAATTACTTGTATTTCCGTCATTTTAAGCATTGTATTTCCGACATTCCGGCATTATAATTAGATTCATATTAAACGTTGGTACATGAAAGCTGTGTATTGTGTGGGAGGTAACTGACTTGATGACTGTTGGAGAAAGAATAAAGATGCTTAGGAAAGAAAGAAAGTTAACCCAATTACAATTGGCTGATAAGGCTAACCTTTCCCGTTCTTACCTCGGCGATATAGAAAGAGATAGATACAACCCGAGCCTTGCAACATTAAAAACAATTGCAGACGCATTAGATATTCATGTTTCTGAAATCGTTGAAACAGACAACTTATTACATGAAGAAGCTGCTAACTACAATGAAAGTGATGAAAAAGATATTGCCAAACGTATGGAGGCTATAAAGAAAGACCTGGAAAATACCGATGGATTAAGTTTTTCGGGTGAGCCTATGAGCGAAGAAGCTATTGAGTCACTAATGGAGGCTATGGAACATATTGTTCGACAAACTCAAAGAATAAACAAAAAATATATTCCACATAAATACAGAAAAAAAGACTAACAGGGGGTCAGTCTTCTTTGATTAAGTCAGCTGTGCAATCACTAATAAAGAAATATAAAACCAACAACCCATTTGAACTCGCTGAACAATTAAATATTCATGTTTATGAGTGGGATTTACATCACGAAATAAGAGGGTTTTATAAATACGATAGAAGGAACAGATATATATTTATTAACTCAAATTTAAAACCATATGAAAAACGAGCCACATGCGGACATGAACTGGGACATGCTCAACTTCATACTCATGCTAATACACCTTTTATGAGAGAAAAAACCCTCTTATCTGTTGAAAAAATAGAAGTTGAAGCAAACACTTTTGCCGTAGAGCTTCTTCTTCCTGATACTTTGCTCAAGCAATACAAAAACACAAGTTATACTCTCACGGATGTGGCTTTAATGCACAACGTACCTAAAGAATGGTTACCATACAAAAAAACTAAAATTTTTTAACCTAAAAACCGAACATACATTCTATTTTTGATGGAGGTAATTTTCAAATGGAAGATTCAAGTAACAAAAGCGTAGGTATATACGTAAGGGTGTCAACCGATGAACAAGCTAAAGAAGGTTACTCTATTTCTGCTCAAAAAGAAAAATTAAAAGCCTATTGTGTATCACAAGGTTGGGCCAGTTTCAAATTTTATGTTGATGAAGGTAAATCCGCCAAAGATACGCATAGACCATCTTTAGAATTGTTATTACGCCATATAGAACAAGGAATTATTGATACTGTCCTAGTTTATAGGTTAGATCGTTTAACACGTTCTGTACGTGATCTATATACTTTATTAGATTACTTTGATAAGTATAATGCGGTTTTTCGCTCTGCCACAGAAGTATATGACACGGGGTCCGCAACTGGCAGACTATTTATTACTTTAGTTGCTGCAATGGCGCAATGGGAAAGAGAAAATTTAGGCGAAAGAGTGAAGATGGGCCAAAACGAAAAAGCAAGACAAGGACAGTTTAGTGCTCCTGCTCCATTCGGGTTTATTAAAAAAGGAAAATCACTGGTCAAAAATCACGAACAAGGCGAAATCTTACTTGAAATAATTGATAAGGTGAAAAAAGGATATTCAACACGGCAAATAGCCAATTATCTTGATGATTCAGGAATCCTACCAAGAAGGGGTTATCGTTGGCATCCAGGAACAATATTAACTTTATTAAAAAATCCTATTCTGTACGGTTCTTTTCGATGGGGTGATGAAATTATAGAAGACACACATGAGGGGTATATTTCAAAAGATGAATTTAATCATTTACAAGAAATTCTTAAAGAAAGATCAATTGTAAAAAAAAGAGATAGTTACTCAGTATTCATTTTTCAATCTAAAATCATTTGCGCAAGCTGTGGAAATCGTCTTGCAAGTGAAAGATCAGGTTATTTAAGAAAAAAGGACAAAAAATATGTGGAAAATATAAACTATAGATGTCAGACTTGTGCGCAAAATAGGCATCCTTCTATTATGGGAAGTGAGAAGAAATTTCAAAAAGCACTTGTGAAATATATGCAAAATGTAACACCAAAACTTGAGCCAGTAATACCCGAGGAGAAAAAACATGATTATGAAAAAGTTCATCAAAAAATCTTGAAATTAGAAAAACAAAGAAAAAAATATCAAAAAGCCTGGTCTTTAGATTTAATGACAGATGAAGAATTTGAGCAACTAATGTATGAAACAAAAAAAGCGCTTAAAAGCGCTCAAAATGAATTAGCTGAAGCCCATTCATCAGAATACCAAAATTCACAAATTGACATTGAACGTGCGAAAGAGATCGTAAAAATGTTTAACGAAAATTGGTCTGTACTAACAAACGAAGAAAAAAGAAGTATTGTTCAAGAACTAATTAAACATATTAATTTCACTAAAGAAGACGGTGAAATAATAATCACTCATATAGAATTTTATTAGTATTTATGTCAAGTTTAAGCAAACGAAATTTTCCTGTTGTAAAAACCTCATATCTTCCATCACAAAGTTTGCCCCATCCTCTGGTGTACGGATCACATAGCGGTTGTCCGTCGTTTGATGGTGTAATCTAGTGCCGAGTTCTAAAGCAGCTAATAGAGAGACCGCCTTCGCCTTTCCAACTCCTCGAATCTTCGACATTTCTTCAATTGAGGCTTCTCTTACAGAGCGAAGACCGCCAAATGTTTGCAGAAGTCTTGCGGAAATTTGGAGAACTGATTCCTTTTTTGTACCTGTCCTTAAAAGAATCGCAACAAGTTCATGGTTTGACAGACTGCCGGGACCATATTTCATAAATCGTTCTCTCGGCTTTTCATCTTGAGGAAAATGCTTTAGCAACATAGGGAAATCGTTCATGATGCCCACTCCTTTTAGATTCCTTCCTGTCATCAAAAAGGGGTGATTCCAAATGTTTCGAGCACTCTAACTGTTTTGGCAATAGGGAGACCGACAACGGAAAAATAATCACCATCTATTTTTTGAACAAACAGTGCGCCTTTTCCTTGAATGCCATAGCTTCCCGCTTTATCAAGCGGTTCTCCCGTTTCGATATAACGGTCTATTTCATTTTGCGTAAGTGTCCAAAACGTCACTTCTGTCTGTTCATAAAATGTTTCTTTTCTATTCTCTGACTGAATCGTGACACCCGTCAAGACTTGATGTGTCTTTCCTGACAATAATTGAAGCATTGAGGCCGCTTCTTCCTTGTCTTTTGGTTTCCCAAGACATTTGCCGTCAATTGCAACAATCGTATCTGCACCAATAATCACAGCTTCGGGATATAATCTTTGAATATCACTTGCTTTTTGTTCTGCCAACCATTGGACGTTCTCTGCAGGAGAAAAGTTTCGATTTATTTCTTCTTTTAATTGACTTGCTTGAATGTCATAAGAAAACCCTGCTAGATCAAGCAATTCTTTTCTTCTAGGGGATTGAGATGCGAGAATCAATTGGTTCATGTTTGTTCATCCTTTCAGGGTTTAGCCTAAGAAGTAAGATACCCATTCATCCTATCAAATGTACATCTTACCGACAATTTACGAAAATTCATTTTTCATGTTCCATCATCATTATGTTGGATGCAAAAGAAAAAAACTAGTCATTTTTTGACTAGTTTGGTTTCTTAAAATATGATTTTACGTATTTAATTGATCAAGCAGTGCCTGCTGAGATTTCCATCCGTTTTCAGCAGTAGGTTCATTTAACAGCTGCACCGCTTTCAGCAAACTGCTTTTAGCTGGTGCGTCCGTTGTTTTGGCACTTTCAAGCTCAGAGATCAGCTGCGCAACGTCCTTTTGATCCACATCATCCCCTGCAATGACCTTAGAGGATAAAACAGATGCCTTTTCTATTAAACTAGTCAGCTCCTCCGGTACTTGAAATGAGAGCTCCTTGCCTCCCCACGCCTCAAAGTGCTGATCAATCAGCTTCTTCCCAACAGCACTTGTCATGCCCTGTTCTGTCGCAAGCCCGGCAATGACATAATAGCCATCATCCATCGAGACCTTTTTCCCCGCATATCCTGCTTCTTTTAAACTGCCAACTAATTCATCTGCTCCTTTTTCAGAGGAAAACTTTCCAGCCTGTACAACATAGGTTGAAAAACTGCCAGAGGCGCTTTTTTCATCCTTATTCTCTTTTGAATCATCAGCAGTATCTGCTGGCGGCGCATCACCGCCTGCTTTCATTGATGATTGATTTCCGGATGCTGAAACGCTGATATCTCCCCCTGATGGATTCTGAGTACCATCTTGGCTTAAGCTTAGTGCAAACACACCAAGGCCTGTCCCAAGAACCACTGCAAACACAATCGTTGTCATCACTCTCTTAAACGGGCCGCGGTTTTTACCGAACTTGTTTTCAAAGGAACCTTTTTTCTTTTGATAAGGTGTGACGACCTTTGGGTCAGAATGATAGATATGATCAGCTGCATCATCCCACTGGAAATCTTCTTCTTTCGGTTTAGCCGGTTCTTCCTCAGATGCAGCTGTCTCCTGTTCTGCCTGCCTTTTTTCCTCCCAATTCGAAAACGTCACTTGATCATCCTCTTGCTGTTTTGGCGGCTGGTGGTCATCTTCATGAAGCATTTCTTCTTTGCCATTAATATTGACTTTTAACCCTTGTTTTTTTGCCTGCCTTTTTTTCACTGTCATTCCCCGCTTTCTGACATTGTTTGTAAGAAAGACCTTTTTGTCCAATGAATCAGCGCGAATGTAACCCGTCCTTCTTTCTGTTTCACACTTTAACATAGCGGATAAAAAAAAGAACAAGACTTTTGTCGGCAGGGAAAAAAAGTGTTCGCCAATTTTTTCAACCGATCGACCCGGCGAACGGGAGCATGACATGAGCTCCATAGAGATACAGCCAAAAAGAAAAAGAGATCGCAGGAACAAAGGGAAATGGCTCATCTAATCGAAAAGAAAAAACCTTCGCATAGACGATTCCAGTGATACACGAGAGGAAAAGAATGAGAAGGAATGGCTTTAAGCCAAAGCAAAATGCAAGCACACCGAACAGCTTCATATCAGCTCCACCCATGCTATTTGGCTTGAAACGATCTAAACTATAAAACAAGAGAAAGCAAAAAAGAAGCGAAGCCGCTCCTTCCCACCAAATAAGAAGAGGTTCAAGCGTGCGGTATATGACGAAAAGAGGAAAAAAGAAGAGAAACAGCTCGTTTGGCACCCTCATATAAAGGAGATCGCTCACGACAGCAATCACAAATAAACTACAAAGAATCACAAGAAAAAGACCTTCAAACGAAATACCAGCGATTCTATATATGAGCAAAAAAAGACTACCTGACAGCAGCTCAACCAGTGGATATAGCAAAGACAGCCGTGTGCCGCAATGTTTACAAGTCCCCCTCAATAATGCATACGAAATTAGCGGGATCATCTCACGCAAGGAAAGCGGCTGTTTACAGGCTGTGCAGTGAGAACGAGGAAAAAGAATAGACCGCTTCAGTGACAGCCTCTCACCAACTAGATGAAAGAACGACCCCATGGTGATGCCTGCAAGAAACACAAAAATGCCAATCATATATCGTGGCTCCTTCCGAGAATAAGATAGACCGGATTTTACCATGACTCTATTCATTGAGCATATAGCAAAAATATGATTTTACTTTCCTTCTGCACATGAAAAGAAAAAAACGCAAAAGGCATTGAAGCCATTTGCGTTTTTTTGTTACCCGATCATACGATTTCTTATATCTGAAATAAAATAAAGAGAGCCTGTCACAAGAATCACCGCTGAAGGATCATCACTTTTTTTCTGAATGAACTCAAGCACTGTACGAGGGTCATCATCATACGACTTTGCGTCTAACTGACTGCATACATAAAGCTTCTCAGCTGATTCGGCTCTTGGAAAATCAAACGAAACAAAATGGATAGAAGAACTGACAGCTTCAAGCTTTTGAATCATTTGCTTGTACGGCTTATCTTTTAAAGCACTAAAACATATATGCACCTGTTTACTAGAAAAATGAGCTTGTACGGTTTCAATTAAACGGTCGATCCCTTCTTCATTATGTGCGCCGTCTAAGTACACTGGAGGATGATCTTTGACCTTTTCAAACCTCCCAGCCCAAACTGCCTGCCGAATGCCTTCATATATTTGCTCTTCTGTCACGCTAATATAGCCTTCTTGCTCCAGCCATTCAATGAGCAAAACAGCAAGAGAAGCATTTTGCCTTTGATGCGTTCCAATTAATCCTGTTTCAAGCTGAGGATACTGCCTTTTTGATGTGCGTAACGTGAAACGTTCACCTGTTTCTGTCGGCTGCTGCTCATCAAAGCTACAAGTATCATGTAATGAAATACATTCAGCATTCTTTTCTTTGGCTGTGTTTTGAATGACAGCAAGAGCTTCAGGCTGGTGGACTGCCGTAATCATTGGAATACCCGTTTTGATAATACCCGCTTTTTCAGCTGCAATCTGTTCAAGTGTGTCACCTAAAATGGCCATATGATCATGACCAATCGACGTAATCGCTGTTAAGATAGGCACAGCAATATTTGTAGAATCAAGCCTTCCGCCAAGCCCTGTTTCCAAGAGAACAAAGTCTACTTGGTGCACATGAGCAAAATAAGCAAATGCACATGCTGTAATGATTTCAAATTCTGTTGCTGCGCCAAGCTCTGTTTGATCTAGTTCATCAACAAGAGGCTTGATTTCATTCACCAAACTCAGCCATTCTTCATCCTCTATAGGCGCTCCGTTCACGCTGATTCTTTCATTGAATGTTAGTATAAACGGAGAGGTGAAGGTTCCGACTGAATAGCCGGCTTCTTGTAAAACAGAACGTGTAAACGCAATGGTTGATCCCTTGCCATTTGTACCTGCAACATGTACTGCTTTTATGCTTTGTTCCGGATTTCCTAGTCTGTTCATCAGCCATTTCATTCGTTCAAGACCCGGTTTTACGCCAAAGGCCAGTCTGCTGTGAATCCACTCAATCGCTTCATGATAGGTTGTAAACAATGTCATCTCTCATTTCATACGAAATTTTCAAAAAAGACGACTCCATTTCATTAGGAGCCGTCTTTTCACTCTTATGCTTTCAGCTCTTCAATACGCTTTTGAACAGCTTCGCGTTTTGCGACATAATCACGTTCTTTCGCACGCTCTTCTTCTACGACACTTTCAGGCGCTTTTTTCATAAAGCCTTCATTGCCAAGCTTTTTCTGAACTCGTTCCACTTCTTTTGTCAGCTTATCAAGCTCTTTTTGCAGACGAGCAATTTCTTCATCTAAGTTGATTAAGCCTTCGAGCGGCAGAATGAGTTCTGCTCCAGAAATAACTGCCGTCATCGCTTTATCACTAGCTGGGACATCTGTGCCAATTTCAAGAACACTTGGGTTCGTGAAGCGCTCAATATATGAACGATTTTTCTCTAAACGTTCCTGAACATCAGACGTAGATGCTTTAATGTAAAGCTCAACTTGTTTGCTCATTGGCGTGTTCACTTCACTGCGAATGTTACGAACAGAACGAATGAGTTCAACAAGCAGCTTCATATCAGCAGAAGCTTGTTCGTTGGAAAGCTCCGGCTTCACTTCAGGCCATGCCGCTACAGTAATGGACTCGCCTTCATGCGGTAGATGCTGCCAGATTTCTTCTGTTAAGAACGGCATAAACGGATGTAAAAGTCTCATTGTTTGATCTAATACGTACGCAAGGATCGAACGAGTCGTTTTCTTCGCTGCTTCATCTTCTCCATAAAGCGGAAGCTTCGCCATCTCAATGTACCAATCACAGAAATCATCCCAAATGAAGTTGTATAAATGTCTGCCCACTTCACCGAATTCATACTTGTCAGCAAGCTGTGTGACACTTTCAATTGTTTCATTTAAGCGTGTTAAAATCCATTGATCAGCAACTGATTTTTCCCCTGATAAATCAAGCTCATCATACGTTAAACCATCCATATTCATTAAAGCAAAACGGGATGCGTTCCAAATTTTGTTCGCAAAGTTCCATGTGGATTCAACCTTTTCAAAGCTAAAACGAAGATCCTGACCTGGTGAGCTTCCAGTTGCTAAGAAATATCTTAATGAATCCGCACCGTATTTGTCGATGACCTCCATTGGATCAATTCCGTTGCCGAGCGACTTACTCATTTTACGTCCTTGTTCGTCGCGGATGAGCCCATGAATGAGGACATCTTTAAACGGTTTTTCTCCTGTGAATTCAAGACCTTGGAAGATCATACGGGATACCCAGAAGAAAATGATGTCATAGCCTGTTACAAGCAGGTTGGTTGGGTAGTAGCGCTTGAAGTCTTCACTGTCTGCATCCGGCCAGCCCATTGTAGAAAACGGCCACAGCGCTGAACTAAACCATGTATCAAGCACATCGTTATCCTGTTCCCAGTTCTCAATATCTTCTGGTGCTTCAAGTCCAACGTATACTTCTTTCGTTTCTTTATGATACCAAGCCGGAATGCGGTGTCCCCACCATAGCTGACGAGAAATACACCAGTCACGGATATTTTCCATCCAATGTAAATATGTCTTTTCAAATCGGTCTGGAACAAATTGAACTTGGTCGTCCCCTTTTTGCAGATGAATGGCTTCGTCTGCCAGCGGCTGCATTTTCACAAACCATTGTGTCGATAAATACGGTTCCACGACAGCTCCACTTCGCTCACTATGACCAACTGAATGCATGTGGTCTTCAATTTTGAACAAAATGCCTTCCTCTTGTAAATCCTTCACAAGCTGTTTGCGGCATTCGAAGCGGTCCATCCCTTTATATTGCAGGGCATTCGCATTCATTGTGCCATCTTCATTCATGACAAGAATACGCTCTAGCCCGTGGCGGTTTCCAAGCTCAAAGTCATTCGGGTCATGAGCAGGTGTAATTTTCACAGCACCTGAGCCAAACTCCATATCGACATAGTCATCACCGACGATTGGGATTTCGCGGCCTGTAATTGGTAAAACCACTGTTTTTCCAATCAAATGCTGATAGCGTTTGTCATCAGGGTGTACGGCTACGGCTGTATCCCCCAGCATAGTTTCAGGTCTTGTTGTCGCAATTTCAATTGAACCTGTTCCATCTGAAAGCGGATATCTCAAGTGATAAAACGCACCTTGAACATCTTTATAAATGACTTCAATATCAGAAAGTGCCGTTTTCGTCGCTGGATCCCAGTTAATGATGTACTCTCCGCGATAGATAAGTCCTTTTTCATACAATTGAACAAACACTTGGCGAACGGCTTTATTCAGACCTTCATCTAAAGTAAAACGTTCACGAGAGTAATCGAGACCAAGGCCCATTTTCGCCCACTGGCTGCGAATAAAGTCCGCATATTCTTCTTTCCATTTCCACGTTTCTTCCACAAATTTCTCCCGGCCAAGGTCATACCGGCTTACGCCTTCTTCGCGAAGCTTTGCCTCAACCTTTGCTTGGGTCGCAATACCGGCATGATCCATTCCTGGAAGCCATAGAACGTCATAGCCCTGCATCCGCTTCATACGTGTCACGATGTCTTGAAGTGTAGAATCCCACGCATGCCCAAGGTGCAGTTTTCCTGTCACGTTTGGTGGAGGAATGACGACTGTATATGGATCTTTCGTTTTGTCATTTTGTGCTTCAAAGAATTTCCCTTCAAGCCAGTACGTATAGCGGTCTTTTTCAATCGCATTTGGATCGTACTTTGTTGGCATTTCTTGATTATTTGTTCCCATTTGTGTAACCTCCACATTTTTTCGGCTGATGAAACATAAAAAAAGCCTTTCCATCCTTATAAAAGGACGAAAAAGCTTTTTCGCGGTACCACCTTTTTTCACGAGACACATCCACGTGTCCCATACACTCTAAAGGATAACGGGGTTCTCCCGAATTTCTCTACTTGTTCATTCAAGAAATTAAGCTCACAGGCGACCTTCCAAACAAGTACATCCTAGGAAACCTTTCAGCTCTTGGCTTCCCTCTCTTTAGGGTCTTGCTCGTACTCTTCCTGATCCACGCTTACGATATATCACGTTCATCAGCACATACTCATCTTTTATTAATATTACTAAATGCCTTTTGTTTTCGTCAATCATCTTTTCCGCTTTTCTTCTTCTTTATACAAATTGGGCAGGCACCCTTCGCCCTTTTGCCCATATGATAATAACAAAATGAAGAAGGAGGGCGTTTGATTTGAAGAAGATCAATCCTTACACACTCCCCCCCTGGCTGAGACAAATTCGGGCAGTTGCCTCCCAAGTCGTTCTCCCGATTGCTATATTTCAAGGGTTTCGTACGATCATTTTCCCTACGACATTTGACGTCCTCATTCTAGGTATCCTTATTTTTCTCGCCTGTGCCTTTCACCTTGATTGGTTTTAAAAACTCATCATTATGTACCTGCCCATATAAAGCCAACGCAGCATAACCTCGTCATTCCGCCGATGACGAGGCACTTTGTTCTTCTTCAAGCCGTCTAGCCTGCTCAATTTCGTGAATTTTCATGACGGTCGGCTCTGAATTTTTCATCTGCCAATACGCTCTTAACAGCTGCTGGCAGCTTTCCATTTCATCCTGCCCGCCTGCTTCATAGGCTTTTACTGTATCAAACAGCCCTTGCGGATAAGCGAGGTAGCTTAGGAACAAATGCAGTTCTTCCTCCCGAAGAGGGTTTCCTTTTTGATACGTATAAAACAAAGAAGTGCATTCAGGACAAGACGTAGGATAGGTTTTGAAAGTCCGAAAGTAAAAGGTCAGAAGATCATAAATGGGGGCGGCTTTTTTGGACCGCTCGAAATTGGTGAAATGTCCTGTCCCTACATCATTATACAAAAAGTGATGGATCGATAGCTGCCCATGATTTAGCACAACACGCGTTGTCTCTTTGTCTTTCATTTCTTCATGCCAATCTTCTAAACGTTCAAGCGCAAATTCGCTGGCAGACATCGCCTCTGAAAAATACATAGCAGCGGCCAGCTCAAATGGCGACATATACCACGTTTGTTCTGCCCGCTCTATGAATCGTTCATACATGTCTTTCTCTGTTTCCCATTTGGTCTTGATTTGTGTGTAATGTGCTTCTATCTCTTGCTCTGTGATATCCATCATGACTTCAGTTCGCTTATGAAGTCTTGCAATCTCTTGAAATAAATATTCGTGCTTATCGTCCTGCTCTTCTCTTTTTTCATTCGTCAGCCACGGCATCAGATAGTATGCATACTGGCTTTCTCGATGACTTGAGAAAAAGGAACCGCTCGTCGTCCGATAAATCGGCACAAATGAGCGATAGCCCTTTGATTCCAGTTCAAGCATTTGTTCTGTAAATTGCATATGCCGGCTGGCTTTTACTCGTTTCAGGGCAAATACACCCTGCTTTGTATATACCTTAATGACAGCAGGACTGACAGGTTCAATATATTCAGCCTCAAGTCCGTATTCGTATAAGACAGATTGGATTTCATCCACGTTCACTCACCACATTTTCTCGGTCAGTCATCGCTTGCTATGCATTGCTTTTTTGATATTCAGGAATATAAAGAATCTGCCCTTCCTCAAGCTCCGCATCAATCGATAATGAGTTTGTGCGAAGAAGCTGCTGCACATTCAACTGATATCTCTCACAAATACGATCGACCGTATCTTCTTGCTGAACTATACATATTTTCATGCGGGAAAAATCTTCCTCCTCCTGCTTAGCGAACAGCTTTGTTAAATAAAGAGAGTTCTCACTGCCAGACGTTTCTCTCACGTCTTCTTCAAGCTCCTCTTCTTCTTGAGCTGACTCATATATTTTAGGTGCTTCCCGTTCATATAACCGCCCGAGCTGATATTCATCATCGTGCGCCTCATGCTCAGGCTCCACTTGATCAGCAGGTGATTCAAAAGCCGGATACGACTGTACCGTTTCTTCCTGCTCTTCAGCAGCTTCCGGATCCTTTCTTACTTCCACTTCAAAGAACGGCTCTTCCCGCTCCTCTTCTTCTAATAGCTTCGGCGGTTCAAAAAATGGCGGTTCCTGCACCTGAGCTTCAGGGATGGATCGATAACCAAGCGCCACAGCTTCTTCTTGATTATTCGGCTGTTCCGGCTGTTCTGGCTCTTCAGGTTCTTCAGGTTCTTCAGGTTCTTCTAATTCTTCAGGTTCTTCGGACGCTTCTTCTACTTCCCTGTTCACCAGTTCTATCTCAATTTCTTCTTCCTCTTCTTCTTGTACTTCCTGCACTTCCTGTTCCTCTTGCTCCGCGCGCGTGTCATGTTGGAATACAGGCTGATTCTCATCATGCTCACGTTCTTCGCCTTGCAGCTCTTCTTGTTCTTCTTGTTCCGGCTGCAATTGATAATCGTAGGCCATATCGCCATAATCCACTTCAGGACGATGGACAAATTCATACGGCTCCTCTATAGGCGCTTGAGGCGTTTCCTCGTCTAACAAGCCCTCAATGGCTAAATCAGCCTGAATGGTGAGCAAACGATTCTCTGTCAGCTGGTAATCAAACGCATCAATAAACACAAACACATCATTTAAATGACTAATTTTGTTCTTCGGAATGGTGATATCGACTGGAAATTGATGCAGAAGCTCCGCCGTTCCGTCTTCTCTGACCTTTACCTCATCTGCTTCCCTGTATGTTGGAAAGGAACTCAATTCACCCAATAGCTCCTCTTGATTTATGTTGTATTCTCCTGTTAGCTCGAGTGAACCTCTAATAGAAACATAATCATTCACTTCTTGAACGAGAATGTCAGGGTCGAGAGAAATTGACAGCAGCTCACTGACTTCCTGTCCGCTTTTGAAATAAATGGATTCTTCTACCGAAAACTGTAATCGATTGTTTTGAGACAAGTCGGTGTCCTCCTTTCATCTAATCCTTAAAAAATAAAATTAGATGTCAATACAGTTGTATGAGGGAGGTAGTGAAAATATGATTGGTTTTCTCCAATGCAAAAAAGCCGATATGTCTCCATATCGGCCTTTTGTTTTATCGACGTAGTTTTTGAAAAACCTTTTCCACTGTCTCAATCGTATATTCGATGTCTTCATCTGTATGAGCTGTTGACAGGAATAGTCCTTCAAATTGAGAAGGCGGGAGGAAGATGCCGTGATCGGCCATTTCCTTGTAAAATTCAGCGAATAAAGCAAGATCAGCTGTTTTCGCTTTGTCATAATTGATCACTTCTTCATTTGTAAAGAAGAATCCGATCATGGAGCCCGCACGGTTAAACGTTAATGGAATTCCGTATGCTTTTGCCGCTTTCGAAATGCCTTCTTCTAAACGGTCACCTTTTCGTTTAAATTCTTCATAAGACTCAGGTGTCAGCTGTTTTAGGGTTTCTAAGCCTGCTGTCATCGCAAGAGGGTTACCAGATAACGTTCCTGCCTGATATATTGGACCACTTGGCGCAATTTGTCTCATAATATCCGCTCTTCCGCCATAAGCACCGACCGGAAGACCGCCTCCAATCACTTTACCAAGGCACGTCAGATCAGGTGTGATACCAAAATAGCCTTGCGCGCAGTGATAATCCACACGGAAGCCTGTCATGACCTCATCAAAAATAAGCAATGATCCATATTTCTCCGTGATGTCTCTTAGTCCTTGCAAGAAACCTTCTTGCGGAGGGACAACCCCCATATTTCCTGCGACCGGCTCTACAATAACACCAGCGATATCATCTCCAAATTCTTGAAAAGCAACTTGAATACTTTCTAAATCATTGTACGGTACTGTGATTGTGTTGCTTGCAGTCCCTTCAGGAACACCAGGACTATCCGGCAGTCCAAGCGTTGCTACTCCAGAACCCGCTTTAATGAGCAAAGAATCACCGTGGCCATGATAGCAGCCTTCAAATTTCACAATTTTATTTCTGCCTGTAAAACCACGAGCTAGACGAAGTGCACTCATCGTCGCCTCTGTACCAGAGCTGACCATGCGAATAACTTCGATGGAAGGAACCCGTTCTGATACAAGTTTAGCTAATTCATTTTCAACTAACGTAGAAGCACCGAAGCTTGTCCCATTTTCCGCTACTCGCTGAATGCTTTCAACAACACGGTCATTCGTATGTCCTAAAATAAGCGGTCCCCATGATAAGACATAATCGATGTATTCATTTCCATCAATATCATAGATCTTGGCGCCTTTGCCTCGTTCCATAAAAATCGGGTCTGTGTTGACTGATTTAAATGCACGCACAGGGCTGTTGACACCACCAGGCATTAAATGCTGTGCTTCTTCAAATGCTTGCTTTGATTTTTCATAGCTACGTCCCATTTCAACGTCCTCCTGTCTATCCGTTCTTTATTCTGAGAGCCATTTTGCTGCATCTTTTGCATGATACGTAATGATGAGTTCTGCTCCTGCACGTTTCATGCTTGTCAGCATTTCAAGAACAAGCTCTTTTTCAGAAATCCAGCCATTTTGAGCGGCGGCTTTCACCATCGCATACTCTCCGCTCACATTATAAGCAACAACAGGGAGTGTAAATTCATTTTTCACATCACGCATAATGTCTAAGTAAGAAAGAGATGGTTTGACAATCAAGAAGTCAGCTCCCTCTTCTACATCAGATTGCGCTTCTCTCAGAGCCTCTAAACGGTTTGCAGGGTCCATTTGATATGTTTTACGATCTCCAAACTGCGGTGTACTATGTGCCGCATCACGAAACGGACCGTAAAAAGCACTTGCATATTTCACCGCATATGACATGACAGGTACATGAATAAAGCCTGCTTCATCAAGTGCCTCACGAATGGCAACAACAAATCCGTCCATCATATTTGAAGGCGCGATGATATCTGCACCTGCACGCGCTTGGCTGACAGCCGTTTTCGCTAATAGCTGAAGAGATTCATCATTTAAAATTTCTCCATCTTCAACGATTCCGCAATGTCCGTGATCTGTATATTGGCATAAGCAAGTGTCTGCAATGACCACGAGCTCTGGGAAATGCTTTTTGATTTCAAGCGTTGCTCTTTGAACAATGCCATGATCGTGATACGCCTCACTGCCTACATGATCTTTATGATCCGGCACACCAAATACAATGATCGATTTGATGCCAAGATCAACAAGCTCTTGGACTTCTTCTTTCACGAGGTCTACAGAAATGTGATACACACCTGGCATTGAAGAGACTTCTTTTCTGACATTTTCTCCCTCTACAAAAAAGATCGGGTAAATGAAATCAGATGGTCTTAAAAAGGTTTCTCTGACTAATTCTCTCATTCCTGCGCTTGTCCGCAATCTGCGGTGTCTGTTAAATTTCATCAATGGTTCAACTTCCTTTCAGATAAACGGCACATTAAATCTAGCATTCCGTCTATCGTATAAGTATCTGGGGTTTCAGAAGAAATCCCGTATTGAAGCAGTGCCTCTTTTGTCAGAGGACCTATCGTCACAAAACAGGTGTCAGATGCAGCAAGCTTCGCTGCATCTGCTTCCATCACATGCATAAAAGAATGAACAGTGGATGAGCTCGTAAATGTAATAAAATCAAATGATTGCTTCGTCATTGCCGATTTAAGCGCAGCAATTCCTTCCTCATCCTTGACTGTTTCATATAAAATCCATTCTTTTACTTCTATGCCGAGCGGAACGAGGGTCTTTTTCACCACATCTCGTGACAGATGCCCTTTTGCTACAAACACACGCTCTCCTGGGCGTACATGGTCAAGTAATGCATCTGCCAGTTCTTCCGCTATAAATCGTTCTGGCACCACATCCACCTTCAAGCCATGCTGCTTAAGATAGGCAGAGGTTTTCTCTCCTACAGCAGCCACTTTCAAATGGGATAAGCTCTTATGTAAATGATGATCTTTTATATAGTTTAGAAAAAAAGACGCACCATTCACACTCGTGAAAACAAGCCAGTGGCTATTTTGTAAGTCCTTTACAAAGGCCTGCGCTTTTTCTTTTGTGAGCGTAGGCTCAAACCGAATAAGAGAGGTTAAAACCGCATGGCCGTTCAGCGCTTCGATCTTTTGCTGAAACACGCCCGCTTGACGTTCATTTCGAGTGACAAGCACCGTCTGTCCGTGAAGCGATTTGCCTATGCTCATTGAGACAGATCCTTTTTCACCTTGTCGATCAAATCCTTTGCTCCCTTATCGGCCATCTGCTTCGCACACGCTGTTCCAATTGCTTCAGGGTCAGTGCCTGTGACGGTTTCTCGAATAATCGTGTGCCCATCAGCAGATGCAACAAGACCTGTTAGTTCAATTTCATTATGCTCATTCATCGTTGCATAGCCAGCGATCGGCACCTGACAGCTTCCATCCATTTGTTTGAGGAAGGCTCTTTCTGCAAGGACCGTTTTCTTCGTATATTCATTCGTAAATTGAGCGAGAAGCTGCAACAGTTCTTCATCATCCCCGCGGCACTCAATCGATAACGCGCCTTGTCCAACGGCAGGCAGACAAGTCTCAGGAGATAAGAATTCCGATACGACCTCTTTGCTCCATCCCATTCTGGACAGACCGGCAGCCGCTAGAATAATGGCATCATACTCTTCATTTTTCAGCTTTTCCAATCTTGTATCAATGTTTCCTCGAATCCATTTAATCTCAAGATCTGGTCTTTCCTGAAGAAGCTGGGCGCTGCGCCGTAAGCTGCTTGTTCCCACAATTGCGCCCTTAGGCAGTTCGCTGAGACTTAGATGATCCTTCGAAATAAGTGCATCCCGTACATCCTCACGCTCAGGAATACAGCCAATGACTAAACCTTCTGGAAGAGCAGCCGGCATATCCTTCATGCTGTGCACCGCCATATCAATGTCATGATTCAGCATCGCCTGCTCGATCTCTTTAACAAACAGTCCTTTTCCGCCAACCTTAGATAAGGTCACATCTAAAATTTGATCACCCTTTGTTACAATTTCTTTTATTTCAAAAGAATAAGAAGGGTTTAGTTCAGACAGCTTTTGAATGACCCATTTTGTTTGTGTAATTGCCAGCTTACTTCGTCTAGAACCTACTTTAATTGTACGCAATACGTCTTCCTCCCGACAATGCCTTTAAGACTCATCATTATTGAAACCAATGAAAGGTTGATAAGCTACCAAGCAGAAAATAATTAATCATCAGCACAAGAAATGAAGCGACATTCCATAGTGCCACGATTTTGCCCTGCATATTTCTCACCAATCTGATATATAAGTAAAAGCCGTATAAAAACAGCATAATAAACGAACCAAGCACCTTTGCATCTGTCCAGTACAACGTATCATACGAAATATATGCCCAAATGATGCCAAGAATTAAACTAAGCAAGAGCATAGGCACACCAATAATGTTTAATACGTACGCCATATGATCCAGCTTTGATAAATCTTCAATTCTCAGAAGCCATTTTCCCCATTTTTTCTTTTTCAGTAAACGATATTGAAAGAGATAAAGCAGTGAAAACGCAAATGAAAGTGAAAAGGCACCGTAGGATAAAATCGCCATCGTAATATGAATCACGAGCAGTTCACTCGTCAGCTTCCCCGTCAGTTCTGCTGAATGGAGGTCAGATGGTGTAAAGGTGTGAATCGCCATCATGGAAAAACCGATCACATTTGTAAAAAAGACAATAAATTCAACGCGCAATACCTTTGTGAGCACAAGAGACAGTGTCACAAGCACCCACGTATAAAAATATAACCCCTCTGCTACATTCAACACAGGGAATCGGTCTGTTTCCATCATAATATAGAACATGTAGACTGTTTGCAGCAGCCAGACAATAGAAAGCAACCAGAAAGCCATTTTTCCAGCCTTCCGGTTGTGTTGAAGAAAATCTATGAAATAGAACAAGACACTTAGTGCATAGATTAAGATCGTCGCTTCATTGAGTCTCGCTACAATGGATTCCATCATCGCTTAATCACTCACTGGCAACTGTAGCAAAGCCTTGTGCCATATTTGGTTTGAACAGCTGAAATGATCCTTGCTCCACCTGCATTGGCTCGACCTTTTGCTCTTCATCTTCAACCTGTAAATCAAAGATTTCTTTAAAGAGTAAAAGCTTTTCCTCTGCATTCGGCTCCGCGGCAATTTCTTTTGCCTTTAAGATAGGATCTTTCAACATTTGGTTGATGATGCTTTTCGTATGTTTATTTAACAGCTTCATTTCACGATTTGTGAGGTTTGGAAGCTTCCGCTCAATACTCTGCATCGTATCGGCTTGAATCGTGAGTGCCTTTTCTCTAAGTGCAGAAATCACCGGAACAACACCTAACGTATTCAGCCATTGCTTAAATTCCACAATTTCTGCTTCAATCAGGAGCTCAACCTGCTCAGCTACTGCACGGCGCTCTTTTAAGTTGGCAGCCACGATGCCTTCAAGGTCATCAATGTCATACAAAAAAGCACCTTCTACTTCAGAAATGGCTGGATCTAAATCACGAGGTACAGCAATATCCACCATAAATAAAGGTCTGCCCTTCCGCTTTTTATTCGCACTTTCGACCATTTCTTTTGTAATGACAAATTGTTTCGCTCCCGTTGAGCTGATTAAAATGTCCGCTTCGGATAATGTTTTTTCTAATTGGTTTAAGCTCTTAGGCTCTCCTGAAAAACGACCCGCCAATTCCTTTGCCTTCTCAAACGTTCGGTTGATGACCGTTACTTGGCCAATTCCTTGACCTTGAAGGTTTTGAGCCGCCAGTTCGCCCATTTTGCCCGCACCAAGAATCAGGACATGCTTATCAGAAAGACGTCCAAAGATTTTTTTGGCAAGCTCAACAGCTGCATAGCTGACAGACACGGCATTAGACGCAATATCCGTTTCCGCATGAGAGCGTTTTGCAACGGTTACCGCCTGTTTAAATAAATAATTGAAAACGGTACCAATGGTCTTCTCCTCTTGAGCTACTTTAAAGCTGGAACGTACTTGACCGAGTATTTGCGTTTCACCAATGACCATGGAATCAAGTCCACAGGCCACACGGAATAAATGCTCAACTGCTCCATCGCTTTCATAGAACTTCAAATATGGAGAGACATCTTCCTTTTCTAAACCGAACCAATCGGCTAAAAATCTTTTTATATAAAACCGTCCAGTATGAAGCTGATCTACTACTGCGTAGATCTCTGTTCGATTACATGTTGAGATGACGATATTCTCTAGAATGCTTTTTTCTTCTTTAAGCTTGGACATCGCTGTTCCGAGCTCACTCGGTTCAAAGCTCAGCTGTTCCCGTATCTCAACAGGGGCTGTTTTATAATCTAAACCCACAACAAGAATATGCATAACTTCAGCTTGCACCCCCAACGCCCTGTCTAATTTATAATAATTACAATATAGAATTTATTATTTATAATGATTATAACATATATTCATTTTTAACTGGATAAAAATTGTGAACAGATTTCAAAAATGTTGTGATATAGTAGAAAAATGTTCGACACCAATTATGCCATATCATCACTTCAAGCAATTTACCAGATTTGGCGCGTGCGGACAAATGATCTGCTTAAAAGAAGGTGACATCTTTGAAGAAGAAATCCATTTTGCTGCCGCTCACTTTACTGGCTGTAGCGCTATATGCCATTCTCTCAGGAGGTCAATTTGACATTTGGAAGGATCAAGAGAAATGGTATACACTTTTACTGCTTTTTGGCCTCGCTTTTTTATATCAAGGAAAAAAGGAGCAAGAAAGCGCTCATGTGTTTATCGGTATGCTCATGACAGGCCTTTCGCTACACTTTATTCTTCAGCCTAAATTGGACCATTGGCCAGACACATTTACAATGATTGTATTCATCTTAGGACTTGCACTCTTTGTGAAATCATCTCAGAAAAAAGAATATCGCATTGAAAGTGTTGTGCTGATCGCACTCGGTTTGTTCCTTTATTTCTTTCAGCAAATTACAAAACAGCTAAGTTCCCTTTCGATCCCTGTTTCCAGCTTTGAGTTGTACTGGCCTTATGTACTGATTGCTGTCAGTCTCCTCTTATTATTTTTAAAAAGGAAATAACTTATACAATAAAAAAGCATCTGCTCATCGCAGATGCTTTTTTTAGCCGTTTACTTTCGCAAGGATCGCATTCCAAGCTTCATCTTTTCCTTTTTTTGTTTCAGAAGAGAATAAGATGAGTTCATCTGATGGGTCAATGTCGAGCGTCTGTTTGACGACTTTCGCATGTTTTTCCCATTTGCCTTTTGGAATTTTATCCGCTTTTGTTGCGATGACGATCACGGGAACTCCGTAATATTTAAGGAATTCATACATGTTCACATCATCTACTGATGGCTTGTGGCGCAGGTCCACAATTTGGACGACTGCTTTTAATTCTTCACGCATTGTAATATACGTTTCGATCATTCTACCCCAGGCCTCGCGCTCTGTTTTTGATACTTTGGCAAAGCCGTAGCCCGGAACATCCACAAAATGGAGCATATCATTAATAATGTAGAAATTAAGCGTTTGGGTCTTTCCTGGTTTAGAAGACGTACGCGCTAAATTTTTACGATTAATCAATGAGTTGATGAACGAGGACTTTCCAACATTTGATCGTCCAGCAAGCGCGATTTCAGGCAGTCCGCCGCTTGGGTACTGCTCTGGTTTCACCGCACTAATGACGATATCTGATTTTGTTACTTTCATCTTCCCTCTCCTACCAACGCTTTCTCAAGCACCTCATCTAAATGTGAGACCGGAATAAAGGTTAGTCCTTCTCTCACACTTTCAGGAATATCATCAATATCCTTCTCATTGTCCTTTGGAAGAATAATGGTTTTCAATCCTGCACGATGTGCGCCTAATGCTTTTTCTTTTAATCCGCCAATCGGAAGCACTCTTCCTCTTAACGTTATCTCTCCTGTCATACCAACCTCTTTTGACACAGGACGTCCTGTGAGTGCTGATACAAGAGCCGTCGCAATGGTGATACCAGCTGATGGCCCGTCCTTTGGAACCGCACCCTCTGGAACATGGATATGAATATCGTGCTTTTCATTAAAATTAGGATCAATGTTCAGTTCATCTGCTTTGGAACGAATATAACTGAATGCCGCCTGTGCAGATTCTCTCATGACATCGCCAAGCTTACCTGTTAACAAGAGCTTGCCTTTACCAGGAGAAAGTGATACCTCAATTGATAAGGTGTCTCCTCCAACCGTCGTATACGCAAGTCCTGTGACAACCCCGACTTGGTCTGTCGTTTCAGCCTGACCATAACGGTAAAGTCTTTTTCCGAGAAATTCAGATAAGTTCTTTTCCGTCACTGTGATGCGCTTGCGGTCTTCAGCCACAATCGCTCTTGCCGCTTTTCGGCAAATGGCCGCAAGCTGACGCTCTAATCCACGAACTCCTGCTTCTCTTGTGTAATAGCGAATCATATCGTAAATCGCTGCTTCACGAAGCTGCAAGTTCCCTTTTTTTAATCCGTGCTCCTTTAGCTGCTTCGGCAGAAGATGATCTTTCACAATCTCTGCTTTTTCAACCTCTGTATACCCTGCAATCGTGATAATCTCCATTCTATCACGAAGTGGACCCGGAATGGTTGCTAAATTGTTGGCAGTGGCAATAAATAACACCTGCGATAAATCAAATGTCTCTTCAATATAGTGATCGCTAAAGTTGTGATTTTGCTCAGGGTCCAACACTTCAAGCATCGCAGAAGACGGATCACCTCTAAAATCAGAGGACATCTTATCGATTTCATCTAAAAGAAACACCGGATTCATTGTGCCTGCCTTACTCATCCCGCGAATGATACGGCCTGGCATCGCCCCTACATATGTTCTTCTATGTCCACGAATCTCAGATTCATCACGCACCCCGCCAAGAGAGATACGGATAAACTTTCGGTCAAGTGATTTAGCAATCGATTTGGCAAGTGACGTTTTCCCTACCCCGGGAGGTCCTGCTAAGCAAAGAATCGGCCCTTTTAATGAATTGGTCAGCTTCTGTACAGCAAGGTATTCAAGCACACGTTCTTTGACTTTTTCCAGCCCATGATGCTCATCATCTAAAATTTCACTTGCAAGCTTTAAATCTAGACGATCTTCTGTATAGATGCCCCATGGAAGATTGATCAGCCAATCAATATAATTTCGAATGACAGAGCTCTCCGCAGAGCTTGAAGGAATTTTTTCATAACGGTTCAATTCTTTTAACGCCGTTTCACGAACAGACTCAGGCATGCTGGACTCTTCGATTTTAGACATTAATGAACTGACTTCGCCTGTTTTCCCTTCCTTGTCTCCAAGCTCCTTTTGAATGGCTTTCATTTGTTCACGCAAATAATATTCTTTTTGCGTTCGTTCCATTGAACGTTTGACGCGCTGTCCAATTTTCTTTTCAATTTCAAGCACTTCTTTTTCATTGTGGATTAAGCTGATGACACGATTCAGACGTTTTTTGACATCCACTGTTTCCAGTACTTCTTGTTTGTCCTTTAATTTAAGCGGCAGGTGAGAAGCGACGATATCTGCCATTCTCCCCGGCTCCTCAATATCCGTCACCGTTGCATATGTTTCAGCTGAGATTTTTTTTGAAATTTTTATGTACTGATCAAAGTGATCTAACAAAGTGCGCATGAGTGCTTCTGCTTCTGCGTCCTTTAACTCTTCTTCTGCCAATTCTTTAATATCGACGGACGTATAGTCCTCCAGCTCCACGTATGACTCGATCTGCGCTCGATTTAAGCCTTCAACGAGTACACGAATCGTTCCATTCGGCAGCTTCAGCATTTGTTTGATTTTTGTGTAGGTGCCGACTTTGAAAATTTCCTCTTCACCTGGTTCATCTATTGAAATTTCCCGCTGTGTTGCTAGAAAAATCATATGATCGTTCATCATCGCCTGTTCTAATGCCTGAACAGACTTCTCGCGTCCAACGTCCAAATGCAAGACCATTGTTGGATAAACAAGCAAGCCTCGCAATGGGAGGAGCGGAACATTCTTTTTGATTTCATCTGCCATGTTGATTGACACCTCCGTCACTAGTATGAATCATTATAATATACCTGTTTCAGTCTTGTACAATGTAAAAGACTTGAGAAATGATGATCTTACCGTAGTATACCCTTTCTTTTTATCTTGAAAAAGAAAAAAAGATCTATTTCACTAAAAAATCCCCATATGTGATGGGGATTAAACAGATTTTCTTTTCATTTCCTCTTCTAGTCCATCTTTCTTCTCGTCTGGCGGGTTGACCAAACACTGATCCAGCACCTCTTGGAAGTGCTTCACAGGCACAATGGTGACGCCTTCAATCTCTTTTAAGATCGACTGCTGGTTGTCATAAGGAATAATCACGGTTGTGGCACCAGCCTGCTTCGCCGCCTTAATCTTCGGTATCACACCGCCGATCGGCTTCACCTGACCCTGCAACCCGATTTCACCTGTCATCGCTGTCAGATGATCAATCGGGATTTGATGAATGGCAGAGAAAATCGCCGCCGCCATGGCAATCCCAGCAGACGGTCCATCAATAGGGGCACCGCCTGGAAAATTAATATGGATGTCATATTCATTTGTCCGTATGCCCAAGTTTCTCAGCACTGTTAATACATTTTCAACAGATCCTTTTGCCATACTTTTTCGTCGAATAGATTTAGACTGACTGCCAATACTTTCTTCTTCTGCAATGCCTGTAATGTTGATACTTCCTTTTTCGAGTGCCTTACATATATTCACTTCAATCTCGAGCAAGGCACCGCTGTTTGGTCCGTAGACTGCCAGACCATTCACTACACCGACTTTTGGCTTTTCCGGTACTTTTTGTTCATATCTTGGTGTCAGCTGGCTTGAGTGAATGACCCACTCGACATCGGCAATCGTGATGTCTTTTCTGTTTTCCGTGACGGCCATTCCAGCGGCGATCTGCACCATATTGACTGCTTCACGGCCATTTTTCACATAAGAGGTTAACAGGTTCAGCCCTTCATCACATAATTCCTTTTGGATTTTCTTTACAGCCTTAGCAGCAACAATTTTCAGTTCATGCTGGTCAAGGTCCTTAAAGAAAATTTCCAAACACCTCGATCGAATCGCTGGTGGAATTTCTTCAGGTGTTCTTGTCGTGGCACCAATCAATCGAAAATCAGCCGGAAGCCCATTTTGAAAAATGTCATGAATGTGATTCGGAATTTGGGTGTTTTCCTCGCTGTAGTAGGCACTGTCTAAAAATACTTTCCGATCTTCAAGGACTTTCAGCATTTTGTTCATTTGAATCGGATGCAGTTCCCCAATTTCATCGATAAACAGAACCCCGCCATGCGCATGCGTAACGGCTCCTTGTTTTGGCTGCGGAATGCCTGCCTGTCCCATCGCTCCCGCCCCTTGGTAAATCGGGTCATGCACGGAACCAATGAGCGGGTCTGCGATGCCCCGTTCATCGAATCTTGCTGTTGTGGCATCGAGCTCCACAAATACCGCATCTTTCTTAAACGGTGAATCAGCATGACGTTTCGCTTCTTCCATGACAAGACGGGCAGCGGCCGTTTTTCCAACCCCCGGTGGTCCGTAGACAATGACATGCTGAGGATTCGGTCCGCACAGCGCTGCTTTTAGAGCACGAATGCCGTCTTCCTGCCCTACAATATCTTGAAACCCCTTTGGCCGGACTCTCTCTGATAAAGGCTCACTCAGCTTGATTGACCGCATCTTTCTGAGTGCTTCCATTTCTTTCTTTGATTCTTTGTCTATCGTCACCTTTTGTGTGCGCTGATTTCGCAGTAAGTTCCAAAAGTACAGCCCGATGACGATACCAAAGAACAGCTGTATAAATAATACGATTCCTGTCCAGCTCAATCGGTGCTCCCTCCTTCATCTATCGTATGTATTGGTTTCTGTCTGCTAGTATTTCCTAGAGCTGGACGGAATAAACACGTCTTCTGCGATAAATAAAAAACTCCTGAATCAAAATGATTCAGGAGTGAGACTTCTCTTATGCAGATGTTTTTGTATCTTTATTGACGACTGTACCATCCTTTAACACAAGACGCGGCGGCTCACCGTCAGCAACCGTTGCACCAGTGATGACACATTTTTCAATATCATCACGAGATGGAAGGTCAAACATGACATCAAGCATGATGCCTTCAATGATCGAGCGAAGACCACGAGCCCCTGTTTTACGCTCAATTGCCTTTTTCGCAATTTCGCTAAGAGCATCTTCTTCAAATTCAAGCTCTACATCGTCAAGCTCAAGCATTTTTGTATATTGCTTAACAAGCGCATTTTTAGGCTTCGTCAAGATTTCTACAAGTGCTTTTTCATCTAACGGCTCTAGGCTTGCAATAACCGGCAGACGACCGATGAATTCTGGAATTAAACCGAAGCGAAGCAAGTCTTCTGGCAGTACTTTTGATAGAAGCACTTCTTTTTCAAGATCTTCGACTTTATTTTCCGCACCGAATCCAATTACTTTTTGACCTAAGCGGCGTTTGATGATTTGCTCAATCCCGTCAAAGGCTCCTCCACAAATGAAGAGGATGTTCGTCGTATCAATTTGAATGAATTCTTGATGCGGATGCTTACGTCCACCTTGAGGCGGTACACTAGCGACTGTTCCTTCAAGAATTTTCAAAAGGGCTTGCTGGACGCCTTCCCCAGATACATCGCGAGTGATAGAAGGGTTTTCTGATTTTCTTGCTACTTTATCGATCTCATCGATGTAGATAATGCCTTTTTCCGCTTTTTCTACATCATAATCCGCTGCCTGGATCAGCTTTAGTAAAATATTCTCTACGTCTTCACCAACATAACCTGCTTCAGTTAATGATGTTGCATCTGCGATCGCAAATGGAACATTTAAAATACGAGCAAGTGTTTGAGCAAGTAATGTTTTACCGCTTCCTGTTGGTCCAATCATAGAAATATTACTTTTCGAAAGCTCAACATCATCAATCTTGCTGTTGGAATTGATCCGTTTGTAGTGGTTATACACCGCTACAGCTAAGGATTTCTTCGCATTGTCTTGTCCGATGACATATTCATCAAGAATCTCCCGAATTTCATGAGGCTTCGGAACATCCTTGAATTCAACTTCTTCCTCTGTGCCGAGCTCTTCTTCAACTATTTCCGTGCAAAGCTCGATACATTCATCACATATATATACGCCAGGTCCTGCGACCAGTTTACGCACTTGATCTTGCGTTTTTCCGCAAAACGAGCATTTTAATTGACCTTTTTCCTCGTTGAATTTAAACATTCTTTCACCCCTTATTCTTCTTCACTTGCCTGTAGCTAACAGTCAGCTACCTTTCTGGGTCCAGTATGTATGCATTTTACCATACTTTCCTAAAAGACGGTAACGATGTGTTTCTAACACTGCACATTGAGATATGTATGACAGAAAGATGCGACTTACACTATCGTTTCCAAAAGAAGCGATGATAAGTCAAAAATTGTACAAAACAAGGCACGAGTCACTCGCGCCCTGTTTTATTATTATGCACCATATTAACGGTTTTCTACAAGAAAATCAATTGCTTTACGAACTTTTAGATCTTCTTTCATTGCTTCAGTAGATCCGATCGCTTGTTTGATATTTTCAATTGGCATGTTGTATGCTTCAGCCATTTTTGAAAGTTCTTCTTCCACTTCTTCGTCAGACACTTGTAAGTTTTCTGCAGCAGCAATTGCTTCAAGTGTTAGGTTAGATTTTACGCGTTTAGCAGCATCTTCTTTCATTTGCTCTTTCAGCGCATCTTCATCTTGTCCAGAGAATTGGAAGTAAAGCTCAAGGTTCATTCCTTGCATTTGAAGACGTTGTTCGAATTCTTTCATCATGCGGTCTAGCTCAGTGTCAACCATCGCTTGTGGGATGTCAACTTCCGCATTTTCAGAAGCTTTCGCAACTAGCTCTTCACGAAGTTTTCCTTCTGCTTCGTTTTCTTTTGCTTCTTCAAGACGTTTCTTCGTTTTTTCAGTTAACTCAGCAAGCGTTTCTACTTCTTCATCAACATCTTTAGCGAACTCATCGTCAAGTGCTGGAAGTTCTTTTGCTTTGATTTCATGAATTTTCACTTTGAATACAGCTGGTTTACCTGCAAGGTCTTCAGCATGGTATTCTTCTGGGAATGTAACTTCTACGTCTTTTTCAGCGCCAGCTTCAAGACCAACTAATTGCTCTTCGAAACCAGGGATGAATGAACCAGAACCTACTTCAAGAGAGTAGTTCTCAGCTTTTCCGCCTTCGAATGCTTCTCCATCAACGAATCCTTCGAAATCAAGAACAACTGTATCGCCGTTTTCGATTGCGCCTTCTTCTTTGACAACAAGCTCAGCTTGACGGTTTTGCATGCCTTTTAGCTCTTCTTGTACATCTTCATCAGTGACAGCTGTGTCGTCTTTTTCTACGTTAAGACCTTTGTAGTCACCAAGTTTTACTTCAGGCTTCACTGTTACTTTTGCAGTGAAGATTAAGCTTTCGCCTTTTTCGATTTTCTCAACATCGATTTCAGGGCGGTCAACTGGCTCGATACCAGCTTCGTCGATTGCTTTTGGATATTCAACTGGAAGAAGAATATCTAATGCATCTTGATAAAGAGATTCTACACCAAAACGCTGCTCGAAAAGACCACGTGGTACTTTCCCTTTACGGAATCCAGGGATCGATACTTGCTTAACCACTTTCTTAAATGCATCGTCAAGTGCTTTGTTAAATGTTTCAGCGTCAACTTCTACAGTTAGAACGCCTTCGTTACCTTCTTGTTTTTCCCATTTTACTGACATGTGTGTTTCCCTCCAAAAATCTATTCAGATTGTGCGTTGCTCCATTCTAAAGCATCATAAAGACTTCGTCCAATCAAAAACCACGCACTCCGCTAAGAAGCTTGCATTATGTATACAACATTTGACTTGATTATACATATCGTCTTTCAACCGTTGGAATCTGACAACTGCACTATATATGCACAAATACAACCATTATATTATAACATAACAAGTCCGTCTTTCAACTAAATCGACAAATTACAAATAAGAAATTTCTTCAATATCTTTCAGCATTGTGCAAGCTTCTCTCAGCTCTCGTTCGTTAAATTCATACAATAAATGCAATTCTTCGAGTTCAATCTCAATCCCATGCATTTCATAGCCGACTTTATGAAGTGCCGCTGCCCAAAGACTTGGATCTGTGTATTTAGGAAGAAATGGATACAGCACAAATAAGTGCCGGCGCCATAACTCTTCCACGCCTTGGTAAAGGGTTGGGTTCTCATTGCCGAGCGTGTCATCGAGCATACGAAGCACTTGCTGAAGAAGCGGCATCTGCTCTGGCTTTACAGCCTCAGAAGGAATAAGTGTTAATGAATCACCGAATTTTGTCACATGAACCGGCTTTGCCACATCATGATCTGCCAGAAGCTGCAGGATCATTGATTTGACCAAAGGGTTCCCATCAGGGTTTTGTAAGATGGTATTTAATAGACCCATGTGCGGTGTAATATTCCGGTCTTTCAATGAATGAATGAACTGGACCTGTTCTTCCGGCCGCTTCAGCATATCATCTATGTTGACCTCACTTCCGGCGTCCTCATCTTCATCTAAAATCTCTTCAGGTGATTCAATCATTTTTCTGCTAAATTCGAGCAGCTTGTAAAAATGCTCCGCACTTTCTGCCGGAAGGTGGTTTTCCTCAAGCACAGCCTCAATCGTCTGTTTGACTTCTTCATATTCTTTCAACTGAATGAGGATCGTCATATACACTTGGAGCACAGTGAAATAGTGGCCATATCCTTCATGCAGCATTTTTTCACAAACACGCTTTGCATCCTGCAGCTCACCCAGCTCCAGAAAACAAATGGCCATTCCGAGGTGAATATCGGATTCTTCATCGTCATCGTACGATTTAGCTTCTGAAAACAAGTGAAGCGCCTCTTGATACTGTTTATCTTTTAATGCTGCCATTCCTTTTTCAATCAGTCTTTCTTTCAGACCAGGAAACAAAATGACATTATCTTTCTTCTTGTCATGCTTCATGCTTACGTTCCTTTCGGGCGCATATTTTTTATCAGTTTACCAACGAAGATTAGTAAACACAAGTAACGAGAGGTTTTCATGCAAAAAAGAAGCCGTCACACCTCGGGCGGACAGCTTCTCGTTACTTAAGCGCGCAGCCAGCTGCTGCGCTTTTCTTCAAATGCTTGAATGTCATCTTCTAGAAGTAATGTTAATGAAATCTCATCATAACCATTTAGGAGCATTTCTCTCCAGTGAGGGTCGACTTGAAAAGGGGTGATATTCCCTTCGTGATCTTCTATCTGCTGTTTTTCAAGATCAACCGTCATCTCATACCCTTTGTTCTCATATGACGCAGCGAAGGTTTTCCACACATCATAATCAAGGCGAATCGGAAGCATCCCATTTTTAAAGCAGTTTTGATGAAATATATCTGCAAATGATGGTGCGATGACAATTTTAAAGCCATAATCATCAAGCGCCCAAGGAGCATGTTCCCTAGATGATCCGCAGCCAAAGTTCTCCCCTGCGATCAAAATGGATGCTCCTTCATAGATCGGCTGATTCAGTTCGAAATCTGGATTTGGGCTGCCGTCGGCTAAATAACGCCAGTCGAAAAAGGCAAAGCGGCCATATCCTGTTCGTTCGATTCTTTTTAAAAATTGCTTCGGAATAATTTGATCTGTATCTACATTGATTCGGTTAAGCACAGCGGCTTTTCCTTTATGAGTGACTAAAGGCTCCATCTATGACAACTCCTTACACGACTGTTTTCTCTTGATTAAACTTCCTGACATCGACAAATCGGCCATGTATCGCAGCCATTGCAGCCATTGCCGGGCTGACAAGATGCGTTCTCGCACCCTTCCCTTGACGCCCTTCAAAGTTACGGTTTGATGTGGACGCGCAGCGTTCGCCCTCCGGTACCACATCGTTATTCATACTAAGGCACATACTGCAGCCTGATTCTCTCCATTCAAATCCTGCTTCAAGGAAGATTTCATGAAGACCTTCTTTTTCTGCTTGCAATTTGACACTTTGAGAGCCAGGTACCACAATCGCTCTGACATGATCTGCTACTTTTTGTCCTTCAATCATAGAAGCGGCTTGGCGTAAATCAGTCATTCTTGAGTTCGTACATGAGCCGATAAAGACATGCTCAATCGTAATATCTTCTATACGCTGATGCGGATGGACACCCATGTATTCGTAAGCACGAATCGCTTCTTTTTGATCATCTTCTTGTGCAAAGTCCTCAGGTCCTGGGATCGATGCATCCACAGGCAGTACCATTCCTGGATTAATTCCCCACGTAACCATTGGTGAAATCTGATTTCCATCTAATACAATGGTTTTATCGTAGGTTGCACCTGGATCTGTTTTAAGTTCTTCCCATTCTTTAATAGCTGCTTCGAAGTCTTCACCCTGCGGTGCATATTTGCGTCCGCGGCAATATTCGAAGGTGACTTCATCAGGCGCAATCAATCCTGCTCTTGCGCCTGCTTCAATTGACATATTACAAACGGTCATCCGCTCATCCATCGTCATGTTTCTGAATACTTCCCCAGTGTATTCAATGACATAACCTGAGCCGAACTTCACGCCGTGCGCACCAATGACGGCTAAAATGACATCTTTGGCGGTTACCCCTTTTTGAAGCTTTCCGTCTACTCTAATTTCTAGCGTTTTCGGACGCTGCTGCCAAAGTGTTTGTGTAGAAAGTACATGTTCAACCTCACTAGTACCGATCCCAAAGGCAAGTGCACCAAACGCACCGTGAGTTGATGTATGACTATCTCCACAAACGATTGTTTTCCCAGGAAGTGTCAATCCAAGCTCAGGTCCAACGACATGGACAATTCCTTGGTCAACACTGTGAAGGTCAGCAAGACGAACGCCAAATTCCGCACAGTTGCGCTCTAAAGCACTCACTTGCTTTTTAGCAATCTCATCTTTGATCACAAATCGATTCACAGTTGGGATGTTGTGATCCATCGTCGCAAACGTGTTTTGAGGTCTTCTCACCTTGCGCCCTTTTTGTCTTAATCCTTCAAATGCTTGAGGTGATGTCACTTCATGCACCAAGTGCAGATCAATATATAAAAGGTCTGGTTTCCCCTCGCCGCTTTTGACTACATGCTGATCCCATATTTTTTCGATGATTGTTCGAGGCATAACCCTTTTCCTCCCTCTATCTAATTCCACAAGATTCTATTTATACAATGGTTTGCACGCGCTGCTTGAGTGCGTCTACAACCGCATTAGTGATTTCTTCAGTCGTTTGATAAGTTCCCTCTTTTGCTGCTAAATCTTTTGTTCGTTTGCCAGAGGCAAGAACAGCTTCGACAGCTTCTTCTATTGCAGCCGCTTCGTCTTCTAATGCAAAGGAAGTTCTAAGCAAGCTTGCTGCTGATAAAATGGTTGCCAGAGGGTTTGCAACGTTTTGCCCCGCAATATCGGGTGCTGAACCATGAATTGGCTCATATAAATGAAGGCCTGTGCTTGATAAACTAGCAGATGGCAGCATGCCGAGTGATCCAGTAATCATAGAAGCTTCGTCACTTAAAATATCCCCGAACATATTCTCCGTCACAATGACATCAAATTGAGCGGGCTTGTAAATCAGCTGCATGGCAGCATTGTCGACGAGCATATGCTCAAATTCAACTTCTGGATATTGAGCAGAAACTTCTTCTACTGCATCCCGCCATAGTTTACTAGAAGCAAGAACATTCGCTTTATCCACAGACGTCACTTTTTTCCGTCTTGTTAAGGCCATGTCGAACGCTTCTTTTAATACGCGGACAATTTCTTCCTTTGTATAAAGGAGCGTGTCAACGGCAGCTTCTTTTCCTTCATCATCCGTATAGCGTTCGCTTGGTTCACCAAAATAGAGACCGCCTGTTAATTCACGAACGATGACGAAATCAACTCCGTTAATGTGATCCTGTTTTAACGGAGATGCCTCGCTTAAGCTATCGAACACCTTTACAGGGCGAATGTTGGCAAATAAGTCCAGCTGTTTACGAATTGCGAGCAGGCCTTTTTCTGGACGAAGCTCAGGCGGGTTTTGATCCCACTTTGGTCCGCCGACTGCTCCTAATAAAATCGCATCAGCGTTTTTGCATACATCTACTGTTTCCTTTGGAAGCGGGTTGTTTTTTTCATCTATTGCGATACCGCCAATAAGCGCAGTTTCAAATTCGAATTCGTGCCTAAATTGAGCCGCTGTCTCTTGAAGGACTGCGACTGCAGATGTCACGACTTCCGGTCCGATTCCATCGCCGGGCAAAAGTGCAATTTTCTTTTTCATGAGAACCTTCCTCCTTTCCTATGAGATCGCGTGATGTTTCTCAATTTCAATCAGATTTGATTTGAAGATTAAATGCCTGTTCACCGCATTGACGTAAGCTTTCGCCGATGCTTCAAGCACATCTTGCGCTACACCGCGTCCTGCTGTTTCTTTTCCTTCTATTGAAACAGTGACATATACTTCTGCTAGTGCATCTCTGCCTTTTCCATTTGATTGAATGCGGTAGTCCAGCAAATGAATTCTTTCTTCCATACAGCGCTCAAGCGTGTTGTACACAGCCTCTACACTGCCTGCACCTGTAGCTGCTTCTTGAATGACTTCCTGTGTTTCTTGATTTTTCAGAGAAACTGTTGCTGTTGGCATTTGTTCTGTTCCATAGTGCACTTGCAGACTTTCAAATTCGTAGCCGATTTTTCGGTCTGCTACTTTTTCTTCTAATATAATAGAGATCAAGTCATCATCTGTAATTTCTTTCTTCTTCTCTGTCAAGTTCTTGAAAGTCTCAAAGAATTTATTGATTTCGTCTTCCGTTAGTTTAAAGCCTAGTGTTTTCATGCGGTCTTTAAACGCGTGTCTTCCGGAGTGTTTTCCAAGGACAAGCACATCTGTTGTCACGCCGACAAGCTCTGGAGAAATAATTTCATAGGTTGTTTTTTCTTTGAGGAAACCATCTTGGTGAATACCTGATTCATGTGCAAATGCGTTGTTTCCAACGACTGCTTTATTACGCGGCACAATCATTCCTGAGTATTTGCTCACTACATCACTTGTACGCTTAATTTCATTCAATTGAATCGTTGATTCGACCTGGTAAAAATCTTTTCGAATATGAAGAGCTACTGCAATTTCTTCTAACGCGGCATTTCCAGCGCGCTCGCCAATTCCGTTGACAGCCGTTTCAATTTGATCTGCTCCATTTTCAATGGCAGCAAGTGAGTTTGCCACAGCCATTCCTAGATCATCGTGACAGTGAGCGGACAAGTTGACGCGGTCGATATTCGGAACGTGTTCCTTCATATATTTAAAAATATTACCGTACTCTTTTGGCGCTAGGTATCCAACTGTATCTGGCAAGTTAATGACACTCGCCCCAGCGTCAATGACCTTTTCTACAATTTCTGCCAAGAAAGCAAGATCTGTACGGCACGCATCTTCTGCTGACCATTGGACAACTGGAAAACGTTCTTTCGCATATTTTACCATTGCGACAGCCTGTTCTACTACTTCTTCACGTGTTTTCTTTAGTTTATGCTTCAGGTGAATATCAGAAGTGGCAATAAAGACATGAAGCCTTGGCTCCACTCCATCTTTTAATGCTTCCCATGCAGCATCAATGTCACCTTTCACACATCGTGCAAGACCAGCAACAGAACAGTTTTTAATCGTTCTTGCAATTTCTTGTACGCCTAAGAAATCCCCTCGGGATGAAGCGGGAAAACCCGCTTCGATGATATTAACCCCAAGGCGCTCAAGCTGCTTTGCAATGATTAGCTTTTCTTGTGCATTTAAGTTCACTCCTGGTGATTGCTCTCCATCCCGAAGTGTTGTGTCAAAAAAATTAATTTTCCGCACCGACGCTCACCGCTTCCTTTTTCTTTCCTTGTTTAACGAAAGGCATCATTTCACGAAGCTTTCTACCAACGATTTCAATTTGGTGCTCATTTTCATTTGCATTGATCGCATTGAAACGTGGACGATTCACTTGGTTTTCAACAATCCATTCTTTTGCAAATGTACCGTTTTGGATATCAGTCAAAACAGCTTTCATTGATTCTTTTACTTTTGCATCCACAACGCGTGGTCCTGATACGAAGTCACCCCATTGTGCTGTATCAGAGATTGAATATCTCATGCCTTCTAAGCCTTCTTCATACATAAGGTCAACGATCAATTTTAGTTCATGCAGACACTCGAAGTATGCAAGCTCTGGCTGATAACCAGCTTCTGTTAACGTTTCGAAACCTGCTTTCACTAGTGAAGTAAGACCTCCACAAAGAACTGCCTGCTCACCGAAAAGATCCGTTTCTGTTTCTTCTTTAAATGTTGTTTCAAGAACGCCCGCTCTTGCTCCGCCGATCGCTTTCGCATAAGCAAGTGCTTTGTCTTTCGCTTGACCAGATACATCTTGATAGATAGCAAATAGGGCAGGTACACCAGCGCCTTGCTCATATGTTCTTCTCACAAGATGTCCTGGACCTTTTGGAGCTACAAGATACACATCTACGTCACTTGGAGGAACAATTTGATGGAAGTGAACGTTGAATCCATGTGCGAATACAAGTGAATTGCCAGCTTCTAATTGATCTTTGATTTCTTCATCGTATACTTTCTTTTGCTGCTCATCTGGAAGTAGTACCATGACTACGTCTGCTTGTGCTGCTGCTTCTTTTACTGTAAATACTTGATGACCGTCTTCTTGTGCTTTTGTATAAGATCCGCCTTTTCTTACGCCGACGATCACATCTACGCCGCTTTCTTTTAAGTTCAATGCATGTGCATGACCTTGTGATCCGTAGCCAATGATCGCTACCTTTTGACCATTTAATACGTTTTCTTGAATATCACCGTTATAATATACTTTTACCATTTGACTCTCTCCTTTTGTTTAGACAATTGAAATTGTTTTATTTGTTTGCGGCTTTTGCTGATTATCTCTCGCAAAGGCCGTAGTGCCAGTTCTGGCGACTTCTTTAATGCCGTATGGCTTAAGTAATTCAATGAGTGCTTCAATTTTTGAAGACTCACCTGTCACCTGAATGACGACACTCTCTCTGCTCACATCTACAATAGAAGCTCTAAACGGTTCAATGACCCCCGTGATCTCCATTCTAGATGCTGGTGCAGATACGACTTTTATCAAAGCCAGCTCTCGCTGAACGATTGATTGGTTTGTAATGTCTGTTACCTTCAGAACATCGATTTGTTTGTTCAGCTGTTTTGTCAGCTGCTCGATGTCTTTCTCCTGGTCTACATGGACGACGAACGTGATGCGTGATACATCTTGAATCTCAGAATGGCCGACCGTAATGCTTTCAATGTTGTAGTGTCTTTTAGTAAAGAGGCCTGTGATTCTGTTCAGTACGCCTGATCGATTTAATACAGTCAACACAATAATTCTTTTCAAGGTTTCACCCCCACCATCTCATGAAGTCCTTTCCCCGGTGCTACCATCGGGAATACTTTTTCATCTCTCGCTACATTGACATCGATGAAAACAGGCTCTCTAGAGGTTAAGGCTTCTTCAAGCTTTTCTTTCGCCTCTTCGTCTGATGAGATTCTGATTCCTTTAATGCCATAAGCTTCAGATAATTTGACGAAGTCTGGCTGCTCTGAAAATTTAGAATGTGAGTAGCGTTCTTCGTAGAAAATTTCTTGCCATTGTCTTACCATTCCAAGGCTGTGATTATTGAGTACAATCACTTTGACTGGAAGGTTCAGCTCACGGATAACGGCAAGTTCTTGCAGGGTCATTTGGAAACCTCCGTCTCCTAAAATTGCCACAACAGTTGCCTCTTGATCAGCCAGCTGAGCGCCGATGGCTGCTGGTAATCCAAAGCCCATTGTGCCAAGACCTCCAGATGTTACCCACTTATCTGCATTTTCAAATGGATAGAACTGAGCAGCCCACATTTGATGCTGTCCGACATCAGTTGCGACAATGGCTTCACCTTTTGTGAATTGATGAATGTATTCAATCAGCTTTTGAGGCTTAAAGCCTTCTGCTTCGTTTTCAACGTACCAGAGTGGATATTCTTCCTTCCACTGATCTAATTGATTTTTCCATTCGTCTGATTCTCCTTGCTTCCCGTCTTGCTTGATCAGTTCTTCAAGAACGAGCTTACTGTCTCCAACAACCGGGATATGGGTATGAATGTTCTTGCCGATTTCCGCTGGGTCGATGTCAATATGAGCCACCTTCGCATGTTTCGCAAAATGATTAAGGTTGCCTGTTACCCTGTCATCAAATCTTGCTCCGATTGAAATGAGCAGGTCACATTGATGAAGAGCCATGTTCGCTGCATATGTGCCATGCATACCGGCCATCCCTAGGAAAAGAGGATGCTTTGCCGGGAATCCGCCAAGTCCAAGCAGTGTATGAGCGACTGGGATTTGCTGCTGCTCTACATACTGTCTTAATTCTTCAGATGCTTTGCCATGAAGTACGCCGGCTCCTGCTAGAATGACTGGTTTTTTCGCTCTGCTGACAGCTTCTACCAATTTGCGAATTTGCAAATAGTTCGGCTCTACTTTTGGCTGATAACCAGGTAAATCAATTGGCTGATCATATTCAAACGTTCCTTCAATGCCTGCGACATCTTTTGGAATATCAATCAAAACTGGACCAGGTCTGCCTGTTGTTGCGATATGGAATGCCTCTTTAATGACACCCGGTAATTCCTCTGGATTTCTTACTTGGTAGCTGTGCTTTGTAATTGGCATTGTGATGCCGAGTACATCAGCTTCTTGGAAAGCATCCGATCCAATGACTGACGTTGCCACCTGCCCTGTGAATACAACAAGGGGAAGTGAATCAATCATTGCATCTGCAATCCCTGTCACAAGGTTTGTCGCTCCCGGCCCTGATGTTGCAATGACAACACCTGGTTTACCAGATACTCTTGCGTATCCTTCTGCTGCGTGAATCGCTCCCTGCTCATGTCTTGGCAGGACATGAAATAAACCAGAATCGTAAATTTTATCGTAGATTGGTAAAACTGCTCCGCCTGGATAGCCGAAAATGACTTCTACTTTTTCTCTTTTGAGTGCTTCAATTAACATGAGTGCACCGTTCATCGTTTGTGGCGCTTTTGATTTTTCCGTCTCCATTTGTACATTTGTCCCCATTTGATTTCCTCCTCTTTGTCTTGCTTCAGTCAAGTCCTTTCACCCTTTTCTATTCAAGATAGAGATATGAGACCATATAAAAAAGCCTTCTCACCCCACAATGACACTACTTTTCACTAGGTCAAAGGGGCGAAAAAGCTTTGTTTTTTCGCGGTACCACCCTTGTTCACGGCATATCCTGCTGCCGTCTCATGGACATCTTTCGTCCATTTTGGTAACGAGTGAGCAATGTCACTCGGTCTGCCCTACTATCATTTCAAGCAGACACTCAGAGGTGAGTTCACTTTAGAAAGTAACACCGGTTTCCAGCTAGCACCGGCTCTCTGTAGATACTGACTCTAAAGCTACTAGTCCTCTTCAACGTTTATCGATATCTATTTAACTTGCATGAATGTTTTCATCTGTAAAAACGACTTTTTCTCCTTCTTCAACTACTCGCTTGCGGAATTGTTCAAGAAGTTTGTTTGTGTGGAACCCAGGTTTTCCTTCACCGATTGTACGGCCGTCAACTTTTACAACGGCGATGACTTCGGCTGCGGTTCCTGTTAGAAATACTTCTTCAGCTGTATACACATCATGTCTTGTGAATGGTTCTTCTTTCACTTCGTAGCCTAAGTCTTCTGCAATCTCCATGATGGCATTTCTTGTAATGCCTTCAAGTGCGCCGATATAACCTGGCGGTGTATAAAGCTTGCCTTTTTTATAAATAAACACGTTGTCTGCAGAACCTTCCGCCACGTACCCTTGATCGTTCAGCATCAGCGCTTCACTCACACCGGCCATATGGGCTTCGATTCGGACAAGAATGTTATTCAAATAGTTTAATGATTTCACTTTTGGGCTAAGGACATCTGGACGATTTCGTCTTGTTGGAACCGTCACAATATCAATACCCGTTTCATATAGGTGCTTTGGAAAAATGGCCAGCGGCTCTACAATGATCACTGTATTGGCTCTCCCGCAGTTGTTAGGATCTAATCCAAGATCACCTGCTCCTCTTGAGACGACAAGGCGGATATAGGCGTCCTTTAAGCCGTTCCTTTCAACTGTATGAATCATTTTTTCCGTGAGTTCCTCAAGTGAATATGGAATGTTCAGCATAATGGATCTAGCGGAATCATACAGGCGGTCTAAATGTTCTTTCATTCGAAAGATATTTCCGTTATACACGCGAATCCCTTCGAAAACACCGTCGCCATATAAGAAGCCATGATCGTAAACTGAAATTTTCGCATCCTCTTTTTTCACGAGTTCATCGTTTAAAAAGATCCACTGTTCCTTTTGGTCTTCCATTTTCAGTGAGCACCCTCTCTTTCAAACAAAAAGTAGTTGAATTTTCAGACACTTTATATTGAAGTGTCTCTCGCTTGCACTGCGTGTTTGTTTAGCTTTTGTTGAACCCATCTTACGCCGCTTTCCATACAGTGTCAACAGCATTTTTAAAATTATTAGACAATTTAGACTAATCAAAATTAAATGTATACGCTTACACCTTTGCTAGACAAGGAATGAAAAAACTTAAAATTTTTTGTATTTTTTCTTCAATTTATTTACTTTACATGAACGGTTTTCTTTTGAGAAAACTTTTGTGATATTTTTTCACAACATTTTTGATGAATATTGTGAGATTTCATTGACTTTGTTTTTTCTTTTGGCATGCCTTTCTAAAGCGTTTTCCTATGAATTTATGATAGAATGAGAGCATCTAATAGAAGGAGGGCAATACATGGCTAACATCAGAGGTTATATCGGTACGTATACTAAGGGAGACAGTAAAGGCGTTTATACGTTTACATTAAATACGGACAAGCAGCAGATTGAGCAAGTAGAAGTCGCTGCTGAACTTGAAAATCCTACATATTTAACCGTGTCAGAGGATCAAAAGTTTGTTTATGCTGTTGTGAAAAAAGGATCACAGGGCGGCCTTGCTGCGTATCAAATTGATTCAACAACAGGCAGACTTCACTTCATCAACCAAGAGCTTGCCGATGGAGCTTCTCCTTGCCACGTCAGCGTGGACAGTCAAACGAAAACGGCGTATACAGCGAATTATCATAAAGGGACAGCAGAGATGTATGAAATCGATGCTGAAAACGGCTCAGTGATCCGCACGCTCTCACAGGTGCAGCATGAAGGAACTGGCCCTAACGAAGATCGTCAGGAAAAACCGCACACTCACTTTATGGGTCTCACACCAGATGAACAATTTGCAGTGGCTGTTGACCTTGGAACAGATGGAATTTATACGTATAAGAAAGAAGACGGCAAACTTGAGCTTGCTCATACATTTGAAACAAAGCCAGGCAGCGGACCTCGTCATATCACATTCCACCCAACGAAACCTGTGGCATATGTAATGACAGAGCTAAGCTCCGAGGTCATTGTGCTTCGTTACTTTGAAGATGGTCATTTTGAAGAGATCCAAACAATCGCGACCATTCCAAGCGATTTTACAGAGAACAATCAAGGCAGTGCCATTCATGTCTCTTCAGACGGACAATTTGTTTATGCAGGAAATCGCGGTCATGACAGCATTGCGATTTTTAAAGCAGACGATGACGGCCAATTAAGCCTAGTCGAGATTGCTTCTTCTGAAGGAAACTGGCCTAGAGATTTTGTGCTTGATCCAACAGAAGTATTCCTCGTCGGTTCAAACCAAGAATCTAGCAATCTCGTGTTATACAAACGCGACAAAGAAACAGGACGACTCACTGTCTTACAATCAGACATTACCGTCCCTCACCCAGTTTGCGTGAAATTTTTAGGGTAAAAGAAAAAAGCCTCCAATAACGGAGGCTTTTCTTTATACAGACGGCATACCGCCATCCTCAAGCTTTTGATCAATCAAAGACGTATCGGTTTTTTCGCCGAACCATTTTGACAGCCTGTCTTTTGCTTTCCCTTTCACATCATCATCAATGTACATCGCTACTTGAAGCAGAGCAAATGTAATGGCGCCTAAATCATCTGTATAGCCAACACCAATCAATGTATCCGGAATGAGATCAAGTGGAAGGATAAAGTAGCCGAGTGCTCCAATAATCAGGGTCTTTGCTTTGACCGGCACTTCGGGTTTTTGCAATGTATAGTAAAGTAATAGCACAGCATAGACAAGAGAGACACCAGCTTTTTGTGCCGTCTTTTTTAGCTTTTCCCAAAAGGCATGATCATTAAAATGCTTCTTCGAACGCTTTAATAGTTCTTTTTTCTCAGAACGATTCATCATATCGCCTCCATCTACAGCATAGCCCTTTTCCCTTAGTTATACAAGATATCCGCCGATTCGACAAACAAAAAGCAGCAGAAAGCTGCTGCATTCTACTGCTCTTTGTAAAACTTTTCAATTGCCTTATCGATGTAAACCCATCCTTTATAAGACACATGAATCGTATCTTTAAAGAAGTATGGATCGTACTCATGCTTAGTCAAATCTGCGACTTCATACCCATTATCTCGAATTTGACGATTGATTTTTTCATAATAACCTGTACGGCCTTCTTTCGGAAAACCGGTGTAGTCATACCACTTTCCGTTGACAGGAATCGTCACAAACAAAGGCTTCGCCCCTGCCTGTTTTAAAATATCCAGCATGATTTGAAAATCTTTGTATTCTGGTGATTCCGCATAAGAGTGGCCTTCACGGGAATCCTTCATCTTTTTCATGATCGGTTTCAGCTTGTGGTCAAACAGTTTTTGATTAATATAAAACGGGTTGTCCCCTGCTCTTTTCGCACCAAAAATGCTCGCTTCTTTTTCAAGCTCAGCCCATGTTTTTCCTTTGACTGAAGGAGACGGTTGAAGCTTGCGCTCATGCCCCGATCCAATCGTATAGTACATGTCTTTCTTTTGAAGCATGCCATAATACATTTTCGCAATAGGAGAAATCGCGCCATAAGCGAACTTGTTTCCAGATAGCTCTGCTTTAAAAAGCTCTGTAATCACCATGTCGTTTTTGACTGCTTTAAACTTCATGATTCTTTTGATCAGCTCTTTTTTCACAGTTGGATCAATTTCTTTATTATAGGCGAGATTCAGCGCTTGAAGCGCTGAATAGTTCGGTGCAAAGTGATTCTCATCAGATCCCCATTTCACAAACCACTGCGGGGACACGATAAATACAAGCTTCTTCCCTTTTAATTCATCCATATGCGCTGCGAAGTTCATCGCATGAATTAATGATTGCGATCCACCTTTTCCAATAAGATAAGGTGTAAACCCTTGAGGATTCTCATGAAAGAAATTCGAAGGGTGATATGGATCAAAACGTGATAGTTCAGAAGATCCATAGATCGGCAAATAAGTTGGATCTTTTAGCATTTCATCTTGTAAGTAGAGCCCTTGGAACATCCCTGGATCTAATTCTGTGGCTGACTTTTGTAATTTGTCTTTTGGGATCAGGTGTGAGAGCCATGCATTTGGTACAAGAAGAACACCAATGAATAGAACAGCCGCTAAAATAAGCGGCCCAAAAAAACGCTTTTTCATTACTTCATCTCTGCCAGCTGCTCAGCAATATGATTCGGCGTATCCCACACATCACGATCGAATTCTGTAATCGGAACAGTGATTCCGAGTTGACTTTCAATTGCCATAAGCAGTTCTACTGTACCAAATGAATCAAGAAGGCCTTCTTCAAAAATCGCAATCTCTGGATTTTCTTTCACAACGTCGTCCTGACAAACCTCTGCAATAATACCGTATACTTGATTTTTAAATTCCATAATTTTCTACTCCCTTAATCATTAATGATGAAATGGTTTTCCTGAAAAAATATAAAATCCGAAACAAATCACATGGAATGTAATAATGATAGACACAACCATTGTGACCTTATTATCCGGCCACCACTTGTGCTTTTTATTCCATTTCTCAAATAAATTGTAACCGGACATGACAACTGCATGATATAGTCCGTAAATAATATATTGAAGGGCAAGACCATGCCAAGCACCCATCAATAGAAAGAGGACAAAGTACCCGATATTTGATACAGCCATTCGGTTCTTGATCCACTTCTTTTTGGTCATAAAGAACACAAATCTCATAAACACGTAGTCTCTGAACCAGAAGGACAGGGACATGTGCCAGCGATTCCAGAAGTCTTTAATGTTTCGGCTGATAAACGGTTTATTAAAGTTCTCTGGTGATTTAATCCCCATCATATAACTCACACCTACAGCAAACGCTGTATATCCAGCAAAGTCAAAGAACAAATACATGCTGTAAGCATACATATATGTTAACTGCTGAACAAAGTGACTGCTGCTAATGTGATGAATATTCATCAGAATATATGTGTGAATCAGATAACCAATAATGAACTTATATAAGAAGCCAATGAAAATTTTATGAATACCGGCATATAGAAGATCACTGTATGCTTCCTTTTCAAGCGGTGTATCCATATCCTTTTCAAATCGGCGGTAACGATCAATCGGACCTGATGAAATCGTCGGGAAAAAGACAATGAAATAGACCAAACGGTGAATCGGAATTTTCTTCTTAATCAAGCCGTCTCTTGTCTCGATAATTAACTGAACACCTTTAAATGTTAAGTACGAGATCCCCAAAAAGCTCAGCCAGTTCATTGGCGGCGGCTGGTGCGGCTGATGAGTTAAAAAGAACGGTAAAATCTTTGACAGCACAAGCGGCAAAATAGATGCCACCACTGCTGCATAGAAAACAGATGCCTGATTCGCCTTTAACCTGTATGCAAGGTACAGGCGGATGATGAAGACTTGCCACACCGTGAACAAGAAGAGCAGCAGCGCGCCATGGGCATCCTTTGAGAAAATAAGTGCCAGCGCCACAACCGTTGCAAACATGTTGTAGCCCTGCATTCTTTTGCCGCGAAGACCAAGAATGATCGTCGGCAAAAGAAGAATACCAATTAGAATGAAGAAAAAGAATGAACTAAACGGAATCATAGAAGAACCTCTTTCGCGATTCTCTTACGGTCAACCTTCCCGTTTGGCGTCATGTACAGCTGCTCAAGATAGACAAACTTTCTTGGGATCATGTACGCTGGCAGTGAATCCGCCATTTCTTTCTTAATCGCGCTTGTCAGCTGATACTCTTTTTCAAATGAATGAGCTGCTGGAACAATCGCTGCAATCAAGTACTCCACATGACCATTTGGCTGGTATGGAACAATTACACAAGCATTGACATAGGTTGTCTCGCTTACATGATATTCAATTTCTTCAAGCTCCATCCGGTATCCATGAAGCTTAATTTGATAATCGAGACGGCCATGGCACGTAATTAATCCATCCTTCGCCACACCTGCGTCACCTGTACGGTAAGCAGGACGTCCTTCGTATTCAAAGAACACTTTATCTGTCAAGGCTTGTTCACCTAAGTAGCCTTTTGTGACGCTTGGCCCCACAATGACAATTTCTCCTTTTTCACCATCAGGAAGTGTCTTGCCTTCTTCATCTAAAATGACGATGTCTGTATCCTGTTTGGCATAGCCTACTGGTAAAGAATCGTGCTGATCAAGAATCGCCTGCGTCACTTCAATCGATGTAATCGCAACAGTTGCTTCAGTTGGACCATACGTATTAAAGACCTGCGCCTTTGGAAAACGCTCAAGAAGTGCACTTGCTACAGCTACAGGAAGCGCCTCACCGCAGAACAAGAAAACGTTCAGCTCTGGTAAAAGCTCCCCTGTAAAGGAAGGATCCATTAAGCACATTTGCACAAAAGAAGGTGTTGATGTCCACACTTCAACGTCAGATTGACCAAGTGCTACAAACATATCCTTTGGCTTATTCACAAGATCTTTCACTAAACAGTAAAGCGTGCCGCCTGATTGAAGGGCTGGATAGAGATCCATCACTGATAAGTCAAAAGAAAATGGTGCTTGATTTAAGAATGTGCGTCCTTCACCAATTGGGAAGTCACGGCACATCCACTCTGTAAAGCTTTCTAAATTATTGGCTGTTACCTGAACGCCTTTCGGTTTTCCAGTACTGCCAGACGTATAAATAATGTAAAAAACATCATCTTGTTGAACCCACTGCGTGGATGGCGGTGCTTCTTTTTCAAGTGCTAAAAGCGATGCCGCACTCTTCACTTCAATGTGTTCTTCTACATCTAATACATTCTGCTCATTTGCACATATCAATAGACTGGCTTTTGAGCTTTCAATGATAGAGACGATGCGCTCGACAGGTATTGAGATGTCGACCGGAATATATGGTCTGCCTGATTTCACACTACCTAAGAAAGAAATCAGCATCTCTGGCTCCATATGACCGTATACAATGACAGGTTCACTGCCAGCTGTGACTGCATCGATCGCACCAGCCATTTGGTCTGATAAATGCCATAGCTCATCATATGTGATCGATGCATGTTGAGAAACAAATGCTGGCTGTGTTGGTTTCGTTTGCTGGTATTCATGAATCGTTTGTAATAGTTTCATAATTTAATCTCCAATTAAAAATCGTTGTAAATGAATGATCCCGTATTTGCTGTGTGGAATCCGTAAATAAAGAACAATAATAGCAAAATAAGTAAGTAAAAGCTTGTATATCCTATCCATTTTACAGACTTATTTTCTGATAGCTTTTTGAATAGCATATTGATAACCTCTTTTCTTTTGACACTTATAGAGACGCATGAATCATTAAAAGAGTTTCATGTTAAAACATAAAATTTTTAAGAAATACTAAAAAAATGTCGAACCTTAGAACGTCTCTTTTGCGCAAAGCTGTCTTATTGTAACAAAGATTTAATACATTTGAAATGAAATCCGAGCTTAAATTTGCCTTAAAATTGCTGAAAGCTGTCGAGAAGCAGCATATTCTTCTTTAGATTTATTCATTAACAGCTAAACCATTAAATAGAGTTCCATATTCATCTGAATTAAGTTACATTAAGTCATATAATCATTAATCTTCTAAATGGGGGGGCTCATCTATTGTCAAAAGGACTTATTCATCATATTGAACTAAATGTTTCGAATTTAAAGAATTCGATTATTTTTTGGGGGTGGTTTTTAGAGGAGTTAGGCTACGAGCCGTATCAAACCTGGGAAAGCGGTCGAAGTTGGAAATTAGGAGAAACTTATATCGTTTTCGTACAAACGGAGGAACGATTTATGGACATACCATATCATAGACGCAGGGCAGGTCTAAACCACCTGGCTTTTCATGCCAGTTCCCGGCAGCAAGTAGATGATATGACTGAAAAGTTAAAAAGCATGGGGGTTAAAATTCTTTATACCGATACACACCCCTTCGCAGGCGGCGATAAACATTACGCAGTTTATTTCGAAGATCCTGATAGAATGAAAGTTGAATTGGTGGCACCTTGATTTTAGTTTGACTAGAGAAATAAAAGAACCCATGATTTCATGGGTTTCTCGTCATTGCATGATAAGAAAATCCGTCATAAGGCAAGCGGGTTCTCCGTTTTGATTTTATACACCTTACTTTTTTTAGTTGGAGAGAAAGAATATTTTCTCTTTTGCATATTTACCACTTTACAATGCCTTTTTCATTAGGGAGGTTAATTTAAAAATGCCCTTCCAATGGAGGGCGGTGCTATTAACTATTTTCTTTTGAGTATTTCTTAATCAATGCTTCGCTAATTCTGCTTAGATCGCAACCGCTAAAATCAGCATCAACGGAAACATGCTTAAACGATTATCTGCAACATATACAATGATCCCGACAATGATAGCCACTACGATTGCCGTGAAAAAATGCTTCACGCCATCTCACCCCTTTGTATAAATCATATACATTTTATTACACAAAAGGTTTAATTGAAATGATTTCCATAAAATCGGCAAGTTTCGTTCGTCCACTCTTAAAGTAAATTGCTATCCCCCTTATGTTGTTCGCACAATCTCCATATGTTAAAATCAACTAAAATATCTATTTAATGGATCAATCAGGAGGTCATTAAGTGTCACAGCAAAGCACGCCATCCAAAATGTTATTAATTACTTTACCCAGCGCTATTATTGCCCTTGTGATGATCTTAGGGAAAATTGATACACCTGTAACAAATGTTTTATTTTATCTTGTGGCTTTTAGTGTGATGGGGTTAGTTGTTTCAAGCTTAGTAAAAGACTACAGAAAAAAGAAAAATTAACTCCTCAACTTGGGAGCTGTCGTTTATGCAGCTCCCTTTCTTTATGTGGACGCTTAATTGCTTCGAGTACTAACAGAAAGTAAAGGAGAACGGAATGAAAACCCTTGATGTCTTTGAGTTGAAGAATGGAATTGACCAAACGCTGAACAAGTTGAAGCAGCAATCACATAATGTTAAGTCCCTAGAAAAGCAAATCAACCAAATCATCTCCTTAGATGGTGCATTGAAGGGAGAAGCTGGACAAGCGATAAAAGATTTTTATATGGAGTGTCACATTCCCTTTTTGCAATTCTTTCAGATCGTCATTGAAGAATACAGTGGTGCACTAAAAAAGACAAAACAGGCACTTCATGCTTTTGAATCAAACCCGAATGGTTTTATCTCTCAATCATTCATTGAACACGAGCTTGACCAAGGGTTAAAAAAAGCCGAACGGACTATTTCTGATATTGTATCCGATGTGAATCAAGCCCTCAGCAGGGTCAGCCATATTGCGCATTTGCCTCATGTAGATGAATCTGCTTTTCAACAAAGCTATCAAAAAGCCTGGCTTGAGACGTCCAAAACCATTGGACTACTTCATGCATTTGACAGAGAACAAACAAGTGCTCTAAATGAAACAAAAAGTTCCCTTCACACAATGAAGCAATACATAGATACTTTAAGCAAGATGTTCACTGGCCCGAAAATTGAAATTACCAGTTATCAAAAAGGCTCTATTTTCAAAGGTGGAAAAGAAGAAAAAATCAGCAGCAACATCAGCGAATTGAATGAAAAAATAGACAACCCTAAAGAAAACCCAATGATGATCATGCTGAACAAGCTGAATGATAAAGAGCAATCGAATGTGGATACTCTTGTGAAGAAGAAACCGTCTAATAAAATCAATCAAAACGCCGTGTTCGTAAATGGAAAAGTATATAATACAAATGAAAAGATTGACTTCGCAAATGCCAAAACAGTTGAATTTATTCGAGATGGAATGCTATATCGGTTACGAATATCGGATCAAAACAAAGTGAAGATTGAAAGCATCACAAAGATTTCTGACTTGAAACAAACCTCAAACATCTTAAATACAGCGGTTGAATTTACAGGAATAAATGATGCCATTCGAGTCATCACAGGAAGAGACCCTGTAACAGGTGACAAAGTCGCTGACATGGACCGTCTAGTATCAAGCTTGTACATGATACCCGGAGCTAAAATCGCTAAAGTAGGAAAATACGTATTTAAAATAATGAAAGGAGAGAAAGTAGCCAAGAAGATTGTCAAAACACCTTCCTTCGGCAAACATTCCGTACCAAAAGGTCCGTATCGTGAAGTAAATGGTTTCCCTGTAAAAGTAAAACCAGGCGCTCAAGAGAAACATATTCCTGATGCACCTAACTATAAACAGGAGATAGCTAATGGAAAGAAAAAAAGCATCTTTTACGGTGACAATAAAAAAGCCCAAGAATTGCTTGATAAATATGCTGGTACAGGACACATCCCATCAAAAGGAAGAGAAGTTGTTAAATTTGATCACAAAATAGGTAAAGCATATGACTTAGAAACTGGAAAATATATAGAAACAGATAGAGGAACAATACATTACTCAAAAGATGGTGCTCACATAGTTCCAACAAAACCAATACCATAAAAAAGGATTGATACTCTTGGGATATAACTCTTTAATCAAAATATTAAATAAATATGGTGCCAACGAATTGCGACTAGAGTGGAAAAACGGATTACAGATTATCGGAAAACCAGATGCACTCTATGAAACAGATAATGGACTAGAAGACGATGATATAAATTATACAGAATATTACGCAGTTGCCTTTATTGTCAAGGACATCATTGCCCACCCTACTCATAATGAAGGAAGAGTATGTGATTGGGTAATACAAGAAGGAAATTCTTATGTGGAAATTTCCCTTTATGATGATCCACCTAAGGCTGTATATTTAGTAGACGGTCAAAAATTATGGGAATTTGACAGCGATGAATACCAATGAAAAGCCCCTCCGTGTCGGAAGGGCTTTTTTTTACTTCTGCTTTACTTCAACATATTTTGAAGCAGCTGTAATATAATGGCCTGATTTCAGCGTTAGTGTAGTAGGATGTGTACCCCTCTTTACACCATGGACCACAAGAAGGTGACGTTTGTTTCCACGACCGACCTTCATAATCCTAGAACAGTATTTAACTATGAAGATTGTTCCGCAATTATCACATGTGCATTTTTTATAATCCATTTCCAAACCTCCATCTTTTTTAGCGGTCCTCCTACTGTGACAGGACGCACACAGCAGCTACCAGTTAGTTGAATCCCAGAATAGTTTTTTATCTCCCTTACGTGGTTTTATATGGTCTACTACTGTAACCGCAATACGTTAGCCTTTTAACATGCAAGACTGATATAATGGATGCTTTGTCAGATAACCTTCACGCGCTTTACGCCATCGGCTACCGAAACCACGGTGTGATGATGATTCACGTTGCAGGTCCATATAAAGGCTTTGATGTCTTATACTGCTGGCAAATATCCAATGGTATAAATACAGACAGAGGGTTACTAAAAATGGGCAAAGTCTTTATAAAATTTTCTAACCTATTTTACAAACAGTATAGGAAGGTATAAAAAAAGAGCCTGACAAAGATGTAGGCTCAATTATAATTATAAGGTTTTAGAATAAGGTAGGGATTTAATATACCTCTCCATGTATTCCCAATCAGGAGTACCATTTCCCTTAACTGGTAATTTCATTTTACTTACTTCCATTCTCTCTTTGTGCCACTTTCTACCATAGTTAAACCTATACTTTTCTTGTTTAATAATTGTAATAATAAACATGGCTATGTATGGATTAAGTTCAAACTTAGGGATTAGAACATTCACATCATCAGATGCCCAAAAAGGAGATGGCTGATAAAATGCTTCTCCAACACTCCCATTATAATTAACTGTAATTACATTCCCCTCATATAAGGGAGGCAAATCACAATACTCCCTAATGCCATTATTTGAGTCAATAGATGCAATAAATGGAGTATCACCTGATTTTAAATTGTTTTTAACTACCCTTTTACCTTTTTTTACATCAAAAATATCAGTGTAGAGAAATTCTTTCCATTGTTTATCTACTAATGACATTTCTTCTTTAACTAGGCTATCTTTGTATATGACAAAAGAGTCAAGATTAACTGATTGTACCCATTCAGGAACACTATCAGGAATAAGAATGTCCTTTAAAGTTCTATTTGCTTGTCTGCCATAGTTGTATCTATATTTGTTCTCCTTTATGGCAAGACAGTAAAATATCTTTTCCTTTAGAGACATTTCTATTTTAGGTCTTAGATAATATAAATCTCTACCTGAATAAAATGGGCTAGGTTGTACAAAAGTCTCAAGGACTGAGCCCCCACCTGATACTGTGATAAGTCCTGCCTCTAGAGGTTCAATACCCTCAATCTTTTCCACTATAGCTGATACTCCATTATTTTTAGCAGTCCTAGAAACAAAGTTTACAGTATTTTCCTCATGTTTTTCCTTAACAGTTAATTTGTTCAGCTCCATGTTTAAACCATATTTCACATCAAATAAATCACTAATTCTTATCATCTGTATCACCATTTAAAAGCTTAAATAACATATAATTCTTTAACTCATGCTCAAAGTCATCTTGACTAATATTTGAGTAGTCAGTTTCTAAATAAGCCTCTGCACACCATTCATCCTCCGCTGTTACCTTTTGCATAACACTAGCTCCAGGCTCTTCTCTCTTTGAAAAGTAGCTGTCTAGCCAACTATCTCTAAGGTCTTTCCAACTATTATAAAGGTCAGTTCTACCTAGATGTTTTGTTTTAATAAATCCATCATTCTTCCAATACCCAAACCATGTTTTATGGAACTCATTCTTATTGTGAGGTTGGTGAGCTTTAAAGACCATGATACAAGCTACAACACCTACTGGATGAAAGAGGTCATCAGGCATAGACATAACAGCCTCTAATGTATGTTCTTTTAATATAGTTTCTTTCATTGGATGAGGGGAAATAGCACAGTTTATAGGTACAATAGCTATACCTATGCCACCTTCTTTTAAACAGTTTAGCATGTGATAAACAAAGTCTAACTCATGTAACCCTTCCCCCTTCTGCGAATATGGAGGATTAATCATGCCCACATCTGCTTTTAACTTTTTGACCTCTTTTGTAATTGCCTCATCAAAACAACTACCTTGATATAAGTTTGCTTTGCCATCCCCTCTTAAAATCATGTTAGAGGCAGCTAGCGCAAACATGTTAGGTTGCTGTTCCACTCCAATGAGGCAAGTGGATTTAATATGGTCGATTTCTTCTTGAGTCTTAGACTTTCTCATCATTTCTGACATAGCAGATATTAGAAAGCCACCTGTACCACAACATGTGTCCAATACTTTGTTTGCAGATGATACTCCTGCAATCTTAGAGAATAAATCCGTTATATGTCTAGGAGTAAGTACAATACCAAGTGCTTTTTTATCCCCACCTGTGTACTTTAAAAACTCTCCATAAAATTGACCTATTACATCAAAGTTTTGATAGATTGTTATAAAGGGTCTAACCTTCTCATCTATATCTTGGACTAATCTATATAATGGGGTCTCATTAGTCTTTTTGTCTAATTTAGCTAACTCAGGGTGTACAGAAATGAAAGAGTAAGGCTGTATCATGTTTTGCTTTTTAGCTTTAGGTATTTGAGCATTTTCAACCTCTCTCCTAATTGCCTCATACATTTCTGTTGGAAGAATACCAAAAGGATAGTTCTGATAATTCACTGAGAAAGCAGGGTCTGATAAAGCAATTAATATACCACTTACAAGTAAGGGCTTTTCTGTTTCTGTTAATTTAGCATAATCTCTCATATAGTTATGTAATTCTCTTGAGAAAGTTAATAAATCCTCATACCTTTTCTTTTCAACATCAGGGTTATAACTAGCTAACTTGAAATACTCATCAAAAGTTAGAATTACATCAATCTCTACATTGTACTGATTAATTAAAACCTTAGGAGACTTTGTTTCTTTCGCCCATAAATATACTGATGTTTTTAGTTCTTTTTCATTTTGACCACTAACTGCAATAGAAATTACATTGTAAGCAGTTGATAAATTCTTTGCATAATGTAAGGCTCCATCTACTGCAAATTCTGCATACTTGTTATGTTCCTTGCTTTCATGTTTCTTAATGTCTGCCTTGCATTCAATTACAATTACTAAATCTTTGTTAAGGGAGGAATGGATTATAAATTCAGGTTTCCCTACCCCCTTACCATTCTTACTGGCTTTAGCCAAACAGTTTTTGATTGTTTTATTGTGACTAATTTGTTCCTCTACTTTTAGAAATTCATCATCAAAGTAGCCTAAATCCTTTAGTTTATCTCTAACAATATTTTCTGTAATCCTTTCATTCTTACTCAAAGTCTTGTCCCCCTAGAAATCCTTCTCAATATACTCAAACAGTTATAATTATACTATAGTTTTCTACAAATTCTTACCTATCAGGGCTAATTAATTTAAAAAGAGATAGCCTAAGCCATCTCCTTTGTTCCTTTATCTTGTTATACAGAGTCTTTCTGCAGAAACCTGTAATCTCTGGACTCTTATGATTTTTTAAGATTGACTGAGTAACTTACTTTCAAAATCAAAATGCCTTTCACAGAGTTGCCCCTTTGTATTAATCCTTACACCTGTTTTATACACGTGAGGACTGCCACAGCATCTCTTAGCCCTATAAAGGTATTTAGTAACAAAGACAACAAAACCTCCACATTAGCCTTTTTAGCCCCTTTTTTGACCTTCTTATCAACTCCATGCCAAACTTAGAGTTATAACATCCATTATTAAAACATTTGCCCGAAATTTCTTTAAGTCATTTTAGCCTTGTCAGCTTAGTCTAATTGGATACCTGCATGGAATCAAGGCATTTCACATTGGCAACTTTTCTAAAACGAGCTATATACCTAATGTAGTCTGTAATTGTCCTATCTCTGTAGCCACTTACCCTCATCTTCTGGATAATAATTTCCATTGCACTATATAAGTCTCTGCCATTTTTCTTTCTTGATGAGACTGTTCCTAATTCTGTTGAGATTAAGAGCTTATCATGTGCCTCTGTTTCCTTACTTTGTTTAAACAGGTTAATATCTACCTCTACCTCAAAGATACCTTTTTTCTTTGTCATACTGTTACCTCCTAATAAAAATAATTTGGAGGCAGTAGAACAATGCAAAGATATTGTAGGGAGAAAAAAAGGATGCTAACACAGTGTTATAATCTGTGTTAGCATCCTTTATCTGTCCAAAACCCTGTCATATGAAGGGCTATGTATACTTTACATGACGTCCCAGGAGAGATTCGAACTCCCGACCGACGGCTTAGAAGGCCGTTGCTCTATCCTGCTGAGCTACTGGGACATGTTGTTATGTAGTGTGCTTTGGCGTATTACCTCAGCGACAAGATTTATTATATTACTATTGTTCTTTAAAGTCAACGGTTTTTCGAAAGTTTTTTCATAAGGGGCTAATGCTGCACCCTTATGAAATACCTTCCAATGTGACTGTGTTTTCGAGGTCTTGTATGGCAAGACCTTCGTCCGTGAAAAACTGTACGTTTGCTTCGCTTCCATCTAGTGTCAGTATAGCATAGCTGCGCTCTTTTCGCACTCTTGGCAAGTGCACGCTGCCTGGATTAATGAGCAGTTTTCCTCTTAGCAGTTCACTGCCTGGAATGTGCGAGTGGCCAAAGCAGATAATGTCTGCGCCCAGCTCTTCTGCACGGTAGTAGACTTGAAGTAAGGATTGTTTGATGCCATGCAGATGTCCGTGAGTGAGAAATAGTTTTCCGCCTCCATCAAGTGGGAGCAGGAGCTCTTCTTCAAAATCGCCCATAAAGTCACAATTTCCTTTGACGACTTTGTATCCTTCGAGTGCTGGGTGGTTCGTTTCGAGTTCTGAATCTCCGCAGTGAATCATCATGTCAACTTCAGCCGCATGCCGATTGGCAATGGTTTGAAGTTCGTCTGTGAGTCCATGACTGTCACTAATGATGAGTATCTTCATGGCTTCATTCCCCCTTATTCATTTGCGTCTAGCAGTGATGAAAGCTTTTGAAGCGCGACCGCTCGATGGCTGATCTTGTTTTTCTCCTCTGGTGATAACTCGGCCATCGTCTGGTCTTTGTCTTTGACGATGAAAATTGGGTCGTATCCGAAGCCGTTTTCGCCGATTGGTTTTTCTGCGATGAAGCCTTCTACTGATCCTTCTACCGTCTTTGTTTCTTTTCCCGGTATGCTGACAGCAAGGGCACATCTGAATCTGGCTGTGCGGTCTTCTTTTTCAATGCCTTGAAGTTCGCTCAGTACTTTTTCCACATTCTCCGCATCGTCTTTATGCTCACCAGCGTATCTCGCTGAATACACGCCAGGTTTTCCGCCCAGATAATCAATGGACAGACCGGAATCGTCTGCAATGACCATTTCACCTGCTTTGGCTTGAATGGCCTCGGCTTTGATGATGGCATTTTCTTCGAAGGTTTGTCCTGTTTCTTCAATTTCTTCAGTAAAGCCAATGTCTGCTAGTGTTTTGACCGTGAATCCTTTTGGCTCAAGAATGGCTTTGAATTCTTTCGCTTTGCCCGCATTGTGCGTTGCAATGATGGCTGTTTTCATCCTGATCAAACCCTTCTCTTTATTCGATGACTTTTCCTGTTACTGCTTTTTGCTTTTCAATTAATTCTTTGATGCCCTTTTCGGCTAAATCAAGCAGTCCGTTTAGCTGTTCTCTTGAGAATGTCGCTTCTTCGCCTGTTCCTTGAAGTTCAACAAAGCGACCAGCGCCTGTCATAATGACATTCATATCTACTTCAGCAGAAGAATCTTCTTCATAGTTTAAATCTAACAGAAGTCCTTGCTGAGAATCAATTCCGACGGATATCGCCGCTAAATAATCAGTAATCGGGTTTTCTTTGATAACTCCTTCAGCTCGTAGCTTTTGAATCGCGAGTGTCATGGCAACAAAAGCACCTGTGATCGACGCTGTACGTGTGCCTCCGTCTGCTTGAATGACATCACAATCAATCCAAATGGTGCGTTCGCCAAGCTTTTCTAAGTCAACGACTGCACGGAGTGCTCGTCCAATTAAACGCTGAATCTCCATAGTACGTCCTGTGACTTTTCCTTTAGATGATTCTCTTATTGTTCTTTGTGCAGTTGCTCTTGGAAGCATGCTATATTCTGCTGTGATCCAGCCTTTTCCTTCTCCTCTTAAAAAAGGAGGTACACGGTCTTCGATCGATGCATTACAAATCACCTTCGTATTTCCCGCTGAGATTAAGACAGAGCCTTCTGGATGCGTGATGTAGCCTGCCTCTATTTCAATTTTTCTCAATTCGTCATATTGTCTTTCATCTAATCTCATGTTTTACCTCCGTTACGATATACATTCCTCGCGAGTGCCAGCGGGGTTCTCCTACTAACTTTGACAACCTCAGCTCGTTCTAATCGCTTGGAATAAAAAAGAGGCAGCGAATATGCATGCCTCTTTTTCTCCATTATATCAATGTGTGACGTTAAAAACTACCTGTATTCACTTGTTCTGGTCGTGAAACCGGCTTTGTGAGCTCTGCTCCTTTTTCGTTCACAAGCTCAGCCTTGCCGTTCACCTTGACAGATACGCTTTTGACGTCCGGCAGCTCGGTTAATGTGAGCACAATGCTATCAAGAACTTTTTGTGAAATGACCTTTTTCTTTTCATCTGCACTGCCAAAAATGGATTCGTTGAAATCAAGTGTCACATGGCCATCTTTTACTTTTGGTACATCATTCAGCTTCACATCCTGATCGAAGTCTGTAAGCAGATGGCTTTTTTTGCTTGGTCCAGAGACGAGCTCATCAATCGCTGCTGTAATCGGATCATCCTCGTCTTTTGGCGCTCTTGTGGTCACCGGAACATAGTACGTCTGTTCATCAGATTCAGCTAAATAGTACACCGTCACTGGCTTTGTCGCTGTCATATCAGCAGCAGCCTCGTGCTGGATATTAATACCGTCTTCTCTGCCTAAATCATCTGAGATAGGTGTACCGTTCACTGGCATTTCTTTTAGTTCATGTCCATTCATCTTCAATTTGACTTTGGCTATGGAATCAAACTGAGTTAACGTCCAAGTGACAGATTGCAAAATGCGCTGCTCGTCTTCTTTTTTATAGTTTTTAAATTCATTTGAAAAATCGACAACCGCCGTTCCGTCTTTAATATCGACAGATACCCTCGTGTCCGCTGGCAGCACTGCTCTGAAGCCATTCGGCATTAAGTTAGAAATAGGTCCCCCATCCACGAGATATTCAAGGGTTTGTTTGGCACTTCCTTCATTTTTCGGCAGCGGAATAGATTGAGATACGACATACCCGTTTTTATCAATTAAATATAATTCTCTCATCACCGTATCTGCCTGCTTCTCTTCTTTTCCTTCTTTGGCTGTTTGTTTATCTTCTTTATTTTCTTTCACATATGTGACGTTTTGTGGTGGATCAATCTCTGTTTTCGCTTGGTCTGTTTGAAACAATCCGCATCCTGACAAAAGCATGGCTGACGCGATACACGTAACAGCTGCTGTAGATCCTTTTTTCAGCATACTTCACCCTCCTCTAGTAGTTTGTACTACTATGTATACGAGCTCCCCCAGAGGATTAGACCCTTTTCATAAAAAAATAACCCACTTCAAATAGAAGGGGGTTATTGCTGATAGATGTGTTCAAGTGACACGGTTTCGACCTTCCCTGGCAGGTAGCCAAACCAGTCACGAGCGATGTTTTGAAAATTTTGCTGCTGCCCTGTTGTGTAAAATGTATGGACAGGTGCTTCTTTAGAGGTATTTAACAGCCCTTTATATGAAAGAATCGTACTTGCTTCTCTCGCTGTCTCATCCCCTGATGAAATGATGCTGACATCACTGCCCATAAAGCGCTGAATCGGTTCTTTTAAAATTGGATAATGTGTGCAGCCAAGAATAAGTGTATCAATTCCTGTTTCTTTTATCGGTTCAAGGGAATCTTTCACCACTGCCTCTGCTGTCTGATCTAAAAACGTACCGCTTTCCACAAATGGGACAAGGAGCGGACACGCCAGACTTTGAACTGTTAGACCTGCTTTTAATGACAGCAGCGCTTCTTTGTATGCCTCGCTTTTGATCGTATTGACTGTGCCAATAACGCCGATATGCTGATTGTTTGTCACCTTGATCGCTGTACGGGCGCCAGGCTGAATGACGCCAATAACCGGAATATCAAGCGTTGCTTTAATTTCATCCAGTGCGATCGCCGTTGCTGTGTTGCATGCAATGACGAGCATTTTAATATGGTGGTGTTTTAATAAGTAGTGCGCCATTTCCCACGTATATTGAAGAACTTCTTCTTCTTTCCGCGGGCCATATGGACATCGTTTTGTATCGCCTACATAAATGATTTTTTCTTTTGGCAGTTGTCTCATGATTTCCTTTGCAACGGTTAAACCGCCGACGCCGGAATCAATGACGCCGATTGGTTGATCCAACAAAATCGCCTCATTTTCTTTTCATTTGCTGCTGTAGTTTCGTTAAGGATTGGTTGAAAACGATGGCTTCTTCTTCTGAGAAAGCCTCTAGAAGTTCACTGACGTATTCTTGGCGTTTAGCAATCACTTCTTGAATGATCCGCTCGCCTTCAGGCAATAAATGAATGCGAACCACGCGGCGGTCAGATGGATCTTTCACCCGTTCGACAAGTTCACTTTTTTCCATTCTATCAATTAAATCAGTGGTTGTACTGCAAGCCAAGTACATCTTTTGTGACAGCTCGCCTATGGTCATATCTCCGAATTCATAAAGCCACTGAAGCCCAATGAATTGTGGAGGTGTAATCGTATATTGATTCAGGATTTCTCTGCCTTTTTGCTTAATAATTGCGGCAATGTGACGCAATGATTTTTCAATGTCTGCAACATGGCCTGATTCATTCGTTTCCATTTTATTGATACCTCACTATAGCATCTCACTTTGATTAAAACGTACATGTCTATTTTCCTCGTTTTTCAAAGAAAATGCAAGAAGAATGGAAACCATATAGAAATAACCGGTTCCTTCCCGATATGGAAGGAAAACCGGCTGACTTTAGAGCTCTAGCTCACCCATACGCAGAAGCTCGACTACAGCCTGTGAACGGCCTTTGACTCCTAGCTTTTGCATGGCATTCGAAATATGATTTCGAACAGTCTTTTCGCTAATAAAAAGCTCGCTTGCAATTTCTTTTGTTGTTTTATCTTGGACGAGCAATTCGAATACTTCTCTTTCTCTTTTGGTTAATAGCGGCTTGGATTGAAACTCTTTCTCCTTCAAGTATTGTAACCCTCCTTGCTAAGGTGAGAGCTCTAGTCTCTATAGAATGGGATTCTGTATAGTCGAGATATCATATGCCGGGTGCCTGAGGTAGGTGACGTTAAAATCAAGAAATCCCGCATATCAGCGTCCAATTTCTGCGCTTTCCTCCACGCAAAAAAGGACGAGTCTCTTCCCCGAGACATCGCCTTTTTTTGCGTGGTATTTAAAAGATTGAAATGGCGCCTGTTAACAATGCAATAAGTGTTGTAAAAAGGGCAGTTAACACGGTCCATAGCAGTGCATATTTTTGCAAATCACCAATATCTTTGTTCAGCATACTGACAAGCAGCAGTGTTGAAGCTACAAGCGGACTCAGTAAGTGGACAGGCTGCCCTATGATAGAGGCACGTGCAATTTCCACCGGATCAATCCCGTAAGCTGCGCCAGCTTCAGCCAAGATTGGCAGTACTCCGAAATAGTAAGCATCGTTTGAAAGCACAAATGTAAATGGCATACTCGTCAAAGCCACAATCAGCGGGAAAAATGAGCTGTAGGAATCCGGAATCATGTAAATGACCAAATTGGCAATGGACTCAACCATTTTTGTTCCAGAAAAGATCCCTGTGAAAATCCCTGCTGCAAATACAAGTGTGATAACCGTTAATGCGTTGCCTGCATGAGATAAAATTCGCTCGCGCTGATCTTCAACCTTTGGATAGTTGATCATCAGAGCGATGACAAATCCAATTAAGAAGAGTACAGGAATTGGTATGATATCCATGACGAGTGTGACCATGACAGCAACTGTAAGGAAGAAGTTAATCCAAATCAGATTCGGTCTCTTGATATCGGCTACTCCATCTTCAATTGACGCAGCCAATTCTGGAGAAATAGATACCTCTTCTTTGTGCTGAATTTCTGCAATCCCAATCCGTTTTCTTTCTTTTTTCCCAAGTACATAAGCAGTAAAAAGTATAAAAAGACCGCCTCCAACCATCGTTGGGAGTAATGGAATGAAAAATTCGCCTGCATCTAATCCAAGCGCTGCGATTGCACGAGTAGCCGGGCCGCCCCATGGCGTCATTCCGCTCATAATTCCTAATGATAATAATGAAATTGTTCCTAAAATTAATGGGTTCATCCCAATTCTTAAGAAAAGTGGCAGCATAGCTGATACGGTAATCATGTACGTTGTTGTTCCGTCACCATCTAATGCAACAAGCATAGACAAAATCGCTACCCCAAAAGCAATTTTGACAGGATCACCTTTTACAATACGTAGAATGAGTTTAATCAGAGGATCAAACAATCCAGCATCCAGCATGACACCGAAGAATAAAATCGCAAATAACAATAAAGCAGCTGATGGTGCAACAGTTTTCAGTCCATCAAGCATCATGTCCCCTAACCCTTTGTTAAAGCCGCCGATCAATGCAAATATGATAGGTACAACGGTTAGAGCCACCACCGGATGCATACGTTTTGTCATAATGAGAAATGTAAATGTCAAGACCATCAAGATCCCTAAAATAGCTAGCACTTTATATCCCTCCATCCTCTTCTTTACATGATCTGCAAGCGCCCCCTTGCACTTGCGATCTATATGTTAGCGCTTTCTATTTCAAGGATATAATAGCTTTTTTTATAATGAAAATATCGATTTTTTCGTATATTCAATAAATTTTTTTTATAATCAACCTTGCTGATTTCTTAAAAACTCAATGAACGCTTTCACAACAGACAAATGAAGTGAGTCTGGCTGGTACATGAGCCATGTATCTCTTAAAACAGGTTGTCCATCTTTATACGAAAGTCCTTTTACAAATAACTCATCACTTGGTCTGAGGCAAATTTCTGGGACAATGGCATAGCCTAAACCATGCTTCACCATCTCTTTTGATGTATCCTGACGGTCTGTCTCCATCGTGACAAGCGGAGGCATTGTGAATGTTTCCTGCCACCATCTGTTAATCAGCCGTTTTAATGAACTGTCTGTATGATAGTCAATGAGCGGCAGATTCGGGAGATCCTTTAGCTGAATTTCTGATTTTGAAATAATGCAAAGACGCTCTTTATCGAGCAAAAAACGCTCTCCATTCCAGTCATAATCACCTCTTAAAATCCCTAAATGCACACTTGATGTTCCTAATAAATCCATTACCTTTGTGCTCCAGCCTGTGTTGACCATAAATTGAACATGTGGATACTGCTTAGAAAATTCTTTTAATATTTCTGGCAGTTTATACTGGGCAAAGTTACTTGAGACCCCTAACCTGATCGTTCCTTTGACCTTTTTTTGCATATTGAGCATGCCATCTTTCGTTTGCTGCAGCTGTTTGAGCATGTCATTTGCGTATTTAGCCAAGTATTCGCCCTCTGATGTAAATTCAATTCCTCGTTTTCTTTTAAAGAAAAGCTTCATATCAAACTCCTCTTCAAGCTGTTTCAATCGATAGCTTAAGGCAGGCTGAGAGACAAATAATTTTTCTGCCGCTTTTGTGATGTTCTTTTCTTCATAAAGCACCTTTAAAAACCGCCAATCTTTTTCATCCATTGTATGCCCTCCTTTTTTACTGATTATAAAATATTTTTATTGATTCCTCTTAAAATAATGTATTTAACTTATTCCTTATTATACTTTACCATTTTGGTTAGATAAACAGTTCATTAAAAATTGAGGGTGAGAGTCATGAGAAAAGTTCCAATCACAATCATGCGAGGCGGTACAAGCAAAGGAGTATTCATTCACGCAAACAATGCACCATATGAACACGATGAGCTCGAGGCATTTCTATTAGACATTATGGGCAGCCCTGACCGGCTGCAGGTCGATGGAATCGGCGGCGGTAATTCTTTAACAAGCAAAGTGGCCATTATCGATAAAGCCACACGCCCGGATGTGGATGTGAACTATACATTTGCACAAGTCAGCATTAATGAGAGATATGTCGACTTTAAAGGAAACTGCGGGAACATCTCATCAGCCGTTGGGCCGTATGCGATCATTAAAGGACTTGTTCAAGCAGTTGAGCCCATTACGACTGTACGTATCCTCAATACCAATACAAATAAAGTCATCACGGCAGAGGTCGAAGTCGAAAATGGAGAAGTAAAATTTGAAGGACAGGCAGAAATTCCAGGCGTAAAAGGAACCGGTTCTCCCATTTATTTATCCTTTGAGAAACCTGAAGGCGCTGTCACAGGTAAAACCTTTCCGACTGGAAACAAAATGGATACGATTCAAACAAAGTTTGGGGAGATTCCAATCTCGATCGTTGACATTGCAAATCCGATTGCCTTTATTCGTGCCAAAGATATTCAATTAAAAGGAACTGAATTGCCTGAAGAGTTTACAGACGAATTACTCGATGATTTAGAAGAAATTCGTTCTCTCGCTGCTGAAATGTGTCACTTTGCACCAAAAAAAATGGCCACATTACAGTCTCCAGCTGTTCCAAAGCTTGCGCTCATTAGCGAGCCTGCTGATTATGTAGATACAAATGGAATCTTGAGACGAGCAGCAGATATGGACATCATCGTTCGTATGCTATCGATGCAACGACCGCACCAAGCACTTGCCATTACCGGCTCTGTTTGCGTGACAGCCAGCTGTTTCTTGGATGAAACGCTTCCTTCTCAGCTGTTTCAAGGTCAAGGTGACACCCTTCGTATTGGGCATCCTGCTGGGATTATGCAAACGGAAATTGACATCTCTCAAAACAGAGTCAAAGTTATTCGAACTGCAAGAGAAATTCTAGACGGAGTTGTCTTTACAAAACAAGACTATGTGATTCAGCCCCATATTAAAAGAGAAGCTTAAAGCAGACGAGAATATCGTCTGCTTTTTTTAATGCTGAAGCGGTGCATCGATATCTCCGGCAGAATGAGCTTTTATCTGTCCTTTCTCATCTTTTAGCTGGAGATGACCGTAGCGATTGACTCCGCAGCAAATGCCCTCTTCCCATGTTTGTTTTTCACGATCTAACGAGATTCGCAGCGGTTTATGAAGACGATATAACCGTTTGTTATAGAGGGAAGTGAGTGCTTCAAACCCTTCATTCTTCCAGCGTGTATGATATTTTTCAAAAGCGGCGGCAAGTTCCTTCACAAGCTGATCGGCTTTTACCTCTGTAAGTTCTGATAGGCAAATGGTTTTGTACGGAACATGCTCCGGCTTTGTCTTCACATTGATGCCAACCCCGATATAAATGGCGTTACGGTCCGCTTCAATCAATGTGCCAGATACCTTTGCTTCATTGATGAGAATATCATTTGGCCATTTAATCGCCAGCTGATCCTCAGCCCTGATGAGAGGTTTGAGTACATCGTAGATCGCTAGTGCCGTCAGCGGAGCGATCGTTGACTGGGTGGAGAGTTCTTCTGGCGGCAAAACTGTCATGGTCAAAGCGACATTCCCTGCAGGCGTTTCCCACGGTCTGCCTAGCCTGCCTCTTCCTGCTGTCTGCTGATGTGCATAGACAGCAAATGAAGGTTTTTCTCCTTGCTGAATGAGCCTTTTCGCTTCATTATTTGTACTATCAATGGTGTCATATTGAAAAATCTTCATGTGTTCTCCTTTTGTTCTTCTTAATATGGTCTTTTTATTATAACAAAATGAAGCTTACACGATGATGAGGGCTGCATGCTACCCATTTCGTTGAGCTTGAAATGTCTCTTTTTCTTCCTCTGTAAATGGGACAGGTGCGCCTGTTTCTTTATTAATTTGCACCATGGTGACCGAGCCTGTAAAGCATGGTTCCTGCTGCTCGTTTTCTCCTAAATAATGAAGGGTGAGTGAGCTTGATCCGACTTTTTCCGGCTTTACATACACACGAAGCCGCTCCCCAATCTCCACCTGTTTGATGTAATCACATTGCAGGTTTGCCACGACTGTAATCGTCTCTCTCACACGTTTCATTCGTTTATCCACAATTCCCGTTTTTTGAAAAAAGGCTATCCTTGCTTCTTCAAAATATACAAAAGGGGTGACATTGTTCATATGGCCGAACATATCCGTTTCTGAAAAACGGACAGTCGTTTCGACATAAAATCGAAAGGATGCTCTCCATCCTTCAAACGGTTCCTCAATATATGACGGAAGTCTCACTTCATCATCTCCTTATTCATCAATAAACGCCTCTCCCATATTGGAAGAGGCGTTTATTTTGTGTTCCATCCAGCCTCTTGTAAACACTCATCATGATTGGCAAAGAGGACTGAATGTGATGTTATTCTGCGTGATCGCTTCCGAAGAAGTTACGGAAAGCTTGTAATGTTGTATCTCGGTTAAGTGCTGCAATTGATGTTGTCAGCGGGATTCCTTTCGGACAAGCCTGCACACAGTTTTGAGAGTTCCCACAGTTCGCAAGACCGCCGTCACCCATAATTTCTTCTAGACGGTCAGACTTATTCATCGCACCTGTCGGATGTGCGTTAAATAGACGAACTTGTGAAAGCGGTGCAGGGCCCATAAAGGAAGACTTATCATTCACGTTTGGACAAGCTTCAAGGCAGACACCACATGTCATACATTTAGAAAGCTCATACGCCCATTGACGTTTTTTCTCAGGCATTCTTGGTCCAGGTCCAAGATCATATGTGCCATCGATCGGCACCCATGCTTTTACTTTTTTCAAGGAGTTGAACATGCGGCTTCTATCAACCTGCAAGTCTCTCACGACCGGGAATGTCTTCATCGGCTGAAGACGGATCGGCTGATCTAACTTGTCAATCAAGGCTGTACATGACTGGCGCGGTTTTCCATTAATGACCATGGAACAAGCTCCGCACACCTCTTCAAGACAGTTCATGTCCCAGTTGATCGCCGTTGTTTTTTCACCTTGTTTATTGACCGGGTTACGTCTAATTTCCATGAGTGCGGAAATGACGTTCATATTTGGGCGGTAAGGGATTTCGAATTCTTCATCATAAGGCTTTCCATCTGCAGTATCTTGACGTGTGATAATGAATTGAATTGTGTTTTTTTCACTCATCTTATTTCTCCACCTTTTTCTTCGAGTAATCTCGTTTACGAGGTGCAATTAACGATACATCGACGTCCTCATAGTGGAATGCAGGCTTTTGATTTTTCCCTTTGAACGTAGCCATCGTTGTTTTAAGGAATTCTTCATCGTTTCTTTCTGGGAATTCCGGTTTATAGTGTGCGCCTCGGCTTTCATTCCGGTTATATGCCCCGATCGTAATGACTCTTGCCAGCTGTAGCATGTTGTCAAGCTGACGTGTGAAGGCAGCGCCTTGGTTGCTCCATGATGCGGTATCATTGATGTTGATCTTCTTGTAGCGCTCCATTAGTTCTTCGATCTTCTGATCTGTTTTTAAGAGTTTGTCATTGTAACGAACCACTGTAACGTTATCCGTCATCCATTCTCCAAGCTCTTTATGAAGCACGTATGCATTTTCAGTACCATCCATGCTGAGGATGTTGTCCCATTTCTCCTGCTCTTTCTTCACAGCGCTGTCAAATAGTGCAGAAGAAAGGTCTTCCGCAGATTTTTCAAGACCGTTAATGTACTTCACCGCATTTGGTCCAGCGACCATTCCGCCGTAAATCGCAGAAAGAAGTGAGTTTGCACCAAGTCTGTTTCCGCCGTGCATTGAGTAATCACATTCTCCGGCAGCGAACAGACCTTTGATATTCGTCATTTGATCATAATCGACCCATAATCCGCCCATTGAGTAATGAACAGCTGGGAAGATTTTCATCGGCAGCTTACGCGGGTCGTCACCCATGAATTTTTCATAGATTTCAATGATTCCGCCAAGCTTAATATCAAGCTCTTTTGGATCTTTGTGAGAAAGATCCAGATATACCATGTTCTCTCCGTTGATGCCAAGCTTTTGCTCGACACATACGTCAAAGATTTCACGCGTTGCAATGTCACGCGGTACAAGGTTCCCATATGCTGGGTATTTTTCTTCAAGGAAGTACCAAGGCTTCCCGTCTTTATATGTCCAAACACGTCCGCCCTCACCACGAGCTGATTCACTCATAAGACGAAGCTTGTCATCTCCTGGAATCGCTGTCGGGTGAATTTGAATGAATTCTCCATTTGCATAATGCGCACCTTGCTGATAGACGATAGATGCAGCAGATCCAGTGTTAATCATGGAGTTTGTTGATTTACCGAACACAATTCCAGGACCGCCTGTTGCCATGATGACTGCATCTGAACGGAAGGATTCAATTTCCATTGTCGTCAAGTTCTGCGCGACAATCCCGCGGCACACTTCCTCGTCATCTAAAACGGCGCCAAGGAATTCCCAGCCTTCATATTTCGTGACAAGTCCTGCTACTTCATAGCGGCGAACCTGCTCATCCAGTGCGTATAATAGCTGCTGGCCTGTTGTAGCTCCAGCAAACGCTGTACGGTGGTGCTGTGTTCCCCCGAAGCGGCGGAAGTCCAATAATCCCTCTGGTGTTCTATTAAACATAACACCCATACGATCAAGTAAATGGATAATGGACGGCGCTGCTTCACACATTGCCTTTACTGGCGGCTGGTTGGCTAAGAAATCTCCGCCGTATACCGTGTCATCAAAATGCTCATAAGGTGAATCCCCTTCACCTTTTGTATTAACCGCTCCGTTGATTCCGCCCTGTGCACATACAGAATGCGAACGTTTCACAGGTACGATTGAAAATAGTTGAACAGCTGTTCCCGCTTCTGCTGCTTTAATAGTTGCCATGAGACCAGCTAAGCCGCCTCCGACAACGATGATGCTAGAATTACTCATTGTAGCCCCTCTCCCTCTTCTACTAATCTATTTCCTCTTAAACAAAAGCGAAAATTGCTCTTAGCCCTACATATGAAAGCGCTATAAATATACCTAATGTCACATATGTGGAGATTCGTTGTGAGCGTGGTGAAACGGTAATTCCCCAGCTGACAGCAAATGACCACAAGCCATTAGCAAAGTGGAAAATAGTAGATAAAACGCCGACAATATAGAAGCCTAGCATAAATGGAGAGCTTAAAATATTCGCCATCATGTCATAGTTGACTTCAGCTCCAAGCTGAGCTTGAATTCGTGTTTCCCATACGTGCCAAGAGACAAAAATCAATGTGATAATACCTGAAATCCTTTGCAATCTGAACAGCCAGTTTCTTAAGTAACTGAAGCGAGACGTGTTGTTTTGTGCCGTAAAGGCTATGTACACCCCATAAACAGCATGATAGATCAGTGGTAAGAAAATCACGAACAGCTCAAGTGCATATCTGAAAGGAAGCTGTTCCATAAAGTGTGCAGCTTTGTTAAACGCCTCTGGTCCATTTGTCGCAAAGTGGTTAACCACTAAGTGCTGTATTAAAAATAGACCGACCGGAATGACGCCAAGCAAAGAATGCAATCTCCGATAAAAAAATTCTTTGTTCCCCGACATTACTTTACCCCCTAGTAAAAAAAGTGCAATTGCTTGAAAATTGTCTTACCCCCGCTTCTTTCAATTGTAAGCACTTTATTCAAATTTATTGACAATTTCATTTTACTCCTATGTCAAAAAAGCGTCAAGAAACCGCGTACATAAATTAAAATTTTCCGAAATTTAAAAGTTTTAAATCAAAATTCGTTTTACTACAATAAGAATTTCTTAGACTTCAGGGAAAACTCTGTCATCATATGCCCACATAAGCTATAATAAATTGTTGAAAGAGGGGAGCCGTACAATGAATAAATTCGAATCTAACTTAGAACAGCTAAAAGAAATTGAAGTCAATGGATTTGCCTACGAGCTGATACGCGAAGTTCTGCTGCCAGATATTCTTGGTCAGGACCATTCATCTATGATGTATTTTGCGGGTAAACTGCTTGCTCGTAAATTTCCTCAAGAGTCATGGGAGAAGATCCCCGAATTTTTCCATGATGCCGGATGGGGGACTCTCACGATGGTCCATTCGAAAAAACAGGAAATTGAGTTTGAGCTCGAAGGTCCACTAGTATCCAATCGACTCACCTATCAAAAGGAGCCATGCTTTCAGATGGAAGCGGGTTTTATTGCTGAACAAATTCAGCTTCTGAATGAGCACGTGGCTGAATCCTATGAACAAGTGAAAAAGCGTGCTGAGAAAGTCATTTTAACCGTTAAATGGGATTTAAGAGACCCTAGCTAATACTCTTGATAAAAGGCGCGGACTTCAGGTCACGCCTTTTTTATATGTCTACATCTATCATAGCATACTTAATGAATGGGTTTACGCCCGTTTCAGCCGTTTCCATATAGAAAAAAGAGGCGACCCTCTTTCATGAGATCACCTCTTTACCTTTTTAAGAATGAGCAGCGGCGCTCACCTTTGATAAATCAAACGCATCATGCAGCGCTTCAACCGCTTTGACCATATCATCACGGCCAACCACCGTTGAGACTTTGATTTCAGACGTACTGACCATTTTCACTTGAATGTCTTTTTGCGCTAACACAGCAAACATTTCAGCGGCTACGCCTGGATTTGAGACCATTCCAGATCCCACAATGGATACTTTCGCTAATTTGCTTTCTGTCTCAATCTGCTCGTAGCCAAGCGCCCCTTTATATTCTTCTAATACTTCAACTGTTTTGGACAAATCATCCGTTTTGACAGAGAAAGAGATCGATGTCTGGTTGGTGCTTGTGACAGACTGAATGATGATATCAACATTGATATTCTGTTTCGCAAGCGTCGTAAAAATGGTCGATAATGTTGTTAAACCGCTTGAAAGCCCGCACACTGTGACACGTGTAATCTGATCTTCAAATGCAATGCCTCTGACGACTAAATTTTGTTCCATGGATGATTCCTCCTCAATTAACGTACCCGATTCATTTTCAATACTAGAACGGACTTCTAGCGGGACTTGATAATTTTTCGCAAATTCAACAGCTCTTGGATGCAGGACCCCAGCTCCTAGATTAGCCAGCTCAAGCATCTCATCGTATGAAATGCCTGCAAGTTTCCGCGCAGATGATACATAACGCGGATCTGTCGTAAACACTCCTGGTACATCTGTGTATATATCACATTTATCAGCTTTTAGTGCGGCAGCCAGTGCCACAGCTGTTGTATCTGATCCGCCGCGGCCAAGAGTTGTGATATGTAAGTCATCTGCAATTCCTTGGAAACCTGCCACAACAACGACTTTCCCCGCACTTAATTCCTCTTTTATTCTTGATTCATCAATGTCCACGATTCTTGCATTTCCGTGTACATGCTCTGTTTTCATACCAGCCTGCCAGCCTGTAAAGGAAATGGCATCATAACCTCTTCTTTGGAGTGCCATCGCTAATAATGATATGGTCACCTGCTCACCAGTTGCGAGCAGCATATCCATCTCTCTTTTGCTTGGATCGTCTGTGAGTTCTTTCGCTAGGTCTACTAGAACATCCGTTGATTTGCCCATCGCTGATACAACCACAACCACATCATGCCCTGCCTCGCGTTCAGCGATCACTCTCTCTGCGGCATTGCGAATTTTTTCTGTTGACCCAACGGAAGTTCCGCCAAATTTTTGTACAATTAGTCCCATGTCTACCACCCTTTTTCAAAAGTTCACGTGTGAGAGAAGAGGCAGCTTTGGAGACTGTCCGCTCACTGCAAATAAAAAAGCAATGAGAGAACAAATCTCCCATTGCTTTAAAATCATCATTAAACGATGCAAACAATGAGATAGCCCTCCAAGAAATCAATTCTTGACAGCCCTACATTTCTTCAATGTACAGCCAGCGAATAAAATGAGTGGATTTTATTCACTTCGGCGACGCTCCCCTTTCAGCCCTCTTCTTAGATCCCATCGATCTCCGAAGGCTTACTCTTGAAGTTCGCACCTCTATCTTCAACAAACAACACGTTCATTTATTAAATTAGTCACATCTTAACAGACTTTTGGTAAAAGTACAATCTATTTTTTTAATGCTTCCATTAAAAGTTCAGCCGTCTGTTTCGGAATGCCAGCCTCCTGAAAGTCTTGGATAGAGGCTTCTTTCATCTTTTTCACAGAGCCAAAATGTTTGAGGAGCTGCTTTTTACGCTTTTCTCCGATACCTGGTACATCGTCTAAAATAGACTGGAATGCATTTTTTCCGCGCAGTTGCCGGTGAAAGCTAATGGCGAACCGGTGCACTTCATCTTGAATGCGTTGCAATAAGTAAAAGGCCTGGCTATTCCGCTCCAGCGCAACAATTTCAAGTGTATCTCCCATCATGAGATTTGAAGTCCGGTGTTTTTCATCTTTTACAAGACCTGCGACCGGGACAGACAGATTCAATTCATTTTCAAGCACATCGATGGCTGCGTTGATCTGTCCTTTTCCTCCGTCAATTAAAATTAAATCTGGTAGCGGCAGTTCATCCTTTAACACGCGGGTATATCGTCTTCTAATGACTTCACGCATGGATGCATAATCATCTGGCCCTGAGACGGTTTTTATTTTGTATTTTCGGTATTCCTTTTTATAGGGTTTCCCGTCCTGAAAGACGACCATGGCAGAAACCGGGTCTGCTCCTTGAATATTTGAGTTATCAAATGCCTCGATTCTGTATGGCATATAAATATTAAGCGCATCCCCGAGCTGCTTCACCGCACCAATTGTCCGCTCTTCATCACGCTCAATGAGCGAAAATTTTTCTTTTAAGGCGATTTTGGCATTTTGATGCGCAAGTAAAAGCAGATCCTTTTTCTTTCCTTTTTTCGGCTGGTGAACGTTCGTCTCAAGCAATTGCTCAATCATCTCTTGATCAACACTGTCCGGAACCAGAATTTCCTTCGGCAGAAAATGGTTGTTCTTTTCATAAAATTGCCCCATGAACGTGAGGAACTCCTCTTCAGGGTCCTGATACATCGGAAACAGGCTCACGTCACGTTCAATCAATTTCCCCTGTCTGATAAAGAAGACTTGGACACACATCCAGCCTTTATCATAGGCATAGGCAAAGACATCTCGATCTGATAAATCACTCATCGTCATTTTCTGTTTTTCCATCGTTGAGTCGATATATGCGATTTGGTCTCTCAGTTCTTTTGCCCGTTCAAACTCTAAATTTTCAGCAGCTTCCTGCATCTTTTCGGTGAGTTCTTTTTTGATTTGCTGATGTCCCCCGTTTAGAAACCTTGTGATTTCGTCCACGAGCTGCTTATTCGTTTCCTCGGAAATGTCATACACACATGGCGCAAGACATTGTCCAAGATGATAATAAAGACAGACGCGGTCAGGAAGGGTGGCGCATTTTCTCAGTGGATATAAGCGGTCGAGCAGCTTTTTTGTTTCTCGAGCTGCTTGTACGTTTGGATATGGACCGAAATATTTCCCTTTGTCCTTTTTTACATTGCGGGTGACGATCAGCTTAGGGTGGCGTTCATTCGTAATTTTTATAAAAGGATATGTCTTGTCATCCTTGAGCATGACATTGTATTTTGGGTCATATTTTTTAATTAAATTCAGCTCTAAAATAAGCGCCTCGATATTAGAAGAGGTGACAATGTATTCAAAGTCTTCAATTTCACTGACAAGCCGCTGCGTTTTGGCGTCATGTGATCCAGTGAAATAAGAGCGCACCCTGTTTTTTAAAACCTTTGCCTTTCCTACATAAATGATCGTATTTTGTCTATCTTTCATTAAGTAACAGCCTGGTTGATCCGGCAGGACTGACAGCTTTTCTTTGATTAGTTTGTTCATATTTTCATCCGTCCTTGTTTTCCTCTTTCACTCCTTCTAGTGTATCACGAACATTTGTTTTATACCATGTTGAAAGAAAAGCGGCTCTCGTCTTTACGAGAACCGCTTCAATGATTATGCCGCTTGGACATAGATCGGTTTATAGATGTTTGTTGACAAGCTCAGCAAGTGCTTCTTTTGGTTTGAAACCAACAGAAGTTTCTACAACTTCACCGTCTTTTAAAACAAGAAGTGTTGGGATACTCATAACGCCGTATTTACCAGCAGTTTCTTGGTTATCGTCTACATCAATTTTTACAATTTTCATTTTGTCGCCCATTTCTTGATCAAGTTCTTCAAGAACTGGAGCAATCATTTTACAAGGTCCACACCATGGTGCCCAAAAGTCTGCAAGAACAACACCTTCTGCAGTTTCTTGTGAAAATGTTGCGTCAGTAGCTTTTACGATTGCCATTATTCATTCCTCCAATGTAAATTATGCTTTTTAGTATAGCATCTACCAATGTGACTTGCGAATGAAATGCTTACGAATCATTTTTTAGGAAATGAATTAAAAAACAAACCGTATAATCGCACCAATAACAACAATCGCACCGATGATCATTAGAATGGTTCTAAGCATATGACATGACACCCTTTCCGCTTCATTTACAATGTATGATGCCCCAACATTCTTCTCATCAAACATCGAAATATGCAATTAAGCGAGGTCGACAGTTATCATGACCACTGACATTGGCGGCAGCTCCACCGTTAATTCGCCGGACTTTACAGTCATTTGCTGAAAGTCTTTTGGCTGAACAGAATGAGGTTCATCGAATGTATTATGGGCATTCATGCGATCGGCCGTCAGCACACGTCCAGTGACTTTCGTTTGTTCATCAATCCCTGCAATGGCAAGGGATATCTCTGTTTGTTCATGCGGATTCAGGTGACAGTAGCTAATATGCATCTTCCCTGATGAACGTGAGGCTGACACACTGACCTGAGGAATTTTTTCACCTCTTCGTTCATACGGGGGTAAAACGAACTCTACTTCAAGCGCTTCTTCCTCTTGATGCACTTGAAACATGTGAAATACATGATACGTAGGCGTCAGAAGCATCTTTTCGTCCTTTGTTAATACCATCGCTTGCAGCACATTGACCGTCTGAGCAATATTTGCCATATGAATCCGCTCGCAATGGCGATGAAAAATATGAAAATGGAGGCCGGCCACAAGGGCGTCTCTTAGTGTGTTTTGCTGATATAAAAACCCAGGATTTGTCCCTGGCTCTGGGTCATACCATGTCCCCCATTCATCAATAATCATCCCGATTCGCTTGTCTGGGTCATAACGATCCATGATTTCTCCATGGTCTTCGACAAGCCGTTCCATCTCATAGGCCTTTTTCAGCGTGATAAACCATTCATCTTCATCAAATTCAGTCGCTGACCCCTTTTTCTCCCATGTACCAGGTACGGTGTAATAATGTAAACTGAGCCCATCCATCCACGGTGCAGCCTGCTCCATCAATACTTTCGTCCAATTCACGTCATTAGAGTTCGCGCCGCAGGCGATTTTATAAATACGCTGCCCTGCAAATTCTCTTACGTACGTTTGATAGCGTTTATATAAATCTGCATAGTATTCAGGCGTCATATTCCCGCCGCAGCCCCAGCTTTCATTGCCTACACCAACATAGGTCAGCTTCCAAGGCTCTTGTTTTCCATTTTGAATGCGCCAGTCTGACATAGGTGTCCCATTTGGAAATGTCATGTATTCGACCCAATCGGCTAATTCTTGAACAGACCCGCTTCCCACATTGCCGCAAATATAAGGCTCACATTCAAGCAGCTCACACAATGTCATAAATTCATGCGTACCAAATGCATTGGATTCAACCGTACCACCCCAATGGGTATTGACCATCGGCTTTCGTTCACTGAGATCACCTACACCATTTGCCCAGTGGTACTCGTCTGCGAAACAGCCTCCCGGCCACCTCAGCACCGGAATATGTAATGCTTGAAGGGCCTTCAGCACATCGGTACGAATTCCCTCAATATGATCAATCTCTGAGTCTTTTCCTACCCATATCCCGTCATAAATCCCTCTTCCTAAATGCTCCTGAAAGTGCCCATAAATGTGTTTAGAAATGCGTCCGATCACGTCATTGACTTTGACTGTCCCCTTCACTTGTCAACCGCTCCTTTTCTGCTTGATCACATACAAAAAAACCCAGAATACCTAGGCATTCTGAGTGTATGAGCGTTACGAGTGGATATTCATCTTTTTTAACTCTTCATTCAAAAGCGGTACCACTTCAAACAAGTCACCGACGATTCCGTAATCGGCGATTTTGAAGATTTCCGCTTCTGGATCTTTGTTGATCGCCACAATGACTTTACTGTTAGACATTCCCGCTAAATGCTGAATCGCTCCTGATATCCCGCATGCAATATAAAGGTCTGGTGTGACGACTTTTCCCGTTTGACCAATTTGCAGGGCATAATCACAGTAGTCGGCGTCACAGGCGCCGCGCGAGGCTCCGACTGCTGCCCCCAGCGTTTCAGCGAGTTCATTCAGCGGTTCAAAGCCTTCCTTGCTCTTAACCCCGCGCCCTCCAGCGACAATGACCTTTGCTTCTGATAAATCTACACCTTCTGACGTTTTTTTAATGACTTCCTTCACGATCGTCCGAAGGTTCTGAATATCGACAGAAACCGGCGTGACTTCTCCGCCTCGTGACGCATCACGCTCAAGTGGTGCCACGTTATTTGGCCGGATGGTTGCTAGAAGCAGGCGGTCTGTCGAAATGACTTTTTCGAAGGCTTTTCCAGAGTAAATCGGTCTAGTGAAAACAAGATGTTCGCCGGTAACGCTTACATCGATCGCATCTGAAATCAAGCCAGTCTGCAGACGTGCGGCTATTTTCGGCGACAAGTCTTTTCCGATCGATGTATGGCCAAAGAGCACAGCATCCGGATCAACCTGATCTAATATGGCTTGAAGTGCCTGCGCAAAACCATCTGACGTATAATATGAAAGGTGCGGATGCTCCACAATCATGACATGATCCGCTCCATAGTAAAGCAGTTCATCTGCTAGGTCTTTGACGTCATCCCCTATTAACACGCCAATGACCTCACCGCCATCTGCCACTTTATGAGCGGCAGCAATGGCTTCAAATGTCACATTTCTTAATTTACCGTCACGACTTTCTCCAAGTACAACAACTTTTTTACTCATCTTTAAGCTCCCCCTTGTTCTCGTGATATCGTAAAGTGGATGTTTAGATGACTTTTGCTTCATTTCTGAGTAGATCTGTCAGTTCTTTGACTTGATCCTGAAGCTCGCCGCTCAGCACCTTGCCACCCTCTTTTTTCTCCGGTAAGAAACGTTCAATTGTTTTGATTTTATATGGTACATCGTCTTCATCCAGATCTAAATCATCAAGTTCCAATTCTTCTAAAGGCTTTTTCTTTGCCTTCATAATACCTGGTAATGATGGATAGCGAGGCTCATTGAGTCCTTGCTGAGCTGTGACGACAAGCGGGAGTTCGGCAGAAATGACTTCCACATCCCCCTCTGCATCTCGTTCAATCGATACAGAGCCGCCGTCAATTTGAATACTTGTTATCGTTGTTACATATGAAAAGCCAAGTAATTCAGCAAGACGCGGGGCTACCTGTCCAGAGCCGCCGTCAATTGCTACATTCCCTGCTAAGATCAAGGAAGCCTCTTTGTCTTTTAAATAGTGATAAAGAATGGTAGAAGCTGAATATTGGTCCCACTCTTCTAAGTCATCTTCCACATTTAATAAGACGGCCCTGTCACAGCCCATAGCAAGAGCTGTTCTCAGCTGTTTCTCCGCATCCTCACCGCCAACTGTCACAACGGTCACTTCTCCCCCGTGCTCATCGCGAAGCTGAATGGCTTCTTCAATGGCATACTCGTCATAAGGATTAATAATGAACTCTGCTCCATCTTCTTGAATTGCACCAGACTGAATCGAAATTTTCTCTTCCGTGTCAAACGTACGCTTCATCAAAACAAATATATTCATTTATTTCTCCCCCTTGTGTCGTACTTATCCCTTATTCCCCTTTAAAGTTCGGTTTGCGCTTTTCGATAAAGGCCTGGATGCCTTCTTTGGCGTCATTTGATTGGAAAACCTCACCAAACTTTTTGGCTTCCAGCTTCATTCCGCCGTCATATGAATACAATTTTGTTGCGTTCAATAAATCAAGCACGTATTCAAGTGATTTAGGGCTTTTTGCGGCAAATTTCCCCGCAAGTGTTTTGGCCGCTTCCAGCGCTTCTTCCTCTGTTTCTGCCAGCTTTGTAACAAGGCCGCACGCAAATGCTTCTTCACCTGTAATCGGTTCAGCTGTTCCCATCATTTCAAGCGCTTTAGCAGAACCAACGTAGCGCGGGAGACGCTGCGTGCCGCCGAATCCTGGAATAATGCCAAGATTTAGTTCTGGCAGTCCAAGCTTTGCATCTTTTGTTGCGATTCGGATATCACAAGACATGGCAAGCTCAAGGCCCCCGCCTAATGCTGCTCCGTGAATCGAGGCAATGACTGGCTTTGGACACTGTTCAATCCGTTCAAAGACTTGCTGTCCTCTATCAGCGAGGCTTGCATAATCAGACTCTTCCTGTAAAGTGGTAAATTCTTTAATATCAGCACCTGCTGAGAAGAATCTGCCTTCTCCATGGATCACAATCGCTCTTACTTCTTCATTCTGTTCGAGCTCATCGAACATGTCATTAAGCTCAGTGAGCAGCTGAGAGGATAAGGCATTTGCAGGCGGGTTCTGAATCGTGATGAGCGCTGTCTGTCCTTCATGATGTAAGCTAAGTATTTTTTCCATGTCAATCATCCTTTTTCACATTGTCTTTAGGATTGATGTATTCCGTTTAACAGTAGATCATGTACATTTTCTGCGAGTGCAGGCAGATCATACTTTTGATCATTCATGACCCATGTTGTTGCGGTTTCATCAATCGTCCCAAATACCATTTGTCTCGCTAAGCGGACATCTAAATTTTGTCTAAATTCTCCTGTTTTCTTTCCTTCTGTTAAAATCGACTCGAGCATATTTAAATACCCTTTTAGCACCTCATTGATTTTTTGCCGCAACTCAAGGTTTGACTGCCTGAGTTCAAGCTGTGTCACAAGAGCCAAATGATGATTTTGCGCCAGCATGCGAAAATGCTCCTCAATCAACAGTAGAAGCTTTTCTTTGGCAGATGGCTTCTTTTGGATATCTGTTTCCATTCGTTCGATGAATTGTCCCATTTTTTCTTTGAACAATGAGATGAGAATATCCTCTTTGTTTTTGAAATAAAGATAAATGGTTCCGTCTGCCACCCCTGCTTGTTTCGCAATCTTTGAAACTTGTGATTGATGATAGCCGTTCTCCGCAATCACCACAACTGCTGCATCAATAATTTGCATGTACTTCGGTCTTTTCTGCTTCAATGTGCTTCGTCCCTTTCTAAATTGAATGAGCATTCATTCATAACTTTATGTTAAAAAGAAACGGGTGATTTGTCAAGAGATCTTCTTCTTTCTTTTCAACCTTTATCATACCAGAGCAGACTGTTATCATTCAAATCATCCGGCCGCTCGACCGGATGATGAAGGTCGTTATTTCTTCAATTGATCGACAGGTGTCTCAGATGATGAAGCTTGCTTTCTTTTTTCTTCTTCAATTAATACTCTGCGTAAAATTTTTCCGACAGCCGTTTTAGGCAGTGATTCTTTAAATTCATACACGCGCGGTACTTTAAATGAAGCAATTCTCGTTCTGACAAAGCGATCGAGTTCATCCTCTGTTAAATAAGCATCCTTTTTCGGCACAACAAACGCTTTTACTGTTTCTCCTCTATAAGGATCTGGTATACCTGCGACAACGACTTCTTGTACAAGCTCATGTTCATATAGGGCTTCTTCGACCTCTCTTGGGTAAATATTATAACCGCTCGCAATAATGACATCTTTTTTCCGGTCAACGATATAGAAAAAACCGTCCTCATCCATATACCCAATATCTCCGGTGAAAAACCATCCATCCCTTAATACAGCTGCTGTCTCCTCTGGCTGATTCCAGTAGCCTTTCATAATTTGCGGCCCTTTGACGATAATTTCTCCGTGCTCATACGGCTCTTTAAGGCCACCTGTTTCCTCGCAATAAATACCTGCGTCTGTCCCAGGCCACGGACAGCCAATGCTGCCTGTTTTGTTCGCTCCCCACAAAAAGTTAGAATGGGTCACTGGCGAAGTTTCTGAAAGACCATACCCCTCCACTAAACGCCCTCCTGTTAATTTCTCAAAGCTTTGTTTGACTTCAACAGGAAGAGCCGCAGAGCCGCTTAAACATGCAGTGATGGACGACAGGTCATACTTTTCAATGTTCGGATGATGCAGCAAGGCGATATACATGGTGGGTGCACCTGGAAAGAGCGTCGGTTTCTGTTTTTCAATCGTTTTGAGGGTATCAGCTGCGTCAAATCGCGGAAGGAGAATCATTGAATGCCCTTCTTTGACAGCAAGGTTTAATACGGTCGTCATTCCGTATACATGAAAAAACGGAATGATGCCAAGGATTCGTTCTTTTCCTCTTGTCGTTTTATACATCCAAGAAGCGCACATTTCAGTATTCGCTAAAATATTTTCATGCGTCAGCATGACCCCTTTTGGTAAACCAGTCGTTCCGCCTGTATATTGCAAAACAGCGACATCCTCTTTCGGTTCAAAGGCAAGCGCCGGAATCTGTTCTCCTGACGATTCTTTCATAATTTGTGAGAAGTGATGAATGGTCTCACTTTTCTCTACTTGGATGACCATTTTATTTTTTCTTTTTTGGACGATAGGAAACAGAATGTTTTTCGGAAATGGTAAATAATCCTGTAGTTTGGTGATGATCAAGTGCTCCATACTTGTCAGCGCTTTCATTTTATAGGCCTTTGGATACAATAAATCCAGTGTAATCAGCACTTTTGAGCCGCTGTCCTCCATTTGATATGCCAGTTCTTTCTCCGTATAAAGCGGGTTCGTTTGAACAACGATGCCGCCTGCAATTAAAACAGCATAATAAGAAATGACGGATTGAGGACAGTTTGGCAGCATGATCGCTACTCTGTCGCCTTTTTTCACGCCAATTTTCATCAGGTGACCAGCTAGTTTCAATGCTTCTTCCTGGAGCTGTTCATAGGTGATGTTTTTTCCTAGAAAATGAATGGCTGTATGCTCAGGTGCAGCCTCTGCGGAGCTGAATAAGTAAGATTGTAACGTCTCATTTGGGATGGTGAGTTCGTGGGGAATTTGATTCGGGTAATGCAGAAGCCAACGTTTATCTGACTGCATAAAAACCCTCCTTCCTGAACTTTCGTACTATTTTATTATAGCAAACTTTTCCTTAAGGCAGTTTGCTTTTTTCAAATAGAGCTTGGTTCCATGACATCTTTATTTCTGCGCTGGTGTTTCGATTGATGCTCTTTTTCCTTCATGATGCCACTGTTCATATAAACCACCAATTGCACGGAATGACTCATTTACTCTCTCCACGATCTGTTGATGGATACTCGGGTCATTAGGTAAATGCGTCTGGATGTTGTCGACTTGATATTGCCTCATCATGTCTATGTAGACTGTAAGAAAGATCGTGTCTTCTAAAATCCAGTAAATGACTTCATCTGCCACTTTTGTTCTTTTGTGCAGCATTTGGATTCCTCGTTCATATTGAATGAGAATATAGCCACTCGGATCGATTTGAATATAAGGGCTCAAATCATCAAAAAATCCAGTCGTTTGAAATGGACGTGCAATATACGGTTCATATATGTCTCTTGGCAGGGAAGTCATTTGAAGACAAGTATCAATACGCTTTATGAGTTCGTCTTTTTGCAGAATTTTCTTCATGTGATTCGCCGCCTTCGGGTGAGATAAAAGCTGCCAAGGAATCCCTGACAGCTTTCTCACTTTGTCTTCTTCATTTCACAGGAACATGTAAACGGCACCAATGACCGCAAAAGTGCAGGCAACTACGATTAATACTTTTGCTAGCTTTTCCATGTCGTCTCCTTAAATGCCGGCTGCTACTACGTAAGACAGCCCAACTGAAATAATGAGTGAAATAAACCCGACCGCTCTATTATCATTCTCAATCTCTTTGTCTACTTTAAATCGTGGTGTTAAAAATTCAAAAATGAAATAGCTGACAAGCAGCATCACAAAGCCGTATACGCCCCATCCAACCATTTGTAGAAGGGAATTGTGCTGTGCGATTGAATGCTGAAACACATTCGCAATCCCGAAAATCTTTCCGCCTGTTGCCATGGCAACAGCTAAGTTCCCACGCTGGATCTCTTCCCAGTTTTTATAGGAGGTAACGAGTTCAAAAATGGTTAGAAATAAGACAAGACATAGGACGGCCACGCTGTAATAGGCGGCAATTTCCACAAGTTCATTTTCCCAAAAGGCTTTCATGCGTTTTCTCCTTTTTACTTTAATTCGACGATGGTAACGCCTGATCCTCCCTCGCCTTGTTCCCCAAAACGAGCATTTTTCACACTTCGGTGCTGTTTCAGTAATTCCTGAACCCCTTTTCTAAGGGCGCCAGTTCCTTTTCCGTGAACGATTGACACTCGCGGATAACCAGCTAAGACAGCATCATCTAAATATTTCTCGACTCTGCTTAAGGCATTTTCATAACGCTCGCCCCTTAAGTCAAGCTCAAGCGATACATGATAGTCTTTTCCTTTGACTGCCGTAATGGCTTTCTCCTGCTTAAATTCAGGTGCTGATTTGATAAATTCCATATCTTTTTCTTTTACTTTCATTTTCAGAATGCCCATTTGGACACTCCATTCTTTGTCACCTGTTTGTTCAAGCAGCGTTCCTTTTTGCCCGAAGGTGAGCACTTTCACTTCGTCGCCTGATTTTAGCTGTCTTGCTGCTTTTTTCACCGGCTCTGGCTTTTTCTTCCGGTCAAACTCAGGGACTGCTTCTTCAAGACGCTTTCTCGCATCGATGAGTTCATGCTCTTTGAATGATCGATGCTCATTTTTTATCGACCGAAGCTCTTGAATGATGTCTTCTGCTTCTTTTGAGGCTTGTTCAATTTTTTCTGCTGCTTTTTTTTCAGCTTCTTCAAGCAGTTTGTCCTTTTGCTCATTCCATTCAAGAATTTGTCTCTGCAATTCTTTATGAAGCTTTTCTGCTTCTTTTCTATAGATTTCTGTCTCATGCAGCTCTTCTTCTGCTTGTTTCTTGCTGTCTTCTAATGAAGCAATCATTTGGTCTACTTCATTATGTTCGGCATGCATATCCGCTTTTGCCCGGTCAATGAGGTGATCTGGCAAACCAAGACGTTTAGAAATTTCAAATGCATTACTTCGTCCGGGCACACCGATGAGCAAGCGGTACGTTGGTGATAAGGTTTCAATGTCAAACTCCACGCTCGCATTTGTGACACCTTCTCGGTTATATCCGTAAGCCTTCAGCTCAGGATAGTGAGTCGTTGCGATGACGCGTGCATTTGTTTGATGCACTTCATCTAAGATACTCATGGCCAGCGCGGCACCTTCTGCAGGGTCTGTTCCTGCCCCTAATTCATCAAATAACACGAGTGAGTTAGATGTCAAATTCTTTAAGATATCTACAATATTGACCATATGAGATGAGAACGTACTCAAGCTTTGCTCAATGGACTGTTCATCTCCAATATCAGCAAAGACTTGGTCGAATACAGCCACTTCCGAGCCTTCTTCAACTGGAATATGAAGGCCTGCCTGCGTCATCAGCGTAAGAAGACCAAGCGTTTTCAAGGTAACTGTCTTCCCCCCTGTATTTGGGCCAGTAATAACGATGGTTGAAAAATCTTTGCCGAGCTCAATGTCATTTGCCACAACCTGATCCCTAGGCAATAGAGGATGTCTTGCCCGCTTTAAATAAATCTCCCCTTGATCGTTCACAGCAGGCTTTGTGGCTTTTTCTGCCTTTGCATATTTGGCTTTAGCAAAAATAAAATCTAGCGTCTGAAGCTCCTTTACATTGTGAAGCAGTTCCTCAATGTGCTCTGACACGCTCGCTGTCAGCATTTGCAATATCTTTTCGACTTCTTGTTTTTCTTTTAAACGGGTTTGCTGCAAGGTGTTATTTAAATCCACGACCACTTGCGGCTCGATAAATAGGGTTGCTCCTGATGATGACTGATCGTGAACAATTCCGCCGTAATTCGAGCGGTACTCCTGCTTTACTGGAATCACGAACCGGTCATTACGAATGGTAACAATCGTGTCTGACAGCATTTTCGAAGCAGATTGTGAGCGAATCATGGATTCTAATTTATCACGAACTTTTGATTCTAATGAACGTAATTGCGTACGTATTGTTCGTAGCGCCGGAGTTGCGTGATCAAGCACTTCTCCATTATCACCGATACAGCTTTCGATTTCTTTTCTGACTTCAGGCAGCAAAATCAGCGTCTCTGCATAAGCATGAAGGCGCGGTATATCTACACCATCTTCATACAGTGACGTGAGAAAGTGCTTCATATTTTTCGCAGTATATAATAGCGCTGCAATTTCCATGAGCTCAGATGGGCTTAATGTACTGCCGATTTCTGCCCGTTTGACCCCGCGTCTAATATCCGTCAGCCCGCCAAATGGCGCCGATCCCTTTAAACGGATGACATCCTGTGCTTCTGCTACCTCTTCCAGCAAATGCTGAATGGTTTCAATATCCGTCAGCGGCGTTAAATCCTGCGCTCTTTCTTTTCCTAATGAGGATGCGGTATAGGACATGACTTTTTCTTTTACTTTATGAAATTCTAATGATGCTAACACTTTTTGTTGCAGCATGGTCCAGCCTCCTAACGACTACCTGTCACGCGTTAAAAACTTTTTGATCTCGTTTAGAGAAAAAGTATTCACGACATTTGCTTTTGGTGTCCAGCCTTTTCTTGCAGCTGTTACACCAACTTCCATATGATCCAGCATGGTGATATTGTGTGCATCTGTATTGATCATGATGTTTACACCTGCTTCGTTTGCTTTCATTAAATGCTCTGTTTTCAAATCAAGTCTTGACGGGTTGCTGTTGAGCTCTAGTGCAGTTCCCGTTTTCTTCGCAAGCTCTATGAGCTGATCTATATTTAAGGCATAGCCGTCCCGTCTGCCGATCAAACGGCCTGTTGGATGTGCAATTAAATCCACATGCTGATTCCGCAGGGCATTTTCAAGGCGCTCCATAATGACTTCTTCCGGCTGAGAAAAGCTAGAATGGATAGACGCAATGACAAAATCCATGTCTGCTAAAAAGTCATCATCATAATCTAATGATCCATCCGGGAGAATATCCATTTCGACCCCTTTGAAAATGTGAAAATGCTCGAATTCTTGATTCAGCTTGTCAATTTCTTTTGCTTGCAGACGTAAACGTTCTTTTGTTAAACCGTTTGCTACTTTTAAATATTGCGAGTGGTCTGTAATCGCCATGTATTCATAGCCTTTTGCGATACATGCCTCTGCCATTTCGCGAATAGAAAATGCGCCGTCACTCCATGTCGAGTGCATATGAAGGTCGCCTTTGATATCTTTTAACTCTACAAATTGCATACTTTCTTTATACGTATCAATCTCCGCTCCGGTTTCACGAATTTCTGGCGGAATGAGCGGAAGTTCAAAGTGCGCATAAAAAGCGGCCTCGTCTTCAAACGTTTTGACTTCTCCAGTTTCAATTGTTTCCACACCATATTCACTAATACGCTCTCCGCGTTCCTTCGCAAGCTGGCGCATACGAATATTGTGATCTTTTGAGCCGGTGAAATGATGCAGCGTTGTGGCAAATTGGTCTGTTGTCACAAGCCGGAAGTCTACACTGATCTCAAAATCAAGGGCAAGAATGACAGATACCTTCGTATCACCGCTTGCGATGACGTCTTTGACATCATCAAGTGCAACAAGCTGCTCTCTGACTTGTTCAGGATTGTCAGTCGCAATGATATAATCTAAATCTTTGACGGTTTCCCGTGCACGTCTTAGACTGCCAGCTCTAGAAAAACGAAGAATACCCTTCATCTGTTCTAGCGCATGATCAATCCGCTCTGCCACATCTAATGCAAAGCCAATTGGCAGTCGTTCTGGCTGCTTTCCGGCCTCCTCAAGAGCAGCGAGAATCTTTTCTTCTGTTTTTTTACCGAAGCCAGCAAGCGCTTGTACTTTTTCCGCTTCACATGCTTCCTTTAACGACTGTGCATCATGGACACCAAGCTCTTGGTAAAGTTTAGCAATCTTCTTCCCGCCAAGCCCTTGTAATTTTAAGAGCGGGACAAGTCCTTCAGGCACTTCCTTTTTTAATTGTTCAAGTGTTTCTGATTGTCCTTTTTCGATATACTCTGTGATCACAGCAAAGGTTCCTTTTCCAATGCCGGGTAATGCTAATAGATCATCTATTTGAGAAAGGCTGCGGTCGTCTTGTTCCAGTGCCGCTGCTGCTTTACGAAAGGCAGAAATTTTAAAAGGATTATCTCCTTTTAGTTCCATATATACTGCAATTGTTTCAAGAAGTTTGATAATATCTTTTTTATTCATCTCTCATCCTCCAGCCGCTTTGGCATCTTCCTATATAAATATACAAACTTTCCCTTCATCCTACAACTTTCTGTCATGGAATGAGAAAAAACTTCTCCAGGAAAGGAGAAGTTTTTAAACTCCATACGTCGACCATAGGTCTTTGACAAGACCGGACAGGTAAGGGGTGTTGTTTACGATCACATCTGCTAACATTGATTTGCTCATCATTGTTTGCAGCGCATCTACTGGAAGTAATGCAGCGACAAACAATAGAATAAACACAAATAAATAGGTTTCAAGAAATCCTAAAACACCGCCAAGCAGTTTGTTCACCTGTTTAATCACAGGTATACTTGCAATGGTTGTGAGCAATCCGCCAATGATGGCGAGCAGGATTTTGGTCAAGATAAACAGAATGATAAACGCAATGGTATTATAATAAGCTGTTTCTAGATTCCCGCTAAAGAAAGCGAGCTGCGGTTGACCGCCGCTAAAATTAGGTGCCGGAATCCACTTAAGCTGTGGTGCAAGTGACTGATAAAACATAGAAGCCACTAATATAGAAACAACAAAGCTGATCAATTTAATAAATTGAAGAATAAACCCGCGTTTTAGACCGACAAGCGTTCCCATAAGAAGCAAAAACAAAATGATGATATCGATCACGGTAATTTCATTCCTTTTCTTTTAGCTGAATCTCTAATTTTTCGTATTGCTCTTTTAATTTCAAGTAGTCGTGGACGACATTGACTGCTGTCAGTACAGCTAATTTGTTTATATCAAGGTATGGATTTTTTTCATTTATTTCTCTCATTTTATCATCAACAATTGACGCAACATGCCGCATATGCATCTTCGTTTCTTGACCGATGATCGTATAGGACTGTCCGTATATCTCAACTGTTGTTTTCGTTTTACCGCCGTCAGACAACGTTTCTCCTCCATTCCACGAGAATCCTAGTCTCTATCATAACATGTTTAGACATTGAATGGAAAGACGAGCCCTTACCTGTTATGGTACACTTTAGAAATCAATGATATCAAGGTAAAAAGGAGTTATCCACTGTGCCCCAATCCGTTTTAAAAGCAACATCAGAAGACCTCAAAAAAATGAAGAGCGCGTATGCGCACCATTTAACAGACACTTTGCCGCCAGGCGCCCTCTTTCAAGCAAAAGTCCCTGGCTGTACGATTACAGCTTATCGATCTGGAAAAGTGCTCTTTCAAGGACAAAAGGCAGAAGCTGAAGCCAGTCAATTCAGCCATTTACAAGCAGCTGATACGAAAAGTCAAAAATCACCTGCTGTCACAAAATACAGTCCGCCGCCTGGCATTGCTTCCATGTCGGTCGTCGGTTCAGATGAAGTAGGTACAGGTGATTATTTCGGACCGATCACAGTCTGTGCGGCCTATGTTGATGCCAGCCAGCTTGCTTTAATGAAAGAGCTTGGCGTAAAAGACTCAAAAGGATTAAAGGACCCGCAAATTATCAACATTGCCAAGGATCTCATCAAAACCATTCCGTTCAGCCTTCTCGTTCTCCGAAATGAAAAGTACAATACGATGCAGGAAAAGGGCATGAGTCAAGGAAAAATGAAGGCACTTCTTCATAACCAAGTCATCACCTCTGTGCTAGAAAAACTGGAAGGACAGCAGCCTGAAGCCATTTTGATTGACCAATTTGCAGAACCAGGCATTTATTTCAAGCATCTTGCCGGGAAAAAAATCATTCGGGAACGGACGTATTTTAGTACAAAAGCAGAAGGCATCCATTTGTCAGTCGCTGCAGCTTCCATTATCGCAAGGTACGCCTTTTTAATTGAAATGGACAAATTATCACAGGCTGCAGGCTTTGACATCCCAAAAGGGGCCGGTCCTCATGTAGATAAGGCCGCCGCCAAGCTCATCAAGCTGCATGGTGAAGATGCTTTACGTCAATTTACAAAGCTGCATTTTGCCAACACACAAAAAGCGAAAAAAATGCTATAAAAAAAGCTAGAGCCCATGAGGCCCTAGCTTTTTTCCTTTAACCGCGTAAGACGGCTTGATACGTATCTTCTAGTGCTTTTAAAACTTTTGTGTGAACAGCGGTGACTTCTTCCTCGGTCAACGTTTGTTCAGGGTTTAAATATTGAAGAGAGAATGCAACAGATTTTTTGCCTTCTTCCATATGTTCCCCTTCGTACACATCAAATACAGATAGGTCTGTGAGTAGATGACCGCCTGCTTCATAGATGACACGCTCCAGCTGTCCGCTTGAGATATGCTGATCGACAACAAGTGCGATATCTCTTGTCACAGCAGGGAATCTCGGAATCGCTGTATATTTCATATCCTTCGTTTCAGATGTCATCACATCTGTTAAATCAAACTCGAAGACATACGTTTCTTTTAAATCCAATTCTTTTTCAACGACTGGATGCAGTGCGGCAACAAAGCCAATGACTTGACCATTTAAGTGAACATCTGCTGTTCGCCCTGGGTGAAGACCCTCACGCTCTGCTTGAACATATGTGATTTGGTCTGACACACCAAGCTTTTCAAACAATCCTTCAGCAATTCCTTTCGCTACATAAAAATCGACGGCTTTTTTCTCGCCCTGCCAAAGATTTTTATGCCATAAGCCTGTCAGCGCACCAGCGACATGTTCTTTTTCCACTGGCTTTGCCCCTTCAGCTTCTGCTAAGAAAACAGAGCCCGTTTCATAAAATCCAAATGAATCAGCTTGTCTTGCCAAGTTATATGCTACAGAATCAAGTAAGTTTGGCAGAAGACTTTGTCTTAACACACTGCGTTCCTCACTCATTGGCAGAGAAAGTCTCGTTTCATAAGCTGGATGCAGGGCAAAAGCTGTGGACTTATGCTGATTTGTCAATGAATACGTAATCGCTTGAGAAAGTCCTGCGCCCTCTAAGAAACGTCTTACCTTTCTGCGCTTTACTTGGTATGGGGTGAGACCGCCAACAGTGCCGGCTGTCGCAGGCAGTGTAGATGGAATATTATCGTAGCCGTATAATCTTGCGACTTCTTCAATGAGGTCTTCTTCAATCGTAATATCCATTCTGCGAGAAGGAACTGTTACGACAAGAACATCATTTGATTCGCCCACTGTAAAGCCTAATTTGTTGAAAATCTGAATCATATCTTCTTTTGAAATGCTCATTCCAAGCACCTTGTTCACACGCTCAGTTGATACGTGGATGACATTCATACTTGCTTCAAGGTGATTTTCCTCAACTGTACCGCTTAGCACTTCACCGCCTGCATACATGCTGATCAATTGAGCTGCTCTTTCTGCTGCCGGTTTCGTACGCTGCGGATCGAGGCCTTTTTCAAATCGTGTGCTTGATTCACTGCGAAGCCCTAAGTCTCTAGATGCTTGACGGACTGTTTGACCGTTGAAATATGCCGCTTCTAAAAGAATCGTCGTCGTCTCATCCCGTACCTCTGATTCGAAGCCGCCCATGACGCCTGCTACCGCGTGCGCTTTCGTTCCATTCGTGATGACAAGATGCTTTGATGACAATGTACGCTCTTGCTCATCGAGTGTTTGAATGATTTCGCTGTCAGACGCTTTACGAACGACCACCTGCTTTGAACCAAAGCGGTCATAATCAAAGGCATGAAGCGGCTGGCCGTATTCAAGCAGTACAAAGTTTGTAATATCCACAACGTTGTTAATTGGACGGATGCCTGCATTCATCAATCTTGTTTGCATCCAAAGCGGTGCTGGTCCAACCTTTACATTTTTAATGATCTTTGCTGCATAAAGTGGATTCGCTTCTTGATCCTCAATTTTAACAGAAATATAGTCTGCTGCTTTTTCGGAAGAAGTGTCATGTGCTGTATCAGGAAGCTTGATATCTCTTCCTAAAATGGCGGCAACCTCATAAGCCACACCCAGCATATTCAGGGCATCGGCACGGTTTGGTGTTAAGCCAAGCTCAAGTACCGCATCATCTAATTGAAGTGCTTGAAGAGCATCATCCCCTGGTTTCACGTCATTCGGAAAAACAAAAATCCCTTCTGCATATTCCTTTGGTACGAGCTTGCTCTCTACGCCTAATTCTTGCAGAGAACAAATCATGCCATGAGACTCTTCACCGCGCAGTTTTGCTTTTTTAATTTTAAAGTTGCCAGGAAGGACTGCGCCAACCGTTGCGACGGCCACATACTGTCCTTTCTCCACATTCGGAGCCCCGCAAATAATTTGCACCGGTGCGTCTTCGCCGATATCAACAAGACATTTGTTTAATTTATCCGCATTCGGATGCTGTTCACGTTCAATGACGTGTCCAACGACAACTCCTTTGATGCCTTCGCCTTTATATTCAACGGCTTCCACTTCAATTCCGCTTCTTGTGATTTTTTCTGCTAATTCAGCCGGCTTGATGCCTTCTAAATCGACATAGTCTTCTAACCATTTATATGAAACAAACATGTTGATTTCCTCCTCTTAGTCCTGCTTGAATTGCTTTGTGAATCTAATGTCATTTGTGTAGAAATGGCGAATATCATCAATGCCGTATTTCAGCATCGCGATCCGTTCCACACCCATTCCAAAAGCAAAGCCTTGGTAAGTCTCTGGATCAAATCCGCTCATTTTCAGGACATTCGGATGAACCATTCCTGCACCTAAAATCTCAATCCAGCCTGTTCCTTTACATACAGAGCAGCCCTTCCCGCCGCATTTAAAGCAAGACACATCGACTTCGACAGATGGTTCTGTGAAAGGGAAAAAGCTTGGACGCAGTCTAATTTCACGATCTTCCCCAAACATTTTTCTTGCGACTGTCTCCAGCGTTCCTTTTAGATCACTCATGCTAATATTGTGATCGACGACAAGCCCTTCAATTTGCATAAATTGATGTGAATGAGTCGCGTCATCACTGTCACGTCTATATACTTTACCAGGACAGACGATCTTCACAGGACCTTGTCCTTTATATTTCTCAAGTGTACGTGCTTGTACTGGTGATGTTTGTGTTCTCATCAGTGTATCTTCGGTAATATAGAAGCTGTCCTGCATATCACGTGCCGGATGCTCCTTTGGGAGATTCAATGCTTCAAAGTTATAATAATCCGTTTCCACTTCAGGACCTTCCTCAACGGTGTAGCCCATTCCGATAAATAAATCTTCAATATCTTCGACAACTATCGTTAATGGATGTCTTGCCCCCATTTTGATTGGACTTGCCGGCAAAGTAACATCGATCGTTTGAGAAGCAAGTTTTTTCTTCACTTCTTCTTTTTCCAGCTGTTCATTTTTTTCAGCAATGGCACTAGCAATCTGCTCTCTTACTTCGTTTGCAAGTGCACCCATTTTCGGTCTTTCTTCTGCGGAGAGCTTGCCCATTCCGCGAAGTACTTCTGTAATCGGTCCTTTTTTCCCTAAGTATTGAACACGAATGTCATTGACCTCTTTGAGCGAGCTAGCTGCTTCAACCTTCGCTATCGCCTCTGTTTCAAGCTGTTTTAACGTTTCTTGCATGAGTGTGATCCTCCTTTTGATATACAAAACCGCTCGGATAAACGGCTGTTTGGTCGTTTGAAGACAATAAAAAAACTCGTTCCTCCATAAAAGAAGGGACGAGTTGTGGTCGCGGTACCACCCTTGTTAAGCACAAATGCATGTGCGAATAAGCTTCATTGACATAACGGAATCAAACGAATCCGGTCCACCTTTACGCAAAGCCTGCGGTCCCGGTGACAACTCCAGAGGTGAATTCCTGTTTCAGCATTCCTTAAATGCACTTTCAGTCTACGATGCATTCTCCCTAAAAGGCCGCTTCTTGAAACAATCTTCCTCTATCATGGTTTTTAAAATATTAGTTTTATTATAGTGAAAATAAACGCATGTTGCAACATTATCCACGCAAATGATAAACAAGAACAGCGGCTGCAACAGCTACATTTAATGATTCTGCCTGCCCATACATTGGTACATATAAATTTTGGTCTGTCATTTGCAGAATCTCTGGGTCAATACCAGCCCCTTCATTTCCAACAATTAATGCAAACGGACCTTCTGCCGTTACGTTTTTATACTCTTTCGCATCTTTTAAGGCACTTCCGTATACAGGTATGCCTCGTTCTTTCAGCTCCGTGATCGCCTGTTGAAGAGTTTGCTTTAAGATAGGCAGGTGAAAATGAGACCCTTGTGCCGAACGGAGCGTTTTTCCGTTAAACGCATCAACTGTTCCTTCTCCTACGATCACGGCATCAAGGCCAGCGGCATCTGCTGTTCGAATGAGTGTGCCTAAATTCCCCGGGTCCTGTACTGCGTCTAATAAAAGAAGCCGTTCAACCTTCTTTTCTTCAAAAACAGGAACTGTACAGACTGCGGCAATGTGCTGAGGCGTTTCTGTTTCTGTCATGGCAGAAAAGGCCTCTTCGCTCAGTTCATAAAGCTCAATGTCTGGCTGGATATGAGAAGGAAGCATATCGGGCGAGGTGACCATTAATTCCTTCACGATCCCGCTCTTTAATGCTTCTTCGACTAAATGTATTCCCTCAACGAGAAACAGCCCCGTTTTCGTTCGTTCTTTTTTCGTATGGAGCTTCTTCCACTGTTTAATGTTTGTGTTTTTAGCTGATTCTATATATTTCAAGCGACGTTAACTCCTTTAATTATCATGAATTTATTATATCTCATGCACACTACATAATAAACCTGTCTTTGAGACAGAATAGGGCTATTACCATCAAAAAAGGAGTGTGGGCAATGGATTTTAATTTAAGAGGCGCAGTCATTCAAAACATTACTGGCCATAATCAAGAACAGCTTGAGCATACGATTTTAGATGCTATTCAAAGTGGCGAGGAAAAAATGTTGCCAGGCCTTGGCGTGTTGTTCGAAGTGCTATGGCAAGAAGCATCAGAAAACGAGAAAAATGAGATCCTTGAAACATTAGAACAAGGCTTAAAGCCTCAGCAGCAGCAATAAAAGAAGCCGGTTTGCTTATAAAAGCAAGCCGGCCTTTTTCATTTAGCCAGTGATAGGCGTTTCCATTCGAAGCGCTGGATCACGCCAGATTTCAACCCATTTTTTCATCGCAAACACAATAATCACAAATCCTAAGATCAGCATAATGATCGAAAGCACCGCATTCAGCACGCTGTAACCGGATGCTTCAGGATTGAGATATACATTCGCTACCATCCAATAGCCTGCATAATTCACCGTCACATATAAGTAAGCAAGCGGAATTAAACAAGTCAGCATATATCGCCTTTTATCTGCAATTTTTAATACAACGGTTGCCCCAATGATTAAACCAACCGAGGCCATTAACTGATTTGAAACCCCAAACAGCGCCCAAATAGACCCGATGTCTCCTGAATAAAGTAAGTATCCCCACATAAAACAAGCAAGCGCACTTGCAAACACCGAACCAGGTACCCAGTCAGTTCGTTTAAGCGGTTTATATGCTTCACCTAAGAAGTCTTGAATCAAGTAGCGTGCCACACGTGTCCCCGCATCAATAGCAGTTAAAATAAAGACAGCCTCAAACATAATGACGAACTGGAAGAAGTAAGAAGCCAAATGACTAAAGAACGGAATCCCCGTAAAGATATACGCCATCCCTACCGCCAATGTCACGGCACCACCCGTTCTTCCTTCTAAGTCAAGGCCGATTTCCTTACTCAGCTGTGGAAGGTTTTCGACACTCATACCGAGTGTTCGGAACACTTCTGGTGTACTGTTTATCGCAAAATAATCTCCTGGATGCAGGGCCGTAGCCGCAATTAAAGCCATAATCCCAACTAAGCATTCCACAAGCATTGCGCCAAACGCAACAGGCTTCATATCACTCCAGCGGTCCAGCATCTTAGGCGTTGTCCCAGAACCAACAAATGCGTGGAAACCAGAGATCGCACCGCAAGCAATGGTAATCGAAATAAATGGCCAGACAGGACCAGCTAATACAGGTCCTCCTCCATTCACAAACTCTGTAAACGCCGGGAATTGAATGGACGGATTCACGACAAAGATTCCAGCAATCAGCGCAATGAATACACCAATTTTCATAAAACTACTTAAATAGTCCCTCGGTGCAAGCAGCAGCCAAACTGGCAGAGCCGCAGCAAAAAAGGCATAGATCGGCAGGGCAAGAGCAAGCGTTTTTGTATCAAGTGTTAAAAAATCACCTAGTGCCGTTCCTTGAATATTTGGCCCAAGGAATACACCGAACATCAGCAAAATAAATCCTGCAGATGTCGCCAGCTTTAAATTGCCTGTTTTTTTATAATACAGACCAACCCCCATTGCAATCGGAATCGTGATTCCAACTGCAAATGTCCCCCAAGGGTTACGTTCTAAAGCATGAAGCACAACCATAGACAAACCTGCCATTGTGATGGTAATAATAAACAGCATCGCAAGCCCTGTACAAAAACCAGCAACAGGTCCCAGCTCTTCCTTCGCTACCTCTGATAATGATTTCCCCTTTTTTCGCATCGACGCAAATAAGACGACTAGATCATGTACAGCTCCGCCTATGACTGCACCAATTAAAAGCCAAAGGAGACCAGGTAAATATCCAAATTGAGCGGCTAAAATCGGACCCACTAACGGACCAGCAGCTGCAATCGCAGCAAAGTGATGCCCAAATGTAACCCATTTATTTGTCGGCACATAATCTTTCCCGTCCTCTAGCGTGTGAGCCGGTGTAGGATGATCATCTGTGACCTTTAATACCTTGACCATCATAAATGTGCCATAAAGACGATAGGCAATCGCTAAAATACACATAGATCCTATTACAATTGTAACCGCATTCATTTAACCATCCCCTTTGTATAAACAATTTGTTACAAATATAACATAAATTGATTGATTTTTCTTTCTTTTAAAACCAAGTTGACAAATAAGAATAATATGTTTATTCTTAAGGTAGCTTCACCTACTTCCATAAACTCTCTTTTGACAGGGCATTCTATGGCTCTGTCCTTTTTATTGCTTTCATCTTACAAAAATAAACGCTCGATCACATGTGCCTTATTCACTAGGAAATACACTCTCCTTTTACCAAAAATAGTTCTTTTGACTCACCTTGAAAACACCGTTCATTTCCTGGGAAATTCATTAAAAAAAGCCTTTCCCCTGTACTGAGGAAAGGCTTTCTTACTTAAGAACCGTACGTAATCTGTTCAACGGTTTTTTGATCAAGTCTTTTGATCACTTCTGTTAAAAGCTTCACTGCATTTTCATAATCATCTCGGTGAATCATTGCGGCATGGGTATGAATATATCTGCTCGGAATCCCGATAGATAGTGATGGAACTCCATGACCTGTTAAATGAATACCGCCAGCATCTGTCCCGCCGCCAGGCATTGAGTCATATTGATAAGGAATGTTCAGCTCATCAGCTGTTTGGACAACAAAATCACGAAGTCCTTTATGAGAGACCATTGAAGCATCAAATACAACAATCGTTGGGCCTTTGCCAAGTTTGCTAGTTGCTTCTTTCTCAGTGATGCCTGGTGTATCTCCTGCTACACCTACATCAATGGCAAATCCAATATCGGGCTGAATTGTAGCCGCTGCTGTTTTGGCTCCGCGCAGGCCTACTTCCTCTTGGACAGTTGCGACGCTGTAAGCAATATTCTCATGCTGAGCATTATGCAAATTTTTCATGACATCAATGGCGACTGCACAGCCAATGCGGTTGTCCCATGCTTTTGCAAGGAGCATTTTTTCATCATTCATGACTGTAAATTCAAAGTAAGGAACGATTTGATCTCCAGGCAGCACGCCCCACTCCATTGCCTGTTCTTTGCTTGACGCCCCAATATCAATAAACATATCCGTAATCTCAATTGACTTTTTACGAGCTTCAGGTGACAAGACGTGTGGTGGCTTTGAACCAATTACCCCTGTGATCTCTCCCTTTTTCGTCACAATGGTGACACGCTGGGCGAGCATGACCTGTGACCACCAGCCGCCGACTGTTTGAAAACGAATGTAGCCTTTGTCATCAATTTTTGTCACCATGAATCCTACTTCATCTAAGTGACCTGCGAGCATAATTTTAGGTCCGTTAGCATTTCCTTCCTTTTTAGCGATCAAGCTGCCAAGGCGGTCTGTAGAGACTTCATCTGCATATGATTCTATGTATGTCTGCATGACTTTTTTGACATCACGTTCATTTCCTGGAATCCCTTTTGCATCCGTTAGGTCTTTCAGCATAGTTAATGTTTGATCGAGCTTTGTCATTCCATTTATCCTCCTTTATCTTCATGGTGCATTCTTATTATACAAAACCTCTTTCGTTCAATACGATCTTTTTATGAATATTTTTTCGTTTTACGAAATATTTTTTTAAAAAAAGTTGAAACCTTTTGGCGTTTTCATTCGTAGTACATCAGATAACGGTATTGGAGGTGCATCCTGTCATGTTTGTAATCCTCATGAGACTAGCTCTTGTTGCACTGCTTGTCTACATCTTCTACATGGCGGTAAAATTCTTCTCAAATCCGAGAAGAAAGCTGAAACAAGCACAATTAAAAGAAGGCTTTTATTTTATGGACGAACAGCAAAATGCGCGCAAAAATTTTAATTTCGTCTATAAAGGTGTCTTGTTTGAAGGGGAGAAGCATGTTCCTTCTAAGGATCATCCTCTGTTTGTCCACTCCATTTACGTTTGGACGGAGTCACCTGAGAAGCTGAGTGAATTTACATTAGAAGACTTTGAAAAACTGGAGGAAAACATTATCGAGCGTTATCCTCAAACAAAAATTGATTGGGATCAGCCCATCAAAAAAATCAAACAAAAAAAAGGAGCAGACACGCCGTCTTAATGGCGTCTGCTCCTTTTTCAAATAACTTGGATATATCCCAATAGGATCAACTGCAAAATAATTAATAAAGGCATGCCGATTTGAAAGGCGGGATGCTTTGTTTTATGCCGGAAATACTGCATTCCTAGATACGATCCGGCAGCGCCAAAAAGAACCGCAGCACTCCATAAATGTGCCTCTGAAATTCTCCATTTATGTGCTTTGGCCCGGCGTTTGTCTTCACCCATGAGAAAAAAGCCGTAGCCATTCACCAAAATAAGCAGCAGGATCAAAGCCATATTCATTCATTTCACCTCACATGATGAGAAAAAAAGATCACCCCTCGAAGGAATGATCTTTTATAAAACTTACTTGTCTAGTTGTGCTTTTGCAGCATCAGCAAGCTGATTGAATGCATTTAGGTCATTCACAGCAAGGTCAGCAAGCATTTTGCGGTTTACTTCGATACCAGAAAGCTTTAAGCCATGCATTAAACGGCTGTAAGAAAGACCGTTCATACGAGCTGCAGCGTTGATACGAGTGATCCATAGTTTACGGAAGTCACGTTTTTTCTGACGACGGTCACGGAAAGCGTAGTTTCCAGATTTCATCACCTGTTGGTTTGCTACTTTGTATAATCTATGTTTTGAACCGAAATAACCTTTTGCTAATTTAAGAACCTTTTTACGACGCTGACGCGACACAGTTCCGCCTTTTACTCTTGGCATTGTAATTCCCTCCTATGATTCCTATTCCAAATTACTTGATGTTTGCAAGTTGTTGTTTGATACGTTTGAAATCTCCAGCACTTACGATTGCGCTCTTACGCAATTTACGTTTTTGCTTTGTAGATTTGTTAGCGAACAAGTGACTTGTGTACGCATGAGAACGTTTAAGTTTACCAGAACCTGTTTTTTTGAAACGTTTAGCAGATCCGCGGTGAGTTTTCATTTTTGGCATTGGATGTTTCCTCCCTCTGTTACTTTACTTTTCGACTTTTGGTGCAAGCATGAGGAACATGCTGCGTCCGTCCATCTTAGGTTTTGTTTCTACTGTTGCTACTTCAGCGCAAGCTTCAGAGAAACGGTCTAACACGCGCTGTCCGATTTCTTTATGCGTAATCGCACGGCCTTTAAAGCGGATAGAAGCTTTCACTTTATCTCCCTTTTCAAGGAATTTGATTGCATTACGGAGCTTCGTGTTAAAATCATGTTCATCGATTGTCGGGCTCAACCGAACTTCTTTTAAGCTAATGATTTTTTGATTCTTACGTGCCTCTTTTTCCTTCTTCTGCTGTTCGAATCGGAACTTACCATAGTCCATGATTCGGCAAACAGGTGGTTTTGCATTTGCAGCAACTAACACAAGGTCAAGATTAGCTTTAGCAGCAATTTCCAGAGCTTCCTGGCGGGTTTTAATCCCAAGCTGATCGCCATTTTGTCCGATCAAACGAACTTCACGCGCACGAATACCTTCATTAACTAATTGATCTTTGCTAATAGTGAGCCACCTCCATGAGATTTTGAATTGAGTTCACAATTCATTTTGACCATTTCGTTGTATGTTTTACAGGCAAACAAAAAGTGTGGGCATATAAAACACCCACACTGCGAACATTTGCATGAAAAAATAAATGTACGGTCAACCTGTCAACTACAAACATGTGTCAATCAGGTGAGAAGCGGGTGCTTCTGCTTGTGATATCTATTCAATTCGTTAACTATTCTACACAATTTTCATTTGTCCGTCAAGTAACCGAACTCTTGAAACAACTTTTTCAGTTTAACATGATGAGACGAATTGGGCAAGACTTTTTCACACCATGACGCCATCAAAGAATCAACTGCATAAAGATTGGGATGACGATAACGGTCACAACTCCTACGACTACAACGGCGATACTTGCCATCGCTGCTTCTACTTCTCCCATCTCAATTCCAACAGAAACCCCAAGCGCATGTCCTGATGTACCAAGTGCAAGACCTTTTGCCACTGGGTTTTTAATGCGAAACAATTTTAAGAAGAAAGCACCTAGTGCATAGACAATGACAGCATTAAATATGACCGCAAAGGCTGTGATATCTGCGATTCCGCCAATATCCTTTGCAATTGGAAGAGCAATCGCTGTTGTCGCTGCTTGTGGAAGCATGCTTTTCATCACAGCCGCATCTAAATGAATTCCTTTTGCTACGAGATATACGATCGTAATAGAACAAAGTGAACCTACAAAAATAGCAGATAAAATTTGCCACCAATATTTTTTAAGCAAAGCTCTCTGCTTATAAAGCGGGATAGCGAAAGCAATCGTGGCAGGCTCTAAGAAAAATTTGATAATCTTGCCGCCCTCATTATAATCTGCGTAGGAAAAACCGCCAACTTTCAAAAATAAAATGCCTAGTACCATCGCCACAAACAGCGGGGTGAACAAGAAGAAGCCTTTTGATTTTTTAAATAAGAATGTCCCTATTCCAAAAGCGACCAATGAGACAACAATGCCAAAATAAGGGCTCATCGTACTTGTACCCATTTTGCATCTCTCCTTTAATGCGTACTTGAAGCTGGTTTATTTGAATGAGAAGGAGCAGATTGACTCTCCTTTGTCTCTTTACGTTTCTGCGGTCTTTCTGATAATTGCATGAGAAGCTGCGAAAACAGCCCTGTCGCTGCAAGTAGCATAATGGTTGCAATGATAATGACACCGACGACTTGCACACCCACTTCTTGCATGACACCTAATGATTGAATAACTGATATCCCAGAGGGAACAAACAGAAAGCTAATGAGTCCTGTCAATGATGTACCTAATTGCTCCACCTGCTCTAGTTTGACGATTTTCGTTGTTAACAAAACAAATAATAGAACCAAACCAATGACGGATGCGGGCATCGGAATCGGTAAATACATTGAAATGAGATTAGAAACGAACATTACGGTTGCAAAAATAAATGCTTGAGATAGAAACCCATATACTTTCGTGGCACTCATGCCCCTTCACCTCTTTCTTCGACTGCCATCAGTATAAGCCATGAAATAAACAAATGAAGCGTTTACAATGAAACTCGCTGGATTCAATGACTGAAATGCAAAAAACGAGTATTGAAATACAAACAAAAAAAGCCCTCCTACTCTAGCAGGAGCGACTTCTTTAATTCTTTCGCATATGTACGGCTGACAGGAATGATGGACCCGTCTGTCATATGCAGATTATACGTCGAATTAAACCACGGCTGTACTTCTTTCATATGAGAGGTATTCACGATATAGCTGCGATGGACCCTCATAAAGTAAGCCTCAGGAAGTTTCTTTTCAATGACCACAAGCGGTTCTGAGACCTCATACATATGATGCTTTGTTTTCACGACCTTTTTCCCCTCGCTGAGTCCTACATACATGATCTCTTCAATTTGCAGGATCACAATTGAGTCATCGACTGAGATCGCTAATTTTTGCTGGTGGGGCGCTTTCTCATCTGACAGCTGGTGCTCTTGCGTCTCAACAGATTTCCATTTTTTAAACTTCTGGATGGTCTGGAGCAGCCGCTCTTCATCAATTGGTTTTGTTAAGTAATCAAGCGCACTTACCTCAAACGCCTTCAGCGCATATTGATCAAAGGCTGTCGCAAATACAACCGCTGGCGGATCAGACATCCGGTTGAGCCTTTTGGCAATATCAAATCCGTTCTCACCAGATAAATCAATGTCTAAAAAGAGCAGATCCGGCTTATGGTCGACCATCCGGTCAAAAGCAGATTCTATATTTTCTGCTTCCTCTATTTGAACATCCTCTTTCGTTCTTCGTAATAAGTATTTTAATTCATCTCTTGCTAACACTTCATCATCTACGATTAATACCTTCATCAATGAGAATCATCCTTTTTTACATAGTCCATCGGAATGCGAAATGAGATGTCAGTGCCTTGGTCACTATGAATGGATAAAGCGGCTTGTCTGCCAAAAATTCCTCTTAACCGCTGATCTAAATTAAAAAGGGCTGTCCCAGTTCCTTCTAGTGATTCGACAGGCGCTTTTAATAGCTGAGCCATCTTATCATCTTCAATCCCCTGTCCATTATCTGTCACTTTCATATAAACATGCCCATCTTTCATCAAAGCGGATACGATGACTTCACAATTCGTTTGATGTTTAGGAAAAGCATGTCTCACTGCATTTTCAACAAGCACCTGAAGCACAAAGGGCGGAATCATCACCTGCTCCAGCTCCTTTTCAATTTGAAAGGTCACATGGTACTTATTTGGAAACCTTGCTTGTTCAAGTGATAAATATGCCTCCACATGCTGAATTTCTTTATGCATTGGAATCAGCAGCTGGCGGGCACCTTGCATATTTGAACGAAAATAAATACTTAGCTGCAGCAGCAGCTTCCTTGCCATCTCCACATTGGTTCTGCATAAAACAGAGATGGTATTAATGGCGTTAAATAAAAAGTGCGGGTTCACTTGTGCTTGAAGTGCTTTGATCTCTGCATCTTTTAGCAGGCGGCTTTGCGTTTCCGCCTCCCCAAGCTCAAGCTGTGTGGAAAACAGCATCGCCAAACCTTCTGCAAGCTCCTCTTCCACCCTGCTTAATCCGACCGGAGAATTGAAATACATTTTTAACGTTCCAATCGTTTGGCCGTTAGAAGTGAGCGGCAGCACGATTGCGGCTTCAAGAGGGCAATGGGCGACTGAACAATTGATTTCGTCCTTCGAATGTGCCTTCATAATCTTGCCGCTCATCAATACTTGTTTCGACAGCCCTGTAATTAGGCTTTTAGATGGAATATGATGATCTGTTCCATCTCCGACATGCGCTAAAATCTTTTCTGTGTCTGTTAAGGAGACCGCATCTGTTTCAGTCAACCGATGAATGATCTCCGCCACACTTTTACATGACTGTTCATTTAACCCTTGGCGGAAAAAAGGCAGTGTTTGATCGGCGATCGAAAATACACGATGTGTCTGCATCGCTTTTGCCTGCTCTTCTTGCCGAATGACTGACTGTAAAATAGATAAAAAGATAAAGCTGCCGATTCCATTCACAAAGATCATCGGCAAAGCGATGATACTGACAAGCCCCCATGCATCCGCAAATGGCTTTGCAAACAGAAGGATAATGATCATCTGTAATGATTCCATCGCCACACCAAAAAGAGCTGCTTGGCGAGGTGTGACCATTCGATTCCTCCGCTTAAATCTGCTGCCGACATAGCCTGCAATGACACCCGCTAAAATGGAAGAAATCGCACAGCTGAGCGCCGTGCTTCCTCCTAGGGAATAGCGATGAATTCCAGCTAAAAGCCCTGCGCCAATCCCTACAAACGGCCCCCCGATCAAACCACCTATTTCGATCCCCATAATTCTCGTATTGGCGATAGAGCTTGACGAGCCAAGATGATAAGAAAACTCATGATTCATGACAATTTGCTGTTGGATTTCAATTCCTGTGTAATTGCTGATAATACTAAAAGAAGCAAAAATGAAGACAAGGATTGCCTTTTTCCGAAACCCTTGATTATGTAGCAATAGATTGCGAAAGCCCTTCACATGAGCAAGCACAAATCCTAAAATAACGATGATCCCCACACGCTCAATCATCATAATAATTAAATGAAGCAAACCAGCCACCTCGAATGATGTATGTCATATCTACTGTCTTTCTATTCTATCATGTGCGGTCAATGATCAAAGATCTCTCAAATCTTTTCTTTATCGCCCCCTTCTTCTATTGTAAAATGAACATGAGCCTGACACTTGCAATTGAAGGTAACACATACATAACAAGGGAGAAGATCATGAAAGCCGTATTTTTCGATTTAGATGATACTTTGCTTTGGGACGAAAAAAGCATTCACACAACTTTTCAGGAAACTTGCCGGGAAGCGGAAAAGAAATATGGACTTGATCCAGAATCGTTTGAACAGATTGTACGTGAAGAAGCTAGAAAGCTGTACTCTTCCTATGAAACATATGATTATACTGTCATGATCGGCATTAATCCTTTCGAAGGACTATGGTCCAATTTTAGTGAACCGATTAGCGAAGGCTTTCAGAAGCTGAACGCCATTGCACCAGAGTATCGTAAAAACGCTTGGACCAACGGCTTAAAGACAGCGGGAATTGACGATGAGGCATTTGGACAATATTTGGCTGATTTCTTTGCAGCAGAACGCAGAAAACGCCCATATGTCTATGAAGAAACATACCCTGTTTTAAACCGCCTGAAAGGCAGCTACGAATTGCTCCTTTTAACAAACGGAGATCCTAGCCTTCAAAAGGAAAAACTGGCAGGTGTTCCTGAGCTTGCCCCTTATTTTAACGAAATTGTGATTTCAGGAGATTATGGAAAAGGCAAACCCGATCCTGGTATCTTTGAGCATTGCCTTGAGCTGTTAAACTTAACAAAAGACGAAGTGATCATGGTTGGAGATAATCCAAAAACAGATATTCTCGGCGCATCTCGCGTTGGTATCCAAACGGTTTGGATCAATCGCCATGACAAGAAAAATGAAACAGATGTGATGCCTGATTACGAAATCAAAGACTTACATGAATTGTTTGATATATTAAAATAGAACAAAAAACACCCTTCTCCTGACGAGATTGGGTGTTTTTGTATTCTTAGAGCTAAATGATTGCCGCTAGACTTTGCGCTTGCCGGTCTAAGCCGCGTGCTGCTTCTCCTACAATAATGAATTCCTCACTTGCCTGCTTTACAAGATCCCGGTTAGTAAACACGGTTGTCTTTGCCCGGCTTGTTCCGCTGCTGACTTTCTCTACTTCTGCATGGATCGCCTTCACATATTGATCTACCTTGACGATCGCTTCTTTTGAATTTGTCGCTAGCTTTCGAATTTCTGCTGCCACTACACTAAAGCCATTTCCATAGGAACCCGCATGTGCCGCTTCTATTGCCGCATTTAAGGCGAGCAGCTGGGTTTGTGAAGAAATGCTGTTAATGCTTGCAGCAATGGAGCTGATGGACTCTACCTGCTCGGTTAATCCTTTTAGCAAGCTCATATTTTGATCGGTTTCGTTTGCTATATGATCAAAGGAGGCATTGACACTTTGACTATGCTGAATGCCAACTTCTGCTCGTTCCATTAATTTTGCAGACATCTCCTTTAAGTCTTCTACGACTTGCTTCATTGTATGTTCTCTCTCCGTAATATCTGTTGCCACTTTCACAACACCCACTACAGTTCCTTCTTCATCTTGAACAGGTGAATATGTCGCTTCAAGCCATAAGGTGCTGCCGTTTTTTGTGATCCGCTGCACTTTTTCCTGAAAGACTTGACCTTCTCTCAAACGCTTCCAAAACATGTGATAGCTCGTGTGTTCGGTAATATGCGGAGGACAGAACTGTCTATGTTTAAGACCGATCATCTCTTCTTTAGAATATCCCATGGCTTTTGCAAAAATATCGTTCACCCATAGAACTTCACCTGTCACATTAAATTCAATCATTGCCAGCGAGTGCTCTAATGCACGAAGAACAGCTGATTGCTTCAATACATGTGACGATAAATTGTTTGTTGTTTGCATCATCGCTTTCATTCCCCCAATTTGTCTCGAACCAATAGTACATACTTACCCTTACTTTTGTACTATCTAAACGTCTCTTTTTAGGAATTGGATCACTAGTGGAGGTGTTCTCCAAAAAGAAAAAGCCAGTGACCTAAAGAGAATCACTGGCTTTGCTTATTATTTCTTTGCTTCTGCTACTGCATGTTTCACAAAGGCTTCAAGATCCATTGTTTCTGAATCTTGTTCCCCGTATTTTCTTACATTGACAGCGCCATTTTCTGCTTCTTGATCTCCGACGACAAGCATGTACGGAATCTTTTGCATTTGCGCTTCTCTAATTTTGTACCCAATTTTTTCATCGCGGCTGTCAAGCTCTACACGAAGACCTTCAAGCTGCAAACGTTCTTGTACTTTTTTCGCATAGTCTAAATGAACAGACGGTGAAACTGGGATGACTTGGAATTGTACAGGTGCCAGCCATGTTGGAAGGGCTCCTTTGTACTCTTCAATTAAGAAGGCAACAAAGCGTTCCATTGTAGAAACAACGCCTCTATGAATGACGACTGGACGATGGTGCTTTCCATCTTCTCCGATATATGTGAGATCAAAGCGTTCTGGAAGTAAGAAATCAAGCTGTACAGTGGATAATGTCTCTTCTTTTCCAAGAGCTGTCTTCACTTGTACATCAAGCTTCGGCCCATAAAATGCCGCTTCGCCTTCTGCTTCATAGTAGTCGTGACCAAGCTCGTCCATTGCATCCTTCAGCATCGATTGTGCTTTATTCCACATCGCATCGTCATCGAAATACTTCTCAGTATCTTCTGGATCACGATAAGATAAGCGGAATGTGTAGTCATTCAAGCCAAAGTCTTGATACACTTCTTCAATTAAGCGAACTGTACGGATGAACTCGTCTTTGATTTGATCTGGACGAACAAAGATGTGTGCATCGTTTAATGTCATACCGCGAACACGCTGAAGGCCGGATAAAGCACCTGACATTTCATAGCGGTGCATTGTACCAAGCTCTGCAATACGAATTGGCAATTCGCGATAGCTGTGCGGCTCGTTTTTGTAAATCATCATATGATGCGGACAGTTCATCGGACGAAGAACAAGATCTTCGTTGTCCATTTCCATTACTGGGAACATGTCTTCTTGATAATGCGCCCAGTGTCCTGATGTTTTATACAATTCAACACTCGCAAGAACTGGTGTGTACACATGTTCATAGCCAAGACGCACTTCTTTATCGACAATGTAACGCTCAATGACGCGGCGGATTGTAGCGCCTTTTGGCAGCCAAAGCGGAAGACCTTGACCAACCTTTTGGGAATTCGCAAACAGTTTCAGCTCTTTTCCAAGCTTACGGTGATCGCGTTCTTTCGCTTCTTCCAGCAGACGTAAGTGCTCATTTAAATCTTCTTTGCTGAAGAAAGCTGTTCCGTAAATACGCTGAAGCATTTGGTTGTTACTGTCACCTCTCCAGTATGCACCGGCAAGGCTTAACAGTTTAAATTCTTTGATTTTCCCTGTAGACGGCAAGTGAATCCCGCGGCAGAGGTCAAAGAATTCACCCTGCTCATAAATCGTCACAGCTTCACCTTCTGGAATCGCCTCTAACAGTTCAAGCTTCAATTCATCACCAATCGCTTCAAAGCGTTTTTTCGCTTCTTCTCTTGATACTTCAATTCGCTCAATTGGCAGATTGCTGTTAATGATTTTCTTCATTTCTTTTTCAATCTTTGGTAAGTCTTCAGGTGTGATGGCAACATCAATGTCCACATCGTAGTAGAAACCATTTTCGATGACAGGACCTACGCCAAACTGAACGTGATGCTCTTTTCCATACAGGCGTTTGATCGCCTGCGCTAGCAAATGTGCTGTGCTGTGGCGCATAATATCGAGTGCTTCTTCACTTTTATCTGTGATGATCTCGATTGTTCCACTTTCTAATAGCGGCGTACGCAGATCTATTTCTTTACCGTTCAATTTACCGGCAAGTGCTTTTTTCTTTAGGCCCGGGCTAATTGATGCCGCGATGTCTTCTGTTGTAGCTGTTTTGTCAAACTCCTTGACTGCTCCATCTGGAAATGTAAGTTGAATTTGTTCTGACATCTCTGGTCACTCCTTTTTTTGGCAATATAAAAACCCCGCCCCCTGGAAAGGGACGAGGTTGAATAAACGGAATCGTGGTTCCACCCTTTTTCCCGTACTTGCAGCTTGCTTTTTCATAAGCAAATACGGCTTGTGTTTCGATAACGGGAATTCCCGTCAGCCATTACTAAAAAGTTCACAGCTGATGTTCAAAGGTGGTAAAGCAAATGGTCCTCTGCTAGGAAGCTTTCAGCCGCGGCTTCCCTCTCTTTAAGCGGGTGTTCATTTGTTCATGTCCTTATCAATACGGTCTCTGTATGAAGTTACACCGTATTATAAAACGTTTTTTCGTGAAAATCAAGAAAGCTTTTCACTTTTCTTGTTGAAATGAGCATGTACAAATTGAACATTCTGCTCTTGGAATGAATGAGACGGGAACACCTCAACTCTTTCTTGAAAAATATTTTGAATGGTTTGCACCATCGAGTGACCTGTATCATTTGTAAATAGGTCAATTTTTTGCGGTGCAATGGAAACAAGCGGTGCAATCAGCTGCGAATCAATATACATTGGATGCTCTCTTACAAACTGTCTGTCTATGTATTGTTTTTGATCACGGTCAGAAGCGTAGCGAAATTCCCAAATCACCAGGCGGTCCTGATGCACAACATGTACTTTTTCGAGCCTAGGCTCTCTTGCCATCACATAGTCTCGAAGCGATTGAATGAAATTTTGATACTCCTGCTCCATTTTGTATTCTTCAATGGACACTTCAACATAGTTCTTCAGCCTTCGGTCATACTCTGACAGCCTAAATGTCATAAATGAACCAATTGAAAAAACACCTTGCTGTAAAGAAATCGCCTCAAGCTCCTTTTTTAAAAGGGCTTCTCTTGACGGGTCTTGCTGAATGCCGGGAATATCATCTAAGTCCCCATTCATGATACTGTGTGCGATGGAAAGAATTTGGTGCTGCTCTTCGGGATCTTTAAACAAATAGGTGTTTTCAAGGATGCTGCGCATGCGCTCATTTTCTTTGCATTCCAAAAAAAAGTGAACCAATAATGGCCGCACAATGTGCTCAAGTGCTTCTTCGGATTCCTTCGCCTCTATGAGAAGCCGGTCTTTCCCTTGTTGAATTGACATGTGATGCCGACTGTCCAAGTGTTCAGCAAGATGTAAAAAAGCGGCGGTATCATATTCATCTTCAAAGATTATTTCAAGCATGTTTGTCCCCCCTAACGACATCTGTTACATATATATGGGGGGAACATAAAAAATAGACGCCTAAAATAAATCAGGCATCTTTCTTTTTAAAATGAGTGGAACAGAGATAAAGATCAAATAAATTAAACAAACAACCGCTAAGGCAGCATAATTGCCGCTGACAAAGCTTGAGCCGAGAACATTTAACGCAATTGTACCCGGTATTAAGCCTAAAAAGGTGGCTGCCACAAATGCACGATAATTTGCACGTGAAGCAGCTGCCGCATAGCTGACAAAATCAAAGTGAATCGGTGCAATACGCAATAACAAAATATAAAGAAATCCATGCTCCTGTATGCGGGACGTCACCGCTTTCAGCTTCCGGCTGTTTGATTCCGTTTCCTTCTTTTTTGCACGAAAGGTTGAAGCAATCATGAAAGAGCCTGTTGCCCCGGCTGTCGCTCCAATGAGGGCATAAATCGTCCCAAGGACACTGCCGAATGCCAAACCTGCCGCCAAAGAAAAGACCGTAATCGGAACGAGAACAAACGGACGGAAAAGAGATAGGAAAAGAAAAACAAAAGGAGCCAGCATCCCAAATTGAAGCACCCAATTCTTCACATCTTTCGGCGCCAGCTGAAGATGCTGTTTATTCAGCCACCACAGCGCAGCAGCAAGAATGCCAATCCCAAGAAAAAGCAGCCATTTTCTTTTGTTCATTTCATTTGCTCCTCCTTCAGGTGACATACGCTTTTATAAATGACGGCGGTTTTCTCCTTCGAGCAAGACAGGCTCTGCTAAATAGAGAATCCGTTCCATTAAACGAGCGGCTTTGACCTCTTCTTTTTCCCCCCGCTGTGAGTACGTAAAGTGATGCTTCAGCTCGTTTGGTGAGAAATTAGAAGAGAAAAATGTCGGCAGCTGCTCTGCCATACGGTATTGTAAGATCGTACCGAGCAGTTCATCCCGTACCCAGCTTGTCATCGATTCTGCCCCAATATCATCAAGCATTAAAATAGGAGTGGATTTAACCATATTCAGCTTTTCTTCTAGCGTATGATCAGCTAATGAATTTTTTAACTCTCTCACAAATTCAGGCACGTAAACAAGGAGAGATGGGTATTCTTTCTCCGCTAGCTGCTGCGCAATAGCTGCTAGTATATACGTTTTTCCTACTCCAAACTTTCCGTGTAAATACAAGCCTTTTCCTTTTCCAGTCTCATCATAGCTTTGGAGGAATTGACCTATTTTTTGAATAACCTCTTGTCTTCCCACAACGTTCAGATCAGCGAACGTCGCTTGAAGGACATTTTGCGGAATATACATGCTTTTCATCAGCTCTTGTTGTTTTTTCTGTCTATCGAGCCGGAGCTTGACTGGGCAAGGGGAATATTCAATATCAATACTCTGACCTTTGATCACAAGCTTCGGGTGATACCCATCTAAAATGGCATTGACGTTTTCGTCATCTAAGCAGTAAGAGCAGCCCTTCGACTGCTGCACATATTCAAAGAGCCGGTTCAAACTGCGATTGATCATGTCTTCATGTATCTCTTCTTGATGCTTCTGTAAAAAGGCCTTCACATCTTTATCAGATAACACACTTTCTTTAATCTGATTGTATCTCACGCGAAAATCTACTCGTCCTTTTAGCTGTTCAAATGAACGACCGATCGGTTTCATCCCATCTCACCTCACCTTAATGTGCATTGTACTTTTTCATATTTTTAAACTGATCTAACAGTTTTTCTTTTTCTCGTTCAAGGTCTTCTGTAGACAGATTGTATGTTTGCTCTTTTGCCGGCTGTTCTTTTGTTTCGGTTTCTTTCATCCAGTCAGGCAGCTTCTCTTCCCTGACGACTTTTCCTGAACCATATGTGCTGCGCTGCTTTTTCTGCTGTGCCCACTCTGTCATTTGTCTGTTTTCTTCTTTGGCAATTTTCATGGCCGCTGCTACGGTTTTGATTTTCTTTCTCACCCAATGAGCGGCGATTTTTTGCATATATGTTTTTGACAGCTTCATATCTGTTTTGAGTAATGTATAGTAGATGAGAACATTCATGACACCTGGCTCTAGCTGCTGCTCGAGCATGATATCTTCAACAATTCTTAAGTCGGCATACGTTGGCTCAATGCCATCTGCCATGTCTTTTAGCAGCTCCCTAGGCGAAATATGATCCAGCTTTTCAATCAATTTTGCATCTGGAGTATCTGCCGCTGGCGTCTTTGAAGCATCTTGGCGCAAGTGTCTTGGCTGTTTTTGATCAATCAGTTTTGGCTGTTCGCCTCTGTATTCAATTTGGTACCAGTCTCTTGCTGCTTTTCTCAGCTCTTCTGTTGAGATCATTTGATCCGAACCGCATGCACCTGCTACAATATTTTGCATTTGAAGCGGGGTGATGCCGTATACAACAGCTAACTTCTTAATTGTTTCTTTTACCTGCTTTGTCAAAGCCTTTCTTGGAATCATCATGTCAGACATACCCGCTAATAATAGATCGAAATCAAAGGATTCGTCCGAGAGCGGTGCCGGCTGACTCGATCCAACGGTCACATATTCATAGCCTTGATCAAGCGATGACGCCTGATGAATTTCTTCTGTCATCTTGCGCTCGCCTGGCTGCAATACGTGAAAGACTTCTTCAAACGAACGTGAAATGTTCTTTGCTTCTGCAGGAACACCCGGATAAGAGAAATAATCGCGAAGCTGCATATATTTTGCTTTCTCTACACGATGGTACAGCAGAACATTCAGCATACCATCTTGGAAAAATTCATCTGGTCTTAGCGGTGGTACAAGCTCATATGTAAACAGTCTGCCTTCTTCCGTTTCCTGTTCATATGTGCGGAGTAAGCCGATCGCTTCAAGCTTTAAACGTTCCTCAAAAATATCATTTAAATTCGTTTGCAGCATGACCATGAGCTGCCGATGAGGTGCAGGTTTCCCCCACATACGATTTTGTTCCAGCTCTCCCCACAGCGTCATGTATAAGCTGAAAGCGGACATGCCAATAAGCGGCTGATATAAAAGAGTGATGAGCTGTCTATCGATGTCACCGAGCAATGAAGCGCTTTTGACGACATACGGATCGACGGCTAGCACTTCCTTCCAATGCTCTGTCATATGCTGATCCTCCCCATGAATTGCGATTGTTTCCATTGTACACTCTTTTTGCGTTTTACGCTTTACGCAGGAAAAAGAGCATGAAGAATCTCCAGCTCTTTTTAGCGTTCTTTCTTTAATAGATCTTTTAATTCATCAATAAAGACATTGATGTCTTTAAACTGCCGGTAAACCGAGGCAAACCTGACGTAAGACACTTCATCAATTTTCGCCAGCTCGTCCATGACCATTTCACCTACAAGCTCGCTTTTCACTTCTGACATGCCTTGATTGCGCAGTTCTTTTTCAATATTAAAGCAGACATCCTCCAGCTGCTTTAAAGCGACAGGACGCTTTTCACACGCTTTGATGAGTCCTCTCAGCATTTTTTCGCGGCTGAATTCTTCTCGAATCCCTTCTTTTTTCACCACAATCAGCGGTAATTCTTCTAATTTTTCAAACGTCGTAAAGCGATATTGGCAGCTTTCGCACTCTCTTCTACGACGGATGGATTTCCCTTCATCTACTGGTCTTGAATCAAGCACCCTTGTGCCAAGGTGCTGACATGTGGGACATTTCATTTCATCAGCTCCGATCTATTCTTGGAAGTTGTTTGTCTAGTTCATCATAAAGGGACAGAACGGTCTTTTGACTATAGCCAAAATCTGTTGGCAGGGCCGTTTCTGTTGTTACATTAAAATCGACAGCTGTTTCAAAAGGACGAATTGAAATGACAGTCGCCACGAGAAAGGCTTTTTTCGGCAATCGTATGTTTGCGCTGATTTCACCTCGTTCTGCTGAAACAGATGTCACTTGATAGGAATCGCTTCGGGAAAGCATAGCTTCCAACGCTTGAAAAACTTGTGCATTCGTCGATTTGTAGTAATGGCTTTTCAGTTCTAACACTGGATGCTCGTCAGATGTTTCTGTATGGTTTGACATGAACCGTTTAAACTTTTGCCTTAAAGTCATACACGTATCCCCTTTGCCATAATGCCTCTTTCTTTATTTTATAAAAAAAACCTTTGTTTTCCTAGAACAAAAGTATAGGCAAGCTGGGGAATGTTGGATTTTTTATTAAATAAATATAAAAAGGAGCATAACACAAAGGCATTCAATGCTTTTGGCCAGCTCCCATTGCAATCTTTTTTATGTTTACAGTGCTTTGGCTTGTGCCTGTTTCACTTGTACAGGTCCCATGCCTCGAGGAATTTCGATGTTTTCTCTTGTTTCAGCACCTAATTCATCTCCGATATGATCTGCTGCAATATTCGGATCTAGGTCGCCGCAAGTATAAACATCTATGCTCGCATAACCATGTTCAGGAAAGCTGTGAATTGTCAGATGAGATTCAGAAATAATGACAACTCCACTTACTCCTTGAGGTGCAAATTTGTGAAAAGCAACCTCTCTTACCTCAGCTCCTGATTTCAAAGCTGCATTTACAAACGTTTTTTCAATAAAATCCATGTCGTTCAGTTTATCACAGTCGCATCCCCATAGCTCGGAGATAACGTGACGTCCGATTGTTTCCATCATGGACCCCCCTTTAAACAAGAATGAAAGAGTGAAGTTCTAAGCAGCCGGACCGGACATATACCACGGGGGAAAGTTAGTCCTAAGAGGTCCTAACCCTTTAAGTATACCCGAATGAGTCTGCGAACAAGAAGTTCACGAAAAATAGTATACTTTGTTTAGACCCATTTTGCAAGCTGTGTTTTTAGTGGGATTTTCTCTCATTTCTTGAAAAGGGACGATCGTCTTCTTCATTTCAAACAGCAGACAGCTCTTTCATCTGTGCGCCGACAAACTTCACAAGATCAACCACTCGGCATGAATAGCCCCATTCATTGTCATACCATGCAAGAACTTTCACTTTTCTCCCTTCCATTACCATCGTTGTCAGTCCATCAACGACTGCTGAATAAGGGTTTGTGTTAAAGTCCGTAGAGACAAGCGGCTCATCTGTGTAATCTAAAATACCGGCAAGAGATGTTTTAGATGCATTCGAGAAGGCTGCATTGACTTCTTCTGCTGTCACATCTTTTTTCAAGTCAACGACAAGATCAACCATCGACACATTGGAAACTGGTACGCGGAGTGCAAGTCCGTGCAATTTTCCTTTCATGTGCGGAAGCACTAAAGAAAGCGCTTTAGCGGCACCCGTCGTAGTTGGAATAATGGACTGAGCACATGCTCTCGCCCGGCGCAGATCCTTATGCGGGTTATCGATATTTTTTTGATCATTTGTATAAGCATGAACCGTTGTCATTAAACCATTGTCGATGCCAAATTCATCATCTAACAGTTTCACAACTGGTGCTAAACAGTTTGTTGTACAAGATGCGTTTGAAATAATGACGTGCTTTTCAGGATCAAGATCATCCTCATTGACACCCATTACAATCGTAATGTCTTCATTTTTACCTGGAGCTGTTAGAACGACTTTTTTCGCTCCAGCATCTATATGGCCCATCGCTTGATCTTTTGAATTAAATTTACCTGTTGCTTCAATGACGATATCAATCCCAAGCTCTCCCCATGGAAGCTGCTTTGGGTCTCTATTATTAAGCAAAAGAACTCTTTTGCCATTCACAATCAAGGCGTCATCTTCTGCTGTCACATCACATTCGTAACGTCCATGATTTGTATCATATTTAATTAAATGTGCTAGCGTTTCGGCAGGATAGCTTGCGTTCACCGCTACAATTTGAATTTGATCATCAAGCATTGCTTTTCTGAAGACCATGCGTCCAATTCTGCCAAACCCATTGATCGCTGCTTTTACCTTCATGAACAGGTCACTCCTCTATTATGTGTTATACTCAATAAATTTATTTATGAAATTAGTATATCACATTAGAATGTAATTGCCAGTATATAAACGTATATTTTCTAAAAAGGGCTGTTCTTTTCAAAGGAAATCAGAATAAAGCATAAAAAAGAAGAGTACGTGTATGTACTCTTACTCATCTGTATGTTCCCATTCATTTAATATGTTCTGCAATTGCCTTCTAATAAATGCGAGATCTTGTGTGTTCTCTATCACGCGGTCTGCTTTTTTACATTTCTCCTCAAGAGGCTGCTGAGAGTGAATACGATTCAGCGCTTCTTCCTCGCTGAGGTCATTTCGATTCATGAGCCGTGACAGCTGCAATTCGGGCGTTGTATACACCACAATGATGCGGTCGACGAGACTTTCCAGCTGACTTTCAAATAAAAGCGGGATATCGAGGACGACGAAGGTTTCCTTCTGACTAACCCCTTCATCTCTCTGTTTGAGCATTTCTTTTCTCACTTCAGGATGAACAATCGCATTCAACTGCTTTCTTTTCTCTTCGTCAGAAAAAATGATGGCTCCAAGCTGCTGCCGGTTCAGCTCCCCATTTGGCAGGAGAACATCCTCGCCAAAGGTTTGAACGATTTGATGAAGGGCTGGTGTTCCTTTGGCAACCGCTTCTTTTGCAATGACATCTGCGTCCACGACGCGGATACCTTGCTCTTTTATCATTTGCGAGACGGTGCTTTTTCCACTAGCAATCCCACCTGTTAATCCAATGACAAGCGTCAATTGATTTCCTCCTTTACAGCTTCCACACCCCAATTAAAATGAGCAGAAGCCCTGGTAAGCATGCAAGTTTATCGATCCAGCGCCAATTTGCCAAGTAATGACCAGAACGGAGCCCAATACACACAAAGAGTGAGCTCATCACGGCCACAGTGATACTCATGACAATTGGAGAAAAGCCTAGAATCGCAGCGCCAATCCCTGCGCCAAATGCATCAATGGATAAAGCAATCCCAAGAAGCACCGCTTCTATTCCATTGATCGTCCCAGAACGGTCAATATCTGCACTTGTCGGCTTTCGCAAAATTTGAATGACAAGACCAAGCGATTGCACTTCCACATTAAGCAATGTCTTTTCATGAAGAAGCAAATCACGCTCTTTCGCTGGTTTGTAAAATTGATAAAGAACCCAAAGTCCAATGGCGATCAAAATGCCTCCACCAAGTTTATCTGTCACTGAGACAGGGAGGAATGTCGTCAGCAGGCTGCCAATCAGCATGGAAATGAGCAGCACAATCCCTGAACAGCATGCAATAATGACAATCGCTTTAAATGGAATCTTCATTTTACGAAGTCCATACGTAAAGCCTACAGAAAAGCTGTCAATACTGACTGCAATAGCTAAAAACAGGAGCGAAATCGAAATCATACCTGAACTCTTCCTTTCTGTTCATGCAACGATGATCAAGAGTCTCTAGGCGTCCTTAGACTCTTCTTCACTATATGAAGAGCAGGTGGGCTGTGTGTCAGTCTACACCTTGCTGAAAAATGAATGCTTTTTATCGTATGCACAGCAAAAAGGAAGCATGCTGATGGCTGATTTTTATTGAGGACGTTTTTGGCAGGTCACACAAAAATGAGTGCCGCGTCCTCCGACTACTGTTTTCTCAATGATGCTTCCGCATGTTTGACAAGGCTCTCCCCGCCGGTCATACACAAGAAGCTGCAGCTGAAATGTTCCAATATCACCTTGTGAATTGATATATGAGCGAATCGTGCTTCCTCCTGCATCTACCGCCACTTGAAGTGTATCGATAATATGCCTGTGAAGCACTTTACAGGATTCAAGACTGAGCTGATTCGCTTTTGTTTCTGGATGAATGCCCGCTTTAAACAAAACCTCATCTACATAAATATTACCTAGTCCCACGACAATCTTTTGATCAAGCAGCGCTGTTTTGACCACACGGGATGTTTTTTTCAATTGCTCCCATAAAAATTCCGGAGTGAATTGATCATCAAAAGGCTCATATCCCAGCTGTGAAAGCGGGAGTTCCTTTTCTTCTTCACCCGGCTGAAATAAATGCATCGTGCCAAATTTACGTACATCATGGTACCGAAGCTCAGTACCGTCTGTAAACGTAAAGACGACGTGAACATGTTTATCGTATGGCTCATGCGCTTCATGTACACGGTATTTTCCTTCCATCCTTAAATGGGAGACCATCACGTAGTGGTCTAAATGAAAGAGCAGGAACTTTCCTCTTCTTTCAATGGTTTGTATCGTTTCTCCTACCATCCTTCTTGCGAACTCTTCCGGCTCCCCAGGACGTTTGATGATATTTGGCCATTTGATATCGACCGTTTCAATCGTTTTTCCTTCGACTAACCGCTTGAGTGTGCGCCGGACGGTTTCAACTTCTGGTAATTCCGGCATGCTCCTCGCTCCTTTTTCTCTCTCTATTATTTTGCGTCGTACCAAGATGGCCCTGAAGCAAAATCAACTTTTAGCGGCACATCTAGCTGAAGTGCATTTTCCATGACTTCAGGGACAATTTTTTCAAGTATGGCAATTTCTTCTTTCGGTGCTTCGAAGATCAGTTCATCGTGCACCTGTAATAAAAGATTTGCCTGCAAGTTTTGTTCTTTTAACTTTCGCGCCATATCAATCATAGCTTTTTTAATAATATCAGCTGCACTTCCTTGGATCGGTGTGTTCATAGCTGTTCGTTCGGCAAAGCTTTTGATATTAAAATTACGGCTTGTGATATCCGGGATATACCTTCTGCGTTTGAGAAGCGTCGTGACATATCCTTTTTGTTTCGCTTCCTGCACGATTTCTTCCATATAGGTTTTCACGCCTTTAAAGCTTGTTAAATAGCGTTCGATAAAGGCAGCTGCTTCTTTTCTTGTGATCCCAAGGTTTTGAGATAACCCATAATCACTGATCCCATATACAATACCAAAGTTGACAGCTTTGGCTTGTCTTCTCATAGAGGAAGTCACTTCTTCTTCTGAGACATGGAACACGTCCATCGCTGTCTTCGTGTGAATATCCATATCTTGCGTAAACGCTTCGATCAAATTCTCATCCTGAGAAATATGAGCGAGTACACGCAGCTCAATTTGAGAATAGTCAGCAGCAAACATGAGCCAGCCTTCTTTTGAAGGGACGAATGCTTGACGAATCTTTCGTCCTTCCTCTAAACGAATCGGGATATTTTGCAGATTGGGATCTGTTGAGCTTAGTCTTCCTGTTTGCGTGAGCGCTTGATTAAATCGTGTATGCACTTTATGGGTATCCTTGCGCGTTACTTTCATTAAGCCTTCCACATAGGTCGATTGGAGCTTTCCAATTTGGCGGTAATGCAGAATGGACCGAATGATCTCGTGCTTATCTTCAAGCTTTTCAAGAACATCCGCAGATGTCGAGTAGCCCGTCTTTGTCTTTTTAATAACCGGCAGGCCTAATTTTTCAAAAAGAATCACGCCAAGCTGTTTAGGAGAATTGATGTTAAACGTTTCACCTGCTAAGCGGTGAATGGTTTCTTCATATTCTTTCAGCTTTTTCGTTAACTCTTCACACATCTTCTCTAGGCGCTCAATATCTACCTTTACGCCAAGGGATTCCATTTCACCTAAGATGAGGGCAAGCGGCAGCTCTAAGTCTTCATATAGTTCATGCTGATCATTTTTTTCTAGCGCTTCAAGTGTTAAATCATGCAGAGCAGAGATCGCCGCTGCTTTTCGCCCAAGATGTTCCTTCAGTTCATCTTCAGGTGGAATCGCCTGCTTTGCTCCTTTTCCGTACACTTTTTCATCAGAAAGAGCGATGTTGAGACCGTATTCCTTCGCCACACTTGCGACGTCCTCATACGATTTCTGAGGGTTGACGACATAGGAAGCAAGCAGAACATCGTTATCGACACCTTTTAGATCGACATCATGCCATCTGAGGGCGACAACGGCTCTTTTTGAATCAAAGACCCATTTCTTCTTCGTTTCATCCTGTACCCATTGTTTAAATGCATCTGATTGAAGCGCATCTTCTTTCGTGATAAAAAACGCACCATTTTCATTATGGATCGCAAAACCAATCAAATCTGCTTCATGATAATTATCTCCAAGCTGTTCTACCACAAGGGCGGCATGATCTGACAGCATCTCATCCGTTACTTCGGTCATTTTTTTCACTTCTAATGCTTCTACTTCGACCTGTTCACCTGTTTCTGGTGCTTCTCCTAGACGTTCTAGCAGCGTTTGAAAGCCTAGTTCTTTATAAAGAGAGATCACTTGATCCATATGAGGACCTTCATATGCGAGATCCTTGCTTGATACATCAATTGGCGCTTCTACAAGAATCGTTGCGAGTTTTTTACTCATCACTGCCTGCTCTTTATATTCTTCAAGCTTTTCTTTGAGTTTTTTCCCGCTGACTTCGTCAATATGTTCAAGCAGGTTTTCAACCGTTTCAAACTGCTTTAACAATTTAATCGCTGTTTTTTCACCTACACCTGGCACCCCTGGGATATTATCTGAGGAATCTCCCATCAAACCTTTCATATCGATGATTTGATCTGGGCGCAGGCCATATTTCTCTTCAATATGAGCCGGTGTGTAATATTCAACTTCTGTAATGCCTTTTTTCGTAATTGCCACCGTCGTATGGTCTGTTGAAAGCTGCGTTAAGTCCTTATCTCCTGAGAAAATTTTGACTTCAAAGCCGTCTTTTTCTGCCTCCACAGCCAATGTCCCGATAATATCGTCTGCCTCGTATTGAGGAAGCTCGTACCTTTTCACCTGATAGGCATCTAATAGTTCACGGATAAATGGCATTTGTTCTGATAGCTCTGGCGGCGTTTTTTGTCTTCCGCCTTTATATTCTTTAAATGTCTCGTGGCGGAACGTTGTTTTTCCCGCATCAAATGCGACAAGCATATGGGTTGGCTTCTCGTCCTCGAGCATCTTCATTAAGATCATCGCAAAGCCATAAATGGCATTTGTATGGACGCCTTTATCATTTGATAATAGCGGCAAAGCAAAAAAGGCTCGATAAGCGAGACTGTTTCCATCCACTAGTACTAATTTCTTTTTGTCTGTCATGTTTTAATCCTCCATCGGCTGAGCCATTTCAGCCGTCTCTTTCACACATTGTATCATCATTTTATCAAAGTTTATTTTGAAAAGAAAATAGTCGAACCTGCATAAAAAAAGGGACGAAAACAATAAGTGTTTTCGTCCTTACAAAATTGGCTCCTTGGATGAAGGGGTTCCTATTCATCCTACCAATGATTGTTTAACTAAACATGAATTCATTGTAAAGATCATGTAAATTTTAACGTGACTTTCCTTTTTTCCCTATTTTGATTTCAGGCTCACTGTAAAAGTCGTTCCTTTCCCTTGTTTGCTATGGACCGAAATCGTCCCTTCATGCGCCTCCACAAGGTGTTTGACAATGGCAAGACCAAGTCCTGTACCGCCTGAATTTCTACTTCTATCTTTATCAATTCGATAAAATCTCTCAAATATTCTTGGAATCTCGCTTTTCTTCATGCCGATTCCTGTATCTGCTACATCAAATTCATAGGCGCCTTTCCGCGGTCTTGCTGAGATGGTGACACTCCCTCCCTCTGGTGTATAGGTAAGGGCATTGTTCACGAGATTGAGGAAGATTTGCTTTAACCTCAGCGGATCTGCCATCACATAGACAGGCTCTTTCGGGATTCGCACTTGTAATTGAATGCCTTTTTCTGCGGCCTTTTGTTTTAAAAGGACTTCAATCTCTTGAATGATTTCTGTCGCATTGGCGTCTTGAATATTCAGCTTGAAATGCTGCTGCTCGATTTTGGAAAGATCGAGTAAATCTTGAATGAGAGTTTCGAGACGGACACTCTCTTTTAGAATGATGGAAAGGAATTGTGTCAGCGCTTCTTTGTCATCAATCGCTCCATCAAGAAGAGTTTCGGAGAATCCTTTAATCGACGTAATCGGTGTCTTTAATTCGTGAGACACATTGGCGACAAAATCTTTTCGCATCTGCTCCAGCTGCTTTGTTTCTGTCACGTCATGAAATACAAGGACAATTCCTTTCCATTCATCGTCTGTACTTAAAATGGGAACACCATCCACCTGGAAGTAGCGCCGTTCAATGTCAACGGCCAGGCGTAAAAACTTCCGCACCTTCGTTTCTGTCATGAAAATTTCGTCAATCAGCTCAATAATTTCTTCATGAGTAAATGCTTCATGATACAGCTTGTGCATGTAAATGTGCTTTTGCACCTTAAACTGCTTGCGGAAAGTTCGATTGACTAGGTTAATATATCCCATCTTATCAATCAAAATAATTCCTGCACCGATGTTTTCAATGACTGTTTGCAGACGGTCCCGCTGCATTTCCCCAGTGCTGGTCATTTCTTGAAGGCTTTCTGCCAGGCGCTTCATTGATGTATTAAGCTCACTTGTTTCGATGATGAGCTCTTCATAATGATTGGTATCATAGTTCCCGCGTTCCAGCTGTTTGGCTACCTTTGTGGCATAATCTATCGGTTTTACATATTTCATCGACATGCGGTATCCAAAGAAAACGATAATAATAATCGCCGAGCCAAGACAAACGGCTAATGCGAGCCAAAGCTGGCCGTCAATTTCATTTAAAGGCTGGAATGACGCATGGAGAAATAAATAGCCCACTGGTTTGTTTTGTTTCAGGATAGGGACTGCGTAATGAAACAGCGCATCCTTCTCATCCTCAATGACGACGCCTTTTGTTTGAAGGCGTTCATTGTTCAGTGTGTTTTGAATGATGCCCCTTTGCTCCGCTTGACCCGTTGTATGTATGATATTCCCCTTCAGGTCCACAATTGACGCATTCATATCGAGATGCTGCTTTGCCTGATTGAGGATCTCCTTGTTTTGCTTCGCCTGCAGATCATCACCATCCATGGAAGAAAGAAGAAAGCTCGATTCATTTTCCATTCGTTCCGTTAATTTTGTTTCATAAAAAACATGGAACATGTGATCCAAAAAAAGGCCAAGTGCAACAAACACAATAAAAAGGAGAAAAATAAGGCCCGAAAACAGACGGGTTCTAATTTTACTCATTTGGCTTTGGCTCCTCCAATTTGTAGCCTAAGCCGCGAATGGTTTTAATGTATGTTGGTTTTTTCGTATTCTTTTCAATTTTGTCCCGCAAGTGGCTGATATGTACATCCACAATACGAGTATCACCCGCAAAGTCATAATTCCAAACGGCACTTAGCAGCAGATCACGTGTGAGGACACGTCCTTTATGCTTGGCCAAATAAAGCAGCAGTTCGAATTCCTTCGGCGTAAGCTCTAGGCGTTCTTCTTGGAAGTAGACTTCATAGTGTTCTGGTAAAATGCGCAGTTCACCAATTTTGATTTGGTCTGCAATGACCTCTTCCTTCTCCTCTTGCGCGGGGACAGGCTGAGATTGCTGCGCTCTTCTCAAGATGGCTTTTACCCGAGCACCCACTTCTCTAGGACTGAATGGCTTTGTCATGTAATCATCGGCTCCAAGTTCAAGACCGAGCACCTTATCAAATTCATCGTCCTTTGCTGTCAGCATTAAAATAGGGAACATCATTTTTTGAATTCTCAGTTGTTTGCACACTTCAATGCCGTCCATTTTCGGAAGCATTAAATCTAATACAATGAGATCAGGCTGTTCACTTGCTGCTTTTTCAAGCGCTTCTTCCCCATCTCTTGCTGTGACGACATCATAGCCCGCCCTTTCAAGGTTATAGCTTAGAAGTGTTACAATCGATTCTTCATCATCCACAACTAATATTTTTTTATTCATGTTGTGCCTCCAATTAGTGATTTCCCCTGCATCCGTTTTTTTGTATCTTATGTGAAAAGCGAGAAGTCATGCTTTCTCTTTCATTTTAACGAAAGCTTAACAAGAGGACAATTTAAAATTTCGACAAGATTGGTTTTGTAAACAAAAAGAAGGCCCCTCATAAGAGAAGCCTTCTTTTTTTCATATTAAGACAATACTTTCATGACGTTCTTAACAGATTCAACAGAACGGTCAAGCTGACTTCTTTCTTCTTCTGTCAGCTCAAGCTCAATGATCTGCTCAAGGCCGTTTCCACCTACGATTGTTGGTACACCAAGGTAAATGCCTTCGTAGCCATATTCACCTTCAAGGTATGCAATCGTTGGGATCACGCGGCGCTGATCTTTTAGAATCGCCTCAACCATTTCTACGAGTGAAGCAGCAGGTGCATAATAGGCACTACCGTTACCTAATAGGTTTACGATTTCGCCGCCACCTTTTCTTGTTCTTTCAACAATCGCATCAATACGATCTTTTGGAATCAATGTTTCAAGCGGGATACCGCCTGCATAGGAGTAACGAACAAGCGGAACCATGTCATCGCCATGTCCACCAAGCACAAATCCCGTCACATCTTTGACAGATAGGTTTAATTCTTGAGCAACAAACGTACGGAAGCGTGCTGTATCAAGAATACCCGATTGTCCAATGACTTTTTCTTTTGGTAATCCTGATTCTTTATAAACGGCATATGTCATTGCATCAACAGGGTTTGTTAACACAACAATAATGGCTTCTGGAGAATATTTAACGATTTCGCGTGTCACGCTACGCATGATTTTTTCATTTGTTGACACGAGATCGTCACGGCTCATTCCCGGCTTTCTTGCAATTCCTGCCGTAATGACCACGACATCAGAACCGGCTGTATCTTCGTAGTTAGAAGTGCCTGTAATGTTCGCATCGAAGCCTTGAACAGGGCTTGCTTCCAGCATATCAAGAGCTTTCCCTTTTGTTGGGTTCTCAAGCTGCGGGATATCAACTAATACGACATCCGCTAATTCTTTTTGAGCCGTTAGAAATGCTGTAGTTGCTCCTGTAAAACCTGCTCCGATGACAGATACTTTTTTACGCTTGTTTGCCATTTCCTTTTTCCCCTTTAACTTTAAAGTTTAAGAATCAAGACAAGTTTTTGATGAGCTCGTCAGCAAACTCAGAACATTTCACTTCTGTTGCGCCATCCATTAATCTAGCAAAATCGTATGTGACGACTTTAGATGCAATTGTTTTTTCAACAGATTGAATCACTAGATCAGCTGCTTCCTGCCAGCCAAGGTGCTCAAGTAAAAGCACGCCTGATAGAAGAACAGAAGATGGATTCACTTTATCAAGACCAGCATATTTTGGTGCTGTTCCGTGAGTCGCTTCAAAAATAGCGTGTCCTGTTTCGTAGTTGATGTTCGCACCAGGTGCGATACCAATTCCACCAACTTGTGCTGCAAGTGCATCAGAGATGTAATCTCCATTTAAGTTCATTGTAGCCACAACATCGAACTCAGCTGGACGAGTTAGGATTTGTTGAAGGAAAATATCTGCAATGCTGTCTTTGACAATGATTTTGCCAGCAGCTTCTGCTTCACTTTGCGCTTTGTTTGCCGCATCTTTTCCATCTTGTTCTACAATACGATCATATTGTGCCCATGTAAAGACTTTGTCACCAAACTCTTTTTCAGCCACTTCGTAGCCCCAGTTTTTGAAGGCACCTTCTGTAAATTTCATGATGTTTCCTTTGTGAACAAGCGTCACAGATTTACGGCCTTGGTCAATTGCATATTGGATAGCCGCTCTGACAAGACGGGATGTTCCCTCTTCAGAAACTGGCTTGATTCCGATACCTGACGTTTCTGGGAAACGGATTTTATTTACACCTAATTCGTTTTTCAAGAAGTCAATTAATTTCTTCACTTCGTCTGAACCTTTTGCATACTCGATACCTGCATAGATATCTTCTGTGTTCTCACGGAAGATCACCATATCTGTGTCTTCTGGACGTTTCACAGGAGAAGGTACGCCTTTGAACCAGCGAACAGGACGTAAGCATGTGAATAAATCAAGCTCTTGTCTAAGTGCCACGTTTAATGAACGGATTCCTCCGCCAATTGGTGTTGTTAGTGGTCCTTTAATCGCAATTAAGTATTCACGAATGTCTTCAAGCGTTTGCTCAGGAAGCCACTCTCCAGTTTTATTGTAAGCTTTCTCACCTGCATATACTTCTTTCCAAGTGATTTGCTTTTCACCTTTATATGCTTTTTCTACAGCTGCTTCAAGTACTCTTGATGCTGCTTTCCAAATGTCAGGACCGATTCCGTCCCCTTCGATAAACGGGATAATTGGATTATTTGGTACATTCAATACGCCGCCAGTAACTGTAATTTTTTCGCCTTGTGACAATGATATTACCTCCCAGGTTATGTAGTGAATATTTGAAACTTCTTGGCTTGATGTCTGCAAACAAAGAAGTTTTTCACGTGATTCGTTTTTTGTTGATATGGAGGCTGATTGGCCTTTTGAAATCAGCCCCCGCTTATTCTATAAACATTAGTCTCTTTCACTGATCGGAACAAAGGTTTGAAGATCAGGTCCAATGTAGTCAGCTCTTGGACGGATAAGACGGTTGTTGTCATATTGCTCTAGAATGTGAGCAATCCATCCAGAGAATCGGCTGATCACGAAAATTGGTGTAAACAAGTCATGATCAATCCCAAGACTGTGATATACAGATGCAGAATAAAAATCAACATTTGGTGGAAGATTTTTCTCTGATGTCACGATTTCCTCTGCGCGAACAGACATTTCATACCATTTCGGCTCGCCAGTGAGGTTTGTTAAACGCTGGCTCATTTCTTTTAGATGCTTTGCACGCGGGTCACCTTGACGGTATACGCGGTGGCCAAAGCCCATAATTTTTTCTTTCTTCTCTAGCTTACCATGAATATAGGAATCTACGTTTTCAACTTCGCCAATTTCTGAAAGCATCTTCATCACGCCTTCATTAGCGCCGCCATGAAGCGGTCCCTTCAGCGCACCGATAGCCGCTGTTACACCAGAGTAGATATCTGATAGTGTAGCAACACATACACGTGCTGTAAATGTCGATGCGTTTAATTCATGATCCGCATGTAGAATAAGTGCCTTATCAATGGCTTCAATTTCTACTGGTGACGGCTCTTCGCCATTTAGCATATACAAGAAGTTTGCAGCATAGCTGTATTCTTCTTTTGGCTGTACAGGCTCAAGTCCTTTGCGAATGCGTGAAAACGCAGCGACTAGTCCAGAAATTTTCGCCTGTAAGCGAATCGCCTTTCTGTAATTCGCTTCTTTGTCCATAATCTCTGATTCGTCATCGAGTAAACCTAGTAAAGATACTGCTGTACGAATCGCAGACATTGGATGAACCCCATCGAGCGAATAAGATTTAAAATGCTCAATGATTTCTTGCGGAATCTGAGCATTTTCGTTGAGCTGCTGTTTTAATTCACTCAGCTCCTGCTCATTCGGCAGCTTTAAGTGCCATAACAGGTAGACAATTTCTTCGAATGTAGCTTTTTCAGTTAAATCATCGATATTGTACCCTACATAAGTAAGAGTATCATCAATAATTGAGCTTACGGATGAAGTTGTTGCCACGATACCTTCAAGACCTCTTGTTGCTGTCATGTTCAATCTCCCCTTTTTAAAAAGATTCCCCTTCGTTGCAGAATTCTCACTTTTTGAAAGCGCTATCCAATCCGAATAAGATAGCAGGCTCAGAAAAGAAAATGCTTACATTTACCTATACGGTTAGAGCGCTTTTAGCCTCATATCTCTTGTGTGATCAATGAGTTCAAAATTAAGCCTATTCCCATTATAAACAATAATCAGACATTTGTTAAATGTTTAACTATAATTTTTTTTGATATTTTTTTTTCCAGTCTCCCATATCAGGCATGGAATAAAGGGATTTTGCTTCTTTTAATATATTTAATTATGTTTTTTTGCAAAAGCTCACGCAAGAAAAAATTTAAAAAAGAAAGTGGCAGGAACCACTCTCTTTTCACCCGCTGAAAAATTTCACAGCCTGCATCGCCAAATAAGCAATTCCTGCCCCGATAAGCGGCCCAACAGCCACTCCTTTAAATAAGCTGACTGCCAAAATGGTACCGAACACAAGCGCTGCCGTAATATGCGGATCATTTTCGAGTAGCACAATCCCGTTTTTTGCAATTAATGCTACTAATATACCCGCTCCAAGAGCTATCCAAGCATAGGAAGATTTCATCGCTTCTCCAAGCTGCTTAAATCCAATGTCACCTGTTGCAATCGGGACCAGCACTGCAATGGTAATAACGGTGACTCCCCAATTAATGCCTTTAGATTGGAGAACCGGGAAAATTTTTTGATCCAGGCCAATCAGCTTAATCGCGATCAGCACAGAGACTGCTACAATTAACGAATTGTTTTTTGCAATAAGTGCAATAACGAGTAAAAGTACCAAAAATAAATTTGCTTGAGTAAACATACGCCGCTCCTTTCTTTCTTTTTATTGCGACCTTTTCATATTACTAATCTTTTTGAATAAAATGAAGTATCGGACATGCTTGTTTTTTGGAGGGGATTGTGTGAATCACGCCTATGTGGCCATTTTTTTGCGAAGTTTGATGATGATCAGCATTGCTGTTTTTGCTGTTGTCTTTTTATATCAGTCTTTTCCGTTTTTATATCCTTTTTGGATCGCCCTTATTGTGTCTTGTTTGATTCATCCTGCCGTATGCAAAATCGAAGAGATCACTGGAATGCCGAGAGGATTTGTTGTGGTCATTGTGCTCTTGCTCTTTTTAGTCGCAGCTGCCGGCTTAATGACGCTTTTAGTAGCAGAAATCATTTCAGGAAGTGCTTATTTGGCAAAGGTGCTGCCCCGCCATCTTGATCAAATGATTGGTATTGTGGAGCAATTTTTCACAGACAAGATTCTGCCTTTATATCATGATGTGACGGCCCAATTTAATACGCTTCAAGCAGGTCAAAAGGAATCAATTTTGGGACAAATTCAAGCACTCGGTGATGAAGCGGCCGCAAAAATCGGGACTTTTCTTTCTAAAACACTCGAGCTTATTCCGGCTTTTTTGGGTCTTTTGCCTGATGCAGCAGCCACTCTGTTATTTTCTGCTCTGGCAACTTTTTTTATCACGAAAGATTGGTTTACGTTAAAAACATATGGCTCACGTATCTTTCCCGCAAAATGGATGCAGCATACACGTGCCATTTTATCTGAAATCAAAAAAGCCATTACCGGCTTTATGAAAGCCCAGCTCCTGCTTGTGGCCATGACGATTGGTATTGTATTGATTGGACTCATCATTTTAAAAGTTGAGCATGCCCTTGTGATTGCTTTATGTATCGGGCTCGTCGATTTACTTCCATATATCGGGAGCGGCACTGTTTTTCTACCGTGGATCATTTATTCTGCTATGACAGGAAATCTTTCCCTCGCCATTGGACTGGGCATTTTGTATATTGTCGTCCTCATTCAAAGACAAATATCAGAGCCAAAAGTCTTAAGCAAATCCATCGGACTTAATCCTTTAGCAACGCTTGTTGCGCTATTTGTCGGGTTAAAATGGTTTGGTTTTCTTGGACTTGTGATTGGCCCTGCTTCCCTTGTCGTGTGGCAGGCGTTCCGTAATGCAGGAGTTTTCAGAGATATTTATGAGTACATTCGGTATGGCATGCAAAAATAAAAGAGACCTTCAGCCTGAAGGTCTCTTTAACGAATGATCGTGTAGCGGTTACGATTAGACATGTTTCTAAGCCAGCGTTCAAAGAGCGGCTTGATTCCCTTTCTCGTCACCGGAATGAGCAGCAAAGCCCCAATGAGATCCGATAAGAAGCCTGGAATGAGCAGCAGCAGACCGCCGATTAGAATGCAAAAACCATCGACAATCGCTCCCCCTGGCATCTTGCCATATTGTAAATCTCGCTGCACTTTTTGGAAGGCTTCTATACCTTGTTTTCTTGCAAAATAAGCACCTAAGGCACTTGTCAGCACGATGAGCAGCATGGTTGGCAAAATGCCAATGATTTTACTTGAGATTAAAAATAAACTAATTTCCACCACAGGGAACAGAATTAATAATAGTAGAAAATATTTCTTCAACCATATCACCTCATGGGGTATCTTTCATCGAAAGCTGTTTACTTTTTTAGTGTAACATAAAAAAAGAGAGGAGTCAGACAACTCCCCTCTTGAATGATTTAAAGGACACTCGCACGGCCTTTGTAGATCGCTCCGCGTGCTGGATCTACTGTAATCTCTTCGCCTTCTTTTAAAAGTGTCGTGGCGCTGTCAAGACCAACAATCACTGGAATGCCAAGGCTTAGTCCAACAACTGCTGCATGGCTTGTTAAACCGCCTTCTTCTGTGATAAGGGCAGATGCTTTTTCTAAAGCTCCCATCATATCACGATCTGTGCAGTTTGCGACTAGGATCGCACCATCGTACATTTTTTCTTCTGCTTCTTTTCCGCTTTGTGCAATGACAACCGGTCCAAATGCAGATTTACGGCCAATACCTTGACCTTTCGCAATGATGTCACCGACAACATATACTTTCATTAAGTTCGTCGTACCTGTTTCACCAACTGGCACACCTGCTGTAATCACGATTAAATCGCCGTGTCTTACATAGCCTGTTTCAATTGACTTTTCTACTGCATTCTCAAGCATTTCATCTGTAGACGTCGTTTTTGATCCGCTCTTTGCAAATACACCGAATACGAGTGAAAGCTTTCTCGCAACTGATTCGTTTGCAGTAACTGCTACGATTGGTGCTTTTGGTCTATATTTTGAAATCATTCTTGCTGTATGTCCGCTTTCCGTCGGTGTCACAATAGCTGCTACATCAAGCTTCATTGCCGTATGTGCAACAGATTGACCGATCGCGTCTGTAATGCTGACTTCTACTTCTTCACTTCTGCGAGAAAGAATTGCTTTATAATTTAGTGCTTCTTCTGAACGTGATGCAATGTTATGCATTGTTTGTACAGCTTCTACTGGATATGTTCCTGCTGCTGTTTCACCAGAAAGCATAATCGCATCTGTGCCGTCAAAAATAGCATTTGCCACGTCACTTGCTTCCGCACGGGTAGGACGTGGGTTACGCTGCATGCTGTCCAGCATTTGTGTCGCTGTGATGACAGGCTTGCCTAAACGATTGCATTTTTTAATCAGCATTTTTTGAACAAGCGGTACTTCTTCTGCCGGGATCTCTACACCAAGATCTCCACGCGCAACCATTAAACCGTCAGATACCTCAAGGATCTCGTCGATGTTATCAACACCCTCTTGGTTTTCAATCTTAGGGATGATTTGAATATCAGTCGCATTGTTCTTTTCAAGAAGCTCACGAATTTCAAGAACATCAGAAGCTCGTCTCACAAAAGAAGCTGCGATGAAATCGACACCTTGTTCAATTCCAAACAGAATATCATTGGCATCCTTTTCTGTAATACCTGGCAGGTTCACACTGACGCCAGGTATGTTGACGCCTTTTTTGTTTTTGAGCGTGCCTGTATTCATGACTTTAGTGACGATTTCTTTGCGGTCCTTGTTAATTTCTTTTACTTCTAAACCAATCAGACCATCATCTAATAGAATCGTTGAACCTACTTCTACATCATGAATTAAATCTTCGTATGTCACACTAATTTTTTCCGTATTTCCAACAATGTCTTCCATACTCACGATAAGATCAGCACCAGCGACTAGCTCAATTGAGCCGTTTTCAACTGTACGTGTACGGATCTCTGGACCTTTTGTATCTAGAAGGATCGCAATGTCCTTGCCTAATGTTTTACCTGCTTTACGTATGTTTTCAATGCGTGCACCATGCTCTTCAAAATCTCCATGGGAGAAGTTTAGTCTGGCTACATTCATTCCTGCTTCAATCAATTCAGTCAGCTTTTCAATGCTTTCACTTGCTGGACCGATTGTACAAACGATTTTTGTCTTTCTCATTACTGTTCCTCCTAAGGTCTTCTCGTTTTATATAGAGAGCTCTTGTGAAAGTCGGTACATATTTTTATCGACTGTATGTTTTTTATCTAAGATTTCTAAAATATCGTGATGAACGAGTTCATTACTTTGAATGCCTACACAGCGTCCGCCTTGTCCTTCGAGAAGAAGTTCGACTGCATATGCTCCTAAACGGCTTGCCAGCACTCGGTCAAACGCGCTCGGAGAACCTCCGCGCTGAATATGTCCTAAGACGGATACACGTGTTTCAAGGCTTGTCTCCTCTTCAATCCGCTTACCAAATTCAACACCGCTGCCTACGCCTTCTGCAACGATGATGATACTATGCTTCTTGCCGCGTTCGTGACCTCTTCTTAACCTAGCAATAATTTCGTCCATGTCATAGTCTGCTTCAGGAATCAAAATAGATTCGGCTCCACCCGCAAGACCTGACCAAAGAGCAATATCACCAGCATGTCTTCCCATTACTTCCACTACGTATGTACGTTCATGAGATGTGGCTGTATCACGAATTTTATCAATGGCATCAATGACAGTATTCAGTGCTGTATCAAAGCCAATAGTGAAATCAGTACCTGGAATATCGTTGTCAATCGTGCCAGGGACACCTACACATGGAAAACCGAGCTCTGTTAATTTCTTCGCTCCCATAAATGACCCGTCTCCACCAATGACTACAAGTCCTTCAATACCGAATTTTTTTAAGTTTTCAATTCCCTTTTCACGACCTTCAACTGTCTTGAATTCAGGACATCTTGCCGTGTAAAGTTTTGTTCCTCCACGATGAATGATATCGCCTACTGAACCTATTTCGAGTTTCTCAATTTTACCGTTAATTAGACCTGAGTATCCATTATAAATACCGTAAACTTCAACATTATGGTAAATTGCTTTCCTTACAACTGCGCGCACAGCTGCATTCATTCCTGGGGAATCCCCACCGCTTGTTAAAACTCCTATACGCTTCATCTTTTTCACCTCAGAGACCATATATGAATTAAACATACCATTTCCACTGCTTGAAAACAATCTTGAGCAAATTTGGATGTTTTCAATACGAATTTCTAAAACCGTACTTATTATACAATTAAATAAACCGTTTTTAAACAAAAGTTAAGAACGTCATGAAAGCAAATCTCTCTGAAATCTGTAAAAGCAAGTGCTATAAACCTTGTCATATCAAGGTTTTCAGACGTTTCAAATTTTATGAAAACAAAAGAAAATTATTTTCAAATAGCGCTTACATGAAGATGGTTTTCATGAAAAAAGATGAAAAAAATAAACGCCAGCCAAAAGGCTGTACGTTTATTTAGTTTACCCCAATATATTGATTTTCAATCGAGACTTTCCCGATTGCTTTGTATTTTTCATATCTTTGTTCGACTAGTTCTTCAGGCGTTAGTTTGAGCAAAGATGTAAGTGACTGTTTTAATGTTTTTTCCATGTAAGCTGCTTGTTGTTTCACGTCTCGATGTGCTCCACCTTGCACTTCTTTAATAACATCATCTATAATATCTAATTCTTTTAGGTCTGGAGCGGTAATTTTCATTGATTCTGCAGCTTTTTTCGCAAGTGATGAGTCCTTCCAGAGCAGTGCTGCTGCACCTTCAGGTGAAATCACTGAATACGTTGAGTTTTCTAGCATGAATAGGTGGTTTCCTACGCCTAAGCCTAGTGCGCCGCCGCTTCCGCCTTCTCCAATGACAATACAGACAACTGGTACACGAAGTCCTGCCATTTCGAATAGGTTTTTCGCAATTGCTTCACTTTGTCCGCGCTCTTCAGCCGCTTTACCAGGATAAGCTCCTTTTGTATCAATAAAGCAAATGATTGGACGATTAAATTTATCTGCTTGTTTCATCAAGCGCAGCGCTTTACGGTAGCCTTCTGGATGAGGCATTCCGAAATTACGGCGCAAGTTTTCTTTTGTATCTTTCCCGCGCTGATGGCCAATAACCGTGACAGGAAGCCCTTTAAACGTGGCAATTCCTCCAACGATCGCTTCATCATCACCATAAAAACGGTCACCGTGACATTCGAAAAAGTTGTCAAACAGCTCTTGAATGTAATCGAGAGTTGTTGGGCGCATCGCATGCCTAGCAATCTGCACTCTGTCCCACGGCTTTAAATTTGTATAAATGTCTGCTTCAAGCTTGCTCAGACGTGTTTCAAGGCGCTCAATTTCTGCACTTAAATCCATTTCTGAGTTTTGTGTGAACTTTTTCAGTTCATCAATTTTCGCTCGAAGTTCAATGACAGGTTTTTCAAATTCTAGTTCTCCAGCCACTCTCGTTCACCTCCTGTGCTGTGTAGCGCTAAGATTCGGCCTAGTGTTTCTTTCATTTCTGCACGATGGATGACAGCATCAAGCTGTCCATGCTTCATTAAAAATTCAGCCGTCTGGAAGTCCTCCGGCAGGTCTTCACGAATCGTTTGTTCAATGATTCTGCGGCCTGCAAAACCAATTAAAGCACCAGGTTCTGCAAAATTGTAATCACCGAGAGACGCAAAACTAGCTGATACACCGCCAGTTGTTGGGTTCGTCATCACAGAGATAATCAAACCTTGATCCTCGCTGAACAGTTTTAATGCTGAACTTGTTTTTGCCATCTGCATGAGACTGAGAATTCCCTCTTGCATTCTCGCTCCGCCAGAAGCAGTAAAGATAATAAATGGCACCTTGTCCGCTTTTGCTTTCTCGATCGCCAGCGTGATCTTTTCACCAACAACCGATCCCATGCTGCCCATACGGAACGTGGCATCCATGACAGCAATCACAGCACTTTGGCCTTCAATTTCACCTTTACCTGTGACAATGGCTTCATTCAAAGATGTTTTTTCTCTGTCTTTCTCAAGCTTTTCTTCGTAGCCTGGGAAACCGAGCGGGTTTGATGAAATGAGGTGCCCGTTAAATTCTTCAAATGTGCCTTCATCTACAAGGCTTTCAATACGCTGTTTTGCATTCATTTGCAAATGTCTGCCGCAATTCATACAAACACGTAAATTTTTATCTAGTTCTTTGGTGAGCATTATTTTTTTACATTGCGGACATTTGGTCATGATGCCTTCAGGCACATCTTGACTTGCCTGTTCAGAGGGTACAGATGCATATTTTTTCTTTTTACTGAAAATATTCTTGATTGACAAATGACTACCTCCCTTTTTGAAGGGTTTTTTCTTTACACGCACATCCACTATTATAGGACATGTCATAACTGTACCGAAACTATTGTACTTTTTTTGTCAAACGCTGTCATCCTTCATTCAATTTTTTCAGTGGGGAATTGATGAGAAATGAGTATGTGTTTGGGGCGCTGAGCAGTTGATATGTTTGAATTGTGAACGTCTACAAAAAAATCTCATTCCGGATGAAAAAATTTTCGCGTAAGAGAGGAAATGGTGCACGTTTTTCTCCAGTTTCAGAAAGAACGTGCACACTTTTCCAGTTGATTATTCGCCGATAATCGTTAATTTTCTTGTTTTTTCAGCGACAGCTTCTGGGTCAACCTTGATTCTTGCAACGCCAGTTTCCATTGCTGCTTTTGCCACCGCTTTTGCTACCGCTGGTGCTACGCGTGCATCAAATGGTGCAGGGATGACATATTCAGCTGACAATTCTTCATCTGAAACAAGAGACGCAATGGCTTCAACAGCTGCGATTTTCATTTCTTCGTTAATGTGAGTTGCACGTACATCTAATGCTCCGCGGAAAATTCCTGGGAATGCCAGTACGTTATTCACTTGGTTCGGGAAGTCAGAACGGCCAGTTCCTACAACACTTGCTCCTGCTGCATGTGCATCTTCTGGCATGATCTCTGGATTTGGATTAGCCATAGCAAAGATGACAGGATCTTTTGCCATTTTTCCAACCATTTCTTTTGTTAAAGCGCCTGCTACAGAAACCCCGATAAAGACGTCTGCGCCTTCGATGACCTCTTCTAATGAACCTTCTTTGCGGTCTTGGTTCGTGAATTTAGCTACTTCGTTTTTCACTGCATTCATACCGTTCGGGCGGCCTTCGTAAATAGCACCTTTCGTATCACACATAATGATATCACGTACACCGAAATGATAAAGAAGTTTGATAATCGCAATTCCTGCTGCCCCGGCGCCGTTTGCCACTACTTTGATTGAAGACATGGATTTTCCAGATAGCTTCAATGCATTCACAAGTCCTGCTACTGTCACAATGGCTGTTCCGTGCTGATCATCGTGGAAAACTGGGATGTTTGTCTCTTTTTTCAAGCGTTCTTCGATGATAAAGCAGTTAGGCGCTGCAATATCTTCAAGGTTCACACCGCCAAAAGTCGGCTCAAGAAGCTTCACTGTTTCAACGATTTTGTCTACATCGTTCGTTGCAAGTGCGATTGGGAAGGCATCTACGCCTGCAAAACTTTTGAATAATACAGCTTTCCCTTCCATTACTGGAAGAGATGCTTCTGCACCAATATTTCCAAGTCCTAAAACAGCGCTTCCGTCTGTGACAACAGCGACCATATTGCCTTTCATTGTATAATCATACACTTTGCTTGTGTCGTCATAAATATCCTTACATGGTTCTGCAACACCAGGTGAATAAGCCAAGCTCAAGTCTTTCGCATTTTTCACTTGTACTTTTGATTTTGATTCGAGTTTGCCTTGATTCTCTTTGTGCATATGTAATGCTTCTTCTCTTAATGACATGTGATGAACACTCCTTCAAGTGGAAAATGATTTAATGATTTGCTAAGTTGATAAGCACATACTGGCAGTTTTAAATAAACAGAATCTTTAAAATGATAACACAATAGGTGAATTTGTAAAACATATTCAGGCGATTTGTCATCATTTAATCACAACGTTTTGTTCACCGAGCAGCTCTTTTAACTGGAAAATCACAGCATGATCTGCCTGAACTTTGTATGCATCTGGAAGTCTCATCGTCTTTTTTTGCTTCTCATAATACAAATAGACATCTGCTTCTCCGCTGTGCATTGAGATGACTCGTTTTACTTGCTCTAGCAGCTCCTGCGTATGATTCTCTTCTTTCACACGAATGTAGACAGACTCTTTTCTTTTTTCGTCCATCTCTTCCAGCAAAGCAGCTTCTTGCACGATGATTTGACTGCTGTCATTTCTGACTTCTACTCTGCCTTCAACATAAAGCATGTTGCCCTCCTCAAGTAAGGGGGACAGCTTTCTAAATTGCTCTGGAAAGACGACGCCTTCCATTTCTCCCGTTTCATCCCCAAATGTCACAAATGCCATCGATTGTCCATTTTTTGTCCGAATCGATTTCACTTTTGTCAAAAGACCACCCATTGATATTTTACGCTTAATATAGGAAGAAAGCCTGATGATTTCCACTGCACCATTCTCTCTTAAGCGGTCTCGGTATGCTTGTACTGGGTGATTTGATAAATATAACCCGAGTGCCTCTTTTTCAAATTGCAGGAGATCAACAAGCGGCATTTCTTCTATCTCCGCATATTTTGGCTTAATGGAGAAGGTTGTATCCCCAAGAAAGTCCAACTGATCCTCTGGATTTAAAAATGACACGTGATCTAACGCGATATCTATCGATGCTAATAACGAAGCACGATTGGGATAAAACTCATCCATCGCCCCTGAAAAAATGAGCGCTTCAATCGTTTTTCGGTTGACACTCTTTGGTGATACTCTTGCGCAAAAATCAAATAAATCTTCAAACGGCTTTTCCTGTCTTGCTCTGTATATATCCTTTACAGCTGACACTCCGACATTTTTGATCGCTCTTAAGCTGTAGCGGATCTCCCCTTTTTCAACCGTAAATGGAAACTCGCTCTTATTAATAGAAGGCTTCAACACAGATATCCCTTTTTCCTTCGCCTCATAGAAATATTGAGCAACTTTGTCTTCATTTCCAATTACACTCGTTAAAAGACCGCACATAAAATATAACGGATAATGCGCTTTTAAATAAGCAAGCTGAAAGCCAATCATGCTATATGCAACAGCATGGCTTCTATTAAAACCATAGTTTGCAAATTTGACGATTAAGTCATAAACGTCATTTGCAATGTTAACAGGATACTCCTTTTTTAGGCATCCTTCAACAAAATGGCTTCGCTCTTCATCCAGGACCTGTTTATCCTTCTTTGAAACAGCTCTTCTTAATAGATCTGCCTCGCCCAGCTGAAAACCAGCCATCTTCGATGCAATCAGCATGATTTGCTCCTGATAGACGATGACCCCATATGTATCCTTTAATATGTCATACAAATCAGGATGAGGATAGGAGACCTTGACTCTGCCATGCTTTCGGTCGATAAAAAGCGGGATATTTTCCATTGGACCTGGACGATAGAGAGCATTGACCGCCACGATGTCTTCTAAACTAGACGGCTTCAGGCGTCTCAGCACCTGACGCATCCCCTGTGATTCAAGCTGGAATATTCCAGTTGTATCTCCCGCGGATAACAATTCAAACGTTTTTTGATCTTCATATGAAATGTCACTAAAGTTAATGTGGACGTTTTCCTGTCTTTCAATCTGGTTTTTAATGGATTCAATTAATGTTAAGTTTCTGAGCCCTAAGAAATCCATCTTTAAAAGTCCAAGATCTTCTAAATAATTCATGGCATACTGCGTTAAATACACACCTTCATGGCCGTCTTGAATCGGAACGACCTCTGTCAGCGGCTCTTCGCTCAGCACAACGCCAGCTGCATGTGTCGAGGTGTGCCTCGGCAAGCCTTCTACCTTTAAAGCAGTTTGGAAGACCTTTCGAAGCTCTTCGGATTGCTGAAGCATCGTTTTTAATTCAGAAGATGCAGTCACCGCTTCTTTCAGCGTCGTTCCTGGCTTTGATGGAATCAGCTTGGCAAGACGGTCCGCTGCCTTTGAATCAATTCCCATCACACGTCCAACATCCCTTAAAGCAGCTTTTGCTGCAAGTGTTCCAAACGTGACAATTTGCGCCACATGCATGTCTCCGTATTTGTCTTTTACATAAGAAATGATTTCATCTCTTCTCGTGTCGGGGAAATCAATATCAATATCTGGCATGCTGATCCGCTCTGGATTTAAGAAACGCTCAAATAAAAGACCGTGACGGATCGGATCGACATCCGTAATAAACAGAACATACGCAACAAGTGAACCCGCTGCTGATCCCCTTCCAGGGCCTGTGACAATCCCTTTGTCATGCGCATACTTCATAAAATCCCACACAATGAGAAAATAATCACTGAAATTCATTTTTTGGATAATGCTCAGCTCATATTCAAGCCTTTTGACATACATGTCATTTGAAGCAATCTTTCTTTGCTTCATCCCTTCTGCACACACTCTGCGTAAAAACTGATCTGCTGTTGATTGATCAGGAGTCGGATAGGATGGAAGTTTTGTCTGCCCAAGATTTAAATCAACTTCACAGCGGTTTGCAATCTCCACCGTTCTTGTCAGCAGCTCTCGATCATCTCTATACCATTCCAACATTTCTTCAAAGGTTCTGAAATGCTTTTCTCCTCGGTCTTCCTCTATCTCTGAAAGCTGCTTACCTGCTTTAATCGCCTTTAAGCACGTATAAGCCATTTTGTCTTCTCGATTGATATAGTGAACATCACCCGTCGCAACAAGAGGAATGTCTGCACTTTGTGAGACGTCCCGCAGTTTGCCGGCGAGCGATTCGTCCTGCTGAAATGGCTGAAGTGCGATATACACATGTCCCTCGCCGAATATATGCTGCAATTGTTTGGCGGCTTCACGCGCTTCTTCTAACTGATCATGCTGCAAAAGCGTTTCAATATACCCAGATGCGCCTGGTGTGATGGCAATGAGCCCGCGGTGATAGCTTTTGAGCCATTTCTCTTTCAATCCGGCTTTTGATTTTGATTTCAGCACACTGCTGATTTTGATTAGGTTTTGATAGCCTTCATTGTTTTTTGCAAGGAGTACCAAGGGATAAGCCTCTGTCTCTTGTTCATCTACGAAGACAGAAGCTGTTAAACCGATAACCGGCTTGATGCCATGTTTTTTACATTCCTTATAAAATTCAACCGTGCCATACATCACATGGTCATCGGTAAGTGCGAGCGCCTTGCAGCCAAGTTCTTTTGCTTTCAGCACAAGCTCCTTTACTTTAGCTGCACTGCTTAACAAGCTGTATCCACTGTGGACCTGAAGATGAACATAAGACATGCTTAATCCACTCCTTTCGTCTAAAGTCATTCTTTCATTATAAAACGCGATGCGATGAGAAACAAATGTTCTTTCTTTTCTGTCCGTTCATACTTGTCCAGCACACGCCATATATTGAATAGAGTGAGGTGGACAAAATGGATGTGAAGGAAGCTTTTATTCCGAATTTTATCAGCTGTTATTTTATCGCCCTAGGGGTCATCTTGGGTGGTGCTATCATAGGCGGCGTTGGTGCGTATTTATCTGGTCAGCCGCCTTTATCCATTATTACTAGTCTTGCCAACCGTTTAAAGATTTGGGCGCTTGTCGCCGCTATCGGCGGAACATTTGATGCTGTATATAGCTTTGAACGAGGCATTTTTGAAGGAAACACGCGTGATATTTTCAAGCAGATTTTATTAATCATCTCTGCCATGGGCGGTGCACAAACGGGGTATCTCATTATTACGTGGCTCACCCAGGAGCATGTGTCATCATGAGGGTGCCGGAGCTGTATAAACGCCCAGGCTGGCAGCGTTTTTTTGCAGGAATGATGTTTGGTGCGATTGTAAGCTGGCTTATTTTTCTCTTTACTTACGGAACCTTTCAGGAAAAACAAGTGACACTGCTGAGAAGCCAGCAGCATCATATGGACAGTCTGAAAGAACAAATCACACTCTATCGGGAAGATTTGCATAAGTTAAATGAGGATAATAAGAAGCGGCTGCTGATCCAAAGCGTAGATGTTCATCTCGTGAATCGTGAGCAATATAAAATCCCAGAGCCAGATACGCTAAAGTTTGAAGATCAGGTCAAGGAGGATATCTCAGAAGTCATTACAAAAGATATTGAAAGTGTCTATAAAACAAAGGAATTACTAAAACGGACAGTGGAAAATAAAGAATATACCATTCGGGAAAAGGCATATCGCGCGAAAGTGACAGAGCTGACAATTTATACGAAGCTTTCACTTGAAGTACGTATTTCATTTGCTGAATAAAGAGGTTGTGGAATTTTTATGAATTTCTGCCCTCAATGATTTCTTTTCACGCTTCATTTTTATACACTAAAAGTAGAACGAGATCTTAAATAGAAAGAGGTGAGGACAATGGAGGTTTACAGCTATCGTCAAATGGCACGAGACAAAGCAAGCCGGATCAAAGACGGGATGTGTGCTTATGCTGAGACAGAAATGATGGCTCATTTAATTAAAAAAGAATTAAAGCATCAAAATCTCCAAGCCTATGAAGATTCAACAGACATCGGCTGCTGGTTTATCCCTGTATGCAAGTAACCCTTTTCTCCATGACAAAAAAGAGAGAAGGGACTTAAGTATCCCTCCTCTCTTATGATGATGATTTACATACTTCCTCTAAATCACGCAAAATCTCATCTGCTACTGCCCAATCATAAATGGATGCACCGGCTGCAAGCGGGTGGCCGCCGCCATGATATTTTTTCGCAATGGTGTTAATGACGACGCCTTTAGAGCGGAATCTCACACGAATCTGATCGTTTTCTTCCACAAAAAAGACCCATGCCTTAATGCCTGCAATATTTCCTAGTGTCCCAACAAGCTGTGAGGCCTGCTGCGCTGTTGTTTGGAACGATTCCAAAATTTCACGCTTAATGAAAACAGATGCAACCCCGTTCTCTGACAAAGAAATATGTTGAAAAATATAGCCATTTAATTTCACGACATTCAAATCTGTCTCATACAATTGATTGAAAAGATCTGAAGATGAAAATGGATATTCGATCAGTTCCCCTGCATATTTGAGTGTCTTTTTCGTTGTGTTTGGGAAAAGGAAGCGGCCTGTGTCTCCTACAATGCCGGCATAGATCAATTCAGCTGCCTTTGTATTCAGCTGATATCCTTCTTCTTTCCCCTCTAAGTACAATTCATAAATCATCTCGCTCACAGAGCTTGCCTCTGTATCCACCCAAAGCAAATCACCATAAGGATCTTCATTCGGGTGATGGTCGATTTTCATCAGCTTATCGCCCATTAAATAGCGCTGATCATCGATTCTTGCTTGATTGGCCGTATCACAGACAATGACAAGGGCCCCTTTATACACGTCGTCTGGTACCTCATCGAGTTCATATAAAAATGAAAGGGATGGCTCAGGCGTTCCTGTCGCATAAATATTTTTTTCTGGATAGGTGGCACGCAAGATTTCCGTAAGGCCGCACTGCGATCCATACGCATCTGGATCTGGTCTTACATGTCTATGGATGATGATGGTGTCATATAATGATATGGTTCTAATCAGTTCTTTTTTCATAAAAACTCCTTCTCATGCGATACTCTTTTTATTATTAAATCATAATCTATCGTGACGGAAAAGTGAGGAATAGACAATTTATTCTAGTAAGCAAGCCTATTTACGTTTAAAATAGGGTTGTAACCACTTACAATGGAGGCTTGGCACATGCTTGTTTTGATTGTGTTTATTATTTGTTCTGCCATGTTTTATTTATACTACAAAGCAAAAAATGTCCGTACGAACCGGCCAGTCGAGAAAAAATTCTGGTCGGCGAAATCCAGTATGGCCCTTGGCTGCTTTGTCCTGCTCTTCGGTGTGAATCAATTATTTTTAAACCGCTCGTCACTTGCATTTGTCATCGGATTTATTTTTGTTGCTGTTGGTATCGGCAGTACATGGGCTGGGTATAAAGCCTACAAGCACTATCTTCCGCTCTTTTTAAAGGAAGGCGAAAAAGATCACGCGTAATAAGGAAAGGGGCGACATGAGTTCGCCCTTTTTATCATTATCCTCTTTCCATCAGCTGCACCATCAGCATCGCTTTTCCTACGATATTCGATTGATGGTACACCTCGACTTCCAGCTTTCCAAACTTGCGTCCTACTTCTAAAATATTCGGCTTAATCTGGATTGTGGATTCCATTTGGACTGGTTTTAAAAAGTAGACAGAAAGACTCTCAACGATCAGTTCGCCCTTTTTATGAGATTTTAAGAAGCGGTTGGCTGATTCGATTAAAATTTGTGTGAACACTCCATATGAAATGTTTCCAAGCTGGTTCGTCATTTGCGGGGTGACCTCGTATTGATAAACCGCATCTGCTTTTGGTTTCTCTGTATCGGCTTCTTTAAATCCTCTTGAGACAACATCATCCAGCTTTTCTCCGACCTGCGGCTGCTTTTGAATCATTTGGAGCGCCTTGAGTACATCCTGACGGCTGATCATACCAATCAGCTTCGCATGATCATCCACAACTGGCAGCACCTCAATGCCTTCCCACACCATCATTTGTGCAGCTGAGGCGACAGATGTTTTGCCAATGACCGTCAGCGGATTTTTCGTCATCACTTTTTCAATCGGTGTGGAGCGGTCATGCCCCGCAATATCCTTTGAGGTGAGGATTCCGTGAATCTTCATTTGATCATCTGCGACCGGGAAACGGCCGTGACCAGTTTCATAATTCTTTTCATACCATTTTTCAAGCTTATCCTCTGGTGATAAATACACGGTGCGTTCAATCGGCGTTAAAATATCTTCTACAAGCACAATTTCTTTTTTAATTAATTGGTCATAAATGGCTCTGTTAATGAGAGCCGCTACGGTAAATGTATCGTAGCTTGTCGATAAAATCGGCAGCTCCAGCTCATCTGCGAGCTGAATGATTTCATCATCTGTTGAGAATCCGCCTGTGACCAGCACAGCCGCCCCTGCCTCTAATGCCTGTCTGTGGGCATTGATTCGGTTTCCGACGATGAGCAGGTTGCCAGCTGCCGTATAGCGCATCATTGCGTCCAGCTCCATCGCTCCGATAACAAATTTATTTAACGTTTTATGTAAGCCGGCGCGTCCTCCAAGGACCTGTCCATCAATGACATTGACCACTTCTGCATATGTCAGTTTTTCAATATTTTCTTTTTTCTTTTGTTCAATTCGAATGGTGCCGACTCGTTCAATGGTACTGACGAATCCTTTATTTTCAGCATCTTTGATGGCCCGGTAAGCGGTGCCTTCACTCACTTTCATTTCTTTCGCTATGCGCCGGACAGAAATTTTCTCTCCGACATCTAATGAATCAATATACGATAAAATTTGCTCATGCTTTGTCGCCAATCCCGTTCACCCTTTTTGTTTTCAGCGTTTTCATCTATGTTTCATTATAAGGGCAGGAGGCTTTTAATAGCAATTTGTCTTTTCTTTCGGCAGATGAAGGCAAATAAAAAAGCCGGCATTTGTGTGCCAGCTTCTTTCATATGAGGATTAAATCTCGATTGATTCCCCGCTGTTTAACACATGACCGACGCCGCCATGCAGGCTGTCTGCAAAGGCATGCGGATCCTGTTCAATTGGCGGGAATGTGCTGTAGTGAATCGGAACGACCTGCTTTGCACGCAGCCATTCTGCTGCGATTCTTGCATCTTCCGGTCCCATCGTGAAGTTATCCCCGATTGGAAGAAAGGCAAGGTCAATATGATTCAGTTCACCGATCAGCTTCATATCTGAAAAGAGCGCGGTGTCTCCAGCATGATAAATCGTTTTGCCCTCTGCCGTGAATAAAATACCTGATGGCATGCCTGTATACGTAATTGTTTTCGTTTCTTCATCAATGACAGCTGAACCATGAAACGCTTGCGTGAGCTTCACTTTACCAAATTCAAACTCACGTCCGCCGCCGATATGAAGCGGGTGCGTTTTCACCCCTTGCCAGCTTAAATAAACGGCAAGCTCATTTGGCGCAACGACGAGAGCGTCATTATTTTTAGCAATTTCAATCGTGTCACCAAGGTGATCTCCATGTCCATGTGTCAGTAAAATGACATCCGCTTTCACATCTTGCGGTTTAATCTCTGTATGCTTATTTCCATTTAAAAATGGATCAATCCAAATATGGTATCCGTTTGTTTCAATGTGTACAACTGAATGTCCATGATATGTAGCTTTCATGTAAGTATATCCACCTTTCAAATTTTGATCTCATATCATTTATTCCCTCTATAAAAAGCTGAAAAACTTAATGCCTGTGAATCACGTTAAGACCACCTGTTGCTTCAATGACGGTCCCTGTAATGAGATCTGAACGGTCATCGCATAGAAATGATATGATACGTCCAATATCCTCTCCAGTGCCAGACCTGCCTATCGGCGTTTCATCGTCTTTGATTTGACGGGCTTCCTCTATTGTCGATTCTTTCATGTCTCCAACGATTTTGCCTGGACACACCATATTGGCGGTGATGCCATTTTCGGCTTCTTCAATCGCAATGGTTTTCGTCAATGACGCAAGACCCACTTTTGCCGCTCCAAAGGCTGATCTGTGCATCCAGCCTGGCGCATGGTCTGCACCTTGGAAGCCATAAGTGATAATGCGGCCAAAGCCTTGTTTTCTCATCATTGGGATGACCATTCGGAACAAATGGAATACTGCTGATAGGTTGCCTTCCATCATTTGATACCATTCATCTTCAGAGTAATCCGCCAATTTTTTTCGTTCAAAAATATAAGGACCGGCATTGTTAATCAAGGCATCAATCCGCCCAAATCGCTCTGCTGCCAGCTCTACCATGTTTTTTAAATCTTCTTTTTTTGTCACATCACCTTGGACAAATTGAAGCTTATCTTCGTACTGCTGTAATTCTTCTTTCATTTGCCGGACAGCTTCATCATCACTTCGATAATTCACTGTCACAGAATACCCCATATTCAGTAAAGACTCGGTGACTTTCCGGCCAAGTCCTTTAGAACCCGCTGTTATTAATGCGTGTCGCACACAATCTCCTCCTAAAGCAAAGGTTGCAAGTTCACGTGTTTCTTTTGTTATCTTTACTTTACTATATACCGGCATCTGGCGCACTTATGAACCCTTTATCGATATGAGTCAAACAGTATAGGGTGATTCATCCATTTTTTCAAATCCCATGAGCCATGGATATCGAGCAGCAGAGAAACAAAACGATAGCACTCTCTCACCTCATGAAGATCACGAGGAAGCGGGCAAATCTCTTCATAGCCCAATTGAACATAGCGGGCAGCTTCTTTCGTCAAAAGGTATTCCAATGCAATAAAATCAAACGCAGCTGGTCCATATACGACATATTATGTATCAACTAAACTCGTCACTTGATCATCTTTTTCAATATATTGAGACGGATCTAAATCAATTAAAATGAGACTGGCTGAATCAGGAGGCCTTAGCTTTTCAATCTTTTGCAGCGCAATTTCTGCATAACAGTGAAATTCAGGCTGATCAGCGTAATAGCGGCCTATGAGTTTGGATACAGCCTTTTTTAACACAGCATGGAATTCTCGCAAATGCTTCTTTTCAGCTCCGTATACTGCACCAAAAAAGTCAGTACGATATGAATGAAGCTGTGCTAATTTCCTCCCATAATCCTTATAAAAGTCTGATGAACGTCCCTCAAAAGATGTGAAAGGTGTTCCTTCTACTTTTTCCATTACATAAAATTGTCTCCCTGCCTTCTTCACTTTACGAACAACTTCTGGAATATGAAAGGAATGCGTATGAGACAGCTTTTGATTGATTTGATCAATATGCTCTTGTACAGTACGGTCATCTACTCCATAGATCATTTTGATCCCAGACACAAATTCACTTTCTTCTCTTGCAGTTTTAGGAGATTTGACTACATATTCCGTTTTATCTTGTAAGGAGATCAGCCACACATCATTAGCCCGTCCATCATATTGTTCTCCTAACGCTTTCACTGATACGATTGGTTGATGAAACAAAGCCTCAAGCGTTTTCTTCATGATCTGCTGTCACTCCCTCTTCTGCTTGACGCAGGTATGCTTTCATTTCTCCAATGATTATCAATCTCCTTTTTCCATGACAAAAAAACCATCCGTATAAACGAATGGTTTTCATAAGTTACGCCAGGCATGCTTTTGCTTTTTCTAAAGCGAGCTGAATTTGTTTGAATCCAGTTCCGCCTGCACTTGTTCTTTTTTCAACAGCAACATATGGATCAAGAACAGTGTAAATGTCTCGTTCAAAAAGCTCGCTTGCTTCTGTGAATGATTCAAAAGATAGATCACTTAGATAGATGCCTTTTTGAATACATGTATACACAAGCTTGCCAACGATTTCGTGTGCTTCACGGAATGGCATGCCTTTTTTCGCAAGGTAGTCTGCCACTTCTGTCGCATTTGAGAAATCTTCTTTTGTTGCCTTTTTCATGACATCTTCGTTCACTGTCATCGTTTGAATCATACCTGTGAAAATTTGCAGGCTGCCAGCGATGGTTTTCACTGTATCAAACATGCCTTCCTTATCTTCTTGCAGGTCTTTGTTATACGTAAGCGGCAAGCCTTTCATAATCGTGAGAAGCCCCATCAGATTGCCATACACGCGGCCTGTTTTCCCACGGATTAATTCAGCCATATCTGGGTTTTTCTTCTGCGGCATCATGCTGCTGCCTGTTGCATACGTGTCATCGAGTTCAATGAATTTGAATTCTTGCGAACACCATAAAATGATTTCCTCACAAAAACGTGAGAGGTGCATCATCACAAGACTGCTATTAGATAAAAACTCTAAAATGAAGTCCCGGTCACTTACACCATCGAGGCTATTTTCGTAAATGTAGTCAAAGCCAAGCTGCTCTGCTGTATATTCACGATCAATCGGGAATGTCGTTCCTGCTAACGCACCACATCCAAGTGGAGACACGTTAATTCGCTTTAATGAATCTTGGAAACGCGCTTTGTCACGCTCAAACATCCAGAAATAGGCGAGCATATGATGGGCAAAGGAAATAGGCTGTGCACGCTGCAGGTGCGTATATCCTGGAAAAATCGTTTCAACGTGCTGTTCTGCCTTTTCTACAAGCACCGTTTGAAAGGAAGAGATCAGTTCAATAATATGCTCGACTTGGTTATTCAAATATAAATGCATATCGGTTGCAACTTGATCATTCCGGCTTCTCGCTGTGTGCAATTTGCCGCCAAGCGGACCAATCTCATCAATGAGCATTTTTTCAAGGTTTAAATGAATGTCCTCATAATCGACTGAGAATTCCAGTTCATCCGCCTCTGCCTTTTTCATGAGCGTATTTAGTCCATCTTTGATGGCAGCGGCCTCCTCATCGCCGAGGATACCGCATTTATTCAGCATACTTGCATGAGCAAGGGAGCCGGTCAGATCTTCTTTGACTAATTGTTTGTCGAAATGAATGGATGCGCCAAACTCATCGACCCATTTTTCTGGTGTTTTTTGAAATCGGCCTCCCCAAAGCTTTTTCATGCTTTAACCTGCTCCTTTTTATTCACGATGCTGTTTACTTTTGTCGGTAAGCCCCAAAGATTAATAAATCCTACAGCTGCATCATGATCGAATTCATCTGCTTTTGTATAAGTTGCTAGATTTTCATCATAAAGTGAATATGGTGATTTACGTCCTTCTACAATGGCATGACCTTTAAATAGTTTCACACGTACAACACCCGTTACGTTCTGTTGTGTTTCTTGTAAGAATGCATCTAGTGCTTCTTTAAGCGGTGAGAACCATAAGCCGTTGTATATTAATTCAGCCATTTTTTGTTCAACGATTGGTTTAAAGTGTGCGACTTCTTTGACAAGCGTTAAGTCTTCAAGCTCTTTATGCGCTTTTAGAAGTGTGACAGCACCTGGGCATTCGTACACTTCACGAGATTTGATGCCGACAAGACGGTTTTCAACGTGATCGATTCTGCCAACACCATGCTGTCCAGCGACTTCATTTAAATGAAGGATGAGATCAGATAATGAATACTGGATACCATCAATGGCTGTCGGTTTTCCTTTTTCAAACGTGATTTCAATGATTTCAGGTGTGTCAGGCGTTTTTTCAAGTGGATTTGTCAGATCATATGCACCCTCTGGTGGCGCAGCCCAAGGATCTTCTAAAATGCCACATTCGTTACTTCTGCCCCAAAGGTTTTGGTCGATTGAATATGGGCTGTCTAAGTTAATCGGAATTGGAATACCGTGTTTTTGTGCATAATCGATTTCTTCATCACGAGACCATTTCCATTCACGCACTGGTGCAAGAACTTCTAGGTCTGGATTCAATGCTTTAATGGATACTTCAAAACGAACTTGGTCGTTCCCTTTTCCAGTACATCCATGAGCAACTGCTACTGCATTTTCTTTTTCTGCCACTTCCACTAATTTTTTTGCAATAAGCGGACGGGATAGTGCAGATACTAGTGGATATTTTCCTTCATACATTGTGTGTGCTTGTAATGCAGTGAGTGCAAACTCTTCAGCAAATTCTTCTTTTGCGTCAATCATGTATGATTGAACAGCTCCGACTTGAAGTGCTTTTTGTTGAACGAATGCTAAATCTTTTCCTTCACCTACGTCTAGGCAGCAAGCAACGACTTCGTATCCTTGCTCTTGTAACCATTTAACTGCAACAGAGGTATCAAGACCTCCGGAATATGCTAATACGACTTTTTTATTTTGTGACATGATTGAAAAGCTCCTCTCGCTTGTTTTGATTCTGTGAATGTTTTTTGCATAAAAATAAGTTTTAATTTATAAACATGCATTTAGTATGTATACACTGTAACAAGGAAAAATTGTTTTTTCAACCCCTTTATGAAAAAAACTCTGCCAAATTTTCTTGGCAGAGTCATTTTGGGCTATTTTTGATCCTTTTCAAGCTCTCGTAAGGCATGAGGAAGCTCTGGAATCACAAGTTTGGTCATGGCTAAACGAACGGCTCCGGTAGATCCCGGCGTGGCAAAGACAGCCTTTTGATTGACGACTCCTGCCGTTGCCCGGGACAAAATAGCGGCTGAACCTATGTCTTCTGTATAACTGAGCATGCGGAAGATTTCACCAAAACCAGGCAGTTCCTTGGAAAAAAGAGGGGTGATGGCTTCAATGGTCACATCCCTTGCGGCAATTCCTGTCCCGCCATTTAACAAGACCGCGTCTATTTTCGCTTCGCTTGTTCCTTCCAGCACAGCGTCTTGAATGGCTCCAATATTATCTTTTACGATATCGTATGCAAGAACAAGATGTCCTTGTTCTTTGAGCAAATCGATCATCAGACGGCCGCTTTTGTCTGTTTCTTTCGTTCTTGTATCACTGACCGTAATGACTTTCACATAAAGCCTTTCTTTCGCCTCATGTTTATGTTCTGTCACGCTCATCTTTCGCACCGCTCCCTTTTGCTTCATATTGGACAACATTATAGCATGCTGCTTTTAACAGAAAAAAGCTCTTTTCCTTATTGGAAAAGAGCTTCTCAAACTTGATTACGCTAAACGCATAACGTCTCTTGCAATCATGACTTCTTCGTTTGTAGGGATGACGATCACTTTTACAGGAGAGTGCGGGTAGCTGATGAATGCTTCTTCGCCTCTCATGTTGTTTAGGGAAGGATCCCAGTAAACGCCCATGAATTCTAGACCACGAAGTACACGTGCTCTTACTTCTGAACTGTTTTCACCGATTCCAGCTGTGAAGATGATCGCATCTACGCCATTCATTCTTGCTGCATAAGAACCGATATATTTATGAATACGGCTCGCAAAAATATCAAGAGCAACTTCTGCACGGTCGTTTCCTTCTTCTGTTGCTTCTTCGATATCACGAAGATCACTTGACAGACCAGACACACCTAAAAGACCACTCTTCTTATTCAAAGTAGAAAGCACTTCTTCAGCAGTATGTCCTGTTTTTTCCATAATGAATGGAATAAGGGCAGGGTCAATGTTACCTGAACGTGTCCCCATTGCAACACCAGCAAGTGGTGTAAAGCCCATAGATGTATCGATTGATTTTCCGCCTTCAACTGCTGCGATACTCGCACCATTTCCAAGGTGGCAAGAAATCAGACGAAGCTCTTCTAGTGGACGGCCTAATAGCTCTGCTGCACGCTCTGTTACGAACTTGTGGCTTGTCCCGTGGAATCCGTATTTACGAATACCAAAGTTTTTGTAGTAGTCGTACGGAAGGCTGTATAGGTAAGACTGCTCTGGCATAGTTTGGTGGAATGCTGTATCGAACACAGCAACCGCTGGTACGTCAGGCAGAATTTGTTTGAAAGCTTTGATTCCTACAACGTTTGCAGGGTTGTGAAGTGGTGCAAGCTCTGAAAGCTGATCAATGTCATTGATCACTTCATCAGTTAAAAGAACAGAATCGCTGAATTTCTCTCCGCCGTGAACAACGCGGTGACCTACGCCATCAATTTCATTAAAGTCTTTGATGATGTGAAATTCAGTTAGTTTTTCAAGCAGCATTTTGACCGCTACTGCGTGATCTGGAATATCTGTCACTTCTGTTTTCTTTTCTCCATCTACAGAGATCGTGAAGATACTGTTGTCCATTCCGATTCTTTCAACAAGCCCTTTTGTTAAAACGGTTTCTTCTGGCATGTCGAACAATTGGAATTTAAGAGATGAGCTTCCTGCGTTGATTGCAATAATTTTGGACATTACTGTCGCTCCTTTTACTCAGTTGTTATATAAGGTTTCACGTTTTTTCCGGTGCTATATTCAACCTGTTTGACGGGTCTTTTATAGTTTAACGATAAGTCCGAAAAATATCTGACTTTTTCATTTAAACATTGAAAACTTTGCATTTCAAGTGCACCTTCAAACTGTTATCGCTTACATCAATAAGTCGTTATTTTCTGAATAGTAAAATAGCCAGAAATCACTCTGGCTATTCTTTCGTTTCTTTTTCTTCTATAAACCACTGGTCTAATTTTCTCATCACACCGACCATTGCTTCCTTCTGTGAGAAAGATGGAAGATTGGCAAACAGCATTCGTTTTGGTGCTTCCAGCCCTTCTTTTTTCTTTTGCATCACAAATAAGCTTTTGGCGTGTTTTTTATCCTTAAACATGGACACTGGCAGCTGAATTAACGCATTCATATACGCATGATCTTTGATGAAATCCTTTAATTGTACGCTCTCTTTTCCTTCAAACAAATCGTTTGGAATGATGAAGAATAAGAAGCCGCCTTCTTTTGTGTAGCGAAGGCTTTGTTCAATGAATAAATAATGGGCAAAGGCATGTCCTTCTTTTGCCTTTAATTCAAAGTCTTCTGCACGCTCATCATTTGGATAATAGCCGACTGGGAGACTGCATACAGTGACATCTGCTGGTGAGATCAGAAGCGGCTCAAGACTGTCCTGGTGGAAAAGCTCAACTTCTTTCTCCTCTAAATTCGCCTGGGCCCAAGCAATTTTAATGAGCACATCATCAATTTCAGACGCAAAGCCGCGTTTTGTTTCTGCAGTGAGATTATTTAAAACAGCAAGAAGTAAGTTTCCTGTTCCCGCTGCTGGATCAAAGACTACAAGCTCTTTTTGACCGTCTAAAAATTTGTTCACCAAATAACTGACAAACAGTCCAATCGTATCCGGTGTCATCTGGCGATTTGGATGAGAAATATCCTTTTGACCTTTCAATACGGCGAGCTGAAACGCTTTACGAATCTGCTCATGATCATAAGAAGCAAAATCTGCTTTCTCTATTAAATCCTTTAATAAACCGTTTCGATCATTTGCTTGGAAAAAGGCTTCTCCTGCTTCTGCCAATGCTTCAATATAGGAAATGCTCTGTTCCTTTTTTAATCGAATAGAAGCTGTATCGAGCAGTTCAAAAATAGTACTTACTTGATCTTTCTGCAATGCTTTTCTCTCCTCGCTTTGTTAAAAGCTATATGTTCTCATTGAAAAGAGCCCCAGGATGAAGCCGGAGCTCTTGTCGATGCTGCTTTTATAACAGTGATTTTGCAGCTTCAATGGCTTTTTCATAATTTGGGTGATTCGTTGCTTCACTTACGTATTCAGTGTAAACCACTTTTCCGTTAGGGTCTAATACGAAGACTGCGCGCGCCAATAAACGCAATTCTTTCATATACACTCCGAATGCTTCACCAAATGACATATCTCTGTGATCAGATAATGTTTCGACATTTTCAATTCCGTTTGCTCCGCACCAGCGTGCTTGTGCAAATGGAAGGTCTGCACTAATCGTATAAATATTGACCGGACCTAAATCCGATGCCTCTTCATTGAAACGTCTTGTTTGTGCGTCACACACACCTGTATCAATAGAAGGAATCACTGAGATGATCGTCACTTTTCCTGCTAAATCAGAAAGTGAAACTTCTCCAAGTGAGTTCGTTAATACCGTAAAATCAGGAGCCTGCTCGCCTACCTTTACTTCATTTCCTACAAGCGTGACAGGACTTCCTTTAAATGTGATCGATGCCAAAACAATTCCTCCCTTTTCAAATGTATGGTTCTATCATAGTAGAGAAAGCAAAAAACTGCAAAGCCTAATCGTCCATTTTGCAAAAAAAGTTAACTGCAGCGCAGCTAACTTTTTAAAGGTCTATGTCATCTAGTTTTCGTTCTTTGTGACGGTGCTCCCGCTCATCCTTCTTAAACATGTGCTGAAGACGTTCAATTGCTTGAGGAGCAGAATCCAATATTTTATCGAGCAGATGTGTGTGTTCATCCAAATGAAGCATTCGAACTCCGTTTGTTCCTACAATTAAGAAGGCGATTGGTGTAATCGACACCCCGCCGCCGCTTCCGCCGCCAAATGGGAGTCTCGGCTCTTTTCGTTCCTGTTCATCAGAACGCTTTTCTTTCTTTTGGTTCCCGTTAAATTCACTGCCGCCGGCTGCAAATCCAAAACCAACCTTTGACACAGTGAGAATGACACTGCCGTCAGGGGTTTCGACTGGATCGCCGATGATTGTATTCACATCTATCATTTCTTTTAAGTTTTCCATCGCTGTCTTCATGAGACCTTGGATTGGATGATCTGCCATTTTCGGGTTCCTCCTTAAACAGATGATTCATTCTTCGTTGCTTGAAGAGAGGCGCTTTTTCTCGCCTTTCTCCCTTTTAACCAATGGACAAGTAAACGAATGGCTGCAAGCATAGCATGTCCAATACGAAAATAAGCTATACATGTAAACTGAGTCTGTGACACATTGTGCTGAAAGGCCGGGATGACTTCATATAACGGTTTATGCTTAAAGGTGAGATGCTCCTGCATAAAGGCAAGCAGTGCTCCTTTAACTGACCACACACCGCCGGCTGCTACACCTGTTAAAGCGGCGTCTTGAAAGCCGATCCATGTCGACCAGTGAAACGAGACAATCTTTACGTGGATGAAGAACTTGCGCATGATCCGGTTTAAATCGACAATCTCTTTTGTGATGCGCTCCATTTGATGAAGGATCTGCTTCATATCACGTTTTCCTACTTTTTTATGCATCGATTCTTTTTCGTGATCAGGATTTTTAGCGCTCTTCATTTTCTTTTCACGAATATCAATCGTTTGGTCTTCTGGATTGACCCTCACCATCGGAATCTCTTTTTTGAGTCTGACCAATCCATATAAGGTGATGACCTTCAGTGCAATGTGGTCATTGTCGTTTGTATGCGAATAGTCCAGCGAAATGGTTACTTTCATGAAAATCAACAAGATCACAAGAAACAAAAACGCTGCGATCCAAACGTAAAGCACTGTGCTCACTTCCTCCATAACAAATGATGCTTCCCCTACGATTATGGCTCTCATTCTGGATTTTATACCCAATCAATAAAAAAGAGTTTGACCGGTACCCGGCCAAACTCCTCTGATTATACGTTTGATTCTGTTTTTTCATATAAATGTTCATGAACGACCACCGTATCGGCAAAGTAATCATGAACCCCTTGCTTTTTCGGTGAGAACCCAACGATAGCGTAGAGAATAAAGATCGTATTAATGTAGCGTCCCACAATCTCTCTAAAGAAAATAACATCCCATGCCAGCTTCTTCTCAGGCTGAAGTGAGACCACTTTAATCCCAAATACCATCTTGCCAAGTGTTTGTTGAAAGATTTTCGTCATGATGGCGAAATAAAGGAGGAATACAATCGTCGTTGTGACGGAAAACGGAGAAAACCATCCCCCTCCTTTGGACCAGCCAAACAGACTAAAGATTGGAGAAACCGTCAAATGGTTTACACCCCAGACGACGAGCCAATCAAGAATAAATGCCCAAAATCTAATCCAAAAACCTGCAAACGCCTGCGCTTCAATTGAAGCGCGCTTCACAAAGGCCGGCTTCGATTCTTCCTCTTGGCTGCGGCTTTCGCTTACTTCATCGAATGTAGAATCCATCTATGATCCCTCCTTTATTTTGAATAGAGATACATCGGTTTAGACCCATTTGAGCCAGCCAGTGTTTCTTTTAAATTCAGAAAATCAATTTCGCTTTTAAAGAGCTTGCTTGCACTCATGTTGAAAAGAGAGTTCCAGCCAAAGCTTTGAGAATAGCTGACCACTGTTGCTCCTTTTAAGCCTTTTTCATTTTTCTTCATTGCTTTTAATGCATCTTCATAATACCCAAGCTCATCGACTAATCCGTTCGATTTTGCTTGTGTCCCGTCATATACTCGGCCGTCCGCAATTTTCTTGACTTCCTGTTTTGACATGCCGCGTCCTTCAGAGATCACTTTGACAAATCCTTCATAAGAGTTATCGACCATGCTTTGCATGATGTTGCGCTCATCTTTTGTCATATCACGGTTAGGAGACATGATATCTTTGAATTTCCCGCTCTTAATCGTTTCATATTTAATACCCAAATTATCTGCCAGCTTTGAATAATTCAAGCTTTGCATGATGACACCTAACGATCCTGTTAATGTTTCAGGTGAAGCAAAGATTTTCTTCGCTGGAGTTGACACGTAGTAGCCGCCTGAAGCTGCCATTGAACCCATAGATACGTAAATCGGCTTCTTCGCTTTTTTCACTTCTTCTAATTTTTTATGTATTTCAGCACTTTCATAGACACCGCCGCCAGGAGAGTTTACGCGCAGAAGTACACCTTTTACAGAAGCATCCTCTTTCGCTTTATCTAGTTCCTTGAGGAATGCACGATGATCATAACCTTCTCCGCCTAATAGGCTCGATGCGCCGCCATTATCTTGAATGGTTCCATTAATCTCAAGTACAGCAATCTTGCCTGCACCGCTGCCATTCTCTAGTACCTTCTCTTCTATTTCATCCCCGAATTGATAGCTCATTTTATTGTCATTGAAGCTATCGAACAAGGCCATCGTGACACTAATCACAATTGAAAATCCGAAAACACCAAGTGCAATAATTAGTGCTACCCATCTTTTCGCATTCATCTTTTCTCCTCCTTTTTATCTCACTTCATTCATACGAATGCCCACACGAAATGTTTCACAGGAATTGTGGTTTTTTTACATTTCATGTAGGCATATGATAGCACCTCTCTTAAATAACGATCAACTTTACGTCGTCTACTTAGACATGCGCATGACGAAAAATTGGCTTTTTTATCCTCTCCCTGCACCTAATAGGCTAGATCTTCACCGCAACGAAACACCTAAACCATTCTTTCATGAGAAAACGGCTATTCAATTATGCTCAGGATTCAGCCATTTCAAATCACTCACATCGACTCATTTCTCATAAAGCAATCCGATCATCAGATGGTTCTTTCTAAAGTTTTTACTTTCATATGAAAAAAGTGTAAAATGTGAGCAAGGGTTTTCATGTAAGCCCTTTATCATTGAAAATTATTTTTGACAGCAAAGGGGAGAACGTCAATGACAGACAATCGTCGCAATGTATTTTTCTTTTACAAAAAAGATCATGAATTGGATGGACACATTTCTTCTCTCGAGAAGCTCGCTACCGATCAGGGTTTTCACGTCGTCAAGCGTGCAGAGGATGCCCACATTATTGCTTCAATTGGCGGGGATGGCACATTTCTTCAAGCAGTACGTAAAACAAAATTCCGGGATGACTGCTTGTATGTAGGGGTATCAAAATCAGAGAATACGCACCTATACTGCGATTTCTCGTTAGAACATTTTGATAAAATGATTGATGCCATGAATACTGAACAGCTTGAAGTGAGAAAATATCCGATCATCGATGTAAGCGTTGACAGCACAAACCAGTTCCATTGCTTAAATGAACTGTCAATCCGTTCCAGTATTATTAAAACATTTGTGATCGATGTGTATATAGATGATTTCCACTTTGAAACTTTTAGAGGCGACGGCATGATTATTTCCACTCCGACTGGCTCAACGGCCTACAATAAATCCGTGAGCGGCGCCGTGGTTGATCCGATGCTTCCTTGTATGCAAGTCACAGAGCTTGCATCGCTGAATAATAACTCGTACCGTACATTAGGCGCTCCTTTTATCTTGAGCAGTGACCGCAAGCTGACGCTGAAGGTAGTGCAGGATGGAAACGATCATCCAATAATCGGGCTTGATAACGAAGCGCTCGGCACAAAACACGTCAAACAAATTGACATTGGCCTTTCAGGAAAAGTCATTAAAACGGTGAAATTAAAAGACAACTCTTACTGGGAAAAAGTAAAACGCAGATTCCTTTGAGAATTTGTCCACGCGCTGAAAGCTCCTTTACGGGGCTTTTTTTTATGGCTTTTCATTCACCCTTATGGTTATGGTATGATGTCACAAGTATAAATGTACGAAAAGGAGAACACGATGACATTACAACATTTTGATCAATATCCATTAAGTGATGAATTGAAACAAGCGTTAGAAGCGCTTCACTTCCATACACCTACACCCGTTCAGCACGAGACATTATCCGTTGCTTTTTCAAAGCAGGATTTAATCGTCAAATCTCAGACTGGCAGCGGCAAGACTGCTGCCTATGGTCTGCCGATTTGTGAAATGGTTGATTGGGCTGAAAATAAACCTCAAGCCCTCATCCTCGTTCCGACACGGGAGCTCGCCATGCAGGTCAAACAAGACCTCACAAGCCTTGGCCGATTCAAACGAATCAAAGCCGCAGCCATTTATGGAAAAGCCCCTTTTCAAGCGCAGAAAGTAGAGCTTTCACAGAAAAACCATATTGTGTGCGGGACACCAGGCCGCATTTTGGATCACCTTGAGAAAGGCACCCTTTCTTTAGAAAATCTCAAATTTTTCGTGTTAGATGAAGCGGATGAGATGCTGAACATGGGATTTATCGATCAAGTCTCTTCTATTATTCAGTATCTGCCGCCAAAGCGCATGTCGATGCTGTTTTCAGCGACAATGTCTGATGACATGAAGAAATTGAGCGAACAGTTTTTACAATCACCAAAAGTCATTGAGATTGCACGTGAAGAAACGTCTGTACAGCAAATCACCCACACCGTGATTGAAACGGAAGAAGAATCGAAATTCTCCCTTTTACAGCGTACGATCGTCATTGAAAATCCAGATAGCTGCATTATTTTCTGTAATACACAAGACCGGGTGAATGAACTCACGATGAAGCTGGACGAATGGGATGTGCCCTGTGACAAAATTCATGGCGGCATGAGACAGGAAGACCGCTTTGATGTGATGGATGAATTTAAAAAAGGTGAATTCCGTTATCTGATCGCAACAGATATAGCAGCCCGGGGAATTGATGTCAGTGATATGACACATGTCATTCATTATGATCTTCCTTATGAAAAAGAGCGCTATATTCACCGGACTGGCAGAACAGGCAGAGCGGGGAAAAGCGGGAAAACGATTGCGTTTATGACAAAGAATGCAAAGCCGCTCATTGATGAATTAAAGCAGGATGCCGGCATAGACTTTCAAACTCAGCCTTATCCAACGAAAGAAGAAGCAGAAAAGCATGTAGAAAGCTTTGAAGAAAAGATTGAAACGCCTGTTCAAAAGGAAAATAAACAGGCAGGCGTTGAGAAGGATATTATGAAGCTTTATTTTAACGGTGGGAAGAAAAAGAAGCTGAGGGCTGTTGATTTCGTTGGGACCATTGCCAAAATAGAAGGCGTTGCCTTTGATGACATTGGGATTATTACAATTCAAGATACAAAAACATATGTCGATATTTTAAACGGCAAAGGCCCTCTTGTGCTGAATGCCATGCGCCACACTACCATTAAAGGCAAGCAGTTAAAAGTACATGAAGCTCGTTCATAAAAAGTGAAGGCCCAGCGCCTTTACTTTTTTTTATTTATGATGAAATAAGCTCAAAAACCGTATCCCATCAGCCTTTTTGGTGACAAACATGACAAATGTCATATTGAATACATGATGGGTGCTACTATGAGCATGACACCTTTCCTTCTATACTTTGAAGTAGAAAGAAACGGAAAGGACTTGAACGTTCATGACGACTTCAACAAACACACAGCAGCAAGCCACTTTAAGAAAACAAGTGGGCCAATTCTCTGGTGCTAATTCGAAAAAAAGTATCATTCAACTCTTTAATACATTCATTCCATTTTTGGGGCTTTGGTTTCTTGCCTATTATAGCCTGAACATCTCCTACCTTTTAACCCTCTTCTTTGCGGTTATTGCAGCTGGTTTTTTAGTACGTGTCTTTATTATTTTTCACGACTGCTGCCATCAATCCTTTTTCAAACAGAAGCCGCTGAATCACCTGTTCGGTTTTTTAACGGGCGTACTCACCCTTTTCCCTTATCTTCAATGGCAAAGAGATCATTCAATTCACCATGCCACAAGTAGTAATTTAGACAAACGAGGTACTGGCGACATTTGGCTCCTGACAGTCAAAGAATATCAAGAAGCATCAGCATGGACGAAATTTCGCTACAGATTTTATCGTAACCCTTTTGTGATGTTTATTTTAGGTCCGATCTTTGTCTTTCTCTTAAAAAACCGTTTCAACGTCAAAAATGCTCGTAAAAAAGAGCGCTGGAACACGTATTTCACAAACGTGAGCATCATTGCGCTAGCAGCTGCAACGTGTCTTCTTTTTGGCTGGCAGGAGTTCCTGCTCGTCCAAGGTCCAATCTTCCTGATCTCAGGATCAATTGGTGTATGGCTGTTTTATGTTCAGCATACGTTTGAGGATTCTTACTTTGAAGCAGATGAACATTGGAATTATGTGCAGGCAGCGGTAGAAGGCAGTTCTTTTTACAAATTGCCAAAGCTTCTTCAGTGGTTAACAGGCAATATCGGTTATCACCATGTCCATCATTTAAGTCCGAGGGTACCGAATTATCACTTGGAGCATGCACATGATCATAGTGAGCCGCTTCAAAATGTTCCAACCATCACTTTAAAAACAAGTATTGAATCAATGAAATTTAGACTTTGGGATGAAGAAACGAAAGCATTCGTTACCTTTAAAGAAGCACGGCAATCTAAGAAGATGCCCGCACCTGTCATTAAAGGAGACATTCTAAAGAAAAATGCATAATTGGTGCAAGCTCTTTCTTACACTAGAAGGAGCTTGTTGTCATTTACAGGATGCAACCATAAGTTGAATTTGATAAAGTAAGGAAAAAGAACGAAAACGGAAAAGGTGGCACACGGATGAAAAAACAGTTTAAAATTCAAAAGTTGCATGGGATTTCTCCCTATATATGGGCCATTTTTTTCATCCTGCCCTTCTATTTTATCCTTAAGACACCTTCGACTTTAGGTATTGTGATCGGCATTATTTTGAACGTCGTCTTTTTCGCTGTGTATCGTTTTGCCTTTGTCGCAAAAGGCTGGTCATTATATGTCTTCGGCCTTTTATTGATCGCTATTTCAACTGGTTATGTGATGCTCTACAGCTATATTTATTTCGCTTTTTGCATCGCCTATTTCAATGGGCATATTAAAAGAAAAGTACCTTTTTATATCTTATACTATATTCATCTAGGGAGCGCTGCTATAGCGGTGAACTTTAGTTTGATCTTAAAAAAGGGCTGGTTTCTCACACAAATTCCTCTTGTCGTGATCACCCTGATTAGTGCCATTCTTCTTCCTCTCAGCATTCGGAGCAGGAAGGAACGTGAACGGCTTGAGGAGAAATTAGAATATGCCAATGAGCGGATTGCTGATCTTGTGAAGCTTGAAGAAAGGCAGCGCATTGCACGCGACCTCCATGACACCCTTGGACAAAAGCTTTCTTTGATCGGGTTAAAAAGTGATCTTGCCCGTAAACTCGTATATAAAGACCCTGAACAGGCTCGTGCCGAACTCAAAAGCGTCCAGCAGACCGCCAGAACGTCTCTCAATGAAGTGCGGAAGATTGTTTCCTCCATGAAGGGCATCCGAATCAAAGAGGAAATGTCGAACATCGAGCAAATTCTCGATGCAGCTGGAATTGAATTGATCTATGATGAAAAGGAAGCACCGAAACACATCTCACTTCTGAACGAAAACATTGTGAGCATGTGCATCAAAGAGGCGGTGACAAATGTCGTCAAACATAGTGATGCAACGGTTTGCAAAATCACCATTCACCAAAAGTCAAAGGAAGCCATCATCACCGTTGAAGATGACGGAACATTTAAAGGCGACAATCCGCCCTCTCAAATGAAGGGTCACGGCCTTTTAGGAATAAGAGAAAGATTGGAATTTGCAAATGGCCGCCTACGTATTGAAACAAAAGACGGGACAAAGCTCATTATGAGCATTCCAAATGATTCAGCAGCAAAAGAAAAGGAGGGGATGAAATGATCAACATCTTTATCGCAGAAGATCAGCAAATGCTGCTTGGTGCACTCGGTTCACTTCTCGATTTAGAAGACGATATGACGGTTGTTGGAAAAGGGACGAATGGCCAAGATGCCATCGATTTTGCCAACACACACCCTGTTGATATTTGCTTAATGGATATTGAAATGCCGGGAAAATCCGGACTTGATGCAGCGGAAGAGCTCAAAGGATCAGATGTGAAAATCATTATTTTAACGACCTTTGCCCGCTCCGGTTATTTCCAAAGGGCGCTAAAAGCGGGCGTCAGCGGCTACATGCTGAAAGACAGTCCAAGCGAGGAGCTGGCAAGTGCGATTCGCAGTGTGATGAAAGGGAAAAAGGTGTATGCCCCTGAATTGATGGAAGACTTATATAGTGATGAAAATCCTTTAACAGAGCGAGAGAAATCGGTCCTTGAACTCGTCGCAGACGGTAAAAACACAAAAGAAATTGCAAAAGAACTCAGCATCAAAAGCGGCACTGTCCGGAACTACATTTCCATTATTTTAGATAAGCTGGAAGTGAAAAACCGCATCGAGGCCATTACACGCTCAAAAGAAAAAGGCTGGTTTAAATAAGAAAAAAGATCAGGACACATGCTGCCTTGATCTTTTTTTATTGAAAATCCCCCCTTTATTTTTTATTACCAGCTATCAAAATGTCATTGACAACAGCCTACATTCCTATGATATGATATCCAAGTGATAATAATTATCATTATCACTAATACAACCAATATCCGGCTTATGTGCCGATTTCAAAGGAGTCTACATTCATGAAGAAAATATTGTTCCCTCTGATGCTCATCTTTGTACTTGCATTGAGCGCATGTGGCAATAGCAGCAGCTCTTCCTCAAATAAAGGAAATCAATCAGCATCATCAGACAAAATTACATATCAATCTGAAAATGGACCTGTGAAGCTGCCAGCGCATCCAAAACGTGTTGTTGTGCTCGGCTCTTACACAGGGAATGTCATGTCACTTGGTGTGAACCTTGTCGGCGTTGACTCTTGGTCCAAAAAGAATCCGCGTTTCCAAAAGGAATTGAAAAATGTGGAAGAAGTATCGGATACAAATGTAGAGAAAATCATGAAGCTAAAGCCTGATGTCATCATTGGCTTAAGCAATACTAAAAATGTAGAAAAACTCAAAAAAATCGCACCAACCGTTTTGTTTACGTATAACAAAGTTGATTACCTTCAGCAGCACATTGAAATTGGAAAAGTTTTAAACAAAGAAAAAGAAGCAAAAGCTTGGGTAAAAGATTTCAAAAAACGCGCAGCTGAAGCTGGAAAAGAAATCAAAGCAAAAATCGGTAAAGATGCAACAGTTTCTGTCTTTGAAAGTGGCACAAAAGATCTTTACGTTTTTGGAGATGCATGGGGCCGCGGAACAGAAATTCTCTATCAAGCAATGAAACTGAAAATGCCTGAGAAAGTGAAAGAAAAAGCATTAAAAGCCGGCTACTACGCGGTTTCACAGGAGGTCATTCCTGAATTTGCTGGAGACTATATGATCATTAGTAAAAACAGCGAAATGGACAATTCCTATCAAAACAGTGAAATTTACAAGTCCATCCCAGCTGTCAAAAAACATCGTGTGTATGAAGCCAATGCAGAGGAATTCTATTTTAATGACCCACTTACACTTGAATTCCAACTATCATTCTTTAAAAAGCACTTTTTAGGTAAATAAGCTGAAGCAAGGGACCTCTTCCCTTGCTTTTTTCTTGTCTGGTTCTAGCGGCAGGTCCTTTTTTCCGCTACAATGACAACAAGCGAATACAAAAAGTGTGGTGCTGATTTTGTTTAAGATTTTACTAATTGAAGATGATACAACCCTCTTCCAGGAAATCAAAGAACGTCTAGTTAACTGGTCCTATGATGTCTATGGGATTCAAGATTTCCATCAGGTGCTGCAGGAATTCACGTCTGTCCAGCCTGATCTCGTCATTATAGATATACAGCTGCCAAAATACGATGGCTTTCACTGGTGCCGGATGATTCGGCATCATTCAAATGTTCCAATCATCTTCCTCTCCTCAAGAGACCATCCAGCTGATATGGTCATGTCAATGCAGCTCGGTGCCGATGATTTTGTGCAAAAGCCCTTCCATTTTGACGTGCTCATTGCCAAAATAAGTGCTGTTCTTCGCCGCGTGCATGATTATAATGCAGAACCGGCCAGCCTAAAGGTATGGTGCGGCGCTGCGATTGACCTAGAAAAAAATACCGTAACAAATGATCATGGTGAGGTTGAATTAACAAAAAATGAGTTATTTATTCTCAAGGAATTGATTCAGCATAAAAATCATATCGTCAGCCGTGAATCACTCATTCAAGCATTGTGGGAGGATGAACGTTTTGTCAGTGACAACACACTGACTGTAAACGTCAACCGCCTCAGAAAAAAACTAGACGAGATCTCCCTTGGCGCCTTCATTGAGACAAAAGTGGGTCAAGGCTATCTTGCAAAGGAAAAGGATGATCAATGATGCTGCAAGCATTTTTAAAAGAACGAAGAAGCTGGATTCTTTTCTTTCTTAGTTTGCAGCTCCTCATTCTGTTTGTTGCTTATTTGGATACGACCATTCCAATCGCTTCTCTTTTTTATATTGTGCTATTATCTACGTTTCTCATGATTGTCTTTCTCTTTTTCCGATACCGAAAAGAAACGGCTTATTATGAGGGGCTCAAAGAATGGGATGATGACATTGAACATCAAATACGGCTAACCCCCTCTTCCCCATTTGAGCAGCTCATCCATGATGCAACGTCAGAGCAAATCGCACGCTACCGGCAGATGGCAGCAGAGCAGAAAATTGCTCTCGAAGAAGAAAAAGATGAATTGCTCACTTGGATACATGAGGTCAAAACACCGCTTACAGCGATGCGCTTAATGATTGACCGCTTAACAGATCAGCCGCTGAAATCAAATATGACGTATGAGTGGCTCAGAATACATTTATTACTTGATGCCCAGCTGCACCAAAGCAGAGTACGTCATATCGAAAATGATTTATTCATTGAAAAGCTGGACCTGCAAAGCATCATAGCGAAAGAAATCAAAGCGCTCCAATCCTGGTGTATGCAAAAAGGAATCGGCTTTGAGCTGACGCTGGAGGAACGCACCGTATTAAGTGATATAAAATGGTTATCCTTTATGATCAGACAGGTACTCACAAATGCAGTCAAATACAGCCATTCTTCCGATATTGTCATTGAAAGCAAGCAAATAAATGAACAAGTCATGCTGACGATCACAGATCAAGGCAGAGGAATTGATCCAAGAGACATCTCTCGTATTTTTGAAAAAGGCTTTACCTCAACTAGACATCACAATGACACCGCCTCAACAGGAATGGGGCTCTATTTAACGAAAAAAGGAGCAGACGCTCTTCATATGACGATCGAGGTCAACTCCACGATAGATCAAGGTACAACCTTCACCTTCATCTTTCCGAAAAAGAATGATTTTGTTCATATTGCGAGCATGTGACAACAATGTCACATGCTCGTCTGTTTTGTTCGCCAAATCGAAGGACGTCTGGCAGGCTTCTTTTTATACTAGAGTTATCAATTAAAAGAAAAAGGGGTTCAGCAAATGAACATTTTAGAAGCTCGTAAAATTTATAAAAGCTACGGAAATAAATTCAACAAACAAGAGGTACTGAGCGGTATTGATTTGACCATTGAAGCCGGGGAATTTGTCAGTATCATGGGGCCATCAGGCTCGGGGAAAACCACCCTTCTGAACGTATTGTCGTCTATCGATCATGTGTCCAGCGGATCCATTCGTATTGCAGATGCTGAGATGACGCAAATGAAGGATCAGCAGCTTGCGGAATTTAGAAAAAAGCAGCTTGGCTTTGTTTTTCAAGATTATAATTTACTTGATACACTCACGGTCAAAGAAAATATTCTTTTGCCTTTATCCATCTCCAAAACACCAAAAAAAGAAGCTTTTGAACGTTTTCAGCAGCTCGCAGAAGATATGGGGATTTATGAACTAAGAGACAAATACCCGAATGAACTCTCTGGCGGACAAAAGCAGCGGACATCGGCGGTTCGTGCCTTCATTCATGAACCAAGTCTTATTTTCGCTGATGAACCTACTGGGGCACTTGATTCCAAATCGGCATCTGACCTGCTCAACAAGCTGCAAGATTTCAATCGCAAACGAAAAGCGACCATTGTGATGGTGACACATGATCCTGTCGCAGCCAGCTATTCAAGCCGCGTCATTTTTATCAAGGATGGACAGATTTATACACAGTTGAATAAAGGCGCTTTAGAAAGAAAAATGTTTTTCGAGGATATTATGAAAACGCAAGGTGTCTTAGGCGGTGTGAAGCATGAACATTAATCAGCTCATCTTCCGTAACTTGAAGAAAAATTTGAAGAATTACTATTTATATGTGTTTGCTCTCGTGTTTAGTGTCGCGCTCTATTTTTCCTTTGTCACCTTGCAGTACTCACCAGCACTTGATGGTGTAAAAGGCTCCATTAAAGGAGGCGCTTCAATTAAAGCCGCTTCGGTTCTGCTCATTGCGATCGTCGGTATTTTCCTGCTATATGCGAATAGCATTTTTATTAAGCGCAGAGGAAAAGAAATAGGTCTCTTACAGCTCATTGGTATGACGAAACAAAAAATTGCCAGACTGCTCAATGCAGAAAACTTTATCCTATACGTGGCAGCCATGGTTATCGGCATCATTGCCGGCTTTATCGGTTCAAAGCTGATGCTGATGGTGTTATTTAAAGTGACTGGTGTTAATGCCATCGCCAATCTGCATTTTTCAGGCATGGCCCTTCTGCAAACACTTATTGTCTTTTTCATTATCTATGGATTGATTATGCTGAGAAATAGGCGTTTTATTAAAAAACAGACGATTTTATCTTTGTTTAGAACAACATCTTCGACAGAACAGCGTGTGAAAAAGATCTCTGTGTTTGAAATCATCATTGGGGTTTTCGGTATTGTCTTGATCAGCTCAGGCTATTATATTTCTTCTAAGCTTTTTACCGGCTCGTATACGTCGATGCTTGAGTTACTTTTAGCCATGATTTATATTCTAGCCTCTGTCATCATCGGTACCTTTCTTTTTTACAAAGGCTCTGTTTCTTTCATTGCCAATATCGTACGTAAAAGAAAAAATGGCTATCTCGCCATTCATGAAGTGTTATCTTTGTCATCCATTATGTTCCGGCTAAAATCAAATGCACTGCTTTTAACGATTATTACAACCGTATCTGCACTTGCCATCGGTTTGCTGGCTCTTAGCTACATTTCTTATTACTCAGCAGAAAAAACCGCTGAGCAGCAAATTCCAGCTCATTTCGTCATGGGCTCAGAAAAAGAAGCAGCAACCTTCACTCGTGCACTTTCTGACAAACATATTGCTTATGATCAAAAGCAGGTCAAAGTGATTAAAGCGGATTTTGATGCGAAAAAAATCATGGATACAGAGTTGAAAAATATGAATAATGATCCAGGCGTATTGACACTGCCTGTGATCAGTGAGAAAAACGCACCAAATATTCATGTAGAGAAAAGCGAAGTGATTTTAAGCGGCTACAGCGATCTCTTAAAGAAATTCATGCCAATTCAAAGCTCAGGCGATGTGAAGCTTCTCATCAAGAAGCCTATTGATTTGAAAGTCATGGATATGAAGAAAGATTATCTCATTTCTTACAACTTCACTTTTGGCGGTCTGCCTGTTGCCGTCGTGAGTCAACATGTTTTTGAGCAGCTCGACAAGCAGAAAGATCCAAAGCTGCAGCTTGAGAATAGCCAATATAACGCAGTCAATATAAAAGATGATCAAAATCTTGAACAAGCAAATCGCGTGTTTACATCTTTAAAACTAAGTGACAACAGCATGTCTCAATTAGCTTCAGCTCAGCAGCAAAAGCAGACAATAGGACTAATGATGTTTGTGGTCGGATTTTTAGGTCTCAGCTTCCTTGTCACATCAGGCTGTATTTTATACTTTAAACAAATGAATGAAAGTGAAGAGGAACAAAGCTCCTACACAATCTTGCGTAAGCTTGGTTTTACTGAGAAGGATCTATTAAAAGGCATCCGGCTTAAACAGCTGTTTAACTTTGGGATTCCGCTCATCATCGGATTGCTGCACAGCTACTTTGCTGTACAATCAGGCTGGTTTTTGTTCGGCGGAGAATTGTGGACTCCAATGCTTATCGTCATGTCGATTTACACTGCCCTCTATTCTGTCTTCGGATTCCTGTCTGTCCAATATTATAAAAAGGTCATCAAAGAATCCTTGTAAACAATTCCCCATAGGCATCGCCTATGGGGTTATTTTATTTACGAAGGTGTCGATTCAAACTTGTGTGATAAAATATGGTCTCTTGCTGCATAAGCTATTCGTTTGACCTCTTCTAGGTTCACACCGACAAGCTTTCCGTTCTGTTTCACTGCTTTTCCAGCCACATAAACAGAATCAACATTTGAAGGATGTGCCGTTTGGACAACCGCTCCAGCCGGATCTGTCATCGGAAGAAGATTCATGCTTGTCCGATCGATCAAAATGAAATCAGCTTCTTTCCCAGGTGTAAGTGACCCAATTTTATGATCGAGCTGTAATGCACGAGCGCCATTGATCGTCGCAGCTTCAAGCATTTGATAAGCAGACAGCCCAAGTTCAGGCCCCGGCATGATCCCATCCATTAACAACGATTGATTTTGGATCGCGCGCTCTGCCTGAAGTCCGAATTTCATTTGGGCAAATAAATCTCCTCCTGTCGCTGTCACTACGTCAACACCGAGCGTTGGAAGAACACCTTGTTCAATCGCAAGTCCTGTGACAGGATAACCGTGACCCATCATCATTTCAATTTCAGGGGTAATGGATATGGAGCTTCCGCTGTCTGCCAGCATCTTCATTTGATCCGCATCGATTGCATTAATATGCACCATGTTCAAATCCGGCCCGAGTAACCCTGCTTTGTGAAGCCGCTCAATCGATCGATCCTCCGCTCCCCAATTCCCAAAGCCAATGTGCATACTGCATAGAGCATCTAGAGACCGAGCTGTTTCAATTTCAAATACCGACGTCTCCCATGAAGAAAACTCTGGACCACGAATCGCAAGTCCCATTGTTAAAAGCTGATCTGATGATTGAAAATGCGCTTTTTTCACACGTGCTGCGTCCTCCATATTAGTGAGCGTACTCTCTCTATCCCAATATTCAGCATCTCCAGAGGAACCAAAAGCAAAAACAGCTCGAATACCCGCATCTTTTAATCCTTCAATGAGCTCTTCTGTATGATCCATTGAATTGATCATCGTCCAGTCTAAAAATGTGGTCACGCCTGCATCTAAAGCCTCTAATGCCCCTAAATAATTGGCGATTCGATCGTCGGATGGGCGTCTCATCGCTCCATAGTTGCCATAATAGATTTTGCTCAAATATGTCTGCAAAGACCAATCCGTCCCTATGCCCCGGATGACAGACTGCCACACATGCCGATGTGTATCTACAAGACCTGGCATGATGACCATATCAGATGCATCAACGATGTCTGCATCGCTTACTTCAATTGAAGGTCCAACTTCTAAAATATGTTTCCCTTCAATTAATAAATCTCCCTTTTCAAAAAAACCTAAAGATGGATCCAGTGTTAAGAGAGCTGCATCTTTAAACAATGTTTTCTTCATCCATATCCCCCTTTTCAAATGACGAGGATGAGTGACCCCGCCTCAATGTTATTTTAAAACAGAAAAGGATCAAATTAGAAGAAAAGTGACTTATCCCAATATATGAAGGGAAGACGTTTCTGAAATAAATGAAAAAAGCATGAGCGTTACGCTCATACTAAGGATTTTTTATCTTATTAGTGAAGGGATGCTAAAAGATACGTTATGAAACCAACAATCGGAATGATCGGGATCATTAATTTCAATGTTTTATTCGTATTCTTATATAAATTCCATAGCAACACTGGTATTCCAAATGTTATCGTATCTAAAACAGCAAGAACTACTCCTTTACGCTGTTCTTTATGAGCCATTCTAAATCCCCCCTATTCACCAAACTTTTTTCACACAATAACCGGCCAATCCCGCTGATATACCTCCATTAATCACTGCGCATGCAATACAGCTAGCAGGTCCCGTAAAACAAATATAATAACACGCTCCTAGAACCATTGAACGTAATGGAAGAGATTCATTCGGACCGCTTTTCTTTTTTAAGCAGTCCCAAAACTTGTTCCAATTAAAACTCGTTTGAATTTCCGATTCATCTATTTGGACAATTTTTTTATTTAATTCCATCATATCTTGCTTTACATCATTTTCACCATAGGTAAAAGATCCTTTTAAAAACTCCCCTTTTTGGTTGATATGGAACTTATTTTTCAATTTTCCATTTTGAAAGAAGTATGAGTGCAAATTCCCTTTCTCATCGTATTCCGCAAGTTGAATATAGTGAGCTTTTATTTGGCTCAGTGAAACTGAAATGAAGGAAACATTGTTAAGCAGCTGATTATCTGACTTCTTTTTTTTCAGATAAAAATAAACAACATCCGTTTTAGCAGCTTTCAAATGAACAGCTGCACTTTCTCCATTTAATAGATATCCTTTCTTTTGGGCTAATTCTTTTGCCTCTAAAAATTGAGAGCTTTTTTTTGCCTTTTTTATGAGTTTTTCTGCTGCTTTATCATTTTGTATCTTTTTAAAAGGCTCATCCGCCTTTACGGTAACAGCGTTTCCAACAGGATATTGTCCGAATAAAAGTGATATGAACAATAACACACAAAACATTTTTCTTATCTTCATCGATAGACTCCTTTAGTAAATTTAATAAAGATTATAACCTTTCAAGGAAAATAATGTAATAGACTAAATTACCAATAAAACCCACTAGTGATAATGTAGCATAAAGTCTACTCTTTATCATTTCCTCTAGGCAATTGCATCTGATTTACCTCTTAAGATCGTACTGACACTGGCTGGAAAGCCTGTCCAATACACAAAAAAAGCGCAGGATCATTACGTCCAAACGCTTCTTTGTTCGATTCTCTATGTATCTTACACAATCAATTGATACGCAATGTATAACGCAACCAGCCAGATCATGACCGCCGAAGCCTTATTGATACGGTTCATCCATTTGCCGTTTGTATCTAACTTTCCTAACATCTTCCCTAAAAGGGCGAGCCCCATAAACCATAACCAGGACACGATGATACAGGCAAGTGTAAACGCCAGCTTTTCTGCCCCGCTATATTGCAGCGAATTTGTACCAATGACACCAATTGTATCGAGAATCGCATGGGGATTTAAAAGAGAAACTGAACAGGCAAATACAATTTGTTTTCTTGCAGGCATTAATTTCTGCTTCTCTTGATCACCTGATGATGAGCTTGTGTTCCATACAGACCATCCCATATAAACTAAAAAACAAAAACCAATGATATAAAGACCAATTTGCAGCACTGGAATGGTAAACACCACAACAGAAACACCTATGACAGCTAAAGCAATTAAAAGTGTGTCACAAAGAGCAGCCGTGATGCGCTCCTTGTTGAAATACAAATACATTTTGAGCGCCCAAAGGTAAAATGAGACCAAAGGCAAGCACAATTCCATGAATGATCGCAATGGACATCTACTAACATTCTCCTTTTTCAGAAATTCCTACATATTTTAACATATAACATCATGCCCGCTTTCAACGAATTTGATATTTCATACAAAGAAAGCGCCGGATGCTTCCATCCGAACGCTTCTCGCTTCTTTATGATTGACCTTTTCGTGCAAGCTCTCTTTCTCTCAGCTCTACACGGCGAATTTTCGCTGACGGTGTTTTTGGCAGTTCGTCAATGAATTCGATTTCTCTTGGGTATTTGTACGGTGCTGTTGTGTTTTTCACATGTGTTTGCAGCTCTTTGATCAGTTCATCACTTTGATCAGTTCCATCACGAAGGACGACGTATGCTTTCACGATTGATCCTCTGATTTCATCTGGGCTCGCCACAACTGCACATTCCTTCACTGCTGGATGCTTGATCAGCGCATCTTCTACTTCAAACGGTCCAATCGTATAGCCTGAGCTGACAATGATGTCATCTCTGCGGCTTTCAAACCAGAAGTACCCATCTTCGTCTTTTTTCGCGCGGTCACCCGTAATAAAGTAATTGCCGCGGCGCTGCGCCTTTGTACGCTCTTCGTCTTTATAGTATTCCTTAAATAAAGCCGGCGTTTCAAGATGGACCGCAATGTCACCAATTTCTCCAGGTGCGCAGACGTTTCCATCCTCATCAATGATGTCTACTTCGTTTCCAGGGGTTGGTTTTCCCATACTGCCTGGCTTGATGTCCATTCCTTTTAGCACCCCTACGAGCAGTGTGCTTTCAGTTTGGCCATAGCCGTCTCGTACTTCTATATCGAAATGCTTTTTGAATGTATCAATGACTTCACGGTTCAGCGGCTCTCCCGCAGAAACAGCACTATGCAGATTTGGCAGCTTGTACTGACTCAAATCATCTACTTTTGCCATAAAGCGGTATTCTGTCGGTGTACAGCATAGAACATTGATTTCATTTTTTTGAAGCAGCTCTAAGTATGTATTTGGATTGAATTTTCCTCCATACACAAAGCCTTCTGCTCCACTTCCTAACACAGATAAGAGGGGACTCCACACCCATTTTTGCCAGCCTGGTCCTGCTGTTGCCCATACTTTATCTCCTTCATTAATGGAGAGCCATGCTTTTGCAGCTGTGCGTAAATGTGCATACGCCCATCCGTGTGTATGAACAACCCCTTTTGGGTTCCCTGTTGTACCTGATGTATAGGATAAAAACGCCATGTCTGTGCGCTTTGTATCTGCCAACTCAAGCTCGTTTGATTGCTCTTCCTTTTGCGCTAGAATGTTTCTCCAGCCATGATCGTTTTCACCGATTGAGAATGTTTTAAAATCGTTTGGCTGTTTGGTTCCGTCGAACGATTGAATGAATGAAGAGTAAACGATCGCTCCCTTTGCTTCTGCATGTTCAATTCGGTAATCTATATCTTTCGCACGCAGCATTTCTGAACAAGGAATCACGACCATTCCTGTTTTCAAAATCGCTAAATAAATGCTGTATGCCTCGAGCATGCGCGGCACCATCACAATGATTTTATCACCTTTTTTGAAGCCTGCTTTTAATAAAACATGTCCAATTTTATTTGCCTCTTCCACTAATGCTGCATACGTCACATGCGCTTCGTGGCCATTGCCGTCCTGCCAGTGCAGGGCCATTTTCTCCTTGTCATGACTGAACGCTTCAATCTCGCTGACTAAGTTATATTGTTCTGGTGCAATTAAGTCTTCTCTTTTCATGGTACAGCTCCTTTTAGCCTCTTTCTTATGAAACGAAACATGTTTCAATTTACCTATTCTAACACTCATAACTGAAAAATGCTTGAATTAGGACCTACTCCTAGTATTATGCCATAATTTTTTTCATCCGTCTTCTTTTTTAAAAATATTCTAACTATTTATATGTACAAAAAGAAAAGAGCGGGAAGGATCCCGCTCATAAGCCATAGCTTTTAAATTGTGTGTCTTAGAAAGATCCGCCACCCATATGTTGTTGAGCGTAAGATACAAGACGCTTAGTGATTTCTCCACCAACTGATCCGTTAGCGCGAGATGTAGTTTCTGCACCAAGGTTTACACCAAATTCAGAAGCGATTTCGTACTTCATTTGGTCGATAGCTTGTGCAGCGCCTGGTACTAGTAATTGGTTAGAACTGCTTTGTCTGTTTTGTTGAGCCATGTGTTCTCACCTCCTTGTGAATATAGAATGTGTAGAAACACATGACTTCATGCGATTGATTTTATGGTAATTATTATGAAATTTTCGTTTTAGAATAAATCAGCGAATTCGTCTGCTGCTTTCTTTTCATTTGTTACAATAATTGTTTCAATTTGCTCTACTGCCTCGTCCAGCATCGGCTCGAAATCAGCAAAGCTTTCGTAGCGTTCTACCTTCTCAAGCTTTGGTTTTGTTTTAGGAGACGGCGGCGTAAAAATCGTACAGCAATCCTCGAAAGGCTGAATGCTTGTATCGTATGTGCCAATTCGTCTCGCTTCATCAATAATGTCATTTTTATCGACAGCAATGAGCGGGCGGATGATTGGTGTATTGGTCACATGGTTAATAGCATACATGCTTTCAAGCGTCTGGCTTGCCACTTGACCAAGGCTTTCTCCGGTAATAATCGCAAGGGCATCGCGCTTTTCTCTTATTTTGTCAGCTATTTTCAGCATCATTCTTCTTGTTGATGTCATCGTATAGTTTTCAGGTACTTGTTTATGGATCAGCTCTTGAATTTTTGTAAAAGGTACGATGTGAAGCTTCACTTCGCCTCCATATGCTGCCAGGCATTCTGCAAGATCAATGACCTTTTGTTTGGCACGTTCACTTGTATACGGCGGGCTAAAGAAATGCACAGCTTCGATTTCAATTCCGCGTTTCATCGCTTGATAGCCGGCAACTGGGCTGTCAAAGCCGCCTGAAAGCATGAGCATCGCTCTTCCGCTAGAACCGACCGGCAGGCCGCCTGCACCTTTGACATCTTTAAATGTAATGTACGTGGCGTGCTCTCTGATTTCAATGCGTAAATGCACATCCGGCTGTTTCACATTGACTGTTAGGTTTTCCGTATTCCTTAGAACATGTCCGCCAATTTCGCGGTTCATTTCATTGGAATCAAGTTCAAATTGTTTATAAGAGCGTTTCGTTGAGACTTTAAATGTATTTCCTTGTTCATACACTTCCTGTACCGCTGTTAGTGCTGCTTCTTTAATCGCATCTAGATTCGTCTCACATTTAACCGCAAGACTAAAGCTCTGAATACCAAATACACTTTTGAGCTGTTCTGAAATCGGTTCAGGGTCTTCTCCGTTTAGCATAATCGTGATGCGGTCTCTATCAGATGCAAACTTTAATGCTTCAAAATCCTTTAAGACGAACCGAATGTGCTGTCTTAGTTTTTCAATAAATTTCTTTCTATTCTTCCCTTTTGTTGAGATTTCACCAAAACGGACTAAAATATGATCATATTTCATGCTGTTATCTCATTCCTTTTAATTTTTTCACACTTTGTGCGATCGATGTGATGATTTGCGGCGTTAGCTCTGGTCCTTGTCCATACGTCAAGCTGATTCTCATACTGCTTTTGGCTATTTCTTCTGGTTTTCCCATTGCCAGCAGTACACGGCTTGGCTCTTTTTTCTTGGCTGAGCAGGCAGAGGTTGTAGAAACATATATGCCTTCTTTTTCAAGCATATGGAGGAGGACTTCAATTTGAATACCCGGCACTGAAAAATTCACAATGTGCGGCGCACTTTGTGCCCTCGGTGTATTCATCACAATACCTTCTATCTCTCCAAGCTGTTTTTGCAGCTGCGTTTTTAAGTTCAGCATCTCATCATGATGCTTGTCAAGCTGTCCAAATGATTGTTTCATGGCTTTTGCTAAGCTGACAGCTCCAGCAGGGTTTTCAGTACCTGAACGAAGCCCTAATTCCTGCTCTCCTCCAGTAATGAAAGGGGCGAGAGTGACATCTTTCTTTAAAAAGAGAGCTCCTGTGCCTTTTAATCCATGAATTTTATGGCCTGACATCGTCAAAAGGTCTACATCCAGCTGTTTATTGAGTGCTATCTTGCACATTCCCTGCACCCCGTCGACATGAAAAAGTGCGTTTTCGGCATGTTCACGAATGATACCAGCAGCCTCTTCAATCGGCTGGATGGCACCGGTTTCGTTATTGACGTGCATCATGCTGACAAGCACTGTATCAGGGCGAAGCACTTCTTTTAAATGAGTCATATCTGCATGGCCATGCTCATTTACTTGAATATAGGAGATGTCAAAGCCAAATAACGCCTTCAGCTGTTCAAACGATTCAATAACAGAAGGATGCTCTATTTCTGTTGTCACAATATGCTTGCCCCGGTTCATTTTGGCAAGTGCTGCCCCTTTAATGGCAATGTTATTCGCTTCTGTTGCACCAGAAGTAAAAATAATCTCATAATGTTTCAAGCCCGTGTAGTGAAGCATTTGTTTTCTCGTTTCATTTAACAGCCGGCTTGCATCTATTCCGAGCTGATGAAGCGAAGATGGATTTCCAAAATAACGCTCACTCACTTGCTGATATACTTGTAAAACCTCAGGGTACGGTTTTGTGGTTGCACTATTATCAAGATAGATCATAAATGTAACTCCTTACAAAAAGCTTAAAAAATAAATGCAATTATATGTTACCATAATGAAGTCAGACAGAGAATTTTCTGAAAATGGCAGTTGACAACTTTTCATTTTCACTATATCATCCATAGTGCAATTGTCACATAAACATTTAAATTGTCAGAATATTTTAATTTGGCACACTACACTGATTGAGATTGAGGAGGGACTATTTTGAAAAATAGTTTAAGTATAAAAGAGACGTTAGCCATTGGTCTAATGCTTTTTGCATTATTCTTTGGCGCTGGAAATATGATTTTCCCACCTGTTCTTGGACAATATGCTGGTGAGAATGTATGGCTCGCCATCGGTGGATTTTTACTCACAGGAGTAGGTCTTCCGCTTCTAGGGGTAATTGCAGTCGCACTGACAGGTACCGGTGCAAAAGGCCTTGCTGATAAAGCTCATCCTAAATTCGGCACCATTTTCACCGTCATTCTGTATTTGTCCATTGGACCATTTTTCGCTATTCCGAGAACAGGTACGGTTTCGTATGAGATAGGATTAGCTCCTTTCTTGTCAAGTGCCCAATCTACTTCATGGGTACCGCTATTCATCTTTACCGTTGTGTTTTTCGCCATTTCATATCTGCTCGCTTTAAATCCTTCAAAGCTGGTTGATCGAATTGGTAAAATTTTAACACCGATCTTATTAACAGTTATTGCTATTATTGTCATTAAAGCCATTGCTACGCCAATGGGAATGATCGGTGCTCCTGATGCAACATATAAAGCAAACCCGCTCTTCACTGGCTTTTTAGAAGGCTATAAAACAATGGATGCTCTTGCTTCTATCGTTTTTGGAATCGTCGTGGTAACAGCTGTTAAAGACAGAGGCATTACGGAGCGAAAATCTCTTGCAGCAGCTTGTATTAAAGCAGGATTCGTGGCTGCTATTGGACTGGCACTCGTGTACATTTCACTTGCTTATGTGGGTGCTTCAAGTCCTGATGCGACGGGCATTGTTGGAGCCAATGAAGGTGGAAAGCTCCTTTCACTCTCTGCCAACTTTTTATTCGGTTCTGCTGGTAACATTGTTCTTGGCGCAGCCATTTTATTTGCTTGTTTAACGACGAGTGTTGGACTTATTTCATCTTGCGGGGAATATTTTTCAAAGCTTTTCCCTAGCTTTTCTTATCGTACAGTCGTTCTAATTGTTTCTTTATTTAGTACACTGGTTGCAAACCTTGGGCTGGCACAAATTATTTCTCTATCTGTTCCTGTTCTTGTAACCATCTATCCATTGGCCATTGTCATTATTTTATTGTCATTCCTTGACCGCTGGATTAACGGCAGAAGACTCATTTATATCGTATCTCTCATCTTTACTGGTTTCTTTGCCATTATTGATGGATTATTAGCAGCCGAAGTCAATCTAGGCGGCTTGCCTAAGATCTTAGGTTCAATCGTTCCGTTTTATGATTTAGGGATTGGCTGGATCGTACCAGCTATTCTCGGTGCTGTGATTGGTTTACTTATTTCGATGTTTACCAATCCGTCGAAACAGCTCGCCTCCTAGTTATCGTGAACCAAAACATCCTCTTCTTCTGTGGAAGGGGATGTTTTTTTATTGTTCTTCATATACTAAAATAGAAAAATTCATGACTTTTGTACGAAAACACATGTTGACATCAGGCGTACATCCTTTATAATTAGTGAATGTTAATGAAGAACCGTTTTAGCAGCTAATTAACAGAATATTTCAACATAATATTGGAGGCTTTATATTCAATGAAGGCAACATTGTCGACGAAAGATACGATTATTATAGGTTTTATGTTATTTGCTTTATTCTTCGGCGCCGGAAATATGATTTATCCACCAGAGCTTGGGCAATATGCCGGAACAAATGTATGGAAAGCAATGGGCGGATTTTTATTAACAGGTGTCGGTTTACCTCTACTCGGGATTATTGCGATTGCTTTAACAGGGCGTGATGCAAAAGGACTTGCAGATAAGGCTCACCCAGTGTTTGGAACAGCATTCACCGTCATTTTATATTTATCCATTGGGCCGCTTTTCGCTATTCCGCGTACAGGAACAGTTTCATATGAGATTGGAGCATTACCATTTTTATCAAGTGTGCCAGCTTGGCTGTCTCTTCTTTTATTTACACTCGTCTTTTTCGGTATTACGTATTACCTTGCTTTAAATCCAACGAAAATCGTGGATCGTGTAGGGAAAATATTAACACCGATTAAATTTACGATCATTTTTATTATCATTGTCAAAGCCATTTTGACACCGATGGGCGTCATTGGTACACCAGATGTATCTTATAGCAACGGATCGTTTTTCAAAGGGTTTTTAGAGGGTTATAAAACGATGGATGCTCTTGCTTCTATTGTATTTGGAATTGTTGTCATCAACGCGATTAAAGGACGCGGTGTGACAAGTAAAAAGGCACTGGCTTCTGCTTGTATCAAAGCAGGTTTGATTGCAGCTGCTGGATTAGCCTTTGTTTACCTGTCACTTGCATATCTAGGTGCTTCTAGTACACATGCCATTGGATTCGTTGGAGATGGAAGCAAAATCTTAGCACAGTCTTCTCAGTTCCTTTTCGGCAGTCTAGGAAATATTGTATTAGGTGCTGCCATCACAGTCGCTTGTTTAACAACAAGTATCGGTCTTGTCACATCATGTGGAGAGTATTTCTCGAAGTTACTTCCTAAGCTTTCATATAAAATGGTCGTGACACTTGTTACATTATTTAGTTTCATCATTTCTAACTTTGGACTTGCTCATATTGTTGCTTTCTCTGTTCCAGTCTTAACAGCGATTTATCCGCTGGCGATTGTGATCATCGTTCTATCACTTGCAGATAAATGGCTTGGACATAGAAGACCTGTATATGTCCTCTCGTTAATTTTAACAGGGTGCGTCAGCTTATTTGACGGCTTAGCAGCAGCAAAGCTTCCAATCGGTCCAGTAAAAGACATTTTCCAAACAGTGCTGCCTTTTTATGACCTTGGCATTGGCTGGCTTGTTCCTGCGATACTTGGAGTCGCCATTGGGTTCGTGATCTCACTTTTCACTTCTTCTGCTTCAGAAGAACGCCAGAAACAGGCATCATAATACAAAAAAAGCTGAAGTCCTATCAATGGACTTCAGCTTTTTTATTGATGCTGATATTCTTTTTCGTGCTGAGCTAATAACTTCTGAACGGCTCCAGGTGATGCTTTTTCAACAGCTGCTGCTGCTACATCAAATGAACCGTTATAATCATACGCATAAAATCTTCGCTCTGCCTCTTTTAATTGTTCTGAAAGAATATGATTTTGGCTTCTAAAACGATTGCCATATTGAATGATTCGTTCAATTTGATCCACTTTAGTGAGCATTTCTTCCGTCTCATTCACAACATGTCTCACTGTGTTGGAGGCTTCTTTTAATTGCCCATTCACAGCTGGCATGTTGAGCGGCAGGTTCTCCAGCTGCTCGTGCACTTGCTGAATCATCTCCTGCGCTTTTTCAGCCTGCTCTTTCATATCAGCAGGTACACCTGGAATATTGCTTTTTTGCAGCTGACGCACTGTATCTGTCAGCATCGTTTTGAGCTCAGCCAGTGTTTCTCTCGCTTGCAGCTCTTCTTTTCTTAATGATTGAAGATGATCCTTAAATGTATCATGCAATGCTTTTGCATCATCGATAAAGGTCTCAAGCTGATTGATTTCATTCATTAATAATGAATATGCGACATGGTCACGATCAAGCTTCTCGCGAATTTGTTTCATGAGCTTTTCAATTTCTTCTAAGCGTTTTTCGAACGCCTTCTGTTGATCAAGCTCTCCGGCTGTCAGTTTGTAGCTTTCTTTTACAAGAGCTGTTTCTGCCTTTGTTTGGGTGTGATCCTGCTCGAGCTTTTCAAATGCTTCCGTCAGCTCAGGCATTTTGCTTTTGATTTCCTGACCTGCTTCTACTTCCGCTTCCAGCTGATCATACAGCGTCTGAATGGCATCATCAATCATTTGCAAAATGCTTGATGCTTCTTCCAGATTGAGTTCATCAATCAGTAGTTTTTCCGCACGGGTCAGCTGTTTGTTTAAGTTCTCAAGCTCTTTAGTGATCTGGATGTGCTCGAGCTTGTAGCCTTTGTCTGTCATTTCTTTATATCCGTCTTTCAGCTTCGTCAGCTGGCCTGGTACGGTTTGTTTACAGTCTGCAATGAGCTTCGGTACATCATTGATATACAGCTGAAGCTGATCGAGTCTGCGGTCTTGCTCAAGCAAAATCTTTCTTGCTTTCATATAGTTGCCGTTTTCTGTCTCTTCTTCGTACTGCTTGATCCCTTCCCAGGCTTCATCTAAGTCCTGCTCCATTTTGTCATAAAGGGTGCCGTATAAATGGCTGTACGCAAGCAGATTTTTTCGAACTGTTTGATATTGTTCTTTGACCTTTTCAATGTCCTTGCGATTTTGCTCCTCGCTTGTGACAAGGTCTGCAATCTCTTTTAAAATGTCTTCAATGTTCGAATCAGCAGCACTCAGCAAGTCCTCAATGTGCGTAAGGACCTGCTTGGCTTTGGAGAATCGATATTTATCAGAATACTCTTCTGCATCATATAATAGCTCCTCTACCTTTGGAAGATGGGCTGTGACAATATCGTCCCACTCTGCACGCCATCTTTCAAAAAATTGCTCTGTTTCTCCGGTCATTTTTAAATGTTTGATCTTTGAAATTTCTTCTACAATTGATCTGTTTAAAATTTCAATTTTCCATGCTTCCAATCGGTCAATCTCTTTATATATATTTTTTCGCAGGAAATAACCGACTGAAAACAAAGCAAGCAAAATGACAATTAAACCGATGATTAACTCCATAATGAGCCCCCTTGTTGTGATCTAAGTGATGTCAGGGTAAAAGTGTCCCGAGTAGACCTGAGAACCCTTTCGTGTCCGCTTTGCATTTGTTTTTTTATAAGCAGGATCGTATGTTTTCCAATACCATCCATTCACGGTTTTATGTATGTTTTTTCAAGAAAGTATTTGTGCGCTTTCTATCATTTGATCACACGTATCAATGTGACCTGCTTTTATGTATGCGGAAGCTGTCGTTTTCATTGTTATTATGATACCATGTAACCAGCATTTTTGGTCATGATTTTTCATTATTTTCGCTGATAAACATCACGTTTTTCAAAATATCGACAAGAGGTGACGACATGCTGAAACAAGATGCACATCTACATACACCGTTTTGCCCGCACGGTTCGCTTGATTCTTTTCATTCTTATATTGAAAAAGCCATTAAAAAGGGATTTGATTCCATAACCTTTACCGAGCATGCCCCGCTGCCTCCATCGTTTCAAGATCCAACACCTGAGCAGGATAGTGCCATGAAGCTCCAAGACCTTGAAGCGTATATAACGAAACTGGCTCAGCTGAAACAAGAATACAAAGGACAATTAGTAGTAAAAACTGGGCTTGAGGTTGACTTTATCAAAGAGTATGAAGAGGAAACAAGAACCTTTTTAGACTGCTACGGTCCAGAACTAGACGACGCCATTTTATCTGTTCACTTTCTTCCTGCTGGCGATGATTATATTTGCCTTGATTTTGACGAGCATGCCTTCCAGCAGCTAATAAGCATCTATGGCAGCATCGAACAGGTCTATCAATGCTACTATGACCAAATTCATTCTTCTATTCTATCATCTTTAGGCCAATATAAGCCAAAGAGAATCGGTCATATCACCCTTGTCCAGAAATTCAAACAGCTTTTTCCATATGAAATGTCACCTGAACTTTGTCAAAAGGTCACCCTTTGCCTTGAAGAAACGGCAAAAAAAGGCATGTCCTTAGATTTTAATACATCAGGTCTTCGTAAAACATATGCCAGAAGTATCTATTTAGATTCATGGATGATTGACCTTGCCAAAAAGAAAAAAATTCCGCTCATATTCGGCTCTGATGCCCATCAAGCGGAAGATCTCGGATATGCGTATGATCAATTCGAGGACATCATGAGGTTCAGATGAGAATCTAGTGCCGGCTCTTTTGGTTCTAGCAGATAATGAAGCGAGCGGCTCAGCTCCTTAAAGTACATTTGATAGAAATACGGCTCACTTGGGTTCAAATAAAGCACCTCTGTTAAATATTGCGGCTGTAAATATGGCATCATGAGAAGTGATTTTAGCTGAATCATAAAGGATGCGAGTGAAAGCTGCTCACAAATAACATGGGTGCTTTTTCCTTTTTCAATGATAAGCTGAAACAAATACTTTTCTTTTGTTAAATATGTCGACATGATTTCTCTGATGAGTGTCGAATCAATCGTCACCTCCCGATAAACGAAACGGGTTAATTGACGGTGCTTGTGCTGATAAGATAAAATATCAAAAACCACATGTAGTAAGCATTCTTTTGCGTGACGGGTTTCCATGTGATGGAGATGTGATTCAATCATGTGAATGTAGCCTTCATAAAAATCGGATACGAGCTGCTCAAGCAGCCCTCCTTTTCCTTGAAAGTAATAAGAAATGTGGGCAACGTTGACGTTTGCTTCCTTCGCAATCTCACGGACAGAGGTTCCAGAAAATCCTTTTTGGTTAAAAAGTCTGATGGCAGCATCCATAATACGATCTTTTGTTTGCACGGTTGTTGATGTTTTCATCCGCTCACCCCTCTTCATGTGTACATACTTCAAGATGAAGGCGGAAGTTCCTTTTACAATTGCTCGACAAATCCCACATGCGAGACGCAAGTTATGTATTTTTAAGATAGAAAGTAGGAGATTTTCATGTTTCATGTCGAAAAACAGTCTGGCGATCCTTCAAAAGACTATCAATTGCTTGTCAAACAGGTAGAAGCCATTACAAATGGTGAACCTGATCTGATTGCCAACTTGGCAAATGCAGCTGCGCTACTCTATCACTCACTTCCTGAAGTCAATTGGGCCGGGTTTTATTTAGCAAAGGGCGGCGAGCTTGTGCTTGGACCATTTAACGGACTGCCTGCATGTGTGCGCATCCCTTCTGGAAAAGGCGTTTGCGGTACAGCCTTTGCGACAGGTGAAGTGCAGCGTATCGCTGATGTCCATGCATTCCCTGGACATATTGCCTGTGATGCCGCATCGCAATCTGAAATAGTCATTCCGCTCAAGGTCAATGGACAGATCATTGGGGTACTCGATATTGACAGCCCTGTGAAAGACCGCTTCAGTGAAGTAGATGAGACCTACCTTATTCAATTTACAGAAATTCTCCAACAGGCGTTATCCGTCTCTACGGATGCGTAATCATGCAGAAAAAGCAGGCACATTGTCTGCTTTTTTATGTTTCTTTATATAATGAAGAACGTCACCTTTGCCTCTAAATAGGTTGACTTCTCCTACCCAGCGTCATATAATAGAGTTTGTGTGAAATATGGCAGCCTTTTTGTTCGGCTTTTTTGTATCATTTTGTTCCTTCTATATTATGAAGGTGTATCTTGTAACTCCCTGCTGCTGGAGCGAGGATGCATGAAAACATAATGACGAAAAAGAGGAAGAACAGACGGTTTTTATTTTTCACAAATAAAAACAATAAGGAGGAGTCACATTATGGCTCGCTATACAGGTCCAAGTTGGAAGATTTCCCGCCGTTTAGGCATTTCATTAAGCGGAACAGGTAAGGAACTTGAAAAACGCCCTTACGCTCCAGGCCCACATGGTCCAGGACAACGCAAAAAACTTTCTGAATATGGTTTACAATTACAAGAGAAGCAAAAGCTTCGTCACATGTACGGTGTCAACGAACGTCAATTCCGTACACTATATGACAAAGCTGCTAAACTTCCTGGTAAACAAGGTGAAAACTTCATGATCCTTCTTGAAACTCGCCTTGACAACCTAGTATACCGTCTTGGCCTTGCTCGCACTCGCCGCCAAGCTCGTCAGCTAGTAAACCATGGTCACATCCTTGTTGATGGAAGCCGTGTAGACATCCCATCTTTCTCTGTGAAACCAGGTCAAACGATTGCTCTTCGTGAGAAATCTCAAAACCTTGCAGTAGTGAAAGAATCAGTTGAAGTAAACAACTTCGTTCCTGAATACCTTTCTTTCGATGCTGAAAAGCTTGAAGGAACTTTCACTCGTCTTCCAGAGCGTTCTGAATTAGCGCCTGAAATCAGCGAACAACTAATCGTTGAGTTCTACTCTCGTTAATTTCATTACTTCTCTAAGACAGAGCAAACAAACCCTAGATCCCTTGATTGTTCAAGGATTTCTAGGGTTTTTTGTTTCGGGTCAAACATATAAAGTAAAAGCAAATGTATGACAGTGTTTAACCGCATCCTTTTTATGTTATAATACAAATAGACTTAGCGTAAAATAAAAGAAGCCAGGATGCTGTCACATCCCGGCAATGCACAAATGCTTGGCTCAAAGTGAGCTGGCTAGAAGGTACGCAATAAATGGACCTACCCTACAAGTTGTCTAGGCTCAAAGGGTGGTCTATTTCTTTTTGTCTATATACGTCAACAAAGCAAGTATAAACATCCCAAATAAAAACATAAGGGATAATGCTTGAAAAGTTGACATAGGCGTCACCCCCTTTCAAGGGGATTTAGCCAAGACCACCTTTGAGTAAGCCGTACATTTGTACATTCTCTATTATACATGAGATTATTGGAAGAAACCTCCCATTTTCAAAAACCACTTTTCCTCGACCATCCCCTCCATTTCTACTTCAATCAAACCTGTCTCTATTTTTATATACAAATATAGGAAATATTTCATTGAAGTTCCTTTTTTCTATTGGTACAATCATGATAGATGACATATCAGTCGTATGGTCTTCTATAGTACTTAGATGGAGGAGTTCCATGTATAGTATCACGATTATTCTATTCTTACTTTTAACCTTATCAGTGATTGCCTATTCTCTTCTAAGAAAAAAACAGATTATAGATGAGCCACCCAATAGATTTGCTGCAAGTCTGTTTATCTTCCTGCTCTTTTTTTCTATCTGCTTTGTGATCGCGGTTTCAAGTGTATTGCTATACATCACCGTTCTAGGCGTGAATTTTCTTTTTGGAGAAACCATCACGTATGATTCGTTTTTTTCTTTGATCTCTTTCTCTTTGTTCGTGAGTGTTATCGTCGTTTTTTGGTCACCTGTCCTTCTATTCATAGGAAAAGGACTGGCTTATCTCCTTAAACTTCCTGTATGGCTCACTTATGCTTTGGAATGGGTGAGTTCTTGGATCGTTTTATATCTCTCTATCAAGTATGTCCTTTACTTAAACTTAATGAATGTATCGATAGGGGATGACGGCGTATTGATTTTATCATTCTTTGTCAGTTTTTTATTTATTGAGATTGATCTCGTTTACTCACGTAAGAAACAACGAAAACAATCGCTGGACACATATACTTAGCATAAAAAAAGCTCCTAGATTTCTTCCTAGGAGCTTTCAAACGTTCATTCTGGACTTGTCCATTTTGCGATGAGCTGCTCTGTTGTCATGACAGTCGCAAATTCATCATGCAGGGTTGCAAGTGAGAGCCGGTGGATCGTTTCTGGGTCAAAATATGTACCGTTTTGATCTGTTAGTCCAAATGCGGCTGTTGCATCTGAGATCAAGTACGTATCAAAGCCAAGATTTCCGCTCATTCTTGTGGTCGTTGATACGCAGTGAGGGGTTGTTAATCCTGCAATTACGACCGTGTCAATCTGATTTGACCTTAGTTGTTCCTCCAAGCTTGTACCTATAAAGCTGCTGTTGACTTTCTTTTGTATCACTGTTTCTTCCTCTAGCGGTTTAGCCATATCTTTGAAAAGGTGCCCTTCATTTGCTGGATGAAATACAGAGTCCGGATTGTCGGATGTATGCTGAATATGAATCACTTTCCAGCCTTTCTCTCGCCAAAACGCCAATAGCCTGCTGATATTTCCCTCTGCCCCTAGGTTATTGCGTTCTCCCCATTTTTCATGCTCGAACGCTTTTTGTACATCTACAATGATAAAAGCCTTTTGATTCGTTTTCACAAACGCCCACCTCCGAATATTCACATTCACTACATGTAGTGTAAGGAATGAGGATCGTTTTGTACATGTTTTTATTTGGCTATGTACGATGTTTTGTCTGTTTTTGCATCATCGTTTTGCCTCCTTTATCAATATCTCTTTTACCTAGCAGCCGCCATGTGCCAACTGACATAAAAAAAGACAGCATATGCCGCTGTCTTTTTTTGTTTTTTAATTCGTATTCTGTCCTCCGCCGTTCAGTCCTTCTTTAATATACCCTTTCACTTGGCTTGAGGTTAATAGACCGATATGGCCAACGCCATGGATCAGGATGTTTCTTGCGCCAATTAAACGAGAGAGGCTGTTGACGACAATAAGATCTGCTGAGCTATAGACGGATGTGTAAAGAATTTTTTGATTTGGATCTGTGCCTGGTAATGCTCTGCTTGAAACGAGTCCGTTTGCTCCACCAATTGTGACAACGTTCTCAATTTTATCGCCGCCATCTAGATTCTTAATATAATATAGCGTGTTCGCCCCGCCCATACTATGAGCCACAATATCTACTTTTTTGGCACCCGTTTTGTCTAACACATCTTTGACGAATCTCGATAGACGCGGACCATTGTTGCGGTTATTTCCTGTTTTGTCTATGAAATCAATAGCATATAATTGGTTTCGATCCCAGCCTTGTCCAATCAAGTAATTTTTAATAGAAAAAAAGTTATAAGAGGCACCACCAATGCCGTGCACCATCACAACTGGATTATGCTCAGCCGCCTTCACCTCTTTCGGCTGGATAAAAGCCATTGAACCAATCACCAATGCAAGCGCAATGAGAATTTGCAAACTCCTTTTCTTAACGAACATCACTTTCATTCCCCCTTATTCATCTTATACGACTCTATTTTATACAAGAAAAATATGTCAGAAAAGTGAACAAGGTAATGTTTATGAGATGATTTTACAAAAATATAAATAATCAAAAAGCACCTTGGACTTTTTTAAATTAAAACAAAAAGACTACGAGACCCTCTTTCTTTCATATATAATGTCAAATAGACAAAAGGAGGTTCTACTAAATGCTATTTACTCAAACACCTTCACCACCCTATTATGCCGTGATTTTCACATCAAAACGAACAAATGTCGAACAGAAACAATACGATGCGGCTGCTCAAAAATTGGAAGAATTAGCGAAAGATCTAAATGAGTTTCTTGGAATAGAAAGTGTACGAGATGAACATGGTGTTGGAATCACTGTCTCTTATTGGGATTCATTAGAAGCCATCAAAGAATGGAAAGCACACACAGCACATCAACGTGTTCAAAAAAAGGGGAAAAAAGATTGGTATGAATCCTATACAACTCGAATTTGTAAGGTAGAACATGCTTATACAAACAAAGATTCACTCCTTGAACAAGAAGCAGACGAATAAGCTACTTCTACATAAAAAAGAAAAGCACCTCAATGTACACGAACATTTGAGGGGCTTTTCCATGATGCTTACTGTTTCATACTTTATTTATACGTCACGAGGAAGTATTTCTTTTTCCCTCTTCTTAAAACAGTAAATTGGTTTTCAATTCGGTCGTCAGCTGAAAGAACATAATCTTTATCTGTTTGTCTCTCTCCGTTGATGGAGACAGCACCATTTGTGATATCTTCACGTGCTTGACGCTTTGATGGAGACAGCTTTGATTCCACAAGGATATCGACTAGTGTTAATTCTTCTGTGCTGCTTTTCTCCATTGATGGAACATCCTTAAAGCCTACTTTCACTTCTTCAGCTGTAAGAGATTTGATCTCACCTTTAAATAGCGCATTTGAGATGTTAACAGCCTGTTCTAGTGATTCACGGCCATGTACAAGTGTTGTCACTTCCTCTGCTAGACGGCGCTGCGCTTCACGCTTTTCAGGTGCTGTTTGCACTTTTTCTTCGTACGATGCGATCTCTTCTTTTGATAAGAACGTAAAGTATTTTAAGTATTTCACGACATCACGGTCATCTGTGTTGATCCAGAATTGGTAGAACTCGTATGGAGACGTTTTTTCTTTATCTAACCAGATGGCGCCGCCTTCTGTTTTACCAAACTTTGTGCCATCTGCTTTTGTGACAAGCGGCATCGTCAGACCGAATGCTTTTGCCCCTTCTGCTTCAGACTTACGGATCAGCTCAAGTCCAGATGTGATATTTCCCCACTGGTCACTTCCGCCGATTTGCAGCTTACAATTTTCATTTCTGTAAAGGTTTAAGAAATCTAAAGACTGCAGGATGACGTAGCTGAATTCTGTGTAAGAAATCCCTGTTTCGATACGTGAGCTCACGATATCTTTTGCCAGCATGAAGTTTACACCGAAGTTCTTTCCAATATCACGAAGGAACGTGATGACATTCATTTGGCTGATCCAGTCGTAGTTATTCACGATGACAGCTGGATTCTCGCCTGCTTCAAAATCAAGAAATTGAGACAGCTGTCCTTTGATTTTTTCTGACCACTGCTCTACGATTTCTGCTGGATTGAGTGAACGTTCTGCTTTTTTGAAGCTAGGGTCACCAATGAGTCCAGTTGCGCCGCCAACAAGAGCAATCGGATGATGACCTGCTTCTTGGAATCTGCGTAATGTTAAAATTGGCAATAGATGACCAATGTGTAAGCTGTCAGCTGTCGGATCAAAACCGGAGTATAGTTTGATTTTCTCTTCTGCTAACAATTTTGTTAAACCTTCTTCATCAGTTTGCTGCTGAATTAATCCTCTGAACGATAGCTCTTCCATCAATTGACTCATTTCCAAATCTCCTTTTTTTACAATTCAACATAAAAAACGCCCCTTCGAATGAACGAAGGGACGATATATATCGCGGTACCACCCTGCTTAAAAGACAAAAAATCTCGTCTTTTCACTTACACTGATAACGGACAGATCCGTTCTTTCACTAATCAGGGCATGCTCCTTTTCGTAAAAGCGGTTCGTGAGGGTAATTCGAATATCTCTTTGTACTGACTTGCACCAGCCGTCAGCTCTCTTCAACAGGGAAAGATCATTCTACTGAATCTCAGTCAAAACCTTTTCATATTCAACTAATGTCATTTTTAACACACTTTTGATATCAAGTCAACTGATGAAAAATTTAATCTTCCATTGTCGAAAGGTCGCCAGCAGGTAAATTCAGCTCCCACGCCTTTAGCACACGTCTCATAATTTTTCCGCTTCTCGTTTTCGGCAGTTTGTCTTTAAACTCAATTTCCCGCGGTGCCGCATGTGCTGCGAGTCCTTTTTTCACAAACGTACGAATCTCTTCTTTCAGCTCATCTGTCGGCTCATATCCACTTCTAAGCGCTATAAATGCTTTAATAATTTCACCGCGGACCGGATCTGGCTTTCCAATGACACCAGCCTCCGCAATAGCTGGATGTTCGACCAGTTTACTTTCCACCTCAAATGGACCGACCCGCTCTCCTGACGTCATGATGACATCATCGACACGTCCCTGGAACCAAAAGTATCCGTCTTCGTCCATATAAGCTGAATCTCCTGAAACATACCAATCTCCCGGCATAAAGTAAGATTCATATTTTTCAGGATTGTTCCAGATCGTATGCATCATAGAAGGCCATCCTTTTTTAATCGCAAGGTTGCCCATCCGGTATGGCGGAAGTTCATTTCCTGCATTATCGACAATCGCCGCTTCTACGCCTGGAATCGGTTTTCCCATCGAGCCTGGCTTGATGTCCATGCATGGATAATTACAAATCAGCTGTGCTCCGGTTTCTGTCATCCACCAAGTGTCGTGAATCCGTTTGCCAAAAACAGCATCTCCCCAGCGGATGACTTCTGGATTAAGTGGCTCTCCCACACTTAAGACATGGCGGAGCGAGCTGAGGTCATATTTTTGAATAAGATCATCCCCTGCCCCCATGAGCATTCTAAAGGCGGTCGGGGCACTGTACCAAACGGTTACACCGAGTGATTCAATGGTTTCATACCACGTATCAGGATTAAACCGGCCGCCTAAAATCACATTCGTCGCCCCATTTAACCACGGTGAAAAAATACCGTACACTGTGCCTGTAACCCAGCCTGGATCAGCTGTACACCAGTAAACGTCATCTTCTTTCAAGTCAAGCACCCATTTACCAGTCTGACCTTGCTGGACCATTGCACCATGGACATGAAGCACACCTTTTGGCGTACCAGTAGATCCTGATGTGTAATGAAGCAGGAAGCCGTCTTTTTCATCCATCCATTCAATCTCAAGCTCCTTTGCTGCCTCCTCAAACGCCTTTTCATAGTGAATTGTCCGCACGCCATCGACGTCTTCGTTTTCACCGCCGACAATGATGACAGATTCAAGCTTCGGAAGCTCTGCAAATGGAATTCGCTCAAGCAAATCCGGTGTTGTCACGATCACCTTAGCCTCACTATTTTCTAAACGGTCTTTGACGGCACCTTCCATAAATGCCTCAAATAATGGGCCAACGATCGCTCCAATTTTAACTGCACCAAGCAGAAGAAAATAGAGCTCAGGTGATCTTGGCATAAAGATAAACACGCGATCCCCTTTTTCCACATGTGCCTTTTCTCTGAATAGATTCCCCGCTTTGTTTGTGTTGATTTTCATATCCCTGAACGTATACTTTTCATCCCGCTGTGAATCTTTGTAGTGAAGCGCCACCTTGTTCTGACGAAACGAGTCCGCATGTCTGTCAATCGCTTCATAGGCTGCATTTATTTTTCCTGTTTCATACCAGGAGAAGTTTTTTCTAGCTTCCTCCCATGAAAAATCTTTGTATGCCTGCTCATAATCATTTAAATGATAATCCCCTTTTACTGATGGTAGCGTTTCCAATTTCATCAAACAGTCCCCCTTTGCATACGTTTACAATGACCATTATAGTATAGATGACTTTTTTTCTCAATTTTTAAAAAACTTCTGATGAAACCGTTTTAATTATTGCAAGATTTAAGATAGAATAGAGACGACTCACTAGAATTAGGGGCGGTGGATACGTGGAGCATCCTAAAACTTATTATTCAAAAACCATTGAGCGAGAAACAGGTTCCATCCTGATTGAAGGACCGGTACCTGCATCAGAGCTTGCGAACTATACGTTTCATGAAGGACTAACGGCATTTCGCACGCCTGAGGAACAGAAACAAGCACTTGTTGAAATAGCAGATCTTCCAGAAGGACGTATTATCATTGCAAGAGCGAATGAGCTCGTCGTAGGCTATGTCACGTATTTGTATCCTGATCCACTTGAGCGCTGGTCAGAGGGCAAAATGGACAATTTAATTGAGCTTGGCGCGATTGAGGTCGCTCCTCCATTTAGAGGATGCTCACTTGGCAAGCATTTGCTTGATGTGAGCATGATGGATGAACAAATGGAGAATTACATCATCATTACAACTGAATATTACTGGCATTGGGATTTAAAGGGGACAAAGAAAAACGTTTGGGAGTACCGCAAAATGATGGAGAAAATGATGAACGCAGGCGGTCTTGTCTGGTTTGCAACAGACGAGCCAGAAATCAGCTCACATCCAGCCAATTGTTTAATGGCCAGAATTGGGAAACATGTGAGTCCTGATTCGATCGAGCGTTTCGATCGTCTTCGCTTCCATCAGCGCTTTATGTATTAACGTTCAATTCGTTTTTTTGGCAAAGGGGATTGGTAAACAATGATGATTGAACAAATTATGGAGCGTGATGTGATCACGCTGCGAAAAACCGATACGATTGAAGAGGCCATTCAAAAAATGAGTGCACACCACATCCGGCATATTCCGATCGTATCTGATCAAAGATCTGTCATTGGGATGGTGACAGACCGGGATATTAAAAATGCCAGTCCAAGTATTTTTGAAACAGAGAAAAGGAAGCTCTTTATTCAGCGGCCGGTAGAAGAGATCATGGTATTAGAGACGATCACTGCTCACCCGCTTGATTTCGTTGAGGAGATATCAAGTGTCTTTTTTGAGCACGGAATTGGCTGTCTTCCAGTGGTGAGACGCGGCAAGCTTGTAGGCATTATCACAAAAACAGATCTGCTTCGTACGTTTGTAAGACTGACAGGTGCAGATCAGCCTGGGTCGCACTTAGAGGTTGAAGTGAAGCAGATGACAGAAGGCCTCGCAGACATTACAGCCATTTTAAAGGAGCAGCATATTCAATTGCTGAGTGTGCTTGTGTACCCGCATGCCAATGAGGCATCTAAAGTGCTCGTCTTCCGCCTTCAAACCATTCATGCAGATCATGTGACGAAGCTGATTCGCGCAAAAGGCTATAAGGTGCTCTGGCCTATGGAGCAGACGATCAAATGAAGGAAGCGACCTTTGTTTTTTCACCATCTTTTCAAACGTACCAATTTAACCAAGATCATCCTTTCAATCAGCTTCGGGTCTACTTAACTTATGATCTTCTTCAAAAAATGAAGGCGTTAACAGATGATGAAATCATCGCACCGCGTATGGCTACTCTGGAGGAATTAAAGCTCGTCCATACAGCAGATTATATCCAGGCTGTGCAGCGGGCAAGTGAAGGAAAGCTGTCTACAGCAGAGGGTGAACGCTACGGTCTTGGCACTGAAGATACACCGATGTTCGCAGGCATGCATGAGGCGGCATCTCTCCTTGTTGGCGGAACATTAACAGCGGTTGATCAAGTGATGCTCGGTCATTCGCAGCATGCCCTCAATCTTGGAGGCGGGCTTCACCACGGATTCAAAGGGCGTGCATCTGGCTTTTGTATTTATAATGACAGCTCTGTGGCGATTCAATATATTCAAAAGACTTATGGCGCTAGAATTTTATATATTGATACGGATGCTCATCACGGCGATGGTGTCCAGTTCAGCTTCTATGACGACCCAGAGGTATGTACAGTCTCCATTCATGAAACGGGACGCTACTTGTTCCCTGGAACCGGACAAGTACAGGAAAGAGGCCACGATAAAGGCTATGGCTACGCCTATAATATTCCGCTAGATGCATTTACGGAAGATGAATCGTTCCTCGAAGCATACCAAACAGCAGTGACTGAAATTGCTGCTTTTTTTAAACCAGATGTGATTTTGACGCAAAACGGGGCAGATGCTCACTACTATGATCCGTTAACTCATTTATCTGCCACGATGAAAATATATGAAGAAATTCCTAGACTTGCCCATGAACTTGCTCATCAATATTGTGACGGCAAGTGGATCGCTGTTGGCGGAGGGGGATATGATATTTGGCGCGTCGTTCCAAGAGCGTGGAGCCGCATTTGGCTTGAGATGAAAGGCATTACACCGCCAGATGAGCTCCCTCAGAACTGGATTCAGGCATGGAATAAGCAATCGCCTGTTACCCTTCCATCCACGTGGAGAGACCCTAACGATTTATATCCACCGATCCCAAGAAAAGCAGAAATCACAGAAAAAAATGCTCAAACAGTAGAAAAAGCACTCATGCCTGTTAGAAGAGAAAAGAAAAAGGCATAAGAAAAGCAGGCTTTCCCTCATAAGGTAAGCCTGCTTTTTTTGTTTTATTTTGTTGATTGTCTTTCTTCAATTCTGTGCGGAAGCTCAACAATTTGATCGTCCACTTGTTCTTTGTTCATCAGTTTTGTGAGCAGTCTCATGGCAACAGCACCAATATCATATGTTGGCTGAACAACTGTTGTCAGCTGAGGACGCACCATGAGAGAAAGTCTTGTATTATCAAAGCCAATCACTTCTAAATCTTCAGGAATGGAGACCCCTCTGTCTTGTGCTCCGTGAATGACACCTAGTGCCATTTCATCTGTAGCTGCGATAACAGCTGTCGGTTTGTCAGACTGCTCAAGCAGATGAGCAAGTGCTTCAATTCCAGAGTCATAAGAGTAATCGCCTTCAGCGACAAGTGCATCGTCAAACGCGATACCCGCTTCTTCAAGCGCACGCTTATAACCTGCTAGCTTTCTCACGGAATTAATTGGTTCTGACATCGGACCAGAAACAAACGCAATTCGTTTATGTCCTTTTTCAACTAACAGCTGAACGGAATCATAAATCGCCTGCTCATAGTTGATGTTAACAGATGGTGTTTGAGCCTGTTCTTCAACAGATGCTGCAAGCACTATCGGTACAGGAGAGCGCTTAAACTCTTCCACATGTACATCTGTGATGTTTCCGCCCATAAAGACAATTCCGTCTACTTGTTTGCCAAGCATCGTATTTAACAAATGAAGCTCTTTATCCGTATTTTGATCTGAGTTGCTTAAAATGATGTTGTATTTATACATCGTGGCGATATCTTCAATACCGCGTGCTAATTCCGAATAGAAGATACTAGAAATATCAGGGATGATGACCCCAACTGTCGTTGTTTTTTTACTTGCAAGGCCTCGTGCCACTGCATTCGGACGATAGCCAAGGCGATCAATCGCTTCAAGCACCTTTTTTCTTGTTGTTGGTTTTACGTTTGGATTACCATTTACTACGCGTGATACCGTTGCCATACTTACATTTGCTTCTCTTGCTACATCATATATTGTAACATTATTCACATAAATCACTCCTTCAAATACACTTCATATCTATAGCATTCACCAATTGGATAGAGACATGTCAGATACGAGGAAAATAATATCCTATTTGTCATTAAAACGATGAAAAGAGACACATAATTTTTCAATCTACATCAAAATGACATTCTTTTATGAAATTATACACGTTTTTTTGTCATATGAAAACGTTCCCTTTCTTTTTATAACTAAATTAAACAAACTTTAATCAGCTTGTTACCTGTAATTTGAATCATATTTCATAAAAAATCATCGAGAACGCCAGCTATGACAATGATCTTAGCAGATTCTATCGAATTTTAAAAATGAAAACATTGTGAACAAGCACTTTTTGGGCTTGCAATGTGCTTTCTTCCTTTCATTCCCAAACCTCATGGTATTTTTTCCATAAAAAAAACCGCCGGGCAGTCATCCGGCGGCTATTTCTATCTATGATTACGCGTGAATATTGACAAGTGGTCTTAACGCATCTAACCATTTTTCGAATTGTGGAATGTCCATTTGCTGCGCTGAATCAGATAGAGCAACAGATGGATCTGGATGTACTTCTGCCATGACACCGTCTGCTCCAATCGCAAGAGCTGCTTTTGCTGTTGGAAGGAGAAGATCTCTACGTCCAGTTGAATGCGTCACATCAACGAAGACTGGTAAATGTGTCTCTTGTTTCAAGATTGGCACTGCAGAGATATCTAGTGTATTTCTTGTCGCTGTTTCGTATGTGCGGATACCGCGCTCGCAAAGGATGATTTGATCATTTCCTTGGGCGATGATGTATTCAGCTGCATTGATGAATTCTGAAATGGTCGCTGCAAGACCGCGTTTTAAAAGAACTGGTTTCTTCACGGAACCGGCTTCTTTTAACAGTTCGAAGTTTTGCATGTTACGTGCCCCAATTTGGATGACATCGATATGCTCAATCGCTTCTTCAATATGAGCAGGATTGACAATTTCACTAATGACAGCAAGACCGTATTCATCCGCTACACGCTTTAGAATCTTTAGACCATCTACACCAAGTCCTTGGAAGTCATATGGACTTGTGCGAGGTTTAAATGCGCCACCGCGAAGTAGTTTTAATCCCTGCTGTTTCGCTGCTGCCGCTACTTCTGCGACTTGCTCGTAGCTTTCAACGGCACATGGTCCAACGATGAAACGCTGCTTTCCATCACCGATCGCTTCCCCATTGATGTTCACGATTGTGTTTTCTGGTTTTTTCTTACGAGAAACAAGAAGTGCTTTGCTGTGGTCATCTTCTTGAAGCTCTAGACCTGCTTTGAAAATCTCTTTGAAAATATGTTGAATCGTTGAGTTTTCAAATGGCCCATCATTTTCTTCAAGAATTTGGTTCAGCATTGTGCGCTCTCTGACAGGATCATAACGGTTGACACCTTGCGCTTCTTTTGCTTTTCCAATTTCTTTGACAATGTTTCCTCTTTCATTGATCAGTTTTAGAATTTGAAGATTTAGTTCATCTGCTTGCTGCCTCAATTTTTCTAGTTCATTGTTGCTCATTTTTGTCATCCTTTCCTCTGCCTGCTCTCGCTTTTTATTTTTTCATTCTTGCATGATAGGGTTTATTATAAACAAAGATTTCGGAATTGTCACGAAAATTTTCTTTATTACCCAAACGCTTTTAAGCGATAAAGTATTGTATGTAAGATTATAGCATACTTTTCGTTCAAGTAAACCTTTTTTATAAAAAAAACGTCAGCCGCTGCTGACGTTTCTTTCTTTTACAGATTATGTTCAAGCGCTTCTTTTGTAATGCTTGAGTGAGAAGCATGCCATTTTACTTTTCCACCGCTAAAAACGAGTGCCTGCGGACTTTCGTGCTTTACACCCGATTTTTCAGCCACGTAGGATGAAAGCTCTCTCGTGTTTTGAATTTGCAAGAAATAAGTTGGCACGTCTTCATGTGCAGACGCAAATGCTTCAAACTCTTGAAAAGCCGCTTGGCTGATCGGACATGTCAAACTGTGCTTAAAAAAGACAAAGGTCCCATCTTGATTCGTTAGTTGATCAAACTGTTCTTCTGTTTCAATGAGTTGTTTTGACATGATGTTCTCCTTCTTCACTTCGAGCAGTGAGAGTTAGCCTTTAGTAGATTGTTCTACTTTTTCTTTGACATCTTTGATGCCGTCTTCAATTTCTGATTTTGCTTCTTGTGCTCTTACTTTTGCTTCATCTGCTACATCAGATGCTTCGCTTGCCAAATCCGCTGCCCCATCTTCTGCTTCATTTTTCACGTGATTAGCTTTTCCAGCCGCACGCTCTTTTATGTCTTTCACTTTGTCTAAAATCTGGTTTGACTGCTCTGCTACAAGCTGAGACAATTCAGACGTTTTATCTTTCGCAATCGTCACATATTCAGTGCCTCTTTCTTTTGCATCTGTTGTGAGCCGGTCTGTTTTTTCTTTTAACGCATTCGCTTGGGTGTTCAAATCATCGCGAAGCTCTTTCCCTGACTTCGGTGCTAAAAATAATGCTGTTGTTGCACCAACAATTCCACCAATAAGTGTTCCGATCAAAAAGTCTTTGCTATTGATTCCGTCTTTGCTCATGATTATTCCTCCTATGCGAATATGGTTTATTTTTGGTGTTTACGCTGTTTCCATTTTTTATAAATTTCAAGTGCTGCGTTACTCCAGCTTACCACATCCGTCACTTTTTCTTGATTTCTTTCAACGGATGAAGAAACCGCACCAGCTGCCTGCTTTATGCTTGTATTAAATTGGTTGATCGAGCCGCCAATTCCCTGCACCGCATCCACAACTGTGTTAAGTTTTGCTGATTTGTCTTGAATATCTTCAGCAAGCTGATTCGTCTTATGTAGCAACTGTGCTGTCTCTGTGGTGATCCCTTGCATCTGACCTTCAAGACCTTCTAAAGTTGATGCAACATTCTTTAAAGTCAGCTGTAAGGATTTTAATGTTTTGGACAAATAGATGACAAGAATGAGGAAAGCAATTGCGATCAGTGCAACGCTTAGATATAGAATAATAATCATCTGATACCTCCTTTGCTGCGGGCATATTCAATTCATTACCCTCTCGTTGTATCATTCAAACATCGCCTAGAATGACCGATTGAATAATAATTCTACACTTATTCGCTAATTCCTGTCCACAGCGAACGAAAAAAAGCGCCACATGTTGACACATTTAGCCCTTTTGTCACATTTTATTCAAAATAAAAAAAGTGCCGTGTGAAACGGCACTTTTTTAAAGCATTTATACAGCGACTTTTTCATAAGCACGCAAATACTTCTGAATGTCTCCTGCTCCCATAAAGATCAGAATCGCATCTTCGTGCGTTTTCAGCACAGATGTATCTTCTTCCTCAATCAATTGGGCCTGCGGGATTTTTTCTCGTAAATCTTCAATGCTCAGCTTCCCAATGTTTTCACGGGCTGAACCGAAAATATCACAAAGGTAGACATAGTCGGCTTTCTTTAGACTGTCAGCAAATTCACTTAAGAATTGCTGTGTACGTGTGAACGTATGCGGCTGGAAGACAGCCACAATATCACGGTCCGGATATTTTTGGCGAGCTGCTTCAATCGTGACTTCAATTTCAGTTGGATGATGTGCATAATCGTCAATTAAGACCTGCTCACCAACCACTTTTTCATTAAAGCGTCGTTTCACACCGCCAAATGTCGTTAATGCGCCTTTGATAAGCTCTACATCAATTGACTCATAGTGACATAATGCAATGACAGCTAACGAGTTGAGGACATTATGATTTCCGTAGGCAGGAATGTAGAAGGTATCATAAAACGTATTGCGTACAAATACATCAAATGTGGTACCTTCCGTATTTTTCACAACATTGCGTGCTTGGAAATCATTTTCTTCGTTGAAACCGTAGTACACAACAGGTACCTTCGCTTGAATCTTTGGCAGATGCTCATCATCACCGCAGGCAATAATGGCTTTTTTCACTTGAAGCGCCATGTTTTGAAACGCATCAAACACGTCATCAATATCCGAGAAATAATCAGGGTGATCAAAATCAATATTGGTCATGATCGCATAATCTGGATGATAGCTGAGGAAGTGTCTGCGGTATTCGCATGCTTCAAAGACAAAATACTCGCTGTTTTCTTTCCCCATTCCAGATCCATCACCGATTAAGTACGAAGTAGGTTTGGCTGCCTGCATGACGTGAGCAAGCAGTCCTGTTGTCGATGTTTTGCCATGAGCACCAGTAATCGCAACGTTTGTGAATGAATCCATGTATTCTCCAAGGAATTTATGGTAACGAATGACAGGAATCCCTTCAGAAAGGGCACGTTCAATCTCAGGGTGTGTATCAGGGAATGCATTTCCTGCGATGACCGTCATCCCTGGCTGAATATTATCTGGGTCAAATGGTAGAATTTTAATATTTCGTTCTTCTAATGCTTTTTGTGTAAAGATATGTTTTTCGATATCCGATCCTTGGACAGTATACCCAGTATCATGAAGAATTTGGGCCAGTGGACTCATACCTGTCCCTTTTATTCCAACAAAATGATAAACAGTCATAATTGTACCTCCAACAAACGTCTATCTGACTTACAGTATATGACGCTCATTTCAATTTGCAACTTGTGATTTTTGCCTCTAGCTGATCACAGATCGCAGCTCCAAATAAAGATTTTTTCCGATCTTCCTATTCTAATCAATATTAACTATGATTAGTATCCGACAACTTTCCCATTTCTAACACCTGTTTCCGCTTATTTTACATAAAAAAGCGTTCTGGCAGACATGCGAAAAGCGTCCAATTACAAAATTGCACCTATGTGCTATCATACCATGTTTACGAAAAAAATGAAGTGGTTTGTTTAGATCAACTGTTCTAAGTCACTCAGTGTCATGAGCACTTCTCTTGGCTTACTGCCTTTCGCACCAGAGATCATGCCCTCGCGCTCCATCATGTCAATCAACCTGGCTGCACGATTGTAGCCAATTCTAAATCTTCGCTGCAAACTTGATGTACTAGCGCTATTCTGCTCGATGGCAAAACGGCAGGCATCCATAAACAATTCATCTTCGTCTGTAATCGCAGAGCCTTGGAGCATTAGTTCCTCCTGTTCAAAAAGGAACACTGGCTTGCGCTGCTTTCTCACATGTGCCACCACTTGATCAATCTCACGGTCTGATACAAAGTTCCCTTGAAGCCTTGTCGGCTTGCCGGAGCCATTTTCTAAGAAGAGCATGTCTCCTTTTCCGAGAAGCTTTTCTGCACCTGCCATGTCAATGATCGTTCTTGAATCAACCTGACTTGAAACAGAAAACGCAATTCTTGTTGGGATATTGGCTTTAATGAGACCTGTAATGACATCAACAGACGGTCTTTGTGTCGCAATCAATAAGTGAATGCCGCATGCTCTTGCTTTTTGTGCAATTCGGCAGATGCTTTCTTCGACTTCATTTGGTGCGACCATCATTAAATCAGCCAGCTCATCGATCACCACGACGAGATAAGGCAGTTTTTCACCCATTTGTTTTTCTTTCACAAGCTCATTGAATCGTTTAATTTCTCTCACGCCAGAGTGTGCAAATAGTTCATAGCGTCTTTCCATTTCATCCACTACCCATTTCAAAGCAGCAGTTGCTGTCTTAGCATCCGTAATAACAGGACTCACAAGATGCGGAATGTGATTATACGGCGCTAATTCAACCATTTTAGGGTCAATTAAGAGCATTTTCACTTCATCTGGTGATGCCTTAAACATTAGGCTCACTAAAATCGTATTAATGCAGACACTTTTTCCTGAACCAGTTGCTCCGGCAATTAAGCCATGGGGCATTTTTTGCAGATCAACCACGACAGGCTGGCCTGAAATATCTAATCCGAGTGCCGCTGTTAAAGGAGATGGATTGTCTCTAAACGCACTGCTTCTGATCATTTCTCTTAAGAACACCATTTTACTGTGCAGGTTTGGCACTTCGATCCCGATCGTATTTTTCCCTGGAATCGGGGCTTCAATTCGAATATCCTTTGCGGACAAACTAAGTTTAATATCATCTGACAGGTTCGTGATTTTGTTCACTTTGACACCTGGTTCTGGATGTACTTCAAACCTTGTCACAGAAGGTCCCTGTGTGACGTGAACCACACTTGCTCTTACGTTGAAATTTTTAAGTGTCGCATTGAGCAGCTCAGCCCGCTCTTTCACCCATGTGCCGTCCTCTTCTTTTTGAGCTGGCGGTACGTCTAAAAGGGCGAGACTTGGAAAAACATACCCTTTTGTATCGGCTGCTTTCTTTTGCCCTTGCACGCGCTGATCGCTTTTTAACATCATGACATTAAACGGAACCGTAGAGGTTTGACCGCTTGCGCGTTGTGGCTGCGGAGATGTCTGTTTTGGTTCTTCTTTCTTGACTTCCTGCGTTTGCTCTTGCTGCTCTGTCTGCTCTATAACCGTTTCTGCCGGTTCAGATGCAGTTTGTTCCTCTGTTACTTGTTCTACTGGCATCACTTGATCTTCTTCAATTTCAGCTTCTTGGACCAGCTGATCTTCCTGCAGGTCATGTTTGACTGGCTCAGCTTCTTCAAATGCTGCCGCTGGCTCTTCTTCTAGTTTGTCTTCTATTGGATTAGCTTCTACTTCTTCTTCCACCGGTTCTGCTGAAATGTTTTCTGTTAACGCCGCTTCTTCTGCTGGAATGTCTACTTCCATTTCAATTGCTGGGTGCGAAGGTTCCGGTGTTTCGAAGGTCAACATGTCTATTTCCTCAGTATGATCTTCAAACTGATGGACAGGCTCGTCCTTTATTTCTTCTTCATCACCGGAGACAGTCTGTTCCGTCTCAGACTCAATCGGCTGCTTCTGATAGACTTCTGCTTGCTGCTTATGTAAATCAGCTTCATGAAGATCTTCTGGCTCGTTTTCTTCTGGCTGGATGAACGGCTCGTCAGTTAAACGTTCCATCGTCGATTGAACATGATCTTGATAAGCGAGTTCCTCTTGCAATGTATGCGGGGTTACTGCTGGCTCCTTATCTGCTCTCTCTTCTGCTGACGCTGAAACCATTTCCTCGATACGTTTTTCTTTCTGTATAGATGGGATGTTCATTTGCTGTCTGACATTCCGTTCACGCTCTGCCTCTTCTGATAACAGTGTGACACGCTGCGCCGTTTCTTCTGCTGCTTTCCTTTGAACTGAAGCTGTTTCTTCTTTTGCATCTGCCCGTTTTGGACGCATATCCTGATGATAGCCATAGATCGGTGATGGAATTTGCTCTGGCTTGAATGGCTTTTTATTCATATCAGGCTGAAGCGTTTGTTTAGGCTGATAGGTTGTCTGCTTGGTCTTTGGCTGACTTGGTTTCACGCGTCTTCTCTCCGGCTTCACTCCATCACGCTGAGGTTCATCAGGAACGAGAGGAAAGCGAAAGTTGCCTTTTGGATATTCATAATACACTTTCGTATCTTCGATTTTTTTATATTCTTTATGCTGTTCAAAAGCTGGCTGCTTTGGTGCAGCTAGATCTTCTTCAGGTCTTGCAGCTTTTTCTTCTTTTTTTTCTTCTCCTAAAAATACACTAAAAAATTTATCTAACCAACTCATCATTTATCACTCACTTTAACTCCCCTTACGTTTTCTTGGGCGATTTTTAGTATACCATTGCTTTTTCATGCAGAAAAGCGAGAAAAGTGCCGCTTTATGCTGTACATCTCTGTTATAGATGAAAAAAAGTCACTAAGTACGTACTTAGTGACTTTTGGTATAACACATTCTTCGCTCCTATGTGCCCGTTTATGGGAGGTTACGCTTTAAAGGGTTCGCCAGCTTGATGGCTTCCATCTAAAACAAGAATCCCTTTTTCAGCAGGTGCGTCTGGAAGATCTAACTCTTTCGCTGAACAGATCATGCCGCTTGATGGAACGCCTCTTAGCTCAGCATCTTTGATGACCATACCGCTTGGCATCACTGCACCGACCTTCGCAACCACGACATATTGGCCTTGGTCAACGTTTGGTGCACCGCACACGATTTGTAAGGTTTCATCGCCCACATCAACTTGGCAAATGTTTAATTTATCTGCATTCGGATGCTTTTCTTTTTCCTTCACATAGCCGACAACAAATTTTGGTGATAGATCCACAGTCAACGTTTCACTGACACCGTTACGGTTTAAAATTTCATTGATATCTTGAACAATGGTTTCAGAAAGCGGGACAGATCCGTTTTCTTCAATTTTCATGTAAGTGGATGCATTGAAGATATTAAAGCCTGTTGTTTCTTTTGTTTCTTGATTGAAGATTCGTACAACATCTCCAAACGTCTCATGACCTACTTCTTCTCTCGTTACATCTTTCAATGAGATAAGGAGTGTGTCGCCTACACCTTCTGCATTATAAAAAACGTTCATTCTTCAAAATTCCCTTCTACTGCTGTTTTGGTCTGCTTTTTGCAAGTATAAAGATCGGTTCAAGCTTACCCTCATCATATAAAAATGACAATGCGGTAATCGGAACCGTACCGCTGGCGAAGAAGCTCATCGACATCTGTCCTAAAATATCATAGCCTGAATCATTGCGAACATCTGCAATGATGAATACATCTTGATGGGGAACAGAAATCGCCATTTGTCCTTCTATTTTTTGCGCGTATTCTTGTAATAACGACTCATTTAAAAGTCTGCTGGCGTCATACCCGTCATTTGCACGGAAGAAATAAAACCGGTTGCCTGCCACTTCATCCATTTTCACTACAGTTTTAAGCGAACGGACGTTGAAGCTGGCGGTTTCTCTGATTCGCTCTTTTGTCCAGTTTTCCTTTTGAAGCATCTTTTCATCAATTAATCGGTAGGTGCTTCCAAGATCAAGTGCATAGTAGATTCTCGTTTCTGCTGTATGCTCATCAAACACGAGCGGAATCCCATCACTGGATGCCTCAGGAAAGGAAGTGGAACGAATGACTGGATAGATCTGCTTTTCTTTTCCTGAAATGTGCTGCGCTTCGCCTTTCATGGCACTCAGCGCTTCTTTCACATAATAAACGATCTCATCGATGGTTTCATCAGGCTTTACTTCCCACTTTGCAATAATTGGCGGGAGCTCTAGTGTGATGCCTTTGCCTGTTTGTTTATCTTCAATACGAAGCGTATCTTTTTCCCGGTCAAACTCGTGTGACCAGCTGTCGTTCGTCAGACGGCTTTTGAGTTCATTCGCAAGCTGCCTTGATGTCATTTTTGCCATCGTTTTAGACTCTCCTTTCGTTATTTAGAAAGAGAATCTGTTAAAAATGCTTCAATCTCTTCCTTTGTCTTACGATCTTTGCTGACAAAGCGGTTAATCTCTTGTCCGTTTTTAAAGACTAAAAAGCTTGGAATACCGTAAATTTCCCACTCTGCACAAGTGTCAATGAACTTGTCTCTATCGACATAGAAGTACTCAAATTCTGGGTAGTTTGCTTCAAGCTCTGGCAAGAATGGCTCAATAAATGTGCAGTCCGGGCACCAGTCAGCTGAAAATAGCAATACCGTTAAGTCTTCTTGAATCACTTTTTGTAATTCTTCGTTTGATTCAATTTTTTTCATGTTTCATTCCTCCAGTTTGTATGGTTAAATCTCCGAATTGTATATAGCCTTTCTTTCTCATCCATTCTGATACTACCAAACTAATCACTGCCGGGCCAACGATATGCAAGAGAGCGATCGCCAGAAATACAGATGGATGAAACCCCATGACGGTCAGCGTCATGAGCTGTCCAACAAGGCCGCTCGTTCCCATTCCCGCTCCTGCCGCATTATTGACCATCCCAAAGCCAATAATACCAATTGGCGCGAGAATCAAACCAGCAACCGTCGGCGGAATCAGGATGAGGGGATTTTTCACAATGTTCGAAAGCTGCAATTTTGACGTCCCAATGCCGACAGCCGCAAGACCGCCAAAACGATTTTCTCTAAAGCCTGCAGCGGCAAAGCCGACCATTTGAGCACAGCAGCCAATCGTTGCAGCACCAGCAGCTGTCCCGCTTAAGTCAAGCATAAGCGCAAGTGCAGCACTTGAGATCGGAGAACTGAGAGCAAGTCCAACAATGGTCGCTACCAGCATGCCCATGATCAGCGGGCTTTGATCTGTCCCCCACATGATGAGCCTGCCGAGCCCTGTCATCATGGCTTCAATCCCAGGTCCGATTAGAGCAGCGGTGAAAAAGCCAGTGATAATGGTGACAAGCGGCGTTAAAATAATATCAATTCTTGTCTCACCACTGACCAGCTTGCCAAGTTCCACACCAATTAATGCTGCGGCAAAGCTTCCAGCAGGCCCCCCAAGCTCTGCTCCTGCAGCGCCTGAGACAACACTTGCAAAAATGATCAAAGGAGATGCATGTAAACGGTACGCAACCGCTACGCCGATCGCCGGTCCCATGAGCCCCATGGCGAGGGTTCCCATTTTAATGATGAGTGGAAGTGATAACAGACCGCCTGCTGTTTTTAAAATCAGACCTACCACTAATGTAGCAAATAGACCTAAAGCCATATAAGAAAGTGCATCAATGAAATACACCTTTGGCGAAAGGGAGATCCCCTTTCTTTTTAAATAAGTCATCAACGTCGTCTTCCTGCTTTCTCATAGGAAAGACGAAGAGGCCTGTCCTTCCCATTATATGTAGTATTCTTGCGATGAAAAATAGTCTCTACCATGAATATCATAATCATATTTTTTTTGCTTTATCAAGCACTTCTTGTGTAACATGAAAAGAAACAGGACAAACCTTTACTAAGTTTGTACAAAAGGAGGAGATCGTTATGCAATTAACTGTCTATTTAGCTGGAGAAATTCATAGCCAGTGGCGTGATGAAATCAAGGAGAAAAGCCAATCTTTGAAGCTGCCGGTGACATTTGTCGGTCCAATGGAAAATCATGACCGCTCAGATAACATCGGTGAGGATATTTTAGGTGAGCAGCCGAATGCCATTTTCAAAGATGATGCAGCTTCTGATTTGAACAATTTTCGTACTGAAATTTTATTAAACAAAGCAGATGTCGTCATTGCGCGCTTTGGTGAGAAATATAAGCAGTGGAACACAGCCATGGATGCATCTGCTGCGATTGCAAAAGGGAAACCTCTTATTTTAATCCGTCCAAAAGAGCTGCACCATCCATTAAAAGAACTCTCAAACAAAGCAAATATCACTGTGGAAACCGTAAACCAAGCGATCAAGGCGTTATCTTATGTGTTTGAACAGCAATAAGAAAAAAGGCTGCTCTCATTGAAGAAGCAGCCTCAGATTGTTGACGAAGGGCTAAAATGATGTTTAATTTAGCCCTTTGTCTTCTTTTCAGCGTGATAGAAAACCTTTGCAGTATAGGAAGGACGAGTACCGGAGCGGAGCGAATTGTACATTCGTGAGCACCGGCACGCAGGACTGACAAAGAATGCGAGGGTTTGTCTACACGCTGAAGCTGCTCTCATTGAAGAAGCAGCCTTTTTCTATTCTATTTATACTTGTTGGTAAATAGTATCCACTGTACTTTGATCACAATTTTTGACAAGGCGGACAATTAACTCTTTTGCCGCTGCGTAATCATCCACATGCAAAACAGAATGACTTGTATGAATGTAGCGTGCGCAAACCCCAATGACAGCAGAAGGCACACCTTGGTTTGAAATATGAACACGTCCAGCGTCCGTACCACCCGGTGATACGAAATATTGATATGGAATGTTGTTTGTCTCAGCAGTATCAAGCACAAAGTCTCTCATTCCGCGGTGCGTAATCATTGTCCGATCAAAAATACGCAGAAGTGCACCTTTTCCTAGCTGGCCGAACTGTGTTTTGTCACCTGTCACATCGTTTGCAGGACTCGCATCTAAAGCGAAGAAAAGATCTGGCTGAATCATATTCGCAGCTACCTCAGCCCCTCTAAGCCCTACTTCCTCTTGAACAGTTGCTCCTGAGTACAGCTGACATGAAAGTGTTTCGTCTTTTAATTCTTTTAATAATTCAATTGCAAGGCCGCAGCCATAGCGGTTATCCCAAGCCTTCGCTAAAATCTTTTTTGGATTCGCCATTGGGGTAAAAACCGTTGCAGGAACGATTTGCTGTCCTGGACGAACGCCAAGCTCTTTTGCCTCTTCTTCACTGTCTGCACCAATATCAATAAGCATATCTGACGGCTTCACAGGTTTGCTTTTTTGTTCTGGCGTCAGAAGGTGAGGAGGTGTACTAGAGACGACACCAGGAATTGGCCCGTGATCGGTATGGACGTCCACACGCTGCGCCAGCATGACTTGACTCCACCAGCCGCCAAGTGTTTGAAAACGAATCATCCCGTTTTTTGTAATGGATGAGACCATGAATCCGACTTCATCCATATGACCCGCTACCATAATTTTCGGTGCGTTTTCCTGACCCTTGCGTACGCCAAACACTCCGCCAAGACGGTCTTGAATGAGTTCATCAGAATATTTCTCAAGTTCCTTTTTCATAAAAGCACGCACATGGTGCTCATTTCCTGGAGTTCCCTGTAATTCTGTTAAATTTCGGAAAATCGACAATGTTTCTTCGTTCATTCTACAGTTTACCTCGTTTCTATGTAATGACCATATATATTCCTATAAAAATAACACTCACTTTATACTATAAGAATTCTTTCGGTTTTCCAAGTATCTCTCCAGAAATTTTGAATATGCTTTCAAGCATTCGGATTCCTTAACATCAATGGACAAGTTTTGTATAATGGAAAAAACAGCAATACGGAGGTGCAGCACGTTGAAGTTAAAACATGTTCTGATTGGTGCGAGTATTGGCGTAGCCGCTGCAATTGTTGCAAAGAAAGTATTTTTCCCTACGTATATCTCGTCTGAAAAAGCATTAAAAATTGTGAAATCTGCTTTTAAACAGCGCGGCCCGATTGATGGCTCTTGGATTTATACTGTACCAGAACCGTATACCGTAAATGGCGAAACGATTGATGTATACAAATCTGGCATTACCCGCTCTGCCTTTGGCGAGCTTGAACAGTATGAAGTGATGATTGATGCCAAAACTGGCATGATCGTGGATGTCATTGATTCTGTTGCTTGATCAAGAAAGCTTCGCAAAGACGTGTCCTTGCGAAGCTTTTTTTATATGGCTTTAATTTTTTTGTACACAGGATGCCACATAGCGTCCTGCACAGCCTGAATAAGATCATCAGGCGTTTCTTCTGCTATTCCTTCATCAATTGCTGCCTGCGCCACACGGACGGCCACTGTCGCTGAAACGGTTCGAAGCTGATCGACACTTGGCAGCATCGCTGCACCCGGCTTCCCAACATTGACCATGCTTGCAATGGCTTCAGCACTCGCAACAAACATACTGTCTGTCATGAGGCGTGCTTTTGACACAATTGTGCCTAGACCAAGGCCTGGGAAGACAAGGGCATTATTCGCTTGTCCAATTTCATATGTGACGCCGCCATATTCGACAGGATCAAATGGACTTCCTGTTGTCACAAGGGCACGTCCTTCAGTCCACTTGATCAGATCTTGTGGCTTTGCTTCTGAAAGAGGTGTCGGATTCGACATCGGTAAAATCGCAGGGCGCTCCACGTGTGACGCCATTTCTTTTACAATTTCCTCTGTAAAAGCGCCTCCGACCGTCGAAGTGCCAATTAAGATTGTTGGTTTCGCCTGCTTGACGACCTCTAATAGATCAATCGAATGCTTTGGACCATTTCGGGCATAATCCTTTACTTCGTCAGAACGTCTTGCATACGGCTTTTGAAATGGCTGAATGTCAGGTGAATCATCTGTGAGCAGCCCCGTTTTATCAATACACCAGAAGTGATCATAGGACTCCTCTTCTTTGACTCCGTCTCTGACGATCGCATCACGGATTTGCTCGGCTATGCCAATACCTGCCGTACCCGCTCCAAAAATGACAATACGGTGATCTTTCAGCGGAACCTTCGAAGCCTTTGCACATGCCAGAACTGCAGCAAGTGAAACGGCGCCAGTCCCTTGAATGTCATCGTTAAATGTACAAATACGGTCCTTATATTTTTCCAATATCGCACGGGCATTCTTTGTCCCAAAGTCTTCCCAGTGAAGGAGGGCATTTGGGAAAGTAGCGCGGGCAAGCTCGACATATTGATCAATGAACTGATCATAGCGCTCTCCTCGAACGCGGGAGTGCTGATTTCCAACATAAAGCGGATCATTCAAGAGACTTTCCTGGTTCGTTCCGGCATCAAGCACTACCGCCAGCACGCGGCTGGGATCAATGCCTGCTGCAGCTGTATAAACAGCAAGTTTCCCGACTGAAATGGCAATCCCGCCAACACCCCAGTCTCCAATGCCTAAAATGCCTTCTGCATCCGTTGCAACGATTAAGTCGATTGATTCATCGACACCATAAGAAGCAAAAATCTCTTCCATGCCTTCCAGATCATCAATCGATAAATAGAGCCCTCTCGGCTTCCGATACTCATGGCTATAACGCTGAATAGCCGTTCCTACAGTCGGCGTGTAGACAATTGGAAGCATTTCCGCCAAGTGCTCATTTAGCAGTTTGTAAAAAAGCACTTCGTTTCTGTCATGAAGCGCTGTTAAATACACATTTTTTCCCAGTTCATCAGGCTGTGCCTTGAACTGCTCATATGCACGCTTTGCCTGATCCTCTAAGGTTAAGACCTTAGGCGGAAGAAATCCCTTTAACCCGAGCTCCTCCCGCTCTTCCTTTGTAAATGCAACCCCTTTGTTTAAATAAGGGACTGACATGACTTCCATCCCTCTTAATGGTGTTTCGATCACATCACCATGTACACGATAAAATTGGTTCACCTGCACTCTTCCTTTCACAAGTTCATTTTGTCGTTATTTTGTGTGAAAGGCGAAAAAAACATACAGATGATCTTTTATCTTCCTGTTTCTCTTTTGATTTCGTGTGTAATCTGCCCATCTTCGTCCCATTTTACAGCACGATAAATGGCATCATGATAAAACAAGTACCACGCATTTTTTTCTTCAGCAAATGCCTGCCACTTTTGCTTGGCTGGAATCGAAGTCATTGGGTAATCATCATATGCCAGAACCCAGAGTGGATTTTTATGAGCGTGTGTTGGCATGATATCAGCTAAATGAATCGCTGTTTCGCCCTCACTTGTGAGCGTTAAAATACTATGACCATTGCTGTGTCCGCCTGTATGATGCAGCTCGATTCCTTCTGTCACTTCGATGCTTTCTTCAAATGTGACCACTTGGTCTGCTACAGGCTCCCAGTTTTCTTTCCAATATGTATTTCTTGAGCGAATGTTCGGCGCTCTCATTTCATCCCATTCGATTTTCGATGTGATGATTTTTGCCTGCTGAAAAACAGACACGAGCTTATCGCCTTCACGTTTTGTTAATCCGCTGGCATGATCAAAGTGCAGATGTGTCATCAATACGTAATCAATATCTGATGGACGCAGGCCAAGCGCCGCTAGAGATTCTTCCAATTTGGTTTCCTCTGTCACGCCGTAATTGCGTTTTTGTTTATCTGTCAGCTTCCCTGATCCGATGCCTGAATCCACTAACAGATGAAGACCCTTCCACCGAATGAGAATTGGATCACATCGTAATTCAATTTGATTGCGGTCATTTACCGGGTATTTTTTTGACCATAATGGCTTTGGCACGACACCGAACATCGCTCCGCCGTCCATGTGCGTATCTCCCCCGTTTAACCAAAACAGTTCCATTTCACCTATTTTCATTGTCTCCATTGCTGTCATCCCTCCTTTTTCTATCGTAGCAAATACAGGCAAAAATCGCATGCACCAATCTTTTCATAAAAAAAGCTGACTGCCATTTTTCTTTGCAGCCAGCTTGATGTCACTTGTTATTCTGGGAATTTGACTTCTGATCGATAGATCGGTTGTCCCATAGACGAGAATTTCTCTTCATATTCAGTCATCACGTTTCCTTCTAAGCCGTCCTCATGTAAATCTAGGCTGACATACGTTAAAAGAAGGCCATATGCAGAAAAACTTTTTAAGGAATATTCAAATAACCCGCGGTTATCTGTTTTGAAATGTAACTCACCGCCTGGACGGAGAATATGTTCATATCGCTCTAAAAAGGTTTTAAACGTCAATCTGCGCTTTTCGTGTCTTGCTTTTGGCCACGGATCAGAGAAATTCAAATACACCCGGTCAATCTCATTTTCCGCAAACACATCTGTCAGCGTCTCAGCATTAATGTTCAAAAGCTTTACATTTTCAACATCTGTCTCTTTGATTTTATCTACTGCCGTCACAATGACACTTTTAAATAATTCAATGCCAATATAGTTGATATCAGGATGAAGCTTGCCCATTCCAGCAATAAAGCTCCCTTTTCCTGTTCCAACTTCGATATGGATTGGATGATCATTTCCAAATAGCTCATGCCATTTCCCTTTATATTGCTCGGGACTTGCTAAAGCAATATGAGCATTCTCAGCTAAGTAATCATCCGCCCATGGTTTATGTCGCATTCTCAATTTGATACACCTCTATTTTCTTTACATTTTATCAAGATACCATGAAACATAAAGACCCGCAAGACAGCATCTTCTATGTCCATATAAAAAGACCAGCCCTTCGCTTGAGCTGGTCTGCCGCATGTATAAATTGGACGCTGAATGCACAGTTTAACCTCATAAATGACACGCAGGAAAGGAGCATTCGTATGGGTTTAAACCGTCAACATCAGCTTCAATTAATCAAAGATATATTAACCGATCACCAGCTGGATTGCTGCGGGACTGTTGCAGAATATGAACAGGTGGGACGCGTGATTCAATTAATGCTGGCAAAAGAAGATCTGGATGCTGACATACGTCAGCTGTTAACAGATATTTATGATTACAGCCAAAAGGGCACCTCTGTCAGTTCAATTGATGCACATATTGAGGAGCATCAATCACATCTGTCTGAGTGGGTCGAGAACATTCCACTGTCTTAATGGATGTTTAATCGTTTTAAGAGTGCATTTAGCTCCGCTTGCACTTCTTTTTGCGCCTTTTCATTCCCTTTTCGTTTATGCCAAACGACAAACGATACGGTTTCAGCGAGCACGTACCACGCCATGCGCTTTCGCAAATTGTCCGTCAGCGGGGCGCCGTACATAGAGAGCCAGCTTTCCCAGTTCTCTTCCTCAACATAATGGTATAAAAGCGGTCCAAGATCAATCGCTGGGTCTGCAATCATCGCCCCATCCCAATCGATCAAATAGAGCTGATTTTCATCTGTCAGCAGCCAATTATTATGATTGAGATCGCAATGACAGACGACCTTGTCCTCAAAATGGACAGCCTCCACATGCTTCTCTAAATACTGGATGGCACGTGTGATATCTTGTGAATCAATTTGCTCGTTTAATATGGACTGTTTCAGATGCATCAGAATGGATTCTGGGTCTAGAGAGTGCTTCTCTAATCGTTTCAGCATATCGAGCAATTCTTTTGATGTATGAATTTTTCTTAGCTGCTCTGCTACAGGACGATCATTCATGTCCTTTGGCTTCAGCTCTCTGCCGCTCAGCCAGTGCTGTGCAGTAATCACATCTCCATTTTCCATCCGTTTTGTCCAGACAAGCTTCGGCACAATGCCTTCAGCTGACAAAACCGCAAGAAACGGTGACGTATTGCGTTTTAAAAATAGCTTTTGGTCATTGTGTGTTGCGAAGTACGCATCCCCCGTAGCGCCTCCAGCCGGAGAGATGTGCCATTCGCTACCTAATATTTGTCCCAACCAGTTCATATCAATTTTCAACCCATCATTTCTTAAAATATTTTAAATCTTGCTTTTTTAGTCGACAAAATTCAGCCGATTGAGGATCAATTGGCTGTTTCTTTTTTTATTTATATGATCATAAAAACAAAAAGGACAGCTATTGAGAATGAGATGCTAAACAATAGCCGTCCTATAGATTTTATCGTTACCTTCTTATACTCGTCAAGCAAAACTAAAAAATCAGGACAAGAACCTTATGAAAAAGAAGGCTTTTTTCATGGTTCTTTGACTGCGGATATACCGCAAATTATTTAAGCACGTAATTTTAAGGATCGTTCACTTGCCTTCACAAAGACAGGCGTTGCGCCAATCACTTCTCCATCTGCGTGAAATAAGATTTTTTCATCTGCTTCTAAAAACGCTTCCTCATGCTGAAACAGGGTAACCCCCTTCATCCCAAGGTGCTTTCGGAACACCATCGCGCTTAGAAACAAAAGGACTTTGAATGGATTCAAATTTGTGACAACCAACGTTTGAAAACCTGGCTGCCTCGCACTCACTTCCGGTGCCGCCTCCAGCCCTCCCCCGTAATACGGGTGATTGCAGACGATCACAAACCACACTTGACGAAAGACTTTCTTCTCATTTTCAATAAATAACGCAAGATCAAACGGCTTAAACGACCATAAAGAATGGAGAAATGACATCGGGTAGATGATAAAGCCAAGCCCCAGCCGTTTCAGCCACTTTTCCCCTCTAAAATGCACCGTTTTTCTCAGTACATGTGCGTCAAACCCCGCACCGATGTGATTGAGAAAGAGAACAGATTGCGGACTTTCGGCATGATCTTGAAAGGAGCCGAGAGAAAATGTTTTGGTGAGCATTCTCTTTTGCTTTCTCACTTCTTTTAGGACATCATGACGATGGATACCGAGACCCTTCGCAGCATCATTCCAATGACCAGCAGGGACAAAACTAAGCTGCACATGATCGATTTCCTTTAAGCCATTCAGTACTTCATGAATGGTGCCGTCACCGCCAATAACAATTAAGCGCTTCAGCCTGTCATCCTGCATGGCACTGATTTGTCTTGCCAAAACTTCTGCATGGCCTTCATGCTGGGTGAGAAATGATCGATAAGAGACCTCCACCTTTTGTAATTCTTTCTCTATGCTCCTCCATGTGCGGAGTCCTTTTCCATGTCCTGCTTCTGGATTAACGATAAAGTACCATTCATTCATATATTAGCTCCACTCAGGTCTCATTTTTCGTGACCTTCCATCATGCCTTTAATCGAGCCATTCCTGTCTTCTTTTGCTGTCTGATTCACCATAAGCAAGCAATGCCTTTGTCGCCTTAAATTGCTGATGCTTTGTCGGCGCCGAATTTTTCCGCTGCTTTTCAAACCACTCTTCTGCCTTCTTCTTATCGATAACCTCCATCCCATATGGAACTTCAGGTAAATCAATATAAGAGGTTCGGCTGATGAGGATTTTTTTCACAGGAAGGTCTACACCACTTTGCTGTAAAATCTTTGACACGACGGTACCAGAACGCAAAAGGCTTGCACAAGGATTCAAGACGGACTGAACAGCTTTCCCAGTCGCCCGTTTTTCCCAAAAACGTTCCTTTGTTCCAATATAGACGCTGTCTGGCTCGGCCTCTAAGAAGGATAAACAGATCACTTCGAGCGGCGTGATGAGTATCGGACATAATTCCATCTCAGCTTTTTGAATGAGCAGCACCGGCTTGTACATCACAAAATAAGAATCCGGAAGCTGCCTTGCAAGCATCCGCAGCTTTTCATCATACCGAATATGATGGGAAACGGTTGAAATATGTGAAATCGTCGAACTCGCCCATTTTAATTGCACTTCAAAGAGATGATCCTTAAAAAAGTGAATCAGCTTCGTTTCATCGGTAGGGACGTTTCTGAAAACCCCTTGCTCTATATCTGTCGGCTCGTTAAAAAGACTCAGGTCCCGTTCCTTTTTCATATCGGCTTCTTTTTGCTTTCTCTTTAAGGAGAATTTGTTTCTCTTTTCTTCCTCTTGTTCAGGCGCTTGTTGAGGAATTTGGTCAACCGGTTGCTGCGCCTCCTCTTTTGAAGCCTTTTTTAAATCGTCCCATCTTTGTTTTTTCAACCGATTGAATTGATTGATATAGTGATGCGGGTCTTGTTCATATCGTGATATATAATCTTGAATTTTGATAATTTGCGCCATCTGCTGCTCACTCCAACTTCTAGAATCATTTATGTAGTGTAAATTGTTTGATTGCGTGATAACGAGGGGTTTCCTTCGGACGTATTTCAAATAAAGTGATACGAGAAACCTCCATTACATATGGCTCTTTGCGTAAAGGTGCTTGCTTTTCATAAGGGTCATCCGCATTCCATTTGCGCGCAATCGTCATATGCGGATGAAACGGTCTCTTTTCAACAGGGTGTCCTGCTGACAAGACGGCTTCCTTTACCTTTTCTCTTACATGCATGAGCGGCTCACTTTCATGAGGCTTTGCAAAAAAGACTCTTGGGCGTTCCTTCGCACCAAACTGCCCTACCTCATTCAGCTCTAGTGGAAATGCAGACGCTTCATTTGAAAGGATGTCAAGCAGCTGGATGATCTTTTTTAAACGTTCTTCTGGAATGGCGCCTAAAAAGACAAGGGTCACATGATAATCATGTGGTGCTGTCCATTTTTGAAAGAACAGTCCGCTCCTTTGATCAATGTCTTGTTTGATTTGATGCGCAAGTTGTTCAGGGATGTGAATCCCTATAAAATAATGACGGTTTTCTGACACAATATCACCTGTCCTTTTTTAACAAACTTTACGAATCCCCATTGATGATAGTATAACTAAAGAAATGCGGAATGAGAAGAAAGGGTGTCATCTGATGAAAGTTGCACAAAATATAGCTGAGCTGATTGGCGATACACCGCTTGTCAAATTACAGCGGCTCCAGCCAGAAAATGCGGCGGCTGTTTACTTAAAGCTGGAATCATTTAATCCCAGCGGAAGTGTAAAAGACCGCGCGGCTTACAATATGATCGTCGAAGCAGAAAAACAAGGGAAACTCACAAAAGGAGCAACCATTATTGAGCCTACGAGCGGGAATACAGGGATTGGTTTAGCCATGAATGCCGCCGCAAGAGGCTACAAAGCCATCCTTGTCATGCCTGATACGATGACAAAGGAAAGAATCAATATTTTGAAGGCATACGGGGCGCAGGTCGTCTTAACCCCAGGAGAAGAAAAAATGCCAGGCTGCATCCGCAAGGCTGAGGAACTGGCTGCTCAAATTCCTCATAGCTTTATTCCCATGCAGTTTGACAATAGAGCGAACCCAGATGCACATAGAGGAACAACAGCAGTCGAAATTATGGAAGCTGTGAAACAACTTGGACAGCCACTTGGAGCCTTTGTCGCAACAGCTGGAACAGGCGGTACTATTACAGGAACTGGAGAGGAATTAAAAAAAGCATTCCCTCATTTAACCATCCGTGTGGCAGAGCCTAAGGGTTCCCCTGTCTTATCTGGCGGGAAACCTGGGAAGCATAAACTTGTTGGCACAAGCCCAGGATTTATCCCCCATATTTTAAACGAGCACGTCTATGATGACATCGTGCAAGTAAGTGACGAAGATGCTTATCACATCACACGGCAGCTCGCTAAGCTTGAAGGAATTTTAGTAGGCCCATCCTCTGGGGCGGCTTGCTATGCAGCCATTGAAACAGCCAAACAATTGCCGGCAGATCAAATTGTGATCTGTATGACAGCAGATACGGGCGAACGATACTTATCAAGTGATGTTTTTCAAGATTAAAAAAGGAACAGGGCGATGAATCCCTGTTCCTTTTTCTTCATTTCACGGTTAAGATGTTTTGACAGATTTCACTTCAGCCTGTTCCCCTCTGATAAGTAAAGCCTGTTCATCAGTAAGCGGACATAAATCGAGCGTCTGCTGATACTTCTCTGTGATTAGCTGCGCAGCCTCGCCTAAATAGGCATTGTGCATATGCGGTACTGGATAGCAGCTTATTTCATTGACACCTTGAAATGATGAAAGCTCCGGCGCTTTTTTTTGATCATCCATCAGGGAGATATATTCAATGCTTGGCGCCATGATGATACTCCCCGCAGACTCTCCGATGTACAGCTTGCCGTTGTTGATTTCTTCTTTCAACACGTCATCGAGACGATGCTTTCTTAACTCCTGCAATAAATAAAAAGTGTTGCCTCCTGAAACGTAGATCACATCATTTTGTTTGATCATCTGTGCGATCTCTTCAGCGGACTGTTCATCTATCTGTACAGTCTCAAGCTGCATCCCTAATTCCTGAAAGGCTTCCTTCGCTGCCTCCACATAGTGCGTGACTTCTTCTACAGCACTTGCCGTTGGAAAGAAAGTCACGCGCTTCCCTTTTAAAGATTCACCGGCAAAGTCAGATAAGAGAGAATAGCTGTCTTTGAATGAAGAGCATAAGAACATCTTTTTCACTGTAAATCCCCTCTTCTCTTTTCCAATTTTTATTTTGCTAATTCATACATGGCTTGTGCATAAAGAGCTGTTGCTCTCAGTAAGTCATCAATTTCAATATATTCATCCTTTTGATGGGCGCAGTCTGGTCTGCCAGGAAATAAAGGTCCGAAGGCAACGCCTGCTTCTAAAGATCTCGCATACGTTCCTCCCCCAATGGCAATAAGAGTTGCGGGATCTCCCGTTTGTTCCTCATATACCCGCTGCAAGGTTTTCACAAGCGGATGATCTTTTGAGACGTGATGAGGAGGACTGTCTTCGAATTTTAGAAGAGCCGCCCCTTTGATGCTTTCAATTCCTTTTTTGACGTCCTTGCCGTCTGCTGTCACTGGATAGCGGACATTTAACCCTAGCTTTGCTTCCTCATTCTGTTTATAGCGGATTGTCCCAACATTCAACGTCAAATCTCCACTAATCTCATCTTTGCAAGCAATTCCCAGCTTTTGTCCTCTTGTATCCTGATCAAATAAAGCGTTGATTTGGGAAGTAAAGGCAAGTCCCTGCTCATCTAATTCGTGTCCGCATAAGAAATTCGCCATATGAATGCCCGCATTTGTCCCATGCGCCGGCTCCATGGCATGAACAGATACCCCTTTTAATGTAAAATGCAGTCCATCCGCTGCGCTTTTTACCTCACCAGATAATTGATGATCAGCAAGATAGGCTTTGAAAGCTGTTTTTATTAATTCAGCATCGTGTTCCTGTGCAGCAGTCACAGTAGCAGCTGCCTCATCTGGCACCATATTGAGCCTCATACCCGATGTAAATTGCTTCAGCGTATAGCGCTGATGATTCGCTGTTTGTTGATATGTAAATGACAGGGTGGCATCAATAATCCCTTTCTCCGCATGAATAATCGGAAAATCGGCGTCTGGAGCAAATCCGATTTGCGGCATCGCCTCATGCTTGAAATAATGGTCCACACAGCGCCAATCGCTTTCTTCATCTGTTCCAATGATCATTCGAATTTTTTTCGACAGCTGCAGGCCAGTATCTTTTAAGATTTTCAGCGCATAAAATGCCGCCATGGTTGGGCCTTTGTCATCAATAGCCCCGCGTGCAAAGATTTTATTTTCTCTGATGTCAGCTGAAAATGGCGGGGTTGTCCAGCCGTCGCCAGCAGGAACCACGTCCACATGACACAGCACACCTACAATGTCTTCGCCTTCCCCGTATTCAATATGACCTGCATAGCCGTCGACATTCTTGACTGTGAAGCCTTCGTCTTCCCCTTTTTTCAGCATATACTGCAGGGCATCATCGACTTTTTCACCAAATGGCTTTCCTTCTTTACCGCCTTCTTCATCAAGGACACTTTCAATTTGTAAAAAAGATTGTGTGTCCTGAATCAAGTCGTCTTTTTTTCGTATTACTTCAGCTTCCCAATTCATTTTTCCATTCCTCCTTGAAAAAAGGTTGCAATCCACCCTTAAAACGAATATTATATTAATTGTTTTGTAATAATGTTCGTAAATGGAGGATTTTATGTTTCAGTTAAAAGAAAATCAAACCAACATAAAGAAAGAAATAATCGCTGGTATGACGACATTCTTTACCATGGTCTATATTGTTGCCGTCAACCCGGGAATTCTTTCAAAAGCAGGTATTCCTTTTGACCAAGTCTTTACTGCAACAATCATCGCTGCTGTTGTCGGTACGCTCTGGATGGCACTATTTGCAAATTATCCGATTGCCATTGCACCAGGCATGGGGCTGAATGTCTATTTCACCTTTACCGTTGTCGGCGGTGGCGGCATCAGCTATCAAACAGCGTTTAGTGCGGTATTTGTTGCTGGTCTACTCTTTATTATTTTATCGTTAACATCCCTTAGAAAACAACTGATTCAAGCCATTCCAGATAATTTAAAGTACGGTATTACAGCAGGAATCGGGCTTTTCATTGCATTTATCGGCCTCCGTCAGTCTGGGATCATCGCTGCTGATCCAGAAAACCTTGTGAAGCTTGGCAATTTAAGCTCGCCAGTTGTCATTTTAACGCTTGTCGGATTAATGATTTCGGTTATTTTAATGGTTCTTCAAATAAATGGTGCACTGTTTATCGGCATGTTAGCGACCACATTGATTGCGCTCGCAACCGGCCAGCTTCATTTCCCTAAAACACTGATGGACATCCCTGCACTGCCTGAAGGCATGCTGATTACAAATCCAATCGCTGCCTTTGGTGACGTGTTCTCTCATCATTTGTATGCTGTCGTCTTCTCCTTCTTACTGGTGACGATTTTTGATACAACAGGCACTATGATCGGCGTTGCCGAACAAGCGGGATTAATGAAAAATGGCCAGCTGCCAAAAGTGCGCAGAGCCCTGCTCGCTGACTCGGCTGCAACAACGGTTGGTTCTATGTTTGGTACAAGCCCAACCACTGCTTATATTGAATCATCATCAGGAGTAGCTGCTGGCGGAAGAACTGGGCTGACGTCTTTAACGGTCGCTGCACTGTTTATTGTGGCACTATTTTTTGGCCCGCTCGTTCAAGCTATTTCCTCTTTACCATCGATCACATCACCTGTTTTAATCATTGTTGGCTGCTTGATGATGAACTCGGTGTCACGCATTCGCTGGAACGAACTAGACGAGGCATTCCCTGCTTTCCTTGTTATTCTTTCGATGCCGCTGACTTCTAGTATCTCTACAGGAATTTCACTTGGATTTATTTCATATCCGCTTGTGAAATTGGCGAAAGGGAAATGGAGAGAAGTACATGTGCTTGTTCTCATCTTTGCGGTCTTATTTTTCATTCAGCTCTTTTTCTTAGAAGGATAACAGAAACAAAAAAGGCACATCCTCACATGGAATGTGCCTTTTCGCCTTCACTGAATTTTTTATTTTGTAAATTTTCTGTGTTTATTTTTCGGAATTTGAAAATGTCAGCTTCCATCGCATCCCTTATCATTATTGGGTTGTAACCGGATTCAAATCATGATATATACCATATTTCATTTCATGAAGACAAGTTTAAAAACACGTAAAGTTGACTTTTTGGTGGAACTAGATGCATAATAACGTGTATAATAGAATAAAACATTAAGAAACACGAACATTTACCATTGTTGCTTGTCCTTATTTCGCAGTTTTAGTGTAGTAAGTTGTGGTTAGTCAAGTCCATCCGATCTTATTGATAGGGAGTGGTTTTTTGAAACCTTCAACAAACCGTATGATGACTCGAATCAAATCAGTCTATATGTTCATTCAAGAGAAAGGTCTTGTGACGACACAAGAGCTGGTTGATGAATTCGGGATCACACCTAGAACCATTCAAAGAGACTTAAACGTGCTTGCCTATAACGATCTTGTTCATAGTCCAAGCAGAGGCAAATGGGAAACAACGAGAAAAAAAGTAAAAATATCATCTTAAGCGTATAATGAATTGTCCATATAACAAAAAGAACCGGCGATATGCCGGTTCTTTTCTTTTGCAAATTGTTGACGAAGGGCTAAAATGATTTTTATTTTAGCCCTTCGTCTTTTGTTCTGACGTTATTCTCGATTCATTAAGCTGTCTAATTCTTCATCCGTCAATTCACGGTACTCTCCCGGTGCTAGATCTTCATCTAAAGAGACAGCCCCCATCGAGAGCCTTTTTAAAAAGATCACTTCATTTCCCACCGCTTGGGCCATCAGCTTCACTTGATGGTACTTCCCTTCAGTAATCGTCAAACGGATGCGTGTATCTTCCTCTTCATTTGCATCTACTTCCACCTTCGCCGGCTTCGTGTGATAATCATCTAAGATGACAACGCCCTCTTCAAGACGCTTAATGTCTTGATCTCCTAAAGGATATTTCAAATGAACCTCATACGTTTTTGGCACATGCTTTTTTGGAGAAAGTAATTGATGAGCAAGCTGTCCATCATTTGTGAGGAGAAGGAGACCGACCGTATCCTTATCAAGTCTCCCCACAGGGAATGGCTCCCTTGCGATATCCTCCGGCTCGAGTAAATCGACAACCGTTTCATCCCGCAGATCTTCAGTTGCTGAGATCACTCCGTCCGGCTTGTTCATCATTAAGTAAATGAATTCTTTATATTCTACACGCTCACCGTGTACGAGCACTTCATCATTTGATGGATCAACATGATCTTTCACCTGCTTTGCCACTTCTCCATTCACTGTGACCGCCCGGGCCTTGACAAGCTTTTTCACATCTTTTCTTGAACCAAAGCCGCTGTTAGCAAGTAATTTATCAAGCCTCATGAATATCTACCTCTTCTTTAACTCTTTTTTCTTAAAAATTTCGGCATACGGCTGCCCATTACACGCTCTAGTAATCCCACCTTATAAGACAAGTACATATACACACCGCCACCAGTGATCATGGAAATCAAAATGACGATACCCGCTTGTAAAATTCCGCCTTCATAAGAAATCACTTGGTTCACAAGCTGACTTGTCAAATATGCCACGACAGCCATGATCGCCGTTAAAATACCAATGAGAATAAAACGTTTGAAAATTCTGCGGAACGAATAGCCGGCATGGCGTTTAATCATGATAAACATATACAAGATGGACGCACTGTAGCCTAATGCTGTTGCCAATACAGAACCATTTCCTTGCAGCCAGCTGATCAGCGGGATGTTCAGAACCGTTTTAATAATGATCCCTAACAAAAGACTGACGATCGCAAATTTTTGTTTGTTGATCCCTTGCAAAATCGCTGCATTAATGGTGAATAAAGAAAACAATAATGCAACAGGTGCATACCAGAACAAAATGGAGATCCCAATCTCAGGATGAACAGACGGATAGAAAAACCAATAAGCCGGTCCAGCCAATGCCGAGATACCAAATGAAGCAGGCAGCACGAAAAATAAAATGACTTGCATCGTCTGATCAATTTGTCTATTGAGCAGCTTGTAATTACGTGCTGTAAATAATTCCGTAATCGTCGGAATCAATGTTAAGCCAAACGCTGTGGCAAGTGACACAGGAATCATCACGACCTTCGGTAAATATAACGTCACAATGGACAATACCGCTGTACTAATATCCTGATGTCCGGATGCAATCATGGCTCTGTTAATTGTGTTTGTATCGATATAAGAATAAATTGGAATCGCAAGTCCAACAAATACATACGGCGCCGCATAGCTAAACAGCTCTGTAAACATTTGCTTATAAGATAAATCAGAGTGAGCGCCTGTATTCGGCTGCATAGCTAAGAGCCGATCCTTCCGCTTCAGCCAATATAAATAAAGCGTGAATAAACCGCCAAATGCACCGATCAGTGCCGCAAATGTTGCATATCCGACAGCAATGACAAGCCCGCCGTCAAGCACCTTTAAAATAATAAACGTCGCCGTTAATAGGAAGATGATTCTGACAAGCTGTTCAATCACTTGAGAAACAGCTGTCGGTCCCATCATGGAGTGTCCTTGGAAGAATCCGCGTACAAGACTCATAATCGGTACAACCAAAAGACCTAAGCTGACCATCCGAATCACATATACTACTTGATCGACAGTCAAACCGCCTGTTTCATTTGATCCGCCAAGCTGAATCTTGGCAAAAATCGGTGCGGACAAATATAAAATAGAAAAGGCGATCATCCCGGTGACCAGCATGACCGACATACCCGCCCTGAACATTTTTCTTGTTGTCTCATAATCGCCGATCGCATTATATTTGGAAACAAATTTTGATACCGCTGTTGGAAAACCAAGCGTAGCAATACTTAAAAAAATCGTATACTGATTGTATCCATATTGGAATAACGCTCCACCAGTTGCTCCAACCATTGCGCTAAATGGAATTAAATAAATCATACCAAGAATACGAGAGAGATACGTCCCTATCGTTAAAACCAACGTACCACGAAGCAGTTTATTAGACATGCGCTTAACCACCATTTTTCTAATGAATATTCAACTTAACTATTTTACCACATCAATTCAACACACAGGTAACAAATCCAATACGGAAGTCACAAAACCAATCAATTCATATTTCAGCCTTCCCTAATCTTCGTTATAATAGAAAAATGACTGAAAGTAGAAAGAGGAATGTAACATGAAACATTATGATGTCATTGTCATTGGCGGCGGACCTTCTGGACTGATGGCCGCGATTGCATCAGCAGAGCACGGTGCGACTGTTCTGTTAATTGACAAAGGAAACAAACTTGGCAGAAAGCTGGCCATTTCTGGCGGCGGACGCTGTAACGTCACCAATCGCCTTCCAGTAGAAGAAATCATCAAACATATTCCCGGAAACGGCCGTTTTCTATATAGTGCATTTTCTGAGTTCAACAACGAGGATATTATTTCGTTTTTTGAAAACCTTGGCATTGAACTAAAAGAAGAAGACCATGGACGTATGTTCCCTGTATCAAACAAAGCACAATCTGTTGTGGATGCCCTTCTAGACAGGCTCCGCGCCCTCAATGTCACCATTCGAACGAACGAAAAAATTAAAACAGTTCTGTATCAAGACGGACAAGCAGCTGGAATTGTTACAAATAATGATGAAAAAATTTCAAGTAAGTCTGTCGTCATTGCTGTCGGCGGAAAAAGTGTGCCGCATACCGGCTCTACTGGTGACGGCTATGCATGGGCAGAAGCAGCCGGTCATACCATTACAGAGCTCTTCCCAACAGAGGTACCGGTCACATCCGATGAACGATTTATTAAAGAAAAAGTGCTTCAAGGTCTTTCTTTAAGAAGTGTGGCTGTCAGTGTTTTAAATAAAAAAGGGAAACCCGTCGTCACACATGTCATGGATATGATTTTTACTCACTTTGGTTTATCAGGTCCAGCTGTTCTTAGATGCAGCGGATTTGTTGTGAAGGAATTGAAAAAGCAGCCGGTCGTCCGTCTTCAAATTGACTTATATCCGAAGCTGAATGACGAGGAGCTGTTCCAGAAGCTTCATCGTGACCTTAAAGATGAACCGAAGAAAGCCATTAAAAATGTCCTCAAGTCTTGGATGCAAGAACGCTATTTATTGTTTCTGTTAGAACGGAACGGGATTGATCCACAAGACACATTCTCTGGTCTAGCCAAGGATAAACTGCGTGCATTTGCCCATGATTGCAAACATTTTATTGTGCATGCAAATGGTACGCTATCCTTGGACAAAGCGTTTGTGACAGGAGGCGGCGTTTCTGTCAAGGAAATTGAACCGAAGAAAATGGCGTCTAAAAAAATGCCCGGTCTTTATTTCTGCGGAGAAATTTTAGACATCCATGGCTACACAGGCGGATACAATATCACGTCAGCACTTGTGACAGGCAGGCTTGCCGGGATGAATGCTGCACTAGAAGCAAAGGAGAGAGATCAATGATCAGACGTGCATTACCGATTGTTCTTGCGGTCGTTATCAGTTTGACAGCCGCTGTTTTCTTGAAGCTGTCCATTACCCCGTTAAAAATCGCCATTGTTTTGGCGTTTACCATTTTCGCAGTATGTTTAAAAGAATATGTCTACCGTCTTCGCAAACGAATTGAGGAAAAATCGTCTTCCCATATCGATAGTTGATAAATGGAAGCAAAACATGTTACGGTAAAGTAGAGGTCGAGTGAGAAGCTCGCCTCTTTTTGTTTGAAATAAGTTGAGTTAGGGGATATTAAGCAAAAGTCCTCTGCTTAAACGTGTAGAACAACAGGAGAGTGAGATGGTGTGAAAAACGTATCAAGTGTATTTTGGATTGTGATTGCGATCACATTTGTTGCCGTGATGTGGGGAGCGTTTTCTCCAGACACATTGCAAAATGTCACAGATCAAATTCAAACATACATTACAAATGACTTTGGCTGGTATTACTTGTTAGTGGTATCACTGCTTGTCGGCTTTTGTCTATTCTTTATTTTTAGCCCAATCGGTAAGATTACGCTAGGAAAGCCGGGGGAAGAGCCTGAATTTGGTTTATTTTCTTGGTTTGCTATGCTATTTAGTGCCGGTATGGGAATTGGTCTTGTTTTTTACGGAGCAGCTGAACCAATCAGCCACTATGCTATTCAGTCACCAACAGGGGAGACTGAAACTGCGCAGGCCTTCCGCGATTCCCTTCGCTATACATTTTTCCACTGGGGGCTTCATGCATGGGCTATTTATGCCATTGTTGCACTTTGCATTGCTTACTTTAAATTTAGAAAAGACGCACCTGGCTTAATCAGTGCAACGCTGCAGCCCGTTTTAGGAAATAAAATTCACGGATGGATCGGTAAAACCATCGATTGTATTGCGGTATTTGCAACCGTGGTTGGTGTTGCGACAAGCCTAGGATTAGGCGCGGCACAAATAAATGGTGGATTGAATTACCTTTTTCATATTCCAAATACCTTTAGCACACAATTGATCATTATTATCATTGTAACGGTGCTTTTCCTTGCATCTGCTTTAAGAGGGATTGGAAAAGGCATTAAATACTTAAGTAATATCAATATGGTATTAGCAGCTGTTCTGATGTTTTTCTTACTTTTGGTAGGTCCAACTGTTTTTATCTTAAATTCATTTACTGACTCGATTGGACAATACTTATCCAATATTGTTCAAATGAGCTTCCGTCTATCTCCCAATGATCCTGAAAAGAGAGAATGGATTAATGGATGGACGATCTTTTATTGGGCATGGTGGATTTCTTGGGCACCATTTGTCGGGATCTTTATCGCTAGAGTGTCACGCGGGCGAACAATTCGCGAATTTTTAGTGGGTGTCTTAGTCGCTCCTTCCATCCTAGTATTCCTATGGTTCTCGATTTTCGGTGTATCTGCAATGGACTTACAGCAAAAGAATATTGTCGATGTTGCAGGCCTTTCAACTGAAACGATGCTCTTCGGTGTACTGAATGAATATCCGCTGGCGATGATTACATCGATACTAGCACTCATTTTAATCGCCGTATTCTTTATTACATCGGCAGATTCAGCTACATTTGTGCTTGGAATGCAGACAACCTACGGATCATTAAACCCTCCTGGCAGTGTCAAAGTCAGCTGGGGCATTATCCAATCGGCTGTTGCTGCTGTGCTTTTATTTTCAGGGGGACTTGAAGCCTTGCAAAATACAGCCAAGCTCGCAGCCTTGCCGTTCTCCGTTGTCATTATATTGATGATTGTCTCACTGTATAAATCACTAAATGATGAACGAAGAATCATCAAACAAGCCAATAAAGTCAATAAACCAAGAAGTCCAAGAGTAAAAAAAGCATAATCGCAAGCGAGAAAAAAGCCGTTCCTCATGGGACTGACCCCATAAAGTGAGACAAATAAAAACACCTTTAAATTGAAAAATCGGGTATAGCATATCTGAAAACAATTTGGAGGTGTTTTTTGTATGGGAAAAAGAGTTAGTTATCCGATTAGTGTA